>JAIEQL010000001.1 GCA_019747735.1 Chthoniobacterales bacterium | reverse complement strand
ACCCGCAGTGTATAGGGACATACTCGAGGACGCGAGCACTGGAGCGACGCTGTAATGCGCAATTTTAGTCTTTTCAAGACACCCTCTTAGCAGGGATGGAAAGGATAAATGCTTCTCATCAGCTAAAGTGCCGCCACGAAGTAGCGGCATTCCTGCTTCTTCCGGCCTTCGCGGGAATGACCTAGGGATCCACTCCCATGCCTTTCTCGGATGAATTTTTAGTCCTTTGTTGTTATCTTTTTTCTTCATACCCTCTATTCCTTCTATCCCTGTTAATCATTATCTTTCATCCCTATGAATTCTTTAACACTTTCATTTCGCAAAGACAAACTTCTCTGGCTAGCGCTGGTCTTATGTTTCAGCTTCAGCCTGATCGGAGCTCGGTGGGGCAGAGTCGAGGATTGGAATCCTGACCAGATGGCCTTTCGAGGAGTGCCGACTAATCTGATGGTGGGAGACTATCTCAAGCCGCCTCTGACAACCTACGCGGCACGCCTCTTGGTCCTTAATCCCGTCGATTGTGTGATGAAAGGAATACTTCATACGTCGACCAAATTAAGACTGGAGACGCGGGTGATGGGTGTTCGCATCCTGACCATCCTCTACCTCTGTGCCGCAGTAGCGTTAGTTTATTTTTCCATCCTTCGGTGCAACGGAAAAACTGCTGCCTCGGCGATTGCACTGATCATGGGGACGAGTGCTGGCTTGATGGCCTACACCCATTATGGCACGGCTGATATGCCGGTAATTTTCTGGATGATGGCTTCCTTTGCTTGCGCCCTCCATGCCGTGCTTTCAGGGCGTCTTGTATTTGGAATCGCCGCAGGATTACTTGCTGGCCTCTCCACTGCTTGCAAATATAATGGACTCGGCGTGGCTATCGCTATCCCCGTATTTTTGCTCATTCAAGATGGGCCCAAAGCTCTCTTGAAAAAAAATCTCTGGCTTGCCTCTTTTGCTGTTCCTGTCGGTTTTGTTCTTGGATGCCCCGGCGCACTTTTCGATCACAGCCTCTTTACTCAGGACTTTCTTTATAATCTCTACACCACTCCCGTTTATGGTGGAGATACGTCCCATCCTGGGTATGGGCTCTTTCTTGCCTATATCCCAAGCATCGTGGGATGGCCCGTCACTCTTCTTCTTATTGGCGCTGTTTCCATCTCGATTTTTTTGTTCGCGCTAAAACGGCTGAGAAAAGAAGAAGCTCTCTTGTTAGCAGGTACCCTCGCCGTCTTTTTCTTTTACTTCCTGACCATCGGACGCTTTCCCAGAATGGAAATGCGTTTTGTCACGCCCGCCGTGCCATTCCTTCTGGTGGCTGCCGCTCCGGCTCTCTCAAGGATCAATAAGAAATTTCTCACCGTGATGTTAGTGCCTCTGATAGCCTACAACCTCGTCTGTTGCCTCTTTCTCGGATGGCGTTTCTTAGGGGATCCGAGAATGGGAGCCTGTAGTTGGGCCGAGAAAAACTTCAAAGCGGGGGATGTCATTGAGAGTGTTTATGCTCCCTACTGGGATGACCTCGTTCCGGGATTAAAGGTCATTCATATCCCCATCTTCACGGGTCGTACGGCACGATTTAAAAAGATTTTTGGAAATGATACTGTGATTTCAAAAGGGCTCTCTAAATTCGATCACGATCCCTCCCTTGAGATTTTCACGCGCGAGGCTCTGCAGAAACGCAATCCCGACTATGTCACTTTCTCTTTCTTTGCTGTGGCTTTTTCTGGTGATTCCTCGGTTGTGCAATACTACAAAGATCATATTGCCGAAAAACTAGGCTATCATATCGTTTGGCAAGGAACCTACTGGCTCCCTCCGCGGTGGGCCTATCCTCAACCAATTGATTTTATAGCACCCTCTATGTACATCTTAAAGAGGGATAAGACCGCTAAGAGGGTGTCTTGAAAAGACTAAAATTGCGCATTACGGCGTCGCTCCAGTGCTCGCGTCCTCGAGTATGTCCCTATACACTGCGGGTCTGTGCGCTTCGCTCCTGGTACTGCATCAATTTTATTCATTTTCAAGAAACCCTCTAAGGAATAATCCTAAATTTTAAGTTAAACAAATGACCAAGATTAATTACCGACCAGATATTGATGGGCTAAGGGCTGTAGCTGTACTCGGGGTAATCATCTGCCACGCTTTTCCAACGTTACTTCCTGGAGGATTCAGTGGCGTAGATATCTTCTTTGTGATCTCTGGCTATCTCATTAGTGGAATCCTCTACAAAGAGGTCGGGGCAAAAGGAGCAAAGGGGAATTTCAGCTTCAAGAACTTTTATGCACGGCGTATTAGGCGGCTCTTTCCCTCACTGATCATCTTACTACTTCTTACTTTGGTCTTCGGGAATATAATGCTGGTCAATGATGAGTTTGAACAACTGGGGAAGCACGTGGCAGCAGGAACCCTCTTCATTCAGAATATGGTCTTATGGAGTGAGGGAGGGTACTTCGACATTGACGCTACACTTAAGCCCCTCTTGCATCTCTGGTCGCTGGCTGTTGAGGAGCAGTTCTACATTATCTTTCCACCCCTGCTTCTGCTTTTCTGGAAAAAGAAGTGGCCCATGGCAACCCTTCTCTGGATCTTGCTGGTAGTCTCTCTTATCGGGAACATCATCATGTCGTATCAATGTAGAGAAACGACCTTTTTTGTCACCACCTACCGCGCCTGGGAATTTTTAGGGGGATCGCTGCTCTCGTGGTGGCATTTTGGAAAAAACCACGAAGAGGAGATTTTCTGCGGCAACTGGATGTCTTTAGCAGGACTGCTATTGCTCGGCTTGGGAATGACCATGCTCTATCAGCAAGATCCCTACCCCGGTTGGCGGGCCACTCTGCCTGTAATAGGCACCCTCCTAATCATCGGAGCAGGCAAACACTCCTGGGTGAATAAGTTTTTTCTTTCCCATCCAGCAATCGTCTGGATCGGATTAATTAGTTATCCCCTCTACCTTTTCCATTGGCCTCCTCTCTCTTTCGTCCACATCGTAAAGGGAGAGCATCCAGATCTTTCCTATATCCTCGCGGCACTTGGCATCGGCTTTGCCCTGACCCTGACAACCTATTATCTCATCGAAAAGCCGATCCGTTTTTCGAAGTCCACAAAGATTGTTCCGAGTCTAGTAATAACATTCATCGCTATTGGAGTGTTAGGAGCTTTGGTTTGGAGTGGAATAATTCCTACCTCTTTAAGTGCTAGAGATCTTAAGATGCAGAAAATTCAGCATGCAGTGAAGGATCATGCTTGGTGTGAGAACTTCACAAAGCTCCGGTTTAAAAACTACATAAAAATCGAGAGGATCGGCGGCAACGGCCCACAAACTCTTTTTTTTGGCGATAGCCATGTGGTGCAATATGCCTCACGAATCTACGAACTTCTTAAGGATAATAGAGGATCGACCCGTGGTGCGATGGTCTTGGCCTATGGAGGCGTTCCTCCCTTACCAGAGGTGACCAATTCTGAAAAAGAACATTGCGGGGAACTTGTTCCCATGTTGGAAGAAGTGATTAAGCAGTACCCCAAGATTGACCGTGTCGTCATTGCTGCCTACTGGATCATTTACTACCGCGGCTCACCATCCAAATTTCTCTATCACGGAGTTCCTATCTCAGAGGAATCTGCAAGAAAGGCTTCTCTCCAGGCGTTTGGCAATCTGGTTGGTGAACTGACGGCCAAGGGTAAGAAAGTGACGGTTGTCCTCAATATCCCTATTGGAGAAGAACTCAATCCAAGGAGGTTATATCGCCGCCACTTCTTTGCGCCAAGCGAGGACAAGCAGCTGGTACTAACCAAGGAAGCATTCTTACAAACAAGCGCCCCGCTGATGGATGCAATCGCTGCTGTAGCCAAGGCTAATGGTGCCTCAGTCATCAATCCTGTTGACTATCTGACTAAGGATGGCATTTGCATCGCAGAGGATGAGCAGGGGCCTATTCACCACGATGCCTGTCACCTCCGGGGAGGCTTTGTTGCTAAAAAAGTGAAGTATCTTGACGAGACGATAGCCCCCTAAAAATGCTTCCAAACAGAGCCTAATTCATTCCAAATTTCTTTAAACACCACACATTCACATGGTGTGTAATAGTGGCATAGCACAAGAGAAACCCTACGATCCAAAACCAGTAAACACCCGGAAGTGGGACCATTTCAAAATAAGCCCCTAGTGGCGTATAGGGTAAAATACCGCCAATAGCCATGATGAGAAAGGTCATCGTTAGCAAAAAGGGACTGGCAATACTTTGAACAAAGGGAATTTTTGCCGTACGAATGATATGAACAATTAATGTCTGCGTGAGGATGGATTCGACAAACCATCCCGTGTGAAAGAGTTTTTCGTAATAGGTTTTCATCTCTGCGCTTGTCCCTGGATCACTAAAAAGGGAGCAATGGAAAAAATAAAGCATTAAGAAAAAAGTGGCATAATCAAAAATAGAACTCAGCGGCCCTATACAAATCATATAGCGGCCAATGTTGCCGATATTCCATTGACGAGGCTTCTGGAGGTATTCTGGATCGACATGGTCAGAAGGAATTCCTACCTGGGAGGTATCATAGAGCAAATTGTTAACAAGTAATTGGAGCGGTGATATTGGCAGGAAAGGCAAGAAACAAGAGCTTCCCACCATGCTAAACATATTCCCAAAATTAGAACTCGCCCCCATCCGAATATACTTGATGATATTTCCAAAGACTTTGCGGCCCTCTAAAATTCCATCTTCTAAGACCATCAAACTCTTCTCAAGCAAGATAATGTCAGCTGACTCTTTAGCTACATCCATGCCAGTATCAACGGAAATACCTACATCGGCAACACGCAGAGAAAGAGCATCGTTAATCCCATCTCCCATATATCCGACGACATGACCTCGTTTTTGTAAGGCTACAATGATGCGTTCTTTTTGAGCAGGCGAGAGCCGTGCAAAAACATTATTTTTTTCTGCAAGCTCACCCAACTGTTCTTCTGTAAGCGCTCCAAGCTGATCCCCTGTGATTACCTCTCCAGCATCAATTCCGACTTCTTTGCAAATTTTGCGCGTTACTAAAGAATTGTCTCCAGTGAGAATTTTGGTAGCAACACCATAACTCTTGAGTGAAGCAATAGCCTTGTAAGCTGATTCTTTGGGTGGATCTAAAAAAGCAATGTAACCAAGAAAAATGAGCTCGCTTTCATCACCAATAGCAAAAGTTGTTTTTTCTTGAGAAAATTCGCGGTAAGCAATGCCAAGAACACGATAGCCATCACGGCTTAAGCTTTCGTACTCTTCCATAAGATCGCTTTTAATGAGATCGATCATCATGTAAACTTCATCATCAACTTGATAATAGGAACAGGCCTTGTAGATATCTTCTACCGCTCCCTTACAAACCAAGACGTGATCTCCCTCGTAATCGACAACAACTGACATTCGCTTACGTTGAAAATCAAAGGGAATCTCGTCGACCTTTTTACAACCTCGATCCACATCAAGGTCGGTATGCGAGAGGACACAAGCATCCAAAGCGCCACGCAAGCCTGTCTGATAATAACTATTCATGTAGGCATAGCGCAAAACATCCTCACTATCACGACCCGTAACATCGAGATGTTTTTCTAGGATGACGCGATCTTGTGTGAGAGTACCGGTTTTATCAGTGCAAAGAATATTAATAGCTCCAAAGTTTTGAATGGCGTTCAGTTTTTTAACGATGACTTTTTTGCGAGACATGGCCATAGCGCCCTTGGCAAGATTCACAACTACAATCATCGGCAGCATCTCTGGAGTGAGTCCTACAGCTACAGAGAGTCCAAAGAGCAAAGCCTCTGTCCAATTATGATTACGAAGCCCTATAATTAAAAAAACAACACTCACCATGACACACATGAAACGAATCATGAGCCATGTGAACCCGCTGATGCCGCGATCAAAACTAGTAAGCACCGGAGCACTAGAGAGTTTTTGACTAATAGCGCCGAAATAAGTTCGAACACCTGTATTCACAACAAGAGCTTTACCACTACCACTAATCACATTGCTTCCTTGAAACAAAGCATTAGAGAGCTCTAAGGCTGATGTGCAGGACTGGTTAGGAGCCAGTCCACTTTCAACACTTTTTTCAACTGGCATCGATTCGCCTGTCAGCGAAGATTGACTGACAAATAAATCTTTAGCCGCCACAAGGCGCATATCAGCTGCAATCAAGGATCCGGCTTGTAAAAAAACAAGATCTCCTGGAACAATTTGTGACATCGGAATTTCCACTTCATGCCCCTGACGCAATACATGACAATTAGTCTGCACCATGGCACGAAGTTTTTCTACAGCTTGGCTAGAGCGATGCTCTTGAAAGTAAGAAAAACCAATACTTAAAAGAATCATGAAGCCAACAATAGTTGCCGAGGGAATATCTCCCGTAAACACCAGAACAGTGCAAATGATGACAAGCTGGATCACTAAAGGATTTTTACAGCGAATAAAAATTTCTTTTAAAAATCCTTGATGCGATTTTTTTCCTAAATCATTCGGACCAAAGGTAGCAAGGGTTTCTTGAGCCTGTTCAACCATGAGTCCCTCTTCAGAAGAATGAAGCACGGTGAACGCTTCTTCGGGAGTCGCTACACAAGCGGTAATGAGTTTTTGGTCATACTCTGAAAGAACCTCTGTTGTAGAGGTCGCTTTGGTACGAGCAATAGTAAAAAATGTCTTTGAAAAAAGGGATGCAATGCTCACGGGATAGGAGGTTATAGTGTATTTTGCACTTTATTCAATCCTTTGCGAGCAGCAGAAAGAATGTCCAAACCCAAACTTCCAACTCACACTTGCATCACACGGAATTTCCCTCAAAGGTTATTGAGCGCGAGTGGCGCTCTCACTTGGCGAGTCTGTTGCAAGAGGTCCATTGTAAATGTATTTTGCAAAAGGGTAAACGAACCAAAGAGCTTTAGGTGCCGGGGTTTCCCCAGAAATAAGAATCGTTTTCCCATAAGAGAAATCGGCAGAAGGTTGAAAAGTACCATCAGTTAGTGGTGGCGAACAAGCCCCTCCCCAATAGAACAGAGACCCATCTTCAAGAATAGCCATGTAGGCATTGAGATCAGAAACTAAAGCTGTCACCTTTTTAACGGTTCCATCCTCTTTTTGGGGCAGAGATGGTGTCGCTATATCCGTCTTGCCATCTGCCCATTTTCCCCATGATTGAATCGTTCCATCTTGATAAAGAACGGTAAAACTAAATTGACAAGGGATAATAGCAGAAACGGCAGGAACAGGAGCAAAAGAAACCTCTCCTTTGGTAGATATTGTACGCCCTGGTGAGTTTTCTTCGTTAGCACTTCCCCAAGTAAAAATTTTGTTGTTGCGATAATCATCGATGGTCAAGGCTGCAAAAGCCTCTCCATTAGGAATAATAAATTGGACCTCATCCAAAAATAGGCTCGTAGTTTCTTCACTCCAGGGCCAACGTCTGGGTTTTCTGTTTTTATTTATATACCTAGGAATAATCTTCTGATTCTTCTGTGTCTTTGGATCTTGAATGTGAAATCCCCAGGAAAAAATATTTCCATCATTAAGCATTACTGCAAAATCAACATCGTTGGCATAAATTGCAGTTGCTGCCGTCTTCTCTGGTAATGTAGGCGAGAAGCCTCCAAAATTTGCATTTCCCCATCCATAAATATGGCCAGTATTACTAAGAGCTGCAAAAGCATGTTGCCCAGCAAGAATCCGCATTATCTTCTCATTTTTAGGAATACTAGCTGTTAAGCCTCCCTCAGAGGCGGCTCCCCATGATTGTATGCTCCCATCACTAAAAAGAGCTGTAGCAGCACCAAAAGTGGTAACAACAGTCTGCACTTTAGTTGTCGATGGAACACTGATAGTCTTATTAAGTGATTCACTTGGGTTAGCTCTATTGTATCCCCATGAAATAAGAGTTTGTACGTGGGTCTTGCTATCTTCAAGTACAGCAACAAAAATAGTATAACCTGCATAAAGTTGAACAACTTTTTTTCCCGAATCGATAGCTTCTTGCACATCGGGCGATAAAGAGAGAGTTCCCCACTCAGCAAGTTTTCCATTTTTTAAACGTGCTACAAAACCAGTAAAGTTAGAAACAATAGTGTTAGAATCTACTTGCACATCAATATCATCAGTTGGCGCTACGCTTCCTTGTGCTGGATCACCCCAAGAAACAACTTTTCCTTGAGTAGAAAGAGCCATAAAAGCAACAGGGCTAGAATAAATTTGATATACTGTAAAATCATCAGGAAGTTGAGGAGCAACTATAGCATTAGCGGTAGGAGCCAAAGACTCTCTCCCATAAGAAAAAAGCTGACCATTATCTAGAAGAACCGCAAAAGCAGAGAAGTTTTTAAATTCAGTCGACGTTCTTGGCGAAGTAATATAAGGCTGGGGTACCAGGCTATAATCCGAACTAGAAATCTCGTCTCCCTTTAGTTGAATTGCTCCAATAATAAGCAAATTAAATAGAAGCAGTTGTATCGTTTTCATAAAAAGTTAGAAGGTGTTACTCTTAATAGCAATTGAGTTTCCAAGAAGCCTACCAACAACCCACTTATTTAAAAAGAAAAAAGAGTGGTGCTGGGTAAATTCCTAAAACAACAATACCACCAGCAAGTGCTCCAATAAGACAGCCTATTTTTTTTGAAACAACAATAGGATAAGCTCCTTCGCTAGGTTGTTGCCAATACATGGCACGCACTACCTTGAGATAGTAATACAATCCAGCCACAACGCTAATACTACCAATGACCACTAAGCCATAGTGACGTTGTTGAAGGGCGACTTCAAAAACGAACAATTTTCCAATAAAGCCAATAGTTAGAGGAAGTCCTGCCAAGGAGGCCATGGCAATGGTCATTGCACAGGCAAGGAAAGGAGAACGTTGATGTAGCCCTTGAAAAGAATAGAGCTCATCGTTACTTAATTTTTGTGAAACTATGAGCAGTACAAGAAAAGCCAGCGAAGTCATGAGTAAATAGGCAGCCAAGTAACATTGGATCGCCATCCCCATCAAAGGAGCGCCAATACTAACAACGGCCATCAGCAAGTAACCTGTATGCGCAATACTCGAGTAAGCTAAGAGGCGCTTCATATTGCTTTGAGCCATGGCAGCAAGATTACCAAAAAGAAGAGTCATTACTGCCAGCGCTAGCACGATGACCGACATTTTTTTTGCAAGAAGAGGAATGGTGTAAAGCTGTTCCAACAATCGCAGTAGAATCACAAATCCTCCCGCTTTAGAAGCTACAGAAAGAAAGGCCGTAATGGGTGTTGGAGCTCCTTGATAAACATCAGGCAACCAAAATTGAAAAGGAACCGCTCCTATTTTGAAACAAAAAGCAACTAAAATGAGTCCAATACCAAAGAGTAGCGGCGTCAGTGAAGAGAGGGGCAATCCTGCAATTGCCTTAGAAAGCTCATTAATACTCATGGTGCCAGTCGTTCCAAAAATCCAAGCTATTCCATAAACTAAAAACCCAGTAGCAAGGGCACTAAGGATCAAATATTTTGTTCCTGCTTCGAGGCTCTTGGAATCGTTGCGAAAATAAGTAATTGCAACATAAAGCACGATGGAGAGGCATTCCAAAGAGACAAAAAGCATGATGAAATTCACCGCAGAAACAAGCCACATAAGGCTTGCGCAAGCAAAAATGGGAAGAATAAAAAACTCTCCAACACCACTGCCACTTTTTTCCCCAGGAATAGAGCGCTCTATAGAAGGTACAAATGGTAGAGACATCAGCATGGTCAGGATCGTCATCACGATCATGAAGCGTTTAAAAAAAAGTGCTAGCGCATCCCATGTATAAAAATGGGCTGATGCCATCGATGGGTCTAGAGGCTGCCATGGCAACCATGTTGCTAGCAGGATGAGAAGGAGCCCCGTAACACCGATGAGTGCTAGCGCTTTTTTGGAACAGCCAGGAACGAAGGCTTCTACCACCAACAGAGCTAAGCCTAGAAGCACAACAGAAAATTCTAAGTAGAGAGGATTCACAGGATAAAAAAGGTCAGCTAAAAGCAAGAGTGAGCATTTTCAAAAGAAGCTTGGGAAAAATTCCAGTAACAAGTAAGCAGACGATCAGCAAGCTTGCTGGCAAAAATTCAAAAGGACGAAGATCCTGTACCGCTGCGCAACGAGCAGTTTCTCTCAAGGCTCCAAAAAAAACAGCACGGTAAGCTCTCAGCATATAAATTGACGAAATCACAACACCCCAAACAGCCGCAATCGTAGCAACAATAAAGGGAAGTGAGCCATGGTCAATCACTGCGGTAGCCGTTGCTCCAAAAAAGATGAGCACCTCTCCTGCAAAGTTTGTAAAACCGGGCAATCCTAAGGAAGCCATCGTAGCAAATCCAAAAAGAAGTGAAAGGCGTGGAGTGAGCTTAGCCAAGCCCCCCAATTCATGATACTCAAGAGTCGTTGTACGTCGCTTAAGGGCTCCACATAAAGCAAGGAGAAGGGCAATGGAAAGTCCATGCCCAAACATAAAGAGCCCAGCACCGCTTAACCCCATCATATTCATCGAGGCGAGCCCTAAAAAAATAGTCCCCATGTGCATCACGCTGGAATAAGCAAGCGTCCAATCGAGACGGCGCTGAGCCATAGTCACATAGCCGATGTAGAGAATATTACAGGTCAATAAAGCTAAAAGAAGCGTGGAGAACTGCGTGACAGCCTCAGGAAAAAGGGGCAACACAAAACGGAGCAATCCATAAAGTCCAAATTTTTTCAATACTCCGGCGTGAAGCATCGCTGTAGAAGGAGGCGCGCTCGAGTAGGTTGAAGGAGCCCAAGAGTGAAATGGAAAAAGAGAAACCAATGTTCCAAGTCCTGCCAGCAAGAGGAGATAAATCCAAGAAGCTGGATGGAAGAGATCTGACTGTGCCATCTCAAGAAGAGACCGCACATCAAAACTACGCAAACCAGCAGGACCAGAAAGATAAAGCGCCACAATGCCAAGGAGCACTAAAAAACTTCCAGCACCTAAATAGAGAGTCGCTTTCCAAGCAGCTCTCTGCCTATCTCCAGAGCCCCAAATACCAATCATGATAAAAACAGGAATCAATGCAATCTCATGAAATCCATAGAGAAAAAAAAGATCAATGGAAGAAAAAGCACCGACAAGTCCCCCTGAAATAAGAAGCAAGCAGCAATAAAAAAGCTGTGGAGAACGCTCTATTTTTGGAGCTGTCCAGATGGCTGCAAAAGAAACTAGCGTAGTGAGCAACAACATAGTGAGACTGAGCCCATCAGCACCTAAGGAAAAATTAAGTCGCAACTGCGGCAATACTGCCATTTCTCGAACATACTGCCACCCGCCTATGAGTTGATCATAACGAGCAAAAAGAAAAAGAGTCAGCAGAAGATTGAGACCAGTTGCCAAGAGAGCGGTGAAGCGTGCTGGGCCTCCCAGCGCGATAAAAAAAACCGCCATAAAGGGAATCAAGATAAGAAAAAGAAGTGGGCTCATGGAAAAGTTGAAGTACTGCTAGAAAATAGCAGCATCCCTGCTTGTTCCCTCCTTCGAGGGAATGACGTAGGGATCCAGTTATTACTATATAGAAGTTAGCGACATCCCCACCAAGGCAGGGATAGAGTTATTGAAGCGGAATTCATATGGAAGCAAAAGTTAGTTTTCAAGATTTAGTCTTCAGCCTTTTATTTAATGAATACGAAGCAGCAACGTCACCAAGAAAATGACGCCTGCACCAAGAAAAAGGGTGTATATTTGGAGACTACCAACTTGGAGAAAACGAAGGACAAATCCTATCGACCATACCAATGAAGCAATTCCTTGAACCAAGAAAGCATCAACAATCCAGCGGTCAAAAAAAGCAGCTAGGTTAGCAACTCCTCCTTGTATTTTTTGCACGCACCACTCGTAGAGATTGTCAATATAAAATCGCTGCGCAAAGAAAGGAATCACTACCGGATCTTGAGTTGCATTGCGATAAAGCAAGATGGCACCGACTGTTCCAAGAATAAAAAAAGAAATAAACAACCATTCGACATAAGCAGGCGTCTCTTGCAGCAAGGAAGCACTTCCAAGAGGCGTGATAAAAATATGCTCGACCCATGGATAACCAGAAAAAACAGCTGGGATCGACAGTAGTATTAGCGGAGCTGTCATGACCAAGGGTGATTCAAGAGCCATGGCAGCATGCTCTGAACGTGGTTTTCCAAAAAAAGCAACCATACAGACACGCGTGATATAAAAAGCCGTGAAAGCTGCAGCTATGACAATCATCCAAAAAACAATTTTGTTTTCTTGAAAAGCAAATTTCATAATGAGGTCTTTGCTAAAGCTGCCACTGAAAAAGGGAGCCCCTGCTAAAGCCAGCATTCCACATAAAAAGGTAACAAAGGTAATAGGCATCCGTTTGCGAAGTCCTCCCATTTTCCAAATATCGAGTTCGTGATGCATGCTGACCATCACTGAACCTGCTGTTAAAAACAGCAAACACTTAAAGAAAGCATGCGTAAAAAGATGAAACATCGGAACGCTCGCAGAAGAGGCTACACCGACAGCTGTAACCATGTAACCAAGTTGAGAGATGGTCGAATAAGCCAAAACCTTTTTAAAATCATTTTGCTGTGTTGCCATAAGCGCTGCCATCAATGCTGTGATAGCGCCAATCCACATAATTCCTTCACGTGCCATGGGAGAGCAATGAAGCAATGGGAAAATACGAGCTAGCATATAAACTCCAGCTGCTACCATCGTCGCAGCATGGAGCAAGGAAGAAACAGGCGTTGGGCCCTCCATTGAATTAGGCAACCAAACATGCAGCGGAAACTGTGCTGATTTTCCAACAGTACCACAGAAAACCAACAGCAAAGCAACAGCCAAAAGAGCTGGATGATCCGTAAAAAGAGAAGAGGCCTTATTGATAGTTTCAAAAGAAAGAGAGCCAGTCGCAATCCACAACAGCAAGATCCCCAAAAAGAGGCCAAAATCACCAAGGCGATTGACGATGAAAGCCTGCTTGCCAGCATCTGCTGCGGCTGGCTTCTCAAAGAAATGCATAATGAGCAAATAAGAGCTAAATCCGACCAGCTCCCAATTAATAAAGAGCATGACAAAATTGCTAGCCACGACAATGCCTAGCATTGAAAAAAGGAAAAAAGAGAGTCCCGCAAAATAACGGCAATATCCTTCCTCTTCGCGCATGTATCCTAGCGAGTAAGTAAAAACAAGGGTTGCAATGGAGGTCACTACTACCATCATGGTCCGTGTCAACGCATCGATGTTCATCCCAATGGGGATCGTTAACACTTTCCCAAAATCCATCCACGTCATGCCAGAAACCATCAAATCAGTTCCTTGCAAAAAAAGAACCCAGCTGCCAGCACACGAAATAAGCACCGAACCAATTGCAAGGCTAGCGGAAACTCGCTTGCAACAACCCGCAGCAAATAAAATCAATACCGCAGCAACAAGAGGTGCCAAATAAACCATCCAAGCAACAGAAGAAAGTTGGGAAGAGAAATTCATACTATTTTTAAAATTTCATGCTGTTGAGATCTTCAGTATGGGTCGTCTGTTCCTTACGAAAAAGAGCCACGATGATTGCTAACCCTAGAGCCACCTCGGCAGCAGCAACAGTAATAATAAAAAAAACTAACATTTGTCCTTCGTAGTTAGGATGCCCCTCAATCAAGCCGTAGCGCGCAAAAGCAACGAGGGAGAGATTAGCTGCACTGAGCATCATTTCCAGACACATAAAAATAATGATCAGATTGCGCCGCACCATCACTCCCCCCAACCCAAGAGCAAAGAGCAAGCCGCTGACCATGAGATAATGAGAAAGAGGAATCATTGGCAGAAGCCGCTTTACGGCTTAGTTGAAGTTGAAAGTTGAAGTTGAAACTTAATCTTATTGCTCATTGTTTGCTTTCTTTTAGGGCTATTCACTTCAGTGTCCGGCGACTTAAGAGCACCACTCCCACCGTTGCCACGAGCAAGAGCACTCCGATGATTTGAAAAGGAAGATTAAAAGAGCGAAAGAGCGTTGTCCCAATCATGGCGATGTCATTAGTTGCAGTCTCCTGTAAGAGAGGTATGGGTCGCGATAAGAGAGGACTAGCAGCAATGACTTCGGCTAAAAGTTTGATAAAGCAAAAAATGATGGCCCCTGCGCCTACCATGGCACTTAGCTTCACAGGCCGACGCTCTTCTGCTTGGAGATTAAGCAGCATGATAATAAAAAGAAAAAGCACCATGACGGCACCAGCAGCGACCAACACCTGAATGATCCCGATGAAAAAAGCATCTAGGGTCACAAAGAGTGCTGCAAGCGCCAAAAAAGATCCTACCAACGAAAGAGCACATGAAATGGGACTCCGCAAGCTAACGACACCAAGAGCAAAGAGAATCATCAGTAAAGAAAAAATCCAGAAGAGTGTTAGTTGCATAAAAATTTACTTTTTCTCATTCCATTTAAAAACAAGCCCAGTCATCACTCCTCCCATTTCATAAAGCTTTTCTTTGTGATGCACCATTTGAGAACGATCCAATCCAATTACCGAATAATCTTTCCGTAAAAAAATCGCCTGTTCCGGACAAACTTCCTCACACAATCCGCAATAAATACAACGCGCCATATCAATATCAAAAATACGTGGTTCTTTTTCGACCTTGCGCCATGGATCTCCTTCAGAAATTTCCATTGGCTGAATGGTAATGGCTCGTGGTGGGCAAATAAATTCACAAAGCTGACAAGAGACACACCGTTCACGGCCATGTTCATCTTTGACCAGCGTAGGAGCACCGCGATACCACTCTGGCAAGCGGGCATCCCATTTTTCTTCCGGGTATTGCATAGTAATGATTCCCTTGCCAAAAAGAGATTTTTTAAAATGCTTCCAGGTAATGGCCAGGCCCTGCAAGATAGCTGGAAAGTAGAGGCGCTCTGTCCAATTGAGTTTTCTGCGATCGACAATCATAAAAAAATTTAGTGGATATAGGTCAATACGGCCGCTGCGAGAAAAATATTTACAATGGCTAACTCAAAAAAGAAATACCAACCCAGTTTCATTAGCTGATCAAATCGAAAGCGAGGCAATGTCCAACGGACCCAGATAAAAAACAAAAGAAGGGCCACTACTTTTGCAAAAAAAGTTACGATATTCACGATACCCCATCCCCAGCCGTGAGAACCATCAGGAATCAATGGTAAGCTCCACCCTCCTAAAAACAGTGTGATGATCGCACTGGCTCCGGCAATCATCGCTGTGTATTCGCCAAGAAAAAAGAGCGCAAACCCCATCGAAGAATATTCCGTATGATACCCACCAATGAGCTCCTGCTCTGCTTCCGGAAGGTCAAAAGGAAGTCTATTAGTCTCTGCAAACATGGAAATAAGAAACAAAAGGAAAGAAATAAAAAGCGGAATCCAATAAAGAAAATGCTTCAGAGAGAGCCCTGCACGGAAGGCATTGAGGGCTTCTGCGGGATGCCATAGCGCAGAGAAGGTCATTCCTTTAGGCCAAAAAGGAAAAACCAACCAACCATGCTCCACTTGATAGTGCACAATGGTATCGAGATTGAGCGAGCCAATCAACATGAAGACAGGCACCAGTGAGAGCGCTAGTGAAAGCTCATAAGAAATCATCTGAGAGCTGGAGCGAATGCCACCCAAAAATGGATATTTGGAATTGGAAGACCATCCTGCAAGCACAATGCCGTAAACAGAAATGGAAGAAATGGCCAGCACATAGAGCGCTCCGGTATTGAGACTAGCAATAGTTATCGGAACCCCAAATAAAGAACTCCCCACAGGAATCACGGCCAAGACAAGAATAGGAGGAACCATCACTAGTTTGGGGGCCAGACGAAAATAAAAATAGTTAGCGCTCTTGGGAGTAAAATTTTCTTTGAGTAACAATTTCAAAGCATCCGCAACTGGCTGCAAGAGGCCTTGCCAGCCAACTCGATTAGGCCCAAGGCGATCTTGAATCAGGGCACTAACTCGTCGCTCTGCATAAACAGTGTAAGAGACAAGCCCCAAAACAATCCCAAGCAATACCGCTGATTTTACAAGTGTCGTCCAAACCAAAAACCCGATGGGACTCATGAACCAACCAGCCACTGCTTTAAGAAACGTCCAGGCGGCGGGCGAAAAGAATTGGCTGATAACATTAGACGCGTCCATGAAGTTTGAAGAAAGCCCCTAGGCTACACTATTTCATTCTTCTATGTCGAGTCTCGATGCTGTATAAAGACCAGTCTTATGCGACATATTTTATTACACCATCATCTCTTTAAAAATGCTGGGTCTACTTTGGATTTGTCATTGAAAAAATATTTTGGAGAGACTTTTTCTGAATTTCACGCTGATCAAAAGAGTGATGGCCGCATTTATCCCAACCAGCTTTACAAGCATTTGGAGCAACATCCTCATTTAAAAGCTCTCTCAAGCCATCATTTTTTTGGATGTGATTTTAATCGTGATATAGAGAAACGATTGCTCTTTGAAAATAGGAAAGCCTACTCTTTCCATGACTGCGTATTCATCCGCCATCCTGTCATGAGATTGGTTTCAATGTATGTTTATTTTCGTACCATACCAAAGACAGAAGATCCCTTACATACTGCGGCTTCTCAGTCTTCCTTAGCTGAGTTTCTAAATATATTAGTAGGACACCATCCTAACTTTGTTATTAACGCTCAAGTCACCATCTTTGGCGCTAACGACTACGGTGCACCCCCCTCTTCTCAAAATTTAGAACGTGCTATAGCTCGTCTCAAAAAAGCCACCGTACTTGGCACTGTCGAAGAATATGCTAAGACCATCGTCCTTGCTGAATATTTTTTACAGCCACTTTTTGGTGGGTTAGAACTTCACTATCCACGTCATGAAAACGCTTCAGATCACGCTCTCTTACCAGGATATAATGGTTCACTGGAGTCGATTAAAGATATCCTCGGAGCCTCTTATTTTTCCGATCTCTGCGATTTAAATGATCTTGATATTGAGCTCTGGCATGCTACTAGCAAGGAGCTTCGCCGAAGGGCCTTCTATGTAAAAGATTTCGCTGCTCGCTTTAAAAATTTTTCAAAAAGATGCAGCCTCGCTACCGCTGCCCTTGAAGAGACAACCAAAACAGAAGAAAAAAAATCTTCTCAGTCACAGCAAAGCACTTCTTTGAAACCCAAAACTCCAAGAACAAAAAAAGTGAAGCTGACTCACTCATGAAGAGACTTGGGCCTTCTCTTTTTTTCTTATCGTTTATTGCAAATCTCGCATATGCGAAAGCCTACCCCTATCAGCAAAAAACAATCAGGATTGATCTAGCTCATCCTACCAAAATTGCTCATCTGGAAATGGCTTTCGGAGGAGGCGTCGATGGACATGCTGCTGGGGAACAAAAGGAGATACTCTCTGCCAAAAATATCCAAGCGATGAAGGGCTCGGGACTCAAACCCTTGTCCTATCGATTGCGCACGGAATTAGGAATCGAGGCATGGCACTGGAATCCTCATGGCACCTGGAGTGACCAGCTCCACCAGCAAGGTTATTGGACTTCTTCTACCAATTCCACAACACCGATTGTTACAAGTTATGGCTACCGCTTACCACGGCGCGGCAACACACTGGATGAGGCTAATAACGATGGCTACTCCCGTTTGGATGATGGCAATCCAACAAGTTTTTGGAAAAGCAATCCTTACCTCACCTCTTATTATACCGGAGAGCCTGATCGCAACCACCCGCAGTGGGTCTTGCTCGATTTTGAAAAACCACAAAAAATTAACGCCATTCGTCTTCATTGGAAAGAGCCCTATGCACGCTCTTTCCGCGTGCAGTATGCCTTGGGAGGCTCTCTCTATCGGGGTCACAATCAGGCATGGCACGATTTTCCTCATGGAAAAATAATCAATGGAAAAGGAGGCCAACAGTTTCTTTATTTGGGCGAGCCGACATTTTTTGGGGTTCCTAAGTCCGTGCAGTTCGTCCGTATTCTCATGACTGAGAGCTCCGGAACCGCTCCCCAAGGAGCCTGCGATCCACGTGACAAAATGGGGTATACCCTTGGGGAGATCGAAGTTGGGGAACTCACCTCAGAACCTGTTAAAAATTCGCTGATGTGGATGCAGGGCAAGGAACGAGAAGCGCAGACCCGCAGTGTATATCGAAATACTCGAGGACGCGAGCATCGCAGTGACGCAGCCCTGCGCCTCAGCAGTAGAATTTTCAACAGGTTCTCAGATGGTTACTTTGAAGATCATGTGGTGCATCGCCCTGACACACACCAAACATTGATTTATGTTTCTTCGACCGACCCTTGGCATCGCGCTTGCGATCTCGATCTTGGCACTACTCAGCCGGGTCTTGATGAGATTATTAAGTCGGGGTTGACCCAGCAGTTGCGAACCCTTTGGGCCATTCCTATTTTTTACGATACTCCTGAAAATGCAGCTGCGGCGGCGGCTTATATCTCTCAAAGAAGCCCCGAAGTAGGCTCAGTAGCTCCCTGGTTTGAACTTGGCGAAGAGCCCGATGGGCAGCGTGTCGATCCCAAGGATGTTGCCGAACTTTATTCTCAAGTTGCCAAAAAAATTCATATCACTTGCCCAACCGCTATTTTGGGAGGGTTGAGCTTTGTTACCATTGATGTAGAGCAGCATGATACCACTTACCGCTATGATCATCGGCCATGGCTACGGCGTTTTTTCCAACAATTGCGCAAGCAGGGTGAAGAAAAAGATTTTCGATTTTTAACATTCGAATGGTACCCCTTTGATGACTTCTTACTTCCAGCACCTCCACTTTTACTTCATCAACCAGAGCGACTCCGTAAGGCTGTTGTACGCTTGCGCCATGGAGGCATCCCCTCTTCCATGCCACTGATGATTAGCGAATATGGCTATTCTGTCTTTCCGGGAGAACCCGAAATTACCATGGCCGCAGCACTTTTAAATGCAGAAATTTCTGCTCAGTTTTTAACATTAGGAGGAACCACCTCTTATCTCTACGGCTATGAGCCAGGGCATTTGGAGTGCTCCTTTGGCAACTCTTGGGGCAACCTCATGATGTTTTTGCAAGAAAAGGAGAGGATTATTCCTCTTCCTACTTATTATGCTGCTCAGCTTGTCACTAAATGCTGGGGAGGCTCTCAATATGGCCCGTGCGAGCTCTATCCCGTAAAAACATCTTTTTCTAAAAAGACGCCCTTTGTGACAGCCTATTTTCTTCATTCACCAAAAGGGGGATCTTCGCTGCTAGTGATTAATAAAAATCCCCACCAAGGCTACCAACTTCAGTGTCATTTTGCTCATCGAGAAAAAGCCTCCCAGAAAAAATTCACAAAATACGGCTGGTCGGGAGACCGCCCGATAGACTGCCGTCAGGCAGCCCTAACAGGGCGAGCCGAGCGGGAGCGAGCGAGTCAAATGCAAGCGATGGAAAAGATAAGAAAAAAAACTACCTCATGGAAAGGGCCTCGAGAAGTTTACTCTTATTCTCCTGCTCAATACCAGTGGCTCTCAGCGGGACCTCACGGACATCCCTTGCGCAATCAACCGCCATCACACTATTGGCTTAGAGATCCAGCGGCGCCTCTCTCCATTGCTCCTTGGTCGATTACAGTGGTGAAATATTAGAGGGCGTGCCAGTTGCCATACTTAACATCGTCAAAAAGGGCGATGTGTACTTTGAGAATTTAAGCCGCTACCACCTAACTGTCGTTCCCGCGGAGGCGGGAATCCAGAACGCGGTCAATTCTGATTTGAGTAGTAGCGTTAAAGAATCTCTTAAAATAAAACGGTGATAGCGGTGCAAAATATTTTTATAAAAACCCAATATTTGTAGCGACGGCGGCCTGGGTTCCCGCCTCCGCGGGAATGACGTTAGTGTAGTTAGAATAAGGTTAGTAGCGACTTCTCTTTTGTTGATTGTTTTTATTGCTGACAAGAACCTTCTTCAACAATGTCTAAAAAAACTAAAGCCCGGATCGCTCCGGGCTCAGCTTATTTAACAAGAAGCGTTATCGCTTCCAAAATTTCTTCTTACTTCGTAGCAGAAGTAGAAGCGCTTGAAGTGCTCTCAGCTTTCTTTTTCTGATGCTCTAGCTCGCAATGTTTTTTGAGCTTATCGAGGACAGGCTTTAGCGAAGGATCTTCTTTCAAGATAGCATCACACAGCTCATGCTTTTTCTTTCGATCTTTCAAAGAAGGATTAGCCTCAACCACCTTGCATTTGACTTCACAAAAATGGTGACGCTCCTGAGGAGTAAGTACATCATGACAGCATTTTTTCATATGAGTCTTGGCGCATTTAGATTGAGGCATGCAAGTTCCTTTCTCTTTCGCTTCACAAGAGGCTGCAGGTGCTGCTGCTGGCGCCGCCGTCTCAGTCGTTGCCGTAGCTGCAGCTGCTGTAGCTGCAGCAGACTCGGTGACAGTAGTAGTGGTGGTAGCAGGTGCTGCTGCCGAGGATGATGACTGCTCTTGAGCGAGTGCAAAGCCTGCCACCAGTAATGATGAGAAGAGAATGGCTATCTTTTTATTCATAATTTTCGTTGTTAAGATGAAGTGTCGTTGAAAATAAGACTGACTGACAAAAAAAAGGACTACTCTTTTTTTACCCGATTGTCTAGCCCCACTTTCGCTATTCTAATGGATCAAACTTCAACTATACCTTTGTTGAAGAAATGTTAAGATTTTTTTCCTCTGTTGCTTTTTCAGCATGAATAAAAAAGCAGTGGGATAAGACAAAAAAAGTAGGCGCCCACAGTCCTACAAAAATTCCGAAGCGCTCTCCATAGGCTCGATGAGCACAAACGGCAGCATTGCTCCAGTCGCAACTGTTGGTTCCGCCAAGAGCGTACCAAACGAGGATGGAGCCGAGAATAGAGGCAAAGCCTCCGATAAAACAGAGGTTACTGAGCAGCTGGAGTGTTGACTTGTTCATTTGGTTTATCTGGTTGATTTGATTTATCTAACGGATCTGGTTGGTCTGACTTTAGCTCTGGTGGTGGGGGAGGCGGTGATATAGAGTAGTCACTGACATTGCGATTGGGATCACTAACTGGCAGCGGTATCTTATTAGGGTCTGCATTAGCAGGAAAGGTCACCTCCATAAGACGAAATCCTGAGTTTTTAAGCTGATTAGTGAAGTCCGTCATACCAAATTTACCTTCCCATCTTTGGCTCATAGGTCGCTCTGAGGAATTGTTGGGCTCATTTCCAAAGACGCCCCCTACTTGATAATACTTGCCATACTGACTAGTATCTTCTGGCGTTAAAAAACTAGCAGCTGGTTTCTGTCTTGGATCATTTGAAACAAAAGTACTCGTCCATTCGTACAAATAGGAACTATAGGTAGGAGGCAGCTTGAGGGCATGTTTTTCCTTCTTAAGAGGATCTAGCTGATCTTTCTTTGCGGGCACAAAGCAGTTACTTATAGAATTATCAACATTGGGGTCTGTTTGTTGAGAAGAGAGATTCAAGAAATTTTGTAATATGCTCTTAGGTATTAAAAACACCATTCTCAAAGGAGGTTTTTCTGGGTTGGTTTTTCGCTCCTCCTGATCTTTCACAATAGCTGCCCTAATACCTTCTCTATCTGGCATAACATAAATCCAGTCAGAACTTTCCACCTTTCTCGACACACCAGCACGGTCGCATGTATATTCATTATGAATGATATATGTCCCGTATTCTGTTGATTTAGCTCCCGCATCTCCCTTTTGTTGGCCATTGTTATACCAGTTGACATACCTCACAGGACGCAAAAAATCCATAAAGGTTATTGGGATATTGGAATTTGTTCCACCAGCCACAACGTAACTATCCCCACTTTGCATAATACGAGCAACAGGCACCCCTGGTAAGTTATAGTTAAAACCTCCTGAAGTCATTTGACTTACGTAAAGATTATGACTGTCACCAGAACCTATTGCGCAGGTTAAAAAATAAGCGTAATCCCCCCCTGTGACTGGAGTCCATGGGATGGCATAAGCATACCCGTCCTGATCAATACCCAAAGGATAGCTACTGGTTGCGTAATAATCATAATAGCTATTAGTTGGATCGTATCCCCGCGTTGGGGGAATATAGGACTCATCTTTTCCAAACAAGAGAAAACCTAGACTACAAAAGAAAACAAACGAAAACAAAGTGGCTTTCATTTTCATAACAGCCCCACTCTCTTAGGAAAAGGGAGAGAGCGCAACTCTAAAAATGAAAAGCAGGTTGCAGGAAAAAGTAAAGCCGGAAAATTTAAAAAACTAGCCCGAGTTCCACAGTTGAGGTGGATGATATTTTGTAAAAACTTGGTCTAAAGATGCTTTTTAAAAGCATGCAGTGTATGTTTCATACATAAGTGATTTGAAAAAACAATTTGAGGCCGAGTATATTGCGAAAGATCGCCATTCGCAACTGTGGAACTCGGGCTAGCCACATGGATAGTAGATTAAAAAAGTTCTCTATTTTTCTTTAAGAAACTATTTCCTGTTAACCTGAATCCTACAACCTACTACCTATAATAGACTACAACCTATTTGGCTATGATCTACCACCCTTCTTTCTTTTCCTGGATAGCATGGATAAGCTCCCCCAACAACCGCCTCTCTTCTAGCGTTAATTCATGGCAGCAAATTCCTTTGATTTCCAAGAGTGCTTCCAAGAGGACGCCCCACCCATCGCTGAGTTCACTACATAACGGGTAATCTCGTAATATAAAACAGAGCGGCTTTAAACAACGTCGCTCACACCAACTATCAATTAGCTTATCCAGTTTGGGGAACATTTTATGGATCTCATTCATAACTATACTGGGGTTGGGGGTTGCTTACTTTACGTTTGCCAAAACAGTCTATTTGGCAACAAAAAGATCCTGGCACTGCAGTTGCAATGCAATACGGCGTTCCGGTGGAAAGTGTCTTTGAAGAAAGGAGTGAGCCCGAATACTACCAATAGAAATCGACGCCACTGCGACGATGGGGATAGTTTGGTAGAACGCTTTCATAAAAATGAAATTTTATAACTACTGTGACAAGAATGTAACTATCATTGTTAATGTCAACAAAATAATTATGCTTTTAGCTACCAACGTCATTTCATTTCACAAAGAAAAAACAGAAGAATATGTTGTTACGATTTTTGCTAGCCGGCTTTCACACAGCGCCGATACTCTTGAATTCTAAACTCGGGAGTCTCCAAAAGAATTTTTTCCGCCTGAAATTCTTTCTCAAAGGGAGGAAAAAAAGTATCCCCTGCAACAGCACGATGTACGTGAGTTAGAATAAGAGTGTCGCATTCTGGGAGGAGTAAACGATAAATTTCAGCACCTCCAATGACAAAAATTTCTTCAGAAGGAATATTTAATACCCTCAATGCTTCGAGATTTTTCACCACAGTGCACCCCTCTGTTGGCGGCATTGTACGACTAAGCACAATATTCCTTCGCCCTGGAAGAGGCTTCCCAAGAGATTCGTAGGTCTTACGCCCCATTACAATCGCATGACCTAATGTCGTTTTTTTAAAAAAAGGCAACTCTCCAGAAAGGTGCCATGGAATTTTTCCCTCTGCACCAATCACACGATTTTCGGCCATAGCCGCAATTGCTTTCATAAGAAATTAACAAGGATAGAAGCGATGAAGAAGTTTGAGTCAGTTCTATTCAAAATAAGGATGAGAAAGAGCCACAAAAGAACACAAGGAAACATAAGAAAAAAGGCTCGTTATTTTTTCCCTTTCGCCATCCCTTCTATCGCTTCTATCCCTGTTAATTTTTTTTCTTAAATTGCAATCGGAGCCTTAATCGCAGGCCAAGGATCGTAATTTTTTAATTCAAAATCTTCAAAACAAAAGGCACTCAGTTCACTAACAGCAGGATTAAGTGTCATCTGAGGAAAGGGGCGCGGTGTCCGCGAGAGTTGTTCTTTTGCTTGATCGAGATGATTAAGATAAAGATGAAGATCGCCAAAAGTGTGGATGAATTCTTTCGCACGCAGCCCTGTTACTTGGGCAATCATCATGGTGAGAAGAGCGTAGGAAGCGATGTTGAAAGGAACACCTAAAAAAAGATCGGCGCTGCGCTGATACAGCTGGCAGCTTAATTCACCGTTACAAACATACAATTGAAACCAGGCATGGCAGGGCGCCAGAGCCATTTGATCAAGCTCCCCGGGATTCCATGCTGTTACAATATGGCGACGACTATCAGGATTGTTTTTGAGGTCGTGAAGTAGACGCTCTATTTGATCAAGTGAGGTTCCGTTAGCACAACGCCAATCTCGCCATTGAGCTCCATAAACACGGCCTAAGTTTCCTTCCGTATCAGCCCATTCATCCCAAATGGTAACTTGATTTTTGTGAAGATAAGCAACATTAGTCTCTCCTGAAAGAAACCAAAGGAGCTCATGAATGATGGAGCGCAGGTGAAGTTTTTTTGTCGTGAGCAAAGGAAACCCTTGATGCAAATCAAACCGCTCTTGGGCTCCAAAGACTGATAAGGTGCCGGTTCCTGTCCGATCTTCTTTTTTTTCTCCCTGTTCTAAAACTAAGCGTAAGAGGCGGTGATATTGGAGCATAAAAAAATAGAGATGTTATGGTATTTCACTTCAACTTCAACGTTCAACTTCAACTAGAAGTTTGAATAAAACTTCCCTATTGGCCGGCAAACGAGGAACCAGCGTTCGTAGAGCATCTTCGACAATAATCCCTGGAGCGTAGATTCCAAGAGCTTTGGCAAGGCTTTTTTCAAAATGAGCCATAGCCCGAAGTGTAGGTGGTTGTTGCTGCAAAAAAAGAAAAGCTCGCTGAAGCAATCCAAATATTTCCGGAAGAGACTCCCCTGGCTCCGTAAAGAGGTCACCTAGTTCTGCAAAATAGGAAGCGCAAAGAAGCGTTTCATAAGTGCTAGGCAGCTGCTGCTGGCTAAGCATTGGCAGGGCTTCTTTTAAAAAATGGAGATCACTTTTTTTATTCAGCGAAAAAGAAATAGTCGCTTCGGTAAAAAGCTCTAGGCATCCCGAAAAAAGGCTTTGTGACTTCAACGCCCCTTGTGCTGTGGTTTTCACTTTCCCATACTCTTGGGTAAACCAAAGAAGAATGAGACTGGTTTCAGAAAGTGGGTAACGCTTGATGAGGATGGCTCTGGTTTGCAACTAAATTGAAGTGAAAAGTTGAAGTTGAAGGTCTCAACTGGCTTTGTTGCTTTACTCAACAACGCCGCTTCCCCTCCCTAGTAGCCTTTCCCAATACCTACCTGGCACGCGGTCATGATATTTCCATACAAGCCATGCCACAGTAAAAGCGATGAGGATAGCAGCAACGACATCCGAAGGGTGATGTGCTCCTAACAGCACACGAGAAGAGGCGATCGCTACCGCTAGCAACAAAGAGAGAATGCCCCAACAGGGACTCCCAAAAAAGATAATCGTCGCAAAAGCAATGGCGGTGGCAGTGTGCCCGGAGGGAAAGCTGTTATATTCTGATTTTCCGATATACCACGCTCTATTGGCATAAGGACCATACCATCCTTGTGTCGCTGCTGGGGAAACCCGCGGACGAGTCCTTCCTGTGGTTAAGCGCATCGTATTGACAAGTGTCCCAGCAAGGGTAGAAGCCACCATCGCAATGAGAAAAAGACGCTGCCATTTTGAATTGCCTCTCTTTCGTGCAATGAAAAATCCGAGCAGACCCAACCCCATCAGTTCGGGCCAATCCCCGTAGCGACTGATACAACCGACAATCGATTTTTGAGACGACTGATCCCAGTTACTCCCCTCCATCTGCACAATGGCAGCACGCACTGGCGCATCGAGAAAAAAAGATGCTCTTATTAGCAAGAGCATTCCACTCATCACCAGAAGCAATAAAGCAGTTTTTTTTAAGCAGATTCTTTCCATTTGATGCTACAACCTAGTGATAGGGGAAATGGTTCAGCAATAGTTTTTCCAGCACAGAGCGTTTCTAGAGCATGATTTAGGTCAGCACCGGTCAGCGGAACTCCATTTTTAGGGGTGCTAGCATCAAGACGTCCGTGATAGGCAAGACGCAAGTGGTGATCAAAAAGAAAAAAATCAGGAGTGCACACAGCCCCCAAGGCTTTGACAAACTCTTGTGTTTCATCAAATAAAATGGAAAAGGAAAAGGCCTCTTCAAGAACCATTTTTCGAAGCTTCTCAGGAGCATCCTCTGGATATTGCTCAGGATCGTTAGCGCTCACTCCCACAAACGCAATTCCTTGAGGCATGAAAAGCGAGGCCAGTTTTTTTAATACCAGTTTGATGTGTTCCACATAAGGACAATGAGCGCAGAGGATGATCACCAAGATTCCTTTTGAAAAAGGGCGTTCCGTGATCCTGACGTGCTCGTTAGTGACGACATCGAGCAGCTCTCGATCAGGAAGAATTGTTCCTACTGGTATAGAATGAAGCGCTGTGGTTGCCATGAGGAGTTACCTAAAATATTTCACAGTGAAATATTCTGGTTAAAAGGGAACATCATCATCCTCGTCATTCATCTTTGAGGATGAAGGCTGTACAGGACGGCTTGCAGAACTTGATCCTGAGCGGGAAGAACGGGTGTAACTTCTCTCTTCTTCCCCACCTTCACTCCCTGCTGTTTCTCCTGATGAGGCACCAGGACGCGACCCAAGAAGCTGGATATTTTCTCCAATGACGCGCAACTTGTTTCTTTTTTGACCAGAAACTTTATCCTCCCAAGAATCAAGTTGTAATCGGCCCTCGATGTAGATTGAGCGGCCTTTCTTGCAATATTCCCCAGCAATTTCTGCCTGGCGTCCCCAAAGTGTCACGTCAACGAAAGTTACTTCCTCCCGCTTCTCACCATTGTCCGTAGAATAAAAACGGTTAATTGCTAATCCAAGATCTGTCACTGCAGTCCCCTTAGGCGTATACTTAACCTCTGGGTCACGTGTGATATTGCCGATCAACTGAACTTTATTGAGGTTGGCCATAAAATAACAATGTTAAGCAGCTACTGTTTCTTTTTTTCTAGTTTTTTTAGCTTGAACAGGAGCATCCGTTGTTTTGACTTTCTCTTTTTTTAAATAATTTTGAAGTGTGACTTCTTCAACCAGTGCCAATTTCTGTTGCAGTTTTACAATAGCAGAAGGATCTGCCGTCATCACGAAGTTGACATAGTGAGCGGATGTCAAATGGCGATGAGGATAGGCAAACTCTCTACGATCTAAGCGTTGTACTTTTTCGATGAGGGCACCTTCCGCATTCATTATTTTTTCAAGACGCTCTAAAAGCGCTTTGATTTCTTCTTCTGGGCCGTTAATAGCAAGAGCTAACAAGAGTTCGTAATTGTTTTTCATAATGGAATTAGGGGGTAATGTTATAGTAATTCATAGTTTTGTCGAGGCCTTCACGCTGCAGATACTCAAGAGCCTCTAATGTGCGTTGAATGGTCTCTTTGACAAGAACGAGCTCCTGATCGTGAAAACGAGAAAGCACAAAATCTGAGAGAGGAGCCTCCTCGCTTTTTTCTTTTTCTCCAATACCCAGACGCAACCGTGGCACCTCTTCTGTTGAAAAATGTGTTAAGATAGACTCTAACCCACGATGACCTCCAGCACTCCCTCCTCTTCTGATGCGCAAGGCTCCTAGTGGCAGAGAAACATCGTCAAGCACCACGATGACCTCTTGCGCTAGGATTTTAAAAAATCGTGTATAAGTACTAACGGCCGTCCCGCTTAAATTCATAAATGTTCTTGGCTTCATCAATACAAGAGAGGAGCTCACAGAAGCCACTTCGGCATTCCATTTTGACTCGAAAGAAAAAGAACATCCATGACTAGCGGCCAAGGCATCTACAACTGCAAAGCCAATATTATGACGTGTTCCATCATAGTTACGACCAGGATTGCCCAGGCCAATGATGAGCCGAGGGGATAGGCTAGAGGCTGGAGGCTGGAAGCTGGAGGATTTTCTAATCGGAAGTATGTCGGACATCGATATCAAGATAGGCTGGAAGAAATTTATCAGCTGTTTGTTAACTCTATCAAGTTACCTGGAAAAATTGATTAGGAAATTAAACTGATTATCGAGCAGAAAACCCTCTAACCTTCAGCCTCCAGCCTATCCTCTGTTTCGAGCTTATTTCTTTCCTTCTTGCTCAGCAGCTGGTTTCTTTTCTTTAATCACCTCAGGAGCTTGTTGGACTTCTTCCCCTTTAGAAGCGTCTTCTACTTTAGGCTCGGCAACTAAGAAAATAGTCAGGTCCGGATCATTGGTGACGGTCACACCTGGAGGTAACACAAGATCGCGTACATGAAGTGACTGACCAATACCTAGCCCTGTTACCTCGACGCGAATGCTCTCGGGAAGGTCTTTTGGCAAGCATTCAATGGAAACATGGCGCACCAATTGCTCAAGCAAGCCACCATAATTTTTAACACCATCTGCTTCTCCAAAAGCCTCCACCGGAATTTCTGTATGCAAGAGCTCGTTCATAGAAACCTCCAGAAAATCGACATGTAAAATAGTGCCACGCACAGGGTGATGTTGGACTTCTTGGATGAGAGCAAGATGGTTTTGTTTGTCACCGACAATTTCTAAATCGACCAAAATATTCTCTCCTGCCGCATGAGCGAGGAGTTTTCGAATATCACGCTCATTGAGTTCAAGATTGCGCGGCTCTTGTTTGGAACCATAAATATTGGCAGGAACAACACCACGAGCGCGCAGTTGCTTAACGGAGTTACGCCCTACATTGGTGCGAGATTGTACGGAAAGTTTGACTTGTTTTGACATGAGATGATTTGAATTAAGAAGTGATGAGAGGGTTATTTCAATCGGAACAACGAGCTCACTGATTCGCCTTCATGAATGCGACGAATTCCCTCACCGAGCAGTTCGGCAACGGAAAGAACTCGCACACGGCTCTCCACATCGTGGCGAACAGGAACGCTATCAGTAGTGATGAGTTCTTTAATGTCAGAACCCTTCAATCGCTCAACCGCTAAATCTGTCAGCACGGCGTGCGAGACACCAGCATAAATATCACAAACCCCCAAAGTTTTTAATTTTTTGGCAGCACTTGTTAAGGTTCCAGCAGTCTCAGTGAGATCATCAATAATGAGAATATTTTTTCCTTCTACCTCTCCAATCACGTGAGAAGCATCCACTTCTGTCGCACTGCGGCGCCGTTTGACTACAATAGCAAGGCCTGCATCTAGTGCAGAAGCATAAGCAGAAGCCATTTTGACACCACCGACATCGGGAGAGACAACTACAAGATTGTTCAAATTCATCTTGCGGATATGGTCCACCATCACCGGAAGCGCATAAAGGTGGTCCACGGGGATATCAAAAAAACCTTGGAGCTGTTGCGCGTGAAGATCCATGGTCAGGACACGCTCGACTCCTGCAGCAACAAGGAGATTGGCGACTAATTTTGCCGTGATCGGCACACGAGGCTGATCTTTTCTATCTTGCCGGGCATAGCCAAAAAAAGGAATCACAGCCGTAATACGATCAGCACTTGCTCGCCGAGCGGCATCTACCATGATCAACAATTCCATGATGTTTTGGTTGGTCGGAGGACAGGTCGGTTGGATAATAAAAACATCACGTCCTCGAATATTGTCATTAATTTTGACAAACGTTTCTCCATCAGGAAAAGAAGTCACCGTGGCATCTGCAAGCTTTTGCCCAAGATAAGCTGCTATGTCAGCAGCGAGTTGCTGGTGGGCACAGCCAGTAAATAAGCGCATTTCGTCGTTTTTCATTTTTTAGGAATCTATAAGAGTCTATTTGTTTTTGAGAATAGCCTGCACCTCTTCGCAAGAAAGCTTGGCTGCCATAGCAATCTGTTCAAGAGCAATGCCAAGTTGATGAAAACTGCGAATCATTTCAACCTTCGCCTCAACCCTGCCCTCGGCTAAGCCCTTCGCTAAGCCCTCCTTAATCCCTAGCGCTTCTCCATCATCAAAAGCTGTTAGAATCTCGCTGCGTGCATTTCTCGCATCAGTAATATAACGCTCATAGACTGCCAGCTCTTCTTGAGAAAGATTCAATCGCGTTAAGACATTACCAGCTTCTTGAATTCCTTTGGCTTTAAACTCAGGCCTGACTTCCGATTTTTTCAAGGCATACATCCATTCATCTAGGGTATCTCGGATGTGCAGATCAAAGGCGCTCACTTTTAAAACGTAATACTCTGGAAAAATATTAGCGATGTGATCGGGGTAATGTTTTTTTTCTGAGTCTTGAAGCTGAAGCACGTCGCGCTTGTGGATGCCTCGAAACTCGGTAGTCCCATGATAAATGTAGTCATTTCCTTCCCCCAAATCGAAGTAAACGATGTTGACCGAAATCACGCGTGGAACTTCGTGATACCGATCTCCTTCTTGCAAATAATCCACCACAACCTTGGAAACACCATAGAGCATGCGAGTGATAAAATCATCTTGACGTACACTTTGAACTTCAATGATTACATGCTCTCCATTGCCTAGTCTGGCGGCCATGTCGACGCGATTGGATTTATCTTTGGCGTGACTTTTGTTTGACTCACTCTCAAGCAATTCCTTGATTTTCACATCCGTCCGCAATAGCTCAGAAAGAAAGCCTTCCAGAATAGAAAAATTTTTTCTGTTTCTTAACAGCGTCTTAATAGCCCAATCAAACTGGATCAGCTTTTTGGGTTGTGGCGTGGAAGTCATAAGATCAGGAATGCTATCAAAAAGAGGTCTGAGTGGATATGGAATCTTTTCAGCAGCACCTCTATCTTTAATATTTGGCCATACCTAGCCCTGAAAACTGACGTTCTTGATATTTGTACGCGTGTCTTCTTTCATCTCTGTACGCGTGTCTTCTTATTCGATCCTCCATGGATTCTTCTGGTGTCATCCAATCAATTCCAGCAGCTATGAGTCTCACAGGAACCCATATAGGTGAAGTAACGACAATCACAGTACTAACTCCAGCAATTCCAATATTCTGCCAGCGCCGAGCAGAAGTGATTCTTTGATCCAAAACATCTTCAATGCTTCTGGCATATTCTATTTCAGTGACCCACCGTTCTCTCTCTTCTTCGGTAGCCTCCACAACAGTTCTAGGAGCCATTTCCTGAAGTTGCTTATAAGCTTGCAGAAGCCGATCATACGCCGGTTTAACCTGAGTTTGCACAGCCTCTTTAGCCAACTTCCAATTTTGAGAAGAGCCCTCTTGATAGGCTTGTCCAAAGGTGGCCTCAAATTCCTTAGTTGTGTTGATAATATTTTCCCTTGCCTGATTTAGCTCTTCAATCGCATCGCTCTCTTTCTTCGATTTAGCAGTTTTTTTTTCCTGAGAAAGGTTCCCCCAAGAACGAGCTAGTTCACTTTCTTTTATTTCAGCTTTTACTTTCATTAAATGAGCTGCTGCTTTTTGGAGTTCTGCCAAGGCAGCCTGTTTCTGTTTGGAACTCACAATAAAAACTCCTTTGGAGTCTTCTAACGCCTTGTCGTAGTTGCTTTGAGCCTCCTCTATCTTTTTTTGAGCAGCTTTCTTATAAACCTCATTAGCATCTTCATTATTGATGTTGTAAAGATGGCGTTCCTCAAAGGTCAGTTCTTCTTCCCAAACTTTTTTAGCGTCCTCGTCATGAAAGTAATTTTTGGCAGCGTGCTCTATTTTTTCTTTCTTGGCTTTTTCGTCAGCTTCGAGCTTGTAAAGAAAAATATCTTCAATGTCCTTTAGAGTGTCATTAAGAGTAAGGCTAGCTCTCTCTGAACCGCTTGTTATCAACGTTGCAGGTTGAGTGACTATTGCTTCTTTCTCTTTAGCAAAGGTTGCCATCCGTTTTTTAGAGCGTTCCTCAGGAGACATCTCTTTGACTTTTTTCCAAAGCCCCATGGCAGCACGGTCTAGCGGTTCTAATTTTTTTCGAGCCTCTTCTGCAGCAGCTTCGTCTCTTTCCTCAAGAGCCATGCTCACGCTCTCCTCCTCGTTGGCTAAAGCAATCCATTTTTTCTTTGCGGCTTTTACTAAAGGACGAAGGCGGTCTACTTCTTGGACTGCTTTGTTGTAGGCTTCTTGCCAAGCAGGATCGCGTGATTGTTGCTGAGCTGCAAGGCTCTCTTCCAGAGCAATAGCCTTTCCAAATAAATCAGTTAGCTTGTCAGCTTCTTCTTTTGCAATCCAACGGTCGATATCGTTGTTCCACTCTTCCTCATCCTTGATGTGAGTAGCGAGGGTGACCTCTTTTTGAAGAAGGGCACGCTCTTCCCAGGCTTTTGCAGCTGCACGATCAGCTTGTTCCCAATGTTTTGCTATTTCTTTGTCATTAATTTTTTTCCATTCTTCTTCATCATTGATTGTTTCCTTATCGACATAAGGAATACCTCCTATTTCTGCATGAGCTTCTTGAACGAGGTCGAACCATAATTTTTCGGCATCGGTTACTTTTTGGGTAGCTGCTCGTCTGAGTTTTTGAACTTCAGATTTGAGATTAATGCTACCAAGAATTGTTCCTGCGATAGATTGTCCGCTCCAACTAAAAAGGCTTGTTATACTATCTAAGCGCGATCTTACACCTTTTGGTTCACTCATGCTGGCACGACGTTCTTGTTTCTCAGCAAAAAGAGCATCACGTTCGCGCAAGCGCTCGTCGGCATCTTTCCTAGCCTGCCAACGGTCACGATCTTTTTGAGTTGGGATGATGATGGATGCTACAAGTTCAGCGACACTTGGTGGTTTAGCTGTTTCTTTAAGAGGAGTTTCCTTTTCTGTTTCAAGTAATTCTTCTTTTTTTTCTCCACCTTGATGTTCCATTAAAGAAAAGGTCTGAGCGCTGGAAGCCCGTTTTTTCTGAGCCCAAAGTCTTCTCCCTAGTTTTTCTAGTTCTTCATCTAAGCGAATGGGTTGAGGAATGGATCCTCCTGTTTTAGGTTGTGGAGGTGTTTGCTCTCCAACGTGCTCTGGCAGACGATAGGCGAGCCAGCTGGTTAGTTGGTTATTGTAGCCCCAAGCGAGTGCATCGATTTTTACTTGATCAAGGGAGCGGTTGAGGTGTCTGAGGATAAGAGTTTTTTCAATGGCATGTACGTTTTTATGAGTGAGGGTTTCTGTATCTTGATGAGTTAATCTTTCTTGAGCTTCTAACCAAGCTTTTTCCTTGAGAGTGAGTTCTTGAGCAGCTTCTGCGACTTCTTGATATTTTGACTCAAAGGCTTCTTGAGTTTGCCCTAAGGTTTCTAGTTCGGTTTTTAACTTCTGGTGTTTTTCTCGTTGTTCTTCAAATTCCTTTTGAGTGGTCTGTTCCTCTCTCTGAGCTTTCTGGAGAGCTTTATTATTTTTGTAACGCTCTCGATTGAGCGGCCTCATATGTTCTTTAAATTCTTTTTTTTGCTGCCGAATTTTTTCCTCATCAACAATGAGCCGTTTTTTCCAAGCTCTCTCTGTTTCTTCTGCTACCCAAGTGGGATCAGCCATACCACCTTCCATGAGGTGTGCAATCCAAGCAGGCTCCCCTTTTCCTTCGGTGACTATTTGTGTGGCCCAACTGTTCCAATCAGCCTCGCTACGACTTGCGGGAGGGTGAAGTGTTTCAGCTACTGTTTTTCGTCTTTGAGCCTCGGCATGACGAGCGTAGGTCTCTTGCTTTTCGGCTCTATTTTTAAGTGTACCTACCCTTTCATCGGCGTCTGTTAATTTTTCGCTCGTTTCCTTAAGAGCTGTTTCAATTTCTTGCAGCGCGGCTTTAGCAGCTTTGACATCGCGCTCATTCCAAATTTTATTAAATTTATCAGCGCTCCAAGCGACGCCAGCAGCGACTTCTCCAAGAATTTGAACATGTGGCTCAGGAACCATAGCGCAGAGAACGGCTGTTTTTTCTGCAATATGAGCAAGGCGTCCTGCCATGGTGTTTTCAAGATCGATTTTGTCATGGGCGTCTTGGACTTGATCCGAAAAGTTCTTGGCTTGTTTTTTCAGAGCGGCTCTGTTTTTAAATTCTCGCTCAAGGATGGTTTTCTCTTCCCAAGCTTGTTGCTGCTGGACCCAGATTTTATCAGCTTCGGCATAGTGGCTACTGGGCTTTTCTTCCCGTTTTAAAATGATGTTATGAAGAATCGATGCCAGCTGTTCTTGATCCGAGCCTGGGAGAATGCGAGCAGAAGCTTTCTTTTGTTCTGCAATAGCGCGGTCGATGCGATCAAATATTATTTTAAGTTTTTCACTGCTTAAGGGGGAATCGGAAACACAAAGGTCTTCAACGTTGATGGAGGGGTGTTCTAAAGCGAGAAGCTCTTTGAGAAGGTTGGTGATTTCACGATCTTCAATACCGTTTGCAATGAGCGCGTCTGGATTTTCTGGGACAGCTTTAATCACATTCTTTCCATCGCTCTTGTGAATGATGATGAGGCGTGGAGCATTGCGATGGATCTCTTTTCTTAAAGCTCTTCTAAAATCTTTTAGGCTCAGATTTTCGTTACCTTCGTCCTCCCAATCATGAGGGTTTTCTCCATAGTCAGAATCGGTATCAGCATCAAATTGTTTTTGAGCTCCTTGGTCTCTAGGTTCTTCGCTGTTGACACTGCTAGTCACTTTGATGAGTTCTGTTGTGCGCCCACCACGGCTTGGTCCAACACTGTCGATAAGAGCTTTTTCTTCTTGCTCCTTGCTGTACTCAAGGGGCCCTTGATTTTTTGATTGTTCCTCTTTTGGGTCTTTCTCTTCTTCCATCATAGCACGCAGCTGCGCAGGAGAAGCCCAAAGCAGGCTTAACAAAAATAGGAGAGAAAGTTTTTTCATGAGTTGGTTTTTATGAAAAAAAAAGAAAAACTATAAGTCTCTTTTTCTAAAATCACCCTTTTCTTTGAAGGTTCAACTCAACCCTCTTTCTACAATCCAAAAATAAGGTCAGCTATTCCCTAACGAGTGCCGCTTCTTTTTTTTGGAAATAGTAGGAGCGGGCGTTGGAGAGGCCTTAGTGGGAGTTGTTTCTTTTTTCTCCGTGGATGGGGAAGGGCTCACAAAGGGCGTTAGCGGGACTGTTGGCTCTAGCGATGATTGCTCTAATCGCCTCAAATAAGCAGCCTGCATGGTATCACAACGATCACTAATGGAGGCATCGATGCTCTTCATTTTTTTAAAAAGAAGTTCATAGTAAGCTCGCAATGCTTGACGTTTTCTTTCATCGCTCACAGCAGTGTTGGCCTGTTGCTTGATGGCAGCAACCTCGGGATCATTTTCAACTCGAGCACGCACTTGGTAATAACGAATTTTTATCTGCCCTTCTTTTTTTTCAATACTCTCAGGTGGCTTCTCTAAAGGAGCTTTTAATGGCTCTTCGGCTTGGTCAGCAATGGGAGCATTAGTATCCCCGGCAGTAGATTCTTCGGAAACAGCAGGGGTACTAGAAGGCGTTAACTCCTGAGAAACTTCTGCAGAAGGATCTACAGGAGTTACAGAATTGACCGATGGCGAAGATGCTGATGATGGCTCAGGAGAGGGAGCATTGGTCTCCTTTTCTGGAGTAACTACAGGCTCTGCAGAAGAGGTTGCTACAGGAGAAAGAGCACTAGCCTGTGACGGGCTTGGCGTCTGAGTTTGCGCAGACGTCTCGATTTTTGGAACAACTGTAGCCTCCTGCGCCGAGAGCAGGGAAGGCAGGAAAAGTAGGAGAAAAAGAAAGATAATCATAATTATTCTGTTGTGAACAAGGCGCCATAATAGCGCTGCGCCAAATGAAGGCAATGCGTGTAATTTTTTACAGCACTCTCTCCATCGAGTAATTTGGAAACTAATTCCTGACAAACAGGAAGAGTAAGGCTTTGAATAGCTTTCTTAATTCTAGGAATAAAAATGGAACTAGCACTCAATTCATCGACGCCAAGTCCAACAAGGATGGGAGTGAAAATGACATCTCCCGCCAACTCTCCACAAACACCAACCCAAATACCTTCTTGGTGAGCTGCATCCACAATAAGTTTTAGCATGCGAATCACTCCTGCATGTGCTGGATTGTAAAGATAAGCAATGGACTCATTACCACGGTCAATACTGGTTAAATATTGAATGAGATCGTTAGTACCAATACTAAAAAAAGCGACTTCACGCGCCAAGAGATCGGCAATCATCGCTGCACTAGGCACTTCAATCATCATTCCTACTTCGAGATCTTCTTTAAAAGGAACACGACGCTTGCGAAGCTCTTGCTTGGCTTCTTCCAAAATAGCATTAGCTTCACCAAGCTCCTCCAGTCCAGAGATCATCGGGTACATCATCCGAAGATTGCCAACAGCAGCAGCACGTAAGATGGCACGAAGTTGCACCTTAAATAGCTCTTTATGTTGCAAGGCCAATCGAATGCCGCGGCATCCCAAAAAGGGATTAGCCTCTTTAGGAAGTGATAAAAAAGAGATTGGTTTATCCCCTCCAATATCAAAGGTACGAATGATGGCATGGTAGGGCTTTGATTGATCAGCAATGGTTCGAAAAACCTGATATTGCTCTTCTTCACTCGGAGGAGTCGTGCGATGCAAATAGAGAAACTCTGTACGATAAAGACCAATTCCTGCTGCTCCACTTTTTTTCAAATCATTCACTTCTTTGGGAAGTTCGATATTTGCGGACAAAATGATATGACGCCCATCTTGAGTGGTGGAAGGGGTCTCTCGGATTTTTTCAAGATCTTTATCAAGATGTTTCTCCTGGAGCCGCATCCGTCGATATCGCCGCAGCGTCTCTGCACTGGGATTGACAATGAGTAATCCATGATATCCATCTAACAGCGCAGGCTCTCCTTCGGTGACTTCACCAAGGAGCCGATTTAATCCGATCACCGCAGGAACACCCATAGCTCTTGCCAAAATGGCTGTATGAGAAGTTTTGCTGCCGACCTCTGTAGCAAAAGCAGCCTGATGATCTCGGTGCAAAATAGCGACATCCGATGGCGTCAGCATGTGAGTAACAATGATAGGATGCTCACCATGATGACAGGAAGGAAGAGCGGGCTTTTTTAAAAGATGATGAAGAATCCTCCGCGAGACATCTTCTATATCAAGAGCACGTTCTCTCAAATAAGGATTTTCAACTTTACTCAAATTACTACAAGAGCGCTGCATCACTGTATTAAAGATGTGCTCGATGTTAAGTTTTTCCTGGTGTAACAATTCTAAAATTTCACTTAACAAACTAGGGTCTTCTAACACAAGTAAGTGAGCATCGAAAAGATTCATATCACTACTTGTCACTGAAGACGCCAGTTGTTTCTGAATAGTGAGTAATTCTTGCTGAGTCGCTTGGAGTGCTGTTTTAAAACGCTTTATTTCGTCTTTGATTTCTTGTTCCGTAATCGAATAAAAAGGAATTTCTTCTTTCAGTGGTTGATAAATAGAGAGTGGACCCTCCACAATGCCTGGAGCCACAGCAATTCCCTGAAAGTGGCGCTCTAGCCCGAGTTGAGTTGTGCCACATAGACGAGATGTACTATCAGATTGCTGTTTCATGAAACCTCCCATTTTTACTCTTCTCCAAAATGAGCCTCTACCAGAGCCTCTAATGCTTGAAGCAGATCTAATGCGTCTTCTCCTTCAGCAATCACACGAAGCACTGTCCCTTGAGCAGCAGCAAGCATCATCAGCCCCATAATGCTTTTTCCATTGACACGCTCCCCCTCTTTTTCAACCCATACTTCCGACTGAAAACGACTGGAAGTTTTCACAAAAAGAGCCGCTGGACGAGCATGCAAGCCGTTGGAGTTTTTAATAATAAATTCTTTAGTAACGTGTGGTATCATTGTGAAAGCATTCGAAAAAAGAACGTTTCTATATACCTTTCTCGAATGAATTTTAGAAATTTTTACTGGTTTTTTTTGGCGCTAGCAGCGTTGTCAGAGCTTGCTCTTACGTCGGCAGCACCAAGCTCTGACCTCTGGCTAGCATCTAAAATTCCTGCGTAAAAAAACCTAAAATCCATCCGACAAAAGTATAAAAACGAACAACTATGTACTATTTTTTATTGTTTTCATAGCCTGGAGTAAACGACTGTTAAATTCTTCTGCTGCGTTATGTCCCATGGATTTGAGTTTTTGATCCAACGCAGCAACTTCTACCAATCGAGCAAGATCACGCCCTGTGCGAACAGGAATGATCACATGTGGCACCTCTAACCCAAGGATTGTTAAGAAATGATGATCGAGTCCTGTGCGATCAACATGCGTTACCTCATTCCAATCTTGAAGTGTAACAACAAGATCGAGGCGTTTTTCTAAGCGAACAGAGCCAATACCAAAAATGGCGGTAACATCAATAATTCCTATTCCTCGTACTTCCATATGAAAGCGTGTTAATTCACTGCTAGTCCCAATAAGCTCTCGATCTTCGAGGTTACGAAAACGAGTGATATCATCGCTGACGAGGCTATGCCCGCGCTCAATAAGACCTAACACACATTCGCTTTTGCCAATTCCACTCTCCCCCTTGATAAGAACACCAATACCAAGGATATCAACCATACTTCCAAATTCAGAAACAATGGGAGCAAAAGCCTCTTCAAGAGCAATGGTAGCAGCGTTAATAAACTGCATCGTGACAAGAGGAGTAGAAAAAACAGGCGTTTTAAACTCATGGGCAATTTTTAATAATTCAAAGGGGAGGGATTGACCACGAGCAATAATGAGTCCTGGAATATCTCGTGAAAAAAGTTCACGCAGTCGCGTCTCACGCTCCTGTGAGGAGAGACGCCTCAAATAACTAAGCTCCGCAAACCCGGCTACCTGAAGACGCTTGTAGGCAAAATAACGAAAAAAACCAGCCAAGGCCAACCCTGGTCTGTTAATCGTCGGCTCTTTGATGGGACGATTGACTCCTGAATCCTCACTTATTAATTCCAATTGCAACTTCTTGCCATAGCACTGAAAAAATTCAGCAACAGTGAGTTGTTTAGTTGGTTTTTTTTCAGAAGGCATCATTGTTTTACAATTAGTTGAAGTTAAAAGTTGAAGGCTAATGCCGAAGACCAAAAATTTACTTTAACTTTTAACTTCAACTAATTTTCTACATCGAAAATTGTTCACCTAAATACAGCTTGCGACTAATAGGATCATGCAGGAGAAAATCTTTATCTCCCTGGCTTTCGACACGCCCCTCAAAAATTAAATAAGCGCGATCTGTAATAGCCAATGTTTCACGAACATTGTGATCTGTAATAATAATGGCAAGCCCTGCATCACGGAGATCCGAAACAACTTGTTGTACATCGTACACAGCAATGGGATCAACACCGCTAAAAGGCTCGTCGAGCATGAGCAGTGAGGGATTGGTCACCAAAGAACGAGCAATACTCAATCGTCTTTTTTCTCCACCGCTTAACGTGATGGCTTCATTTTTTTCCAAATGATCAATCCCAAAACGAGTAAGTAGTTCCTCGCAGCGCTCTTTCTGCTGCTTCGTTGTCAATGGCATGGTTTGTAAGATGGCCATAATATTCTCTCTAACAGTCATCTTGCGAAAAATAGATTCTTCTTGGGGCAAATATCCCATACCAAGTCGGGCTCGTTTGTACATGGGTTCATGAGTCACATCAACTCCTCTAAAAAAAGTACGCCCCCCATCAGGACGAACCAGTCCAACGATCATGTAAAAAGTCGTTGTCTTACCAGCACCATTTGGTCCTAAAAGGCCGACAATTTCACCAGGACGAACATGAATATCTACCCCATTGACCACGGAGCGCCCATTATAAATTTTGACGAGCCCTTCGGTTTTGAGCAGTGATGGTGGCGGAGGAGAAGATGGTTGGTTGGGCTGCATAGGAAGGTTGCAGGTTACAGGTTACAGCTTACAGCGTAAAGCATCTTGCCTTTGGCAATCATGGAAAAGAAGATTTTTGTTATTGGTCATTTTTAGTGAAGCCTAATTTCTACCCTGCCACCTGCAACCTGAATCTCTGTTAGTGCTTATTGGGATCAACCACAATAATCTGACTCTTTCCCACTGTTTGAGATGTTCCTTTTTTATTGAGAATCATAATGGTTTTTTCTTCAGTTGCGACTTGGCAATTCATCCCTTGTTGAATTTCAGGTTGTTGCTTTAAGGTCATGTTGCCAGTAGCGGGTTCATAAGTAGCCTCTCCAGCACGTGCAATGGTTTTGATCAGTTCCCCTTGGTCGTTAATATTATCCTGCTCAATGATGGCATGTCCTATGGCAACAATTTTCTGAAGCCCTTTGCGGTTGGGATTCATGACAACATAGAGTCTATCACAAAATAATTGAAACTGTGGATCGCGAACGACAACATTGCCTTTAAATTCTAGCGAACTGGTAGCATCGTCAAACCAAGCTCCATCATCGTTATCAATAATGGTGCGGGCATTTTTAGGGCGCGGTTTACTGCTGCCCACACTGAGCTTCCAAGGATCAGGAGAAGAGACAGAAACAGCGGAATCGGTCTCCCCTCGCACCAAGGGTGATGATGTCAAAAAAAAGGCCGTTCCTAAAACAAGAAAAAAGAGCTTCATAACTCATCAGCCGGAGCACCATTGCGAATCTCTGTATGCACATGTCCCTGCATGGTCCCAAAACGTTTTGCTGTATCAAAGGTAGCCGATTGACCAACCACATCAAAATCTTCGCGCTTCACACTAACCGTACTGACATTAGTGTTTGAAGAAAGACTACTAGTGCTTGAGGAAAGAGTTTTGGTCGCTAAATCAAAAATACCATGAGGCATCGTTACAGTGATGCCCTTTCCACTTTTTTCAAAAAACTCAATAGTTAATTTATCTAACTCGACTTGATGTTCATCAATTTTACGAGCTGTTTCAGCAGTAAATTGCATAGATAAATGTCCAGTAGCGTCGTATTGGGGAATGGTAATGCCTTTGATATCTTGACCAATAACTGCAGGAAGATCAATTGGTCTGTTTTCTTGTGGGTCACTTGCCGTTGTTTTTTTTGGAGTAAGGAGTAAATCCTGAACAACAGTATTATTGGCGGGAGCAGCCACCACTGAGGGAAGCGCTAGTCCTAACATGCAACCTATTCTGATAAAACTGCGCAGGGACATCTTTATTTCTTTAGGTTTAAACAACGATGAATAGCAAGTAAGGAGCTAAGGACCGATGGCAATAACCGATGAGGAATTTGATTAGGCCCATCTGAGAAAGCCTTTTTAGGGTTTTCGTGTGTTTCTAAAAAAATACCATCTACCCCCGCTGCCATTGCTGCACGAGCCAAAACAGGAGCCAATACCCCATCTCCAGTGGTACGATCTCCTCCGCCTCCTGGTCGCTGTACAGAATGAGTTGCATCAAAAACGACATGATAACCAGCTTCACGGATCCAATGAAGAGAACGCATATCAGCTACAAGATTATTATAACCAAACGTTGTCCCGCGTTCTGTAAAAAAGAAATTTTTGCAACCAGACGCAAGTAACTTCTGAGCAATAGGCTTTAGATCCCAAGGAGCAAGAAACTGTCCCTTTTTGACATTCACAGCACGCCCTGTTTGGGCGGCAGCTTTAATTAAGTCTGTCTGCCGGCAGAGAAAAGCAGGTATTTGTAAGAGATCAATAAAAGGAGCTGCCAATGCCACCTCTTCACAAGTATGAACATCTGTAGTGACGGGAGTTCCAATAGAAGCTCCTACTTCTGCTAAGAGCTCACATCCTTCTCTAACATCCCAACCTCGGTAGGAAAGGCCAGAGGTTCTATTTGCCTTGTCATAGGATGCCTTAAAAATAAAAGAAATCCCTAATTCATCACCAATGGCTTTAATTTTGCGAGCTGCACGAAAAAGCTTTTTTTTTCCTTCAATCACACAAGGACCCAAAATAAAAAAAGGCTCCCCTCCTCCAACAACAACTTTTCCAATAGAAAAGGACTTAGTTTTCATGAGTAGCTCCACGAGAAAAAATATTCATGATTGCTGCAGCATCGGGAGCATGCATCAATTCTTCTCGTATGATACGGTCATTGAAAAATTTTGCAATAGCTGACAGCGTCTTAAGATGTGTCTTAAACTCATTAGAAGGAACAAGGAAAAGCACAATAAAGTGAACCGGTTTAGAATCTAAAGATTCAAATTCGATTCCTGAGAAAGAGCGTCCAAAAGCAACAATAACACGATCGACTATATCCAAAGAAGTATGAGGAATGGCTAAACTAAAGCCAATACCAGTGCTCATCGTTTCCTCACGTTGATAGAGCGCAGTGAGAATAAGCTCTTTATCTTCCTCTTTGAGATACCCACCCTGGATAAGAAAAAGAACTATTTCCGCAATAGCTTGCCATTTCTCAGTGGCAACTATATTGGGAATAATCTGCTTTTCTGATAGAAGACTATCAAGTGTTACTGGAGAAACTGGCGTAATAGAAAGACCCTCCTAAGAAAAATTCGAATAGCAGAACTCGGGCTAGTGAACGTCTAAGTTTTCTCCAACTCCATAGCGCACAAAACGTCTAATAACAATATTTTCTCCTAGTTCTGCAATTTTAGAAGCAACATAATCTTTGATTGTTAAGTCAGGATTTTTAATGAATGGTTGCTCCATAAGGCAAATAGAACTATAAAATTTGTCTAGTTTTCCAGTGACAATTTTCTCGATAATGGCTTCTGGCTTACCTTTTACTTGCGCTTCGTAGACTGTGCGCTCTGAGGCAACGAGAGCAGAATCAACTTGGCTTCGTGTGACCACAACAGGGTGAGCTGCTGCAATTTGAAGAGTGATATCTTTCACAAATTCGCGAAAAATTTCATTCTTAGCCACAAAGTCCGTCTCACAATTGACTTCGATAAGTACTCCAACTTTTCCTTGCAAATGGATATAAGAAGCCACTATGCCTTCTTCAGTTGCTCTTGAAGACTTTTTATCGGCATTGGCTATCCCTTTCGTTCTTAAAATAGATTCTGCTTTTGCAGCATCCCCATTAGCTTCCATAAGAGCACGCTTGCAGTCCATCATGCCAGCGTTTGTTTTCTCTCGAAGTTGTTTTACTAAACTAGGATCAATCATAAAAGCAATAAGATTTTATTTTAAAATTAACTAGCCACTTCTACCAGCTCTTCTTCTAACACAAGGGAAGATTCTTGCTTTTTCTCTGTAGCTGCAGGAATTCCTGCAACATATCCTCCTTGCGCTTCAATAATGGCATCCACTAATTTTTGAAGGATAATACGAATAGAGCGAATCGCATCATCGTTACCTGCAATAGGAAAATCAATGAGATCAGGATCACTGTTAGTGTCAGCGATAGCAACAATGGGAATATTGAGGCGGCGCGCTTCTGCAACAGCAATGCTCTCACGAACGGTATCGATAATAACCATGGCATCTGGTAGTTTTTCCATGGTCAAAATGCCTTCGAGATTTTTATGAATTTTTGTAGCCTCTCGACGCAAGGCACTAGCTTCGGCTTTATTTATCTTATGAAAACTAGGGCTCTTTTCTAATGCCTCAAAATCTCTTAACCGATTGACACTTTTACGAATAGTCAGAAGATTGGTAAGCGTACCGCCGAGCCAGCGTTGGTTGACGAAAAACTGACCGGAAGCTAATGATGACTCTCTTATTGCTTCCTGAGCTTGTTTCTTACAACCTACAAAAAGAATTTTACCTCTTTTTTTAGCAATATTTCCAAGAAAATTACTGGCTGCTTTAAGCTGCTCTACTGTTTTAGAAAGATCGATAATATAAATGGAATTTTTCTCTTCCAGAATGAAATCCTTCATTTTTGGATTCCAGCGTTTGGTCTGATGTCCATAGTGAACACCAGCTTCAAGTAGTTCGGTCATTATTTCAAGAGACATGAGAGATTATTTTGAGTTCGTTATATGTTATTTGATTTCTTCTGAAGCAGTTTCTTGTAACGTGGGCTGTTCTAATAAAGCTAATTCAAATTTTCTATTAGACTTAAAACCAGTACCCGCTGGAATAAGATGTCCCATAATCACATTTTCTTTAAAGCCACGCAAGCGATCAACTTTCCCCAATGTTGCTGCTTCTGTTAAGACACGTGTTGTATCTTGGAAAGAAGCCGCAGAGATAAAACTGTCTGTTTCTAAAGAAGCCTTAGTAATGCCAAGTAAAACAGCTGTTGCTTCAGCAGGTTTACCACCTTTAGCTGTAATCATTGCATTTTCTTTCTCAAACTCGAGACGGTCAATTTGATCTCCCCAAAGAAGGGTTGTATCACCAGGATCTGTAATTTTTACCTTCCGAAGCATTTGGCGAATGATAATTTCAATATGCTTATCGTTGATTTCAACACCTTGCATCCGGTAAACTTCCTGCACTTCATTTAGAAGGTGCTCTTGAAGTTCTTGAGGTCCACAAACCTCAAGAATTTCATGAGGAACAACAGGACCATCAGTAAGTTGCTGCCCTTTTTTGACAAAATCACCTTTGAAAGCAATAATGTGTTTGGAAAGAGGTATTAAATGTTCTTCCTCAGCGTGAGTTTGAGGATCACGTAGAATAAGTTTTCTTTTGCCGCGAACAGTACCACCTATATCGACAATACCGTCGATACGAGCGATTTCGCAAGCTTCTTTAGGTCGGCGTGCCTCAAAAAGCTCCGCAACACGTGGAAGACCACCTGTAATATCTTTTGTCTTTGCAATCTTACGCGGTGTTTTAGCTAGACGTTGCCCTGCTTGAACAACAGCACCTTCTTTTACTTCTAGGTGAGCTCCTGCTGGAATAGAATAACTCGCAATAACTTGTTTATTAGCATCTACAATAGCCAATTGAGGATGAAGGTCCTCTTTGTGCTCAATGACAACTACCCCCATTACTCCAGTTTCTTCGTCTACTTCCTTTCGGATAGTAACTCCAGAAATCATATCACGGAACTCAACTTTTCCAGCTTTTTCTGTAATGATAGGAATATTATAAGGATCCCATTGAACAAAGGAGATACCTTTTTTAATTGTTGTCCCATCAGCAACCGAAATAACAGAACCTATCACCACAACATGACTTTCAAGCTCACTCCCATCTTTGGCATAAATACCAATTGTTCCATTTTTGCTAAGAGCGATGTAGGTGCCATCTAATGCCTTGACAGTTCGGAGATCATTAAAGCGAACTGTTCCTTCGTTTTTCGATTTAATAATAGGCTGTTTGAATGTTTGGCTGGCTGTTCCTCCAAAGTGGAACGTACGCATCGTCAGCTGAGTTCCTGGTTCACCAATACTTTGTGCAGCGATAATACCAACCGCTTCGCCAAATCCAATCATACCACCCGTTGCCATATTACTACCATAGCACTTGGCACAAGCACCCCGTTTGCTTTCACAGGTAAGAACGGATCTAATTTTGAGATGTTCGCGTCCAATTTTAGCAAGAGCGGCAGCAATTTCTTCATTAATAAGCTGATTGACCTTAACAATGATGTTAGAAGTAATAGGATCTTTTACCGCTTCACAACTAACTCTTCCAATAATACGCGTTGCCAAACTGACTACTTCATCATCCCCTTCATAAACAGGACGAACAACGATACCATTAACAGTCCCACAATCTTCTTCTGTAATAATGACATCCTGCGCTGCATCAACTAGTTTTCTTGTAAGATAACCAGAATCAGCTGTTTTGAGTGCTGTATCAGAAAGTCCCTTACGTGCACCATGGGTTGAAATAAAGTACTCTAATACAGAAAGCCCCTCACGAAAATTAGAAAGAATGGGTTGATCAATAACTTCTCCAGAAGGTTTAGCCATGAGACCTCTCATTCCAGCTAACTGCTTAATTTGAGAGCGCGTACCGCGCGCTCCAGAATCAACCATCATGAAGAGAGGATTCATTTCCTTACGACCTTCATTATGCTGAATGGTACGGAAAAGCGCATTAGTGATTTCTTCACTGGTGTGGGTCCAAATATCTTGAGCTTTATTTTTGCGCTCACCATCGGTAATGATACCACGACGATATTGCTTTTGCACTTCAACAATTTGCTTCTCAGCTTGCTCAACCAAAGGTGCTTTTTCTTTAGGAATTACCATGTCAGCAATACCAATAGAAATACCCGCACGAGTGACCTCACGAAAACCAATCTCTTTGAGACGATCCAATGTTTCAACGGTACGTTGTTGACCTACTGCTTTATAGCAATGCCAAATAATATCACTAAGTTGGCTTTTGCCAGCTACTTTGTTATAAAAACCTAGCTCTTCAGGCCAAATTTGATTGAAGATGACGCGCCCTGCTGTTGTTTCAACAATAGAAAGTTCTGGATTTCCATAAACGGTAGTCCGATGGCGATCTGGGTTTTGGAAGCGAATTCGCGTATGAATTTTAATAGACTCTTCACTTAAGGCCATCTCCACTTCTGAGGTATTAGCAAAAAGAGGAAGACGCTCTTCTTGTTTAGCTCCTGGTGTCATTCTGGGAGCATATGTTAGATAATAACAGCCAAGTGGAATATCTTGTGATGGGTTTGTAATAGGTTTCCCGCTTGATGGAGAAAAAATATTGTTGGGAGCCAGCATTAACATGCGAGCTTCTAACTGTGCTTCAACTGAAAGAGGCACATGAACAGCCATTTGATCACCATCAAAATCTGCATTGTAAGCTGTACAAACCAGAGGGTGAATACGAATAGCTTCTCCTTCAATTAGAATAGGCTCAAAAGCTTGGATAGAAAGACGATGAAGTGTTGGAGCACGATTAATCAAAACAGGATGCCCTTTGGTCACCTCTTCTAAAATATCCCAAACCTCAGGCGTTTGTCTCTCAATGAGCTTCTTGGCACTGCGTACAGTATGCACATACCCAAGCTCCTTAAGTCGACGAATAATAAAAGGCTCGAAAAGAACAAGAGCCATCTTTTTTGGCAGACCACATTGATTGAGCTTCAACTCAGGCCCAATAACAATAACAGAACGCCCTGAGTAATCGACGCGCTTACCTAACAAGTTTTGGCGGAAACGACCACTCTTACCTTTAAGCATATCGCTTAGAGATTTTAGAGGACGATTAGCAGTACCTGTCACAGCACGTCCATGACGACCATTGTCTAGAATCGCATCGACAGCTTCCTGAAGCATCCTTTTTTCATTTCGAATAATTACTTCAGGTGTTTTTAACTGGAGCAGCGTCTTAAGGCGGTTGTTACGGTTAATGACACGACGGTAGAGGTCATTCAGATCAGAAGTTGCAAAACGACCTCCATCTAAAGGAACAAGCGGCCGAAGATCTGGAGGAATCACTGGCAATACATTGAGAATCATCCATTCTGGACGCGTCTTGGATGTAAAAAATCCCTGAACAAGCTTCATCCGTTTTGCCAATTTTTTGCGGATCTGCTTGCTTTTTGTCTGACCCATTTGCTTTTCAATAAGTTCTTGCTCCTTGGCAAGATCCATGGATTCTAACAGTTTCGCAATAGCTTCAGCCCCCATGCTGTAGGTAAATTCCTCTCCATACTGATCTTCCGCTTCTTGAAATTCACCCTCCGTAAGAAGTTGTCCTTTTTCAAAAGGCGTTTTACCTGGGTCAATAACTACATAGTCTTCATAATAAATGACTCTCTCTAGTTGACGACCTGTCATATCCAGCATTAATCCAATGCGAGAAGGCATGCATTTGTAAAACCAGATATGGGAAACAGGAACAGCTAATTCAATATGCCCCATGCGCTCGCGACGCACACGACTGAGTGTTACTTCAACACCGCAACGGTCACAGACTACATTCTTATGTTTAATACGCTTGTATTTTCCACAAGAACATTCCCAGTCACGCATTGGTCCAAAAATACGCTCACAAAAAAGACCTCCTTTTTCAGGCTTAAAGGTACGATAGTTAATGGTTTCAGGGTTTTTTACCTCCCCTTTACTCCAAGAACGCATAAGTTCAGGAGAAGCAACAGTAATCTGTACTTCATCAAAAGAATTATCAGCTGGATTTCCCAGCAAGTCGGTTATTTCTTGTTCAATCATAATTAGCTTCTAAGTATTTTATTATGAAAATAATGGGGGCTCTTATCAATGCTTTTTAATTCAAACTATTCTGATCTTATGCCTCGCTATTCATTAAAGAGGGAGGTTGTCCTTTTCCTTCTATATTAACATTGAGACATAACCCCTGCATTTCTTTGATCAAAACATTAAATGACTCAGGAATACCCGCCTCTAATGAATTGTCGCCCTTGACAATGCTTTCATAAATTCTGGTCCTTCCTTGAACGTCATCGGATTTGACAGTAAGAAGTTCTTGCAGCGTGTAAGCAGCTCCATACGCTTGAAGTGCCCAAACTTCCATTTCGCCAAATCGTTGCCCACCATATTGAGCTTTACCACCAAGAGGTTGTTGTGTGACAAGGGAATAGGGACCAACAGCACGAGCATGAATTTTGTCAGCAACCAAATGACCAAGCTTAAGCATATAAATAATGCCAACTACAACTTGCTGATCAAATTTTTCTCCTGTGAGACCATTATAGAGGGTTGATTTTCCATTTTCTTGAATCCAAGAAAATCCTTCTTTTTTACCGGCTTCTTTAAGGTATCCACGAATGCGCTCTTCTGAAATACCATCAAAAACAGGTGTAGCAACTTTAAATCCAAGCGCCTTAGCAGCAATACCAAGATGGGTTTCAAGAACCTGCCCCACGTTCATACGACTTGGAACACCAAGAGGATTGAGAACAATGTCAACAGGAGTACCGTCAGCAAGATAAGGCATATCTTCTTCAGGAACAATCCTAGCAACAACGCCCTTATTACCGTGACGTCCTGCCATTTTATCTCCCACGCTTAATTTACGTTTGCTAGCAATGTAAACTTTGACCTGCTTAATAATTCCAGGATCAACGTCATCACCACTTTCAATACGACCTAAATTTTCATCGCGTTCATTTTGAAGATCGGCAAAGCGATGCTCAAACTGACCAATAATTTCTCGAATTTTATTACGAATCGGACTAGGGTCAATTTCGACGTGTTCATAAACACTAGCCAGTTTTCGCAAAAGCATTTTAGTAATCTTGCGGTTAGCTGGAATAATGATTTCACCACTTTCTCCATTAACAACATCTAAAGGAATTTTTTCACCTAGAAGAACATTAGAAAGAGCTTCTGTGAGGAGCTCATGAAGTTCTTCTTTTCTTTTTTTATAGTCTTCCTGAATAAGTTTTTGCTGCCGCTTTGCTTCTACTGGGGTAATTTTTAGCTTAGTAATTTCTTTTTTCGAAGAAACGCGAACATCCATGACAATACCGTATGTTCCAGAAGGAACAGTCAGAGAAGTGTCTCTAACATCCGCTGCTTTCTCACCAAAGATAGCGCGTAGGAGGCGCTCTTCGGGAGCCAACTCGGTTTCGCTTTTAGGGGTAATTTTGCCAACGAGAATATCCCCTGGTTTAACTTCAGCACCAATACGAACAACTCCATCGATAGCAAGATTTTTGAGAGCCTCTTCACTAACATTGGGAATATCTCTTGTAATTTCTTCAGGCCCCAATTTTGTATCGCGAGCTCCGATTTCAAATTCGTCGATATGAATAGAAGTGTAGATATCTTCTTTCACCACACGCTCAGAAATCATAATGGCATCTTCAAAATTATAACCATTCCATGGCATAAAGGCCACTAGGACGTTACGTCCTAAAGCCAATTCTCCATTATCGGTACAAGGGCCATCAGCTAAGACATCACCCGCTTTTACAGCCTGACCTTTTTTAACAATAGGTCGTTGGTTAATGCAAGTACTGCTGTTGGATCGCATGAACTTGCGTAATTCATAGACATAAACTCCTGCTGCGGGATCATGTTTTATTTTCTTTTTTCCTTCAGGAAGAGCTCCATTCTTTGTAATAATAATGCGTCTTGAATCTACAGAGGCAACTTTCCCATTGACTTCTGAAAGCGTGGTTGCTTTTGAATCACGTGCAACACGACCCTCAAGACCGGTTCCAATAATAGGAGATTCAGAAGTAAGCAGCGGTACTCCTTGACGTTGCATGTTAGAACCCATCAATGCACGGTTAGCATCGTCATGCTCCAAGAAAGGAATCAACCCAGCAGCAACGGAGACAAGCTGTTTGGGAGAAACATCCATGTATTCTATTTTCTCAGGCTCAATTCCAATAGAATCACCTCGGTAACGAGCCAATACCGTTTCTCCCAAAAGTCTATTTTTTGCATCAATAGTTGAATTTGCTTGAGCAATATAAAAATTTTCGTCTTGATCTCCTGTTAGGTAGACAATTTCGTTAGTGACCACCCCTTTTGTTACTTTACGATAAGGTGTTTCAATAAATCCAAAATCGTTAATACGAGCAAACGTACTTAAGGAACTAATTAAACCAATGTTAGGACCTTCAGGAGTTTCAATGGGACAAATACGACCATAGTGAGAGGGATGAACGTCACGCACCTCGAAACCAGCACGATCACGACTTAGTCCTCCTGGCCCAAGGGCAGAAAGACGGCGCTTGTGTGTTAATTCAGAAAGAGGATTTGTTTGATCCATGAATTGACTTAATTGGGAGCGCCCAAAGAAGTCGCGTACAACAGCACTTAATGATTTAGGGTTGATTAATTTTTGGGGGGTAATGTGATCTACAAGCGGATCATAAAGAGCCATGCGCTCACGGACAAGGCGCTCTGTACGAGCAAGTCCAACACGACACTGATTAGCCAACAATTCACCTACGGTGCGGACATGCCTGCTTCCAAGATGGTCAATATCATCAATCATTCCTTCGCCACGACGAAGTTTGAGTAAGTAGCGAACTGCTTCTGCAATATCTTCCTTACAAAGCAGTCTATTATCATTTTTTGTGTGAAGCAGACCTAGCTTTTGCTGAATCTTATGACGTCCAACACGACCTAAATCGTAGCGCTTAGGATCAAAAAAAAGCCTCTTAAGCATACCGCGGGCATTTTGAGCTGTTGGAGGATCTCCAGGGCGAAGTTTGCGATAAATATCTTTGAGAGCTTCCTCTTCATCATGAGCTGGATCTCGTTTTAATGACTTAATGATAGTGTCGTCTTCTTTAGTTTCAACAACATTAACAGTCGTTATTTTTGCCTGAAGAAGGTCGCGTACTACCGCCAACGTCATTGGCTCATAGGCACGTGCAATAATATTATCTCCTTCTACGTAGTCTTGGAGTAAGACTTTTGTGCTGATTTCCTCTTCATTAAGCTTGGAGCTTAATTTTAATTTTTCAATTTTATAGAAAAGAGAAGCCACTTCTTCATCACTTGGATAACCAAGAGCACGAAGGAAAGTCGTCACTAAAAACTTACGCCGCCGTTTCTTTCTATCAAGGTAAACATAAAGAAGGTCATTGGTATCGATTTGAATCTCAATCCAAGATCCTCTATCAGGAATAATACGAAAACCGTGAAGTAGCTTTCCATTTAAATGGACTTCCGTTTCAAAACTAATACCTGGAGAACGATGCAATTGACTTACCACAACCCGCTCAGCACCATTAATAATAAAAGTTCCCTGAGGTGTCATCAGAGGAATTTCCCCCATATAAACCTTTTCTTCTTTTGTTGCCTTTTCATCTTTGTAACGAAATGTCACATAAAGAGAAGCGCTATAAGTCAACCCTTCTAACTGTGACTCAATAGGACCAACTTTTGGATCATCAAGTTGGTAACTGACAAAATCAAGGTGTGATTTTTCTTCAAATCCATAAATCGGGAAAAATTCACGGAACACAGCTTGCAACCCAATATCACGACGCTTTAAAGGATCAACACCTTTTTGAAAAAATTCCTCGTAAGACTTAATTTGTAGTTCAATTAAGTTAGGAGGAACAATAACCTCATTGAGTTTTCCAAAATAGATGCGTTCAGACATAGATTAATGTGTCGCTAAATGTTGTTACTCTTGGTTGTTGATAGGCTTTCAGGGGATTTTTAACCCCAAATTTTATGGGTCAGCCTGGATGTTCAATGCCGCTTTGCAAAAGCAAAAACAGCATCAAATCTCCAGGTTAAATACAAATAATAATTATTTAATCTCTACTTTCGCACCAGCCGCTTCGAGTTTCTTCTTAATTTCTTCTGCCTCTTCCTTGGTTGCTCCTTCCTTAACTGCTTTTGGAGCACTTTCTACAAGAGCTTTTGCTTCTGCAAGGCCAAGCCCAGAAACAGCAGCGCGCACTTCTTTAATCACACCAATTTTATTGCTACCAACCTCGAGCAGCATTACATTAAATGCTGTTTTTTCTTCTGCGGGAGCAGCGGCAGCACCAGCTGCAGGAGCTGCAGCGACAGCTACAGGAGCTGCGGCACTAACGCCCCACTTTTCTTCGAGGGCTTTTACAAGTTCAGCAACTTGGAGAACAGTAAGATTGCTAAGTTGGTCGACGAGTGATTGATGATCGGACATAAAGGTAAGTTTGGTAAGTTTGCTAAGTTAGAATATTAAGACAATGTCGCACCCTGAAGCTTCAGGATATTTGAGGACAACAGCTGCTGGCCCGACAAAATCAAATTTGGTGTTGTTGGATCGCCTGTTGTAGTTTTCTACGCTAGGAGAAATTTTTTTGTTATTAAAAGTTCAGCTTAAGCTTCCTTGATTTTTGCAGCAAGCAGGCGTGCAAAGCTCGCTGCTGGCTCGTTCAAGGTTCGTACAAGTTTTGTTGCTGGCATTAATAGGAGACCTAGTAGCTGTGCTTGGAGAATTTCTTTCGAAGGAAGTATTGCCATAGCCATCAACTGATCGACAGACAAGAGCGCGTTGTCAAGGAAGCCAGCTCGAAGTATTGGCTTTTGAAACTCAGCAGTAAAATTTTTTAAAACCTTTGCTGCAGCGCAAATATCTTGTTCTCCGGTGATAACAGCCGTTTGCCCTGTAAGATGGCCATCAAAGAAGGTAATGCCCACCTCATTAAGGGCACGCTTTACAAAGGTATTTTTCACAACAGTACAAACAGCATTAGTAGCTGCCAAGCGATTTCGAAGCTCGGCAAAATGAGGAACATTCATGCCGGTATACTCAATTAAAATTAAAAACGGAGAAGCGTTAAACTTTAACTTAACGTCATCAACTATAGTAGATTTTTCTGATCTCATAAAAAAATTGGCGTTGATCCTTTACTTATCGTGCTTATTGAGAAAGGGAAGAACATCCACTTTAACTCCAGGAAGCATCGTCGCAGCCAGGGTAATAGCTTCTACGAAGGCCCCCTTGGCTGTCGCTGGGCGCGCTTTGATGAGCGCTTCGAGAACCGTTGTGCCGTTAGCAGCCAAATGCTCAGAAGGAAAAGAAATTTTTCCGATAGGAAAAGCGACATTGGCATTTTTATCGAGCTTAAATTCAACGCGTCCTGCTTTCACCTCACGAACTGCTTGGGCCGTATCATCACTCACAGTTCCTGTTTTAGGATTGGGCATAAGACCACGAGGCCCGAGCACTTTTCCCAGCTTTCTTACTTCTGCCATGGCAGAAGGAGTTGCAATAGCTACATCAAAATCAGCAAATCCATCCTGACATTTTTTGATCATCTCTTCATAACCAACATACTCTGCCCCAGCCTCTAGAGCCGCAGTTGCTGCAGCTCCGGTAGCAAAGACCAACACACGCACCTTCTTACCGCTTCCATAAGGAAGAGGAGATGTGCCACGGACCATCTGGTCGCTTTGCTTAGGGTCAACCCCCAAACGAACTGAGAGCGTAACTGTCTGGTCAAACTTAGTACCAGGCATTGTTTTTAAAAGCTGCACAGCATCTGAAAAAAGGTACTTTTTATGAGGCTCGATAAGAGCTGCTGCTGCGCGGTGACGTTTGCTATGTTTTTTAATCATAAAAGTTGCAGTCTAAGCGATAGAGCTTGACGGAGTCTCTCTATCTCCTGCGGGAATTTGATATTGATATGTGTTATTAATGAAAAAAATGGAAAATTTTTAAAGCTCAACCTCGATCCCCATTTGGCGAGCAGTACCACACAAAGTTCGAAAAGCAGCTTCCTCGCAGCGCGTATTCATGTCTGCAATTTTAATTTTCACAACCTCCATAACCTGCTTCTTCGTTAGCTTGGCGACCTTCGTTTTATTAGGCTCTTTAGAACCTGCCGCAATGCTTGCGGCTTTCTTTAAAAGAACGCCAGCAGGTGGATTCTTGGTAATAAAAGTAAAGCTTTTATCTTTATAAACAGTGATGACGACAGGTAGAATATCACCAGCTTGCTTTTGGGTTGCAGCATTAAACTCTTTGCAAAATGCCATAATATTCACCCCTTGCTGTCCGAGGGCAGGACCTACCGGAGGAGCTGGATTTGCAGCTCCAGCGGGGATTTGCAGTTTGATAGTAGCAACGATTTCTTTGGCCATGGAGCGTGTAGTTTTCGAAAAAAGGAAGGTGAGTGTGCCTCGCCTATTGACTAATTGCAAGTTCTTTTTTAAAAATTTAAAAATTTTGTTTTATGATTGTTCACTTTTTAAAGGAATTTAACGCTGGTTTTTTAAAAGAATTTAAAGAATTTATTTCTCGTGGACATGTGGTTGACCTTGCTATCGGTGTCATTATTGGCTCTGCGCTTAGTAAAGTTGTTAATTCTTTGGTCAACGACATTGTGATGCCGCCGATCGGATTGCTTCTGCGAGGAATTAATTTTCAAAACCTTTTTCTTTCACTTGATGGCCACCATTATGGAACGCTAGGCGAGGCTCAGAGAGCTGGCGCAGCCACCATCAACTATGGCAGTTTTATTACCGTGACCATTGAATTTCTCATCATCACATTTTGTGTTTTTATGGTCATTAAAACGATCAATACATTGCAACGGACTAATACTATTTCATTTGCCGCTCCTCTAACAAAAACAGATGCCTTGCTCACCGAAATTCGTGATGAGCTGAGAAAAGAGCAGCAGGCTCAATGAAGCAAGGAAGCTTCTTGTGGATAAAGAAGCATCATCCTAAAAACGGGGAAAAAATCTGCCAACTGCAAACTGCAATTTGTTTTGCTTTGCAAAATCAAATTGCCTTACCCCCAAATGATCCAACTGACCACCGCAGCCACAGCCATGATAAGAATTGGATTAGTCTTGGTGCGAAGGATGATGATGAGTCCTAACAAAGCTATAACTCCTGTTAGCCACCCACTGAGGGCTGTTTGAGCTACTGTCCACGTCGATCCCAAGATGAGTCCCGCCGTGATAGGCATGAGTGCTTTTTGAATCGCAAGTTGCCACGGCTTGCCCTGAAATTTTTCCCAAAAATGAGCGACGACGAGAAATAAAAGAGAGCTGGGAAGAAACATAGCCGCCACTGCTATCATAGCTCCTAAAAGAGCTGGCACAAACATTCCATGAGAACCCGCAGAAAATCCTGTAGCCTTCATGCCAATGAGTTCTACAATTAAGGTCGTTGGCCCAGGTGCTGCCTTACTAATACTAAAAAGATCCAAAAATTCTTGATTCGTAATCCAGTGATACCTGACAACAGCAATTTCATGGAGGCTTGGGATAATAGTATTCCCTCCTCCAAAAGCAGAAAAAGAGAGTATCGAAAAAATTTTTGCGAGAACCAGGTAGAGGCTAGTCATGAAACAAGTAAAGAGTGAAGGGTGAAGAGTCGCTTCCCTGTGCTGTCAATTTCAAGTTCCAAAAACTTGCGACTGTTTTTAGAGGAAGCGTGAGTTGGTTTTTATGTTTTGAAGAAAAAGAATGTTTGATTTTTAAAGAAGCCTTCGTAATGCAATCTCCGAGCAACACGCAGCGACTGAACACTTGAAACCTTCATCACCCTTTACTCTTTAGAGCATATTAAAAAATTCTGTAGCCGCGCATTGCGTCGCCGCTTCGGTGCTCGCTCCATCGAGTATTGGCTATACACTCCCTCGCTGTGCGCCTCAGCTCCTGGCACTGCATCGACTACAAAAATTTTTAATGATACTCTAAAATGGCTGTAGTTTTATTTAAAATGCTCTAACTCTTCACTCTTTACTTTTTAGGCCTATACCACCAAATGGCCATAGGCGCTACGATTAAGATTACGTAAGGAATATGGAGATGAGCAAAATGGACTAGTACAAAAGCCCCAAGAAAAATAAGGAGATCCATCGCATTCTTGAGCGAGGCTTGGGCTGCCTCAATAAACATAGTAGCCATCATCCCGCACGCTATTGCTCCTGCCCCTTTAAGCATAGATTCTACGGCAGGCAATGCTCCCAGAGAAAAATAGAGATATCCTAATCCAAAAAAAAGAAATGCCGGTGGCAAAACGATACAGAGCATGGCGATCACTGCTCCTATAAGACCACAAAGATGATTTCCAATATAGAGTGAGATTCCTACCACATTGGCTCCAGGCAGCAACTGAGCCAACGCTAGCCCCGGGAAAAATTCTTCATTCGTCAACCATTTTTTATTATCTACAATAATGCGTCGCACATAAGCGGTGATGCCGCCTCCAAAGCTAGTGACTCCAATGAAAAGAAATGTCTTTGTAAGTTGAGAAAGGGTTACTTTATCACGTTTGATAACAACAGAAAAAGAACTCATGCTTTGGAGAGTTACTTTTTATCTGCTTTGGCAGCTTGTTGAAGCTTGAGTTTTTTTTCGTGCTTCTTGAGATCGGCTTCAATCCCTTCATCGGAAATGTCTATTTTTTTGGAGTTTGCCCAATCTTTTTTGAAAATAGAAACTAATCGATCAATAAGCTCTGGATCTTCAAACCGAATCCCCAACTCGCGTCGTTCATTAAAACATTTTGGATAAAAATTAAAAGAGCTCAAGAGTGCCTTCTTTTCATCAGCAATTATGAGTTTAGCATGAAGATGGATACCATGAAGTTTGCGCACATGAATGTCCAAATCAGCTAGCAAGCGCAACCCAGCTATTCCTTCTAATCGATAAAAATCACGCAAAGAATGAACCGGAAGAGCCATAGCCTCAATAGTCAGATTGCGCTTCACTTTGGCCTCTACCAAGGCCTCAATCACAGGGACGTCAACATATTTCTCATGCTGGATATAGAGTGATTCTTTAGCTTCTCTAATAAAAGAAATCACCTCATCGCGTGATTTTCCAACACTCCAAATGAGAGATGATTTTTGAGAAGGAGTAAATTCTGTGCGTTTCCAATCAGCATCAAAGCAGGCTTCCACCTCTTTCACTTCGACAGGATCCATCGTGATAAGAGCATAATCACGCGTCTCTCCAAAATATTTTGGAGCCCAATTGAGTGACATCACATAAGCAATGCGATGATCAATAACCATCGATTTTTCATGAGTAATGGGAAACTGAGGATTGGTGTCTTTTACTGGCACCTCTGCTTTTTTAAAAAGATCAAAAGCTTCGTCATTGTCATGCTCCCCTGTAAAACGAGATGGATTGAGCATGACTCGAACCGCAACACCACGGCGATGAGCAGCGATCACTTCTTCGATCAGCCGCGGCTCGGTGAATTGAAACATTTTAATATCAATGGCTTTGTTTGCTGCGTGCAACGCCTGCAGAAGCGGCTCAATACCATCATCGGGAACCACCATTAAATGATGTGCTTTTTCTTTAGACATAAAAAAAGCTTACAATGTTTCTTTATACTTGATCAACGGCAATCGAAATTTTCAAATTCAGTTGCTTAGCCTCTTGCAATCAAGCATGGTAGCTGATTGCGCACTCGTAGCTCAATTGGATAGAGCGCTGCCCTCCGAAGGCAGAGGTTGTGGGTTCAACCCCCGCCGAGTGCACGCTCATCAGGACGTGAGGAGCGTGCACAGTTGGCAGTTGATGGTTCGCAGTTGGCAGTTATAGTTTGTGCCTTGCTGCGCAAGGCAAATTAATAACAATTAACTTTTTTAATGAACCAACAAGTTGATCACTGCGAACTGCCAACTACCAACTACGAACTGGCATTGCAACGCAATGCCAATCCCATCGGCGTTTTTGATTCAGGAGTTGGTGGATTGACTGTTCTAGCGGCCTTGCGACGGTTACTACCGCATGAAAATTTTATTTATCTTGGTGACACCGCGCGGGTTCCTTATGGCGGAAAAAGTAAAGAAACCATCATGCAATATAGCCAAGAGATTGCTGATTTTCTTTTAACTAAAAAAATTAAATTGTTAGTTGTCGCTTGCAACACAGCATCAGCACTAGCAATGCCATCGTTAAAAAAACTCTATTCAATTCCAGTTCAGGGCGTCATTGAACCAGGAGCTGGAGCAGCTCTCATGGCCACAAAGAATAGGATGATCGGAATTATTGGAACGAAGGCTACCATTACCAGCAATGCCTATCGTCAGGCAATCCATGACTTACAGCCTACAGTCAATGTCTTTTCTAAGGCCTGTCCTCTTCTGGTCCCTCTGATTGAAGAGGAAGGACTCTTTGAGCATCACATCACGCATGCCCTGCTCTCTCACTATCTCCATCCCATGCTTGCTCAACAGATCGACACACTCGTGTTGGGGTGCACTCATTATCCTTTGCTCAAAAAAATGATTACCGAAATTGTCGGCCCTCAAGTAACCCTGGTTGATTCTGCAGAAAATTGCGCTCTTGCCGTTCAATCATTACTGGCCTCCAACCACCTTACCACTAAAAGCACTCACCAAGGAACGCTTCAAGTCCTCCTCACTGATACCGCCGAAGGGCTGCTCCTCTCTGTTGCAAAAAAACTTGACCTCCCTATTAGCAAGGTCACTACTATTCGGCTTTGTTGAACTACTCACTATTGTTATGAACATTTCTAATCTCAGAAATTTCGACCCATTCGCTACGCGCGATGGAGCCCCTACATCAGACGCTCCAATAACTGTTCAAGTCAGAGAAAGAAAAATAGAAGTAGATCTCACGCCATCAGGGAATCAAGCTGTAAGAAAATTACATGATTCTGCTACTGGAATACCCCACAAGATGGGAGAAATAGTCGATTTACTTGCCTCCCCCGTCCCTACCGTTCTTGACGAATCATCACATCGCGCCAACAAGCTGCTTTCGCAAGCTCTTAATACACCATCTACGGCGCAGCAACAAATACGCCAAACCCCTGCTCCTGCTAGTAGAAAAGCAAACTCTTGGTCACAAAAAACAACCACAGCTTCTGCTCAAGGACCAACAACTAGCACCCCTGCCCCTAAACAACGAGTTTCCAAAGCCAATTCAGCCCCAACTCCAGCAGGTCCGATGCAAGAAGATATCAGCTCAAAAATTCGTAACTTTAAACCGTTTGCAGAGCTTGATAGTGACGATGAGGATTAGCCTTGTTGAAGAAATCAACAACGCAACTCCTAGTTTCTAGAATTCATCGCGCAGCCGCTTGGAACTGAGAGCTTTTAGCTAGTAACTTAGAGGGTGTCTTGAAAATGAATAAAATTGATGCAGTACCAGGAGCGAAGCGCACAGACCCGCAGTGTATATGGATCGAGGACGCGAGCACTGGAGCGACGCCGTAATGCGCAATTTTAGTCTTTTCAAGACACCCTCTTATCACGATACCACTCCACAAACTTAGCCAAGCCAGATTCCAAGGGCGTTTGCGGATTATACCCTAACAATTTTTTTGCTTTGGTGATATCAGCATAGGTTACTGGCATATCTCCTTTTTGTTCAGCAAGGCGTTCTATGATGGCTTGACGACCAATCGTTTTTTCAAGAAGGGCAATCAGCTCCGCAAGGCTTGTAGTGGCATACTCTCCAAGATTGAAAATATCAAAGAGCGAACCCTGGTAAGTAGTGGCACCCAGCACTCCCTGGACAATATCTTCAATGTAAGTGTAGTCGCGCCGCGTGGAGCCATCCCCAAATTGCTGAATAGGACATCCCTGTTCGATAGCATTGGTAAAACGATGAATCGCAAGATCCGGACGCTGCCCAGCTCCATAAACGGTAAAAAAACGCAACGCCACCACCCGCATTCCATAGAGATACGAATAATTACCGCAGAGGTGTTCTCCAGCAAGCTTAGTGGCTGCATAGGGACTCAATGTTTGCAGCAGAGGTATATCCTCATGAAAGGGAAGGGTCTTTGTTGCTCCGTAGATAGAGGAGCTCGATGCAAAAATAAATCGCTCGCAACCCACTTGCCGTGCCCCTTCCAGGACATGCAAGGTGCCATTGATATTGGTCTCTAAATAAAGTTTGGGATTGAGAATAGAAGGTCTGACCCCAGCTCTCGCAGCAAAATGAAGGGTCATCTCAGGACTCACTCTTGCAAAGATTTGCAATGTTGCTTCTTCATTCCTCAAATCACACTCTACAATCTCAATATGATTTTTGAGATCCGCAAGATTAGCTCGTTTGATGGCTGGATCATAAAAATCATTAAAATTATCGAGCACGGTCACGGCATGACCCCGTTCCACCAATGCCCGCGTCACGTGAGAACCAATAAATCCTGCACCGCCAGTAACAATAATTTTCATTTTAATTAATGTTTGAAATGCCGCACGCCCGTAAACACCATCGCTATTCCACGCTCATCTGCAGCGGCGATGAGCTCTGCATCACGTAGGGAGCCTCCTGGCTGGATCACAGCGGTGGCACCAGCCTCTGCTGCTGCGATGAGTGAATCTGCAAAAGGAAAAAAGGCATCACTGCAAACAGCGCTCCCTTGGAGCGAGAGCCCTGCTTCTACCGCCTTCCAAATGGCAATGCGAGAGGCATCTACCCGGGACATTTGACCAGCACCAATACCTAAGGTGCGATCTCGCCCGACATAAACAATGGCATTACTTTTGACATGTTTGACAACTTGCCACCCAAATTCCATCGCCTCAAGTTCACTACGCGTGGGAGGACGCTTAGTAACCACACGATATTCCATCGTTCCAATTTTATTTCCTAAATCGACATCGGCATCTTGGACTAAAACACCACCAATGACCGAGCGAATATCCCGATCAGTGAGAGAGGGCTTTTTAAGCAACTGCATCAGGCGAAGGTTTTTTTTCTTTTGCAGCAGGGCGCGCGCCTCCACATGAAAAGAAGGAGCAATAATAACTTCGCTAAAAATTTCTGAAATCGCTGCTGCGAGCTCTTCATCCACTTCACGATTGACCACAATAACGCCACCAAAAGGAGCAGAGCGATCGGTCGCAAAAGCCTTTTCCCAAGCGGCACTAAGGACCTCATCACTTCCTACGCCACAAGGATTATTGTGCTTTAAAATAGCTATAGTCGGTTTTTCAAACTCCACAATGAGCCGTGTTGCTGCAGTGATATCAAGAATATTGTTAAAAGAAAGTTCCTTGCCATGAAGCTGCTCAAAGTAATCAAAAAAATTGCCGTAGAGTTCAGCCTCTTGATGCGGATTTTCCCCATAACGAAGCTGGCGCATTTGTGGTAAATCGAGGGAAAAAGAAGCCGGAGGTACCATCTCTCCATCAAGGTAGGAGCTAATGGCATGGTCGTAGGCTGAGGTAAGGGCAAAAGCTTTTGTGGCTAGGCGAGCACGCAATTCAGGCGCTGTCTCTCCCTCATGCGCTGCCATGCTTTCAAGCACGCGAGGATAATCTTCTGGATCGACCACCACTGTCACAGAATGGTGATTTTTAGCAGCACTTCGAATCATGGAAGGCCCACCAATATCAATTTGCTCAATGGCTTCCTCGAGTGTCGTTCCTTTTTTGACAATGGTTTCTTCAAAGGGATAAAGATTCACGCAGAGCAGATCAATGGGGAGAATGTCGTGTTCCCCGGCTTGCGCCACATGCGAAGGAAGGTCACGACGGAACAAAAGAGCGCCATGAACTTTAGGATGTAATGTTTTGACACGCCCATCCATGATTTCGGGAAAGCCAGTAAAATCGGCAATCTCAGTGACTGGGATGTTGGCGCTGCAAAGTGCCTTAGCAGTCCCTCCTGTGGAAATCAAGATCACACCGTGATCCACAAGAGCTCGAGCAAAGGTTAAAAGACCTGTTTTGTTCGAGACGGAGAGAAGGGCGCGTTGGATCATTGGGATAAAAGTAAGAATAGTAGATGGAAGATAGAGAGTTGCTTGGCTGAAAGCTTGTTCTAATAGGACTGGGAAGGAAAAGAGCGGGTAAGCTTGATAGTGCTAGTCCTGTTTTATTGCTCATCGAGGGAAAGAGATTTTGGCAGAGCCATTATATCCTTTTTTTTCTTTTTCTTTTTAGGCACAGAAGCAGAGGGTGGTGGTGGCACTAACGGTGCTACATGCCAGGCAGCAGGAGTGTTTTTGGGAGGAATAGTTTTGCTCTCCTCAAAGCTAGGAGAGGAACTTTGAAGAGGAGTATTTTGAGGTAAAGTAGGAGCCTTGCTACTAAGATCAGGGAGTGCATTGCTGATCTCTCCGGCATTCAGAGCGTTTTCGATCGTAGGAGAGGGTTTGAAATATTCGCTATAGTCACCCAAATTTTTGGAATTAATTTCCACAATGCGTGGCGTGATGACAAAAATACGTTCGGTCAACTCTTTATCGGCAGACTTCACCCCAAAGAGATAACTCACTACTGGAATCTTATAAAGCCATGGATAGCCGATGGCTCCTTTTTGATTGACCTTGTGATAGAGTCCCCCAACCAGCAAGCTCTGGTCTTCTTTGATGATCGATTGGGTCGTTAACGTTGATTCGGTCACGTTAGGGATTTTGCCGCCACTGGGAGATTGATCTCCATCTTGAATCTGAACTTGGAGATAAATTCTTGTTTCTCCACGATGCATGGTTACGTGTGGAACCACTTGGAGACTGAGTCCAGAGCTCACATTGTAAAGATTGCTCACATATTGACCTACCGAGTTGACATAAAAAGTATCTTGCTGGTTAATCATCGCTCCAAAATTATCGAGCGTTAAAATCGTAGGACGCGAAAGAACCTTGGCTTTGTTTTCTTGACTCAAAGCACTAATGGTAGCACTCACCGCTGCTGTCCCAAAAACACCACTCAATCCAATATTACCTGCTCCAGGAGCCGCTTGGGCAGAACCTCCAAGGGTGATGTTGTTGGTGCCGCTGGAGAAAGTTCCAGTGCGAACACTGATACCATTTAATCCAAGGGTACGTGAAGCTCCTAATTTCAAATCGACAATAGCTGCCGAAATTTCAATCACCCGCACCGGAACATCAAGCTTGCGAATAGCGGCTTCGTAAAGAGGCATGTTGGCACGAATATCGCGAATGACCACAGCGTTGCGACGCACATCGGCAGTGATCATAGCATAAGTCCAATCAGAGCCAGGACCACCACTAGAATTTTTGGGAAGCATCGGACTTTCACCAGCAGGAGGGACTCCATCAGGAGAAAATTGAGCAGGCGTTAATCCAGCCGCTCCAGGCGCTCCAGAGGCCTCATTATTAGGGCTTGAAGGAGGGCCACTATTGGCCATGGCAGGAGCATTGCCTGGATAACCAGGGGGAACTTGTTGTGAGGTGGGAGGAAGTACCCCGGTGCTTTGATTGGGGACAACCATCTGCTTGGGTTGACCCATTTTATCAAGAGCTCCATTGGCATTGCCTCCGGCCCCACCTCCTGGACTTCCACCTCCATATCCCCAAATAAGTTGACGTAACGTGGTAGCTACTCCTCGAACAGTTCCCCCAATACCGCCACCCACCGAGACATCGTAGGCCCAAGCATTATTGAGCGGAAAGACCTCTATGACTGTTTCTCCATTCTCATGAAATTGTGTTTCCGTATCCATGGAACTGAGCAACTGTTGAGTAAGCTCGATATATTTTGGAATGCCAGAAAGCGTGACCATGCCTGAGTCTTTGATTTTTTCAACACGTCCATCGGAAGAAACAAAACCGCTAGTAGCCAACATAGCAATGGCAGCATCAGCTTTGACATAGCGCAGCGGTTTCACCATGAGGTTGACCTCTTGATTACTAGCGACGTAAAGCAGTCCATTGACGTAAAACCAACTGAGGCCATAAGCCTTCGACATTTTAGCAAGAAAAGCTGCTGGAGACTGATCGACAAAGCATCCACTAATCTGCCCTCGCACATAAGGACTCACTTGGACACGAATCCCTTGCTGATTACCAAAATCAACGAGAAGCTCAGCAATAGAGCGATTTTGAGCTACAATCGTAAAAAAAGGAGACTTCCATGGAATGCGACTCGCCTCCATTTCAGCACGCGTTTCACTAATAATGTCATAAGCAGATAGTGCCGTGGGAGAGCCTCTGTTTTCATTAGGTCGTTTCTTTAATTCTTTTTCTGCTGCAGCTTGCTGCGCCTCAGCAAGACTTGCTTCGCTTACCCCTTGCACATTAGTCGAGAAAGGCAGCCTGATAAGATCTTGGGTAATGGATTCTTTAGCGGGAACAGAAACAAGTTGTTTTGAGGGAAGGCCATTATTAGTACCCAAATCTTCTGCTACGAGAGCAGAGACCAAGAAAAAAAATAAAAGAAGCCTCCAATTAGTCATTTATTAAGCAAACTATAGTGATACCCTTAAGAGATACCTATGATCAATCTGAAAGAAAACGCAAAATGGACCTTTTAGAAAATTCGCTTACTATTGTGGAAGATCGTATTGCTCGCGCTGCCCAACGTTGCAACCGTTTGCCGGGGGAGGTGGAGCTCATTGTTATTTCTAAGGGGCAGCCTGTAGAAAAAATTCGTGAAGTTGTTGATGCAGGCAAAACTCTTTTTGGAGAGAGTCGCCTCCAAGAAGCTGCACCCAAAATAGCGCTGCTTCCTTCACGCCTTCGCTGGCACTACATCGGACATTTGCAAACAAATAAAATTCGCAAGACACTTCCACTCTTTGAACTGATTCACAGTGTTGATCATCTTGAACTAGCCCAGGAGATAGATCGCATTGCTACAGAAGTGGGACTTTTTCCCAGAGTGCTTTTAGAAGTTAATGTTTCTGGAGAAAGCACAAAGTATGGTTTCTCTCCAGAGGTTCTAAAAAACTCTTTTGAAAAATTATTACGCCTTCCTCGACTTCAAGTAGAAGGATTGATGACCATGGCTCCACTCTCCTGCGATCCAGAGGCTTCGCGCCCCTATTTTGAGCGCCTTCGCAAGCTTCGAGATGCATTAGCAGCAAACGCTGGAATTCCTTTGCCTACCCTCTCGATGGGGATGAGTAGTGATTTTGAAGTTGCCATTGAAGAAGGGGCTACAATGGTTCGTGTTGGTTCTGCGATTTTTAAAAAAAAGAACGTTGTTGATTTATGAAGTAACGCTCATTTAGATTATCCACCTTATGGCTGACTTTATCACAGAATCTCATGAATTGCTTGATCTGGAAGACGAAGGCCCCTCCATGGAGGAGCTTCAAGATCAGGTGCAGCGCGCACAATCAGAGCTCATCGAACTCAAGCGACGACAAGACCAAATTGAAAAAGAAAAGTTACGACTAGAAGAACTCAGTCGTCGCCAAGAAGAGTTGGAACGCGGTCGCATCGAAATGGTTGATAAGCTCACCCGCTCTTTATTGTTGGTGCAACGAGAAACGGAAGAATCACAACGCCGGCTCGAACAGCTGCATGGGATTCAAAGCTCTTTTACAGAACACTTGCGCGAGTTAGAAAATATTGACTGCAAAAATTGGAATGGCCGCGATCTCACTCGAGAACTTACCCGTGCTATCGGAATAGTTGATGAGGCCAAAGCAGCCTATTCTCGAGCTCAAGCGAAGATTGCACCTATTGATGAAACTCCTTTTGCTCAGGGTAGTATCGAGAATGAAGAGGATTTTGAAAGAGAAACTCATAATTTTCTTTATTGGTTACAATCAGGTGTTGCTTTCACCTTACCCATCGTCATTCTTGGAACCATCGCTTTGATTCTCTTGATGTGGCATTTTTGGGCTAAGTAAAAAAAGAAACCTTTTTTTTCATGATACGACGACGCCCTCCTCATGCTAACACTCCGAGGACTCTCTCTTTAGAAAAAGATCATCAGCGTCTGCGCCAAGAGGAAGAAAAAATTCGTTTGTTAGAAGAGAAAATAAAAAAGCAAGAAGAAGCTGCGCGACAAAAATTAGAAAATTTGCCTAAGGAGATCGAAGCGCGACAACGCCGTCAGCAAGAGCTGGTGCGACTTCATCTTGTTTCTGCCCCCACGCGCGCCGATGGACTTAGCAAGCTTCGCGACAAGCGGGATCCACTAAAACAACAAAAAATAAAAAAAACCGCAAGCAAGCGAATAGCCGAACGTAGAGCTACCCAGATGCAATTTATCCTTCTGTGTGTAGTACTGGGAATTGTTTTGCTGCTACTCTGGAAGTCGCTTCCTTCCTAAGGATCTGTTGAAAATTCTACTAAGGCGGCGAACTACGGCCTCGCTCCGGTGCTCGTCGCCTAACGTATTACATATACGCTCGGCTCCTGCGCTCCGAGGCTCCTAGTATTTCATCCGCCTTAGCGAATTTTGAACAGATCCTGATAATCTTTAAAACGTGAATGGAACGCGACGATCTTTTACAATATACTCGGCCTCAAAATGATTTTTCAATCGGCTTACGTACCAAAGGTAAGCCGCACCAATTGGAAAAATCATTTTGAAACCAAGTCCTTACAAAATCTCATTCACGCCCATTCACGTTTTAAGGATAATCCAATAAAGTGGAAAGTCTGTTCACAATTCGCTGATGAGGATCAGGAGCGATGGCGCACAGCCAAGGAGTGTATTGAAATACTCGACGCGTCGAGCAGCAGCGCGACACAGCTCCTCGCCTCAGCAGTAGAATTGTGGACAGACTTTAAGCCCCATCACTGCCAATGGCCTCTACCGGGCACCCCTCCATCGCTTCTTTGCAAAGCGCCTCTTCCTCTGGAGTGGAAGGTTGTTTAAAAACATAGGAATGGCCCCCTTCATCATTACGAGTAAAATTAGCAGGAGCCGTTTCACGACAGAGATCACAGTCGATGCATTGATCATCGACATAAAATTTTCCTACCACATTGTCAGCGTATTTATTGGAGAGATCGGCCATAAGAAAAAGTATGAAATAAAAAAAGGAAGATAAAAAGCTAAAACCGTTTTTCTAGATTGCAATAATTTTTTTCGCCCATTATTTATTACCCCTCGCTTGTATTCCTAAAAAACTTTTTACCTTTTCTGCTACTAAGTCAGGAGCAAGATCTACAAGAGAATCAGAGGGGCTTTTAAGGGCTATACCCTTTTTTGAATAAGGTTTCCAAATGGTCGGATCGACATCTCCAAAGAGAGTGAGGGTAGGGACATCCATTCCCGCTGCAATGTGCATAGCACCACCATCAGAGCCAATAACGAGATCGCAAGTTTTGAATGCAACCATAAGATCTCGGAGATTTTTATTAGGAAGAGCAACAACCGTTGGAAACAATTTCTGGAGCTCTTGTGCAAGAAAATCGTCGCCAGGGTGTTGCTTGTTTTTGCTGCTTCCAGGAGACCACAAAAGTCTTATCGATGCATAAGGGATCAGTTGCTTAATAATTGATGTCCATTGTTCTAAATCCCAACGTTGTTTCGGACGTCGTGCAGAAATTTGAAGCCCAAGAACGGGTAGTTGGTGAGTACCAAAAAGATTTTTTCGCTCCATGATAGCGCGCTCTTTTTCTTCAGCTGAGAGAAAGAGGGACATCTGTTCTGGAGGGTTAAAAGAAATTTTCAGCGCTGATGCAAAAGAGAGCACTTGGAGCACATGATGTTGATCTGGAGAGATGTTGACTCCTTGATAATTTTTGGGGAGGGAGCCATTTTTATTTTCTGGACCTAGGATTTTTTTAGGATGAATCCATTTTGCTAACTTCAGCGTTCGTTTATTGAAGGTCGGAGAAGCCATGATCACTACATCATACTTTTCCCATCGTAGTCTCAGGAGAAGAAATGCCTTGTGAATAAGAGCGCCTAGTTTCTCCATAAAGCAAGGGGCATGCCCTCCCTTTTGATAAACCCATAACCGCGTGAGGCGAGGATCATGCCTGACTAAATCAACGTTGTAAGAATTACAAAAAAGATCCATGGTCACGCTCGGGTAAGCTTGGCGCAACACCTCAATCAAAGGCGTTGTGCAGGCAAGGTCACCAATATTATCATTACGAATGAGAAGGAGTTTCATTTTTTTCTGTTTGTTAACCCGAGTTCCGCAGTTGAGGTGGATGATATTTTGTAACGACTTGGTCTAATAAGTGAGTTGAAAAGATGAATGGCCAAGGTATTGCGAAAGATCGCTATTCGCAACTGCAGAACTCGAGTTAATGGTGGAGTTGTTGTTGGCCTCTTTGATAATCAGGAAACACCTTCATAAAAAAATACAAGCTATGACCAATACTCATTGCTAATAGAGTCTTCGTCACGAGAGAATTTGCTCCATGAAAAACCATTGATGCAGCATAAGTGGAGAGTTGAAGCAAATACGGTCCAGCTGGGTGCATAAAAACTTTATTTAAAATCGCTCGAGAGCGTTCTCTTATTGATTGGTCAATAGCAGGCATTGTATAGCGATTTTGATAGTCCATCACTTGCTCAAAAGCGAGATGGTTGGCAATATAGTTATTTATTCTTTCGTAATAACAGAGATAAAAAATAGCATTGGCAACTACGACCGGCATTACTCTCACTATGTTAGGGACAGCGCTTTCAGGTCCAAAAACGACTCTGACTTGCAAAGCTACAATGGCGTTCATTAAAAACCATGGAGGAAGTAGATGCTTATTAAAAATATCATTAAAAGCTTCTTGAGGATGCTCTCGATAGTAGGTTACTCCCTCGATTAAGGAATTAATAGCGCGCTGAAAAACTGGTTCTGGATAATAACCTGGTATAATTTTTTGTAGCTGCTCTTGCAACTCAGGATCAGTTAACTCTGATCCTGCTTTAATACCATGTAGCAGGTCTGGGTCTTTTGACAGCTCTTCAAGTACTTGATGCCAAAGCTTCTTAATTTTTTCTTTTGTCTTTTTTTTAGAGCACGTTTTCTTCTGTTTAGTATCTGAATTTTTCTCTACTGAAACTTCTTTTTTTAAATCTAAATTCTCGGAAAAATCATCCGAAAATTTAGCTAGAGATTTCTCCTGAATGAGCTTTCCAATCTCTTCTAAAAAAATGTTTGGAACCTGAGTTGTTAACTCCTTTACTCGCTGCAGTGAATTTTTTACATGAAGTTCTGTTTCATCGATAAGGCTATTTTGAGTAAGACCATTTTCTTGTTCCTTTTGTTGAAAAATAGGCGCAGTTGATTCTTTTAAAGGCTGGCTCTCGGTATTAATATTTCTTAGATTTTGAACGAGCTGCCTTGTTATTGCCTCAAGCATTTCTTTGTTTTCTAAGTAGGTTTTAAGATCCTCCATAACTAACTCAACGGCTTGTCTTCTTTCCCCATCTTCCTTTGCTTTAGCTAAGTACTTTTTGATACGACGAATTATTTTTTTAGCAGCTTTTTTGCTCTCTTCGATTTTTTCTTCTTCTTTATGAGCAAAGTATCGTTCCAAAGCTTTTTTAACTTGACCATCCTTGATCTTTCTTTGTCCTAAATAATCAACCGGCATAGGTTCTTCCTTCTTTGAAGAATCTGAAAGGGATGACCCTCCGCTGCGTGTTGTTGTTGTTCCGAAATCTTCAAAAGTAGAAAGGTCGGTTTTGTTATTTGGATTGATACCTGTAGCTAGGGCAGCTAGGGCCAGCTTCTCGTTCTTACTATTCTTAGAGTGATGAGAAGATGATGATGACACAAAAGGATCAACAGCTTCGATTTTTTGAATTTCTCGTTGCTCAGCGCGATGACTGACATTCCTATCCAGAGAAGAGAATATTGGGGTAAATTCCTTCGCATTGATGTTGGGGTTCCACCCCTTCTGGTAGCGAGAAGGCTGCTGAGCATTATAATCTGGACCTTGGTAAGGAGGCTTCATGCTAGGGGCCTGTGAATGGAGCCACGGTAAAAATGGTGGCAGCGGTGGCATGAGTGGAAATAATTCATTAGCTAGGGTTGAATCTAGATAAGAAGGAGGAGGATATGTCAAATAAGGAGCTTGATAAGGAGGAGGTGGCAGCGGATAGAGTGGTGGTGGTGGAAAGTAGCTGCCTGGATAAGGCTGCTGAAACTCATTATTGGGAAAACTTACTCCATAATCTGGCTGTAAAAAACCTCCGCAAGGTTGATTCTCTAAAGCATCCAATTCGTTCAAAACATATTGGATGCGTCTTTTTGTTAGAAATATTCTTCCTTCTTCAAAGTTTTTAATATCTTTCTCTCGGTATCCTGCTGAATGGAGGAGTCGCGTTAAAGCGTAGCTGACGGCATCTGACTGATAATTTTCTCTCAAAACCGAGAGAAAAGCCTCCATAAATTTTTTATTCCTCGCAACAACCTCTGAATCCTGCAAGGAGGAATTGATGAATTCCCAGTTATATTGCTCCTTGTTTACACCATCGACATAAACAAGCAGCTCTTTATCCAGAGGAATTTTTTCGTCGTTTTGTTTTACGATGTTCCAAAAATCATCCAGTGTAAGCGACCTAAAATCACGATCATGATCAGTTTTATCAACCTCTTGGGGAGCAAGATTACTACTCAATTGATCATAGGGGGACTCCTCATTAGCGTTATTATCATTATATACCAACGTGCTTTTGACTAGCTCCTTAGGGCGGACAGTTGGATCCCATTGCTGACTCCTTATTGCAGCTGCTTCTTTTCTCCTATTTTCTTCTTTTTCCCTTTCGAAGTCATTCTGTTCTTTTGTTAAACCATCCTTTTTTTTTGAACGTCGATCATGCCTTCTAAAAAAGTGGGACTACTTATCAGGACGAGTAGCCATAAAAAAGAAAGGAAGAAAGTTTTTCTGAGGGACATAAAAACTAGGGTATAACGTTTTTAGGATTAACAACACCTGTTCATCATTGACGGTTATAGTCAACTTATTTATGAAAAGTTTGAAACTCAAACTTTAAACTTCGCTGCATTGCTCGCTTGCAGACAAAACGATAACTATGGCACCGGCGTTAAGGGAGCTATCCCTTGGTGATTACTATTGTTATTAGGAGCTCCAAAGGCGATGGGGAGCATGATCTGGGGAGCATCTTTTAAAGTAATATTAATAATGGCACTATATTGTGAAAGTGCATTCTGCGTTGTTGTCCCTTGTGTTATTCCTTGGTTATTGCGCCATTCCGTCCCAAAAGAAATAATCCAATTAGAGAGATCTCGACTAATGAGATAGCGCTGATCCAGAAGATTATTAGCAAGAGAATTTCCCGTTGAGGTAGTGGTGGTACCTGAGGTAGTGGAAGAATTACCAATATTATAGATCTGGCTTGCGGTAAAAGACCAATGATCGGTGAGCTTCCATTGGACTCCAACAGAAGGTTGATTGCCACTCATACCATTGTAATTATTAATATAGGCACTGCTGATACTAAAGCGAAACCAGCGTGCTGGCATGACATTAAAACCACAATTAAACTCGGTATATCCCTCAGAGGTCATCGGAACTTGAGAGTCCACTACAAATCCCAACCAGCTGACTGGTTTAAACGTAAACTGGTTGTTAAAATTGGAAACAGGGCCGTTAAAGTAGGGATTGATAGCATTAATATCGGTGAAGGTATCTAGGTAAAACCAATCATAGGTATCACCGTCACGCCGAGTCTGCAGGCGGTTTCGAACTCCTACCCTCATAATGGCCCAGGTATCGATCGTATCAATGGCTGCAAACTCTGGAAAGTTGAGAGGTTGTAGCTCAGGAGAACTTGGCTGATAGCCTGAGCGCGTCGGGTTATTAGGGTTATTGGGCATGTAGCGGTCGAATTGAAAAACATGATTTACATTAGGGCCGCCAGCGTAGACATAAGAAAGATTACCATAAGGTTGAAAAACATGCCTCACACCATCGAGCCCCAACAGGCGGGACTGAATCGCTTCAAAATTGCGAGAAATTTTAAAAGAGGACTCTACGCCTGCATTAAAAATAGGGCGGACAACATCACCTCCCCAATTCAAGGTGTTGGGCGTAGTCACTCCATTGGTCGTTGTTCCAGGAATAGTCGTAGTAGCTCCATTGGTATCGGTGTAATAACCACCGTGATTATAGGCTGTCACACGCATGCCGATTTTGGGAACAACAGAGAGCCATCCAAAAAATTTCTGAGGAAGGCTAAACTGATGCAAAGTGTCAAACCGCGTTGCATTATAATTTTCGGGAGAAGTGTAGTTAGGGTTGTTGGTTGTATTGACTGCAAAAGAGCGCTGCAGCTGACCTAGAGCCGTAGTTCCATCGTAGTAGAGAGGAAGTCCGAAGAATGATTCTTGCTTAAAATCAGCAGCAAGTTCGGGAAGTCGTTCGGTGGTTTCTTGAAAATTGTTCATTTGCCACCGTGTCACCAGCGAGAATGTCGAGTCGTCGTTCTTCTGTGTGAGGGCAATATTATTATCCGGTTGCGGATTGCTGCTATTTTCAGCTGGGTAATAATTTTGCATGAAGGTGGAATCGCTCAGCTTGGTGATATCCGCCGTCGCATAGAGGTCATCTTTTAAATAAAATTTCTGATCAAAGCTAATGCGATAACGCCCGACATAATCGTTATCAAAAGGAGTAGCGATTGTTTGTTGACCAGGAGCATTGTTGATGTTGGGATTGTGATCCCACGCATAGTAAGAGAGAAAGTGACCTCTGTTTTGATTGTCTTTTCCAAAATGGTCGTCGATATCCAGGCCAATAGCATATCCACGCAGGGATCGATAATCAGAGTGGACGCGAGCAAGGAGATGATCCCCTTTTCCAATTGGATAAGAATAGGAGGTCAAGAGAAAGCCACCCCATGTGGAGTCATAACCAGGGAGAATCTGTATTCCTGTTTCTTTCAAGCTTGCGTACATATAGGGAACCCAAAAAATGGGAATCTTTCCCGCATAAAGTACTGCATTAAGAAAGATGACGCGGTCTTTGTCGTAAATACGCATCGTGTGGGCATGAACACCCCATGTTGGCATCGAGGAATCAGAGGTAGTTAAAAAGGAATCTTTAGTTTGAAACTCCTGGGAGCTAACAGAGCGGATACTTAACGATTGGAACTTTAGTGGCAGGATATCTGCTCGAGACTCTAGACCGCGGATCTGCTTTGTTTCTAGGTTGTAGAGCGTACGCTGAACGGTAATAAAACTTTTTTTGTCGTAAATACGAACGTTACCAATCAAAAGAACATTACGTGTTGCCGAGTTATACTCTGCCTTATCACAAAAAATAGTGGCTCCATTGTAGCGAATCTGAACATTATCCTCTGCAACGGCGATCCCATTTTCAAAATGAGTATTCCCATCTGCTGTAATTTCTACCGGTTTTTTGACTGACTGCTCCACCGGTTCTAAAGGAGCTGAAGGAGTCTTGGTTAGTGATGGTAGCGACGCAGGATCTAGTGGAGAAGCCATCGGCGAATGCATCCCAGAAGGATCCATTTGTCCCCAAGCATTTCCTAATAGGATGAATCCTAGCACGCAGCTTAAAACAAAAAATCTAGGACGTGTCATTAATGAATGAAAAAATTATTTTTTCGAAAGAAAAACTTCAACTCTTCTTAAACTTCCTTGGAAATTTGAGAAGAAGATAGATGTCTGATATCTTCTGCGCTGACTTCAAAAACAACATCTTCTGCAACATTAGCAGCATGGTCCCCAATACGCTCTAAACAACGACTGATAAAAATAAGGTTTAAATAAATAGGAATTTTGCTTGAGTCATCTTGCATTCTTAAAATAAGGCGCTCATTGAGTTCCTTATTGAGTTGATCCAGTTCTTTGTCCATGTTTTTTACTTCCAGCGCTAGGGACTCATTCCCCTCAACACAAGCCCGCAAGGCCTCCTCAAGCATTTTGCTAGAAAGCTCTATGACTTGATCAAGTTCATGAAGTTCTTCAACAGCGGGATGTTCATTAATCTTTCGTGCACGTCGCGCAATGTTGACTGTTTGATCTCCAACACGCTCAATATTAGCCCCTATTTTCATAGCAGCAATGACGGAACGCAAATCAGAAGCAACTGGGTGGAAGCGGCTCATGATATACAATCCTTCACGGTCAATCTGCATTTCTAAAAGATCAATCTCCTCATCATCAGCAATAGCATTGTTACAGTAATCATCATCCCGCTCAAAGAGCCCGGTAATGGCATTTTTTAAGTTTCGGCGAGCCAGCTCTCCTATCTTTAAAAGGCTTTGATCAAGCTCATCGAGCTTTTCGGTGAAGGGAGTGAGAATATGAGAGCGAGAGTGCATTGAGGTATCTTTTATTAAAAAAGTAAGAGAAATTGAATTAGAAACGATGCTTGATATCAGTTGAAGGTAAAAATTGAAGTTGAAGGATCTCTACGCTTAAGAGAGTTGAAGATAAAAGTTTAAAAGCTCTTCACAACACAAGGTCAGAATATCCCTTGAACGACTTGGAACTTTCATGCTTCAATTTCAACTTTTTTACTTCCACTCTCCTCAAATTTGCCTGGAAATTTGAGAACTACCCAAACCGTCCGGTAATATAATCTTCTGTTTTCTTTTGGATAGGAGCGGTAAAAATTCTTTGAGTCTGGTCAAATTCAATGAGTTTTCCCAAATAAAAAAATGCCGTTAAATCAGAAATACGGCTTGCCTGCTGCATACTGTGAGTAACGATGATGATGGTGAATTCTTTTTTTAACTCCACAATGAGCTCTTCTATTTTTGCAGTGGCAATGGGATCAAGGGCTGAACAGGGCTCATCCATAAGGAGAACTTCGGGCTGATTGGCAATAGCACGAGCAATACAAAGACGTTGCATCTGCCCTCCAGAAAGACCGAGAGCACTTTCTTTTAAGCGATCTTTGACTTCATCCCAAAGAGCCACCGCACGGAGAGAGCGTTCTACCGTTTCTTCTAAAAAAGAACGTGATTGCTTTCCCATGATGCGCAGAGGGAACACAACATTTTCAAAAATCGACTTTGGAAATGGATTTGATTTTTGAAAAACCATTCCAATACGTCTTCGCAATGCAATCACCTCAATGGAAGGATCAAAAATGCTGATGCCGTGAATGGCAATAGTCCCTGAATGACTAACTCCTGGAAGAAGCTCATTCATGCGATTCAAATTACGTAACAGTGTCGATTTGCCACACCCGGAGGGTCCAATAAAAGCGGTCACTTGACGAGCAGGAATCGTCAAGTTGATATCAAAAAGAACCTGTTTTTTGCCGTAAAAAAAATTAAAATTACTTACTTCAATAAAACGCTGGTCACACACAACATCATCTGCGAAGGGCTCAGAAAAAGGGAGTGAGGCTAAAGGAGAGGTCATGTTTATTAAATTTTTTTACAAAATGCCCATTGGGCTATCAGGTTAATTCCAGTAACCATACCAACTAAAACAAGCGATGCTGTCCAAGCCATCTGTACTTGATAAGGATAAGGGAGAGCAGAAAAATTATAAATCAAAACTGATAATGATGCCATTGGTTCAAGAATGGACCGCGGCCAACCTTGGCTAAATAAAGCCGTAAAAAGAATCGGCGCTGTTTCTCCGGCAGCCCGCGCCACCGCTAACATCATCCCTCTCATCATTGCTGGCAAGGCTTCTGGCAAAACAATACACCAAATAGTTTGAAAGGGAGTTGCTCCCAATCCATAGGAAGCATCTCGATAAGAAGAAGAGACCCCCAAGAGAGCTAACTCTGAAGTTATTAAAATCGTAGGAAGCATCAATACTGCAAGGGCTACTCCTCCCGCGAGAGCTGAAAAATGACCCGTGGTTAGCACAATCATAGCAAAAGCAAAAGCACCGCAAATAATAGAAGGGATACCAGTAAGAAGCTTAGCAACAAAGCGAACAGTACGTGCTAAGCGAGAGAGAGGTGCATATTCAGCTATAAAAATGGCGCCCAAAATTCCTATGGGTCCTGAAAAAAAAGTGGCAATACCAACCATCATAAGAGTTCCTAGAATGGCATTGCCAAAACCTCCTCCCTCTAATCCAGGCGAAGCAGGCAACTCTGTAAAAATAGAAAGACTCAAAAAAGAACCTCCTTTTTTAAAAAGCAAATAGAGCAAGGAAAAGAGCGGTACGATGGTAATACAGGAGAGGAAAACACACAGGACGGTAAGCAGATGATTGCGCAACAGCCGCCCAAAAGCTGTTTTGTTGTGATTGTGTTGGAAAAAATGAGGGATGGGATGGGACATGACTCTAATGCCCTTCTGCTGTTATTTTCTGCATATGGCGTCGGATTATTTCTCCTAGAAAATTTGTTCCTAGCGTTAAAATAACTAAGATGAGCGCCACATACATGAGAGCACTAATTTGAAGTCCATCAGCTTCGGCAAATTGATTAGCCAATAATGCCGATAATGTATTGGATGGAGAAAATAGAGAAAGGGTGAAGCATTGGCTATTCCCGATGAGCATAGCAACAGCCATTGTTTCTCCCATAGCACGACCCAGTGCTAAAATAGCTGCGGCAATAATTCCTGGCGCAGCATAAGGAATACGAACATGCAATATTGTCTCCCAACGGGTAGCTCCTAGAGCATAGGCTCCTTCGCGTAAACTTTGGGGAACAGCCTCTAAAGCCGATCGAGAGAGAGAGGCAATGGTGGGGAGAATCATTAGCGAGAGCACAAGGCTTGCAGTGAGCAGAGAGTTGCCATAAGCAGGTCCTTTTAAAAAAGGAAGTGAATGACTATGCCTGGCTATCATGTTTCCGTAATGATGGACCAAGGGAACAACGGTAAAAATACCCCAGAGTCCGTAAACGACACTTGGTGTTGCCGCAAGCATTTCAATCATCATACGGAAAAAATGACGCGGAGTCGCGGGAAGAAAATTTTCACTCAAAAAAAGAGAAACAGAAACTCCTAGTGGGAGCGCCAGAAAAAGAGCTATGAAGCTACTTGCAGCAGTTCCTATAATCATTGGAAAGACGCCATAAATATCTCGATTGGGACGCCATTCGGAACCAGTCAAAAAATGCCATCCAAATTCTTGAATCGCAGGAGCAGCTTTGGAAATAATTTCACAAATAATCAATGCAAAAAGAAGAACAGTAGCGATAGAAGCACCCCAGCAAAAGAGGTGAAAATAATCGATGCGTTTCCAATAGTTGCTCTGACGTGATAGGAAGCTCATGGTTATGGGCAGAGACTTCCTACTTAATTTCTTCAAGAGTCTTTAGCGACTGCTCAACAACAGTAGGTGGAAGCGGAATATAGCCCAGCTGAGAGGCCATTAATTGACCATTGGTGAGAGCATATTTGAGAAATTCTTTGATCAATGCTCCTTTTTCAACGGCATATTCTTTGTGACAAAACAACCAAGTTACTCCGGTGAGTGGATAATCACCAACACCTATTGGATCACCTACTCCCTTTTCTGGACTCCATGTGGCAAGAGCACTAGCACCGCTTTCGCAGGAAGGAGTCACAAAGTAGCCAGCTTTATTTTCTAAGTCTGCAAAAGAGAGGCGTCCTTGGGCAAAACCAAGTTCTATATATCCCACAGAGCCTCGGGTTTGCTTGATCAAAGCAGTAACACCGTCAGTCCCTTTGCCAGCGATACCTACAGGCCATTTGACTGATTTTCCAGAGCCAATTTTTTTCTCAAACTCCTCACTTATTTTAGAAAAATATTCTGTAAAAAGCGCCGTAGTACCACTCCCCTCGGAACGAGTAATAATCGTAATGGGCAAGGCTGGAAGGGTGATTTCAGGATTATCTTTGGTAATAAGGGGATGATTCCATGCGGTAATTTTTCCAAGAAAAATGCCAAGAATAGCCTCACGACTTAAACGGAGTTTGGTTATTCCCGGAATGTTATAGGCTAGCGCAATGGTTCCCCCAGTTGCAGGAATCCCCACAACGTTACCATGGAGCTTGTCCAATTCTGAAGATTTTAACGGAACATCACTACCACAAAAATCGGTCAAATTATTGGTAAAGTCACGAATACCAGCGCCACTTCCAACACCTTGATAGTTGATACTAACTCCTGGGTGCTCTTTGTTAAAATCTGCCGCCCATCGTTGATAGAGTGGGGCAGGAAAGCTAGCTCCTGAGCCATAAAGATCTTTCTTATGGGCATTGCAAGACGCCAAGAAGCTACCAAGCATTAAACTCAAAAAAAGTTGTATTGCGATACGTGATTTCACAAGAGTGAAAGTTAAAAGTTGAGTTACTAAGCCTAACGAAGAACCTTTTAAAAGCCAAGGTCTATCGTCTCTACCAACGTGCTGTTGGCAGCCAAGTATCATCGTTTCTTGGTCCAAGATTCTGATCGATATTGTTTGAGGGCTAGAGCAGCAGCTTCTTGGACCCAATGAGGTTTTTCTTCAATGACACTCACTTCTTGTGCAAGGTGTAAGGCCAAATCATGAAGAAATATTGTTGCATTAATCTGGCTAGAAACAAGAGAGAGACTTCCTTGATAGAGCAAGTTGCCACGATGACGCCGCTGAGCCCCACCTAAAATTTTTTTCCCATTCCAAAGAAGATCGTGCAAGGCAGGAGCTGTAAAACAACAGATGCTCTCTGCCGTTTCTTCTGGCTTTGCAAGGTGAGTGGCAATGGAAATATCCTTCAAAGCTGCTGCCACGGCTTGGTGAAGAGTATGATAAAAAAGCAAGGGGGCCACAGTGCTCAGCGCCTCTGCACGAGGAATCATTAAGGAAAAAGTAATATCATGGCCATGTGCTACACAACCTCCGCCAGTAGAACGTCGCACAATCAGCTGTTCAGGAAAAATATTGGCCACGTATTGCCATTTTTGAAAGTAACCGAAAGTAACACATGGTTGCTTCCAATGATAAAGCCTCAAGAGTGGCTTTGTCAGCCATTGCAAAAGAAGGTCGTCAAGAGCCATCTGTTCAGGCCCCTGCTGAGGGGTTGAGGAAACAAGAAGGTCAAGTTGCCGCAGAAGAGACATTCTATTTCAAAAGACAAGTACTACGTGCTAGTAATAAGTGAAAGAATTGAGACCCATTACTCATCACCCATCACTTGCTCCTACTTAGTTGTCCATTTCTTAAAAAAGAAAAAGAAGGAAATGGGTAGCATAAGAATGAGAATACCACTTGTAAAAATAAGCGTGTAATGGAATTTTCCTCCCACATCAATATTGGATGGAGGAAGGAAGCCTACACAGAGTGTGACCAGGCAACCAAGTAAACCAAGGAGACAGACGGACCATGTGCCCCATTTTTTTCCGGGAATCTTAAAACCTCGTACGGACTCTGGGTGCTTCTTTTTCAAGACCATGGCAGCAATAAACATTAAGACATACATTAAAATATAGAGCTGCGTGCTGAGGTCTGACAAGAGCCAGTAAGAGCCATTGACGCTGGGCATCAGCTGAAAAGCTAAACAGGCAAGGCTCACAATCACTGCTTGGAGAATGAGCAAGCGGCTTGGAACTCCATGTTTATTTTTTACTGCTAAGGCACTAGGGAGATAACCACGTTCTGCAGCCTGTAATATCCCTTTAGCAGGAGAGATAATCCAAGTAACCATGCTACCTAACCCTCCCATGATGATCATGAATGTTATGATGGGAATCATCCCTGTGATATGGTAAGCAAGAAAAAAATTGGAAAAAGCCTGCATGGTACCGCCTACCAAATTGATCTGCTCAAGGGGTAGCGTTAGTGCAATGGAAAGGGACCCCATAGTCATCGTAAATAGAATAACCATCACCGAAATAAAGAGTGCTTTTGGAAAAACAGTTTCAGGATTGTTCACTTCATTGACATGGACAGTGGCTAACTCTATTCCAACAAAAGAAGTAATAATTGCTGTGAGAGAGAGCCAATTTTCAGAATGAGTCAATTTTGGAAAGAGCGTATGAGCGTTAAAATGGAGTTGTACTGGCTTTCCTAAAATGACCCAGAGAATTCCTAACCCAATAATTAAAAAAAGAGGCACCCCTGTTCCAAGAGTTGAGCAAATATTAGCAAATTTTGCTGATGTGTGAACGCTATGAAGGTTAATAAACGTCATGCACCAAAAGGCAATGAGCACGAAGCTTACTAAGTATGTTTTGTTATTAATGAGGGCAGGATTTAAAAAATAAGAGGCTGTTGCTGCGATGAAAGAAAGAGCCGCTGGAAACCATACTAATGTATTAATCCATTGAAGCCAGACTGCCAGCAATCCCACATTTTCTCCTAAAGCCAGCTGCGTCCAATGGTAAATCCCCCCTTTTTCACTGGAGAGCGATGAGAGTTGTGCCGAAACAAGAGCTACCGGAATCAAAAAAACAACAGCGGAAAAAAGAAAAAAGAAAAAAAGCGTACTCCCAAAAAGTGCTGTCTGTGGGAGACAACGAATATTATCAACGGCGCTTGTAATTAATAAGACTAAGGCGAGTTGACTAAGGCGTTTTCGATGCATGCTTTTATTCCTACCTACTTATTAGACTTCGACACCACTCCAGTAGGATGGCCATTATCATCATCAGCTGTATAGATTTCTTTCAGTTCAGAGTAAGCCTTTCTTGGAATACGATCAATAGTGCATAATCCAAACCATTCTTCATGGAAATAGCCATCAGGCCAAGGTCCTCCACAAATCATATTACTGGAATCAGTATCAGCAAATCCCCTTATACTATGAACCGAAGGATCGGTAAGAATGTTGGGACTTAAATCAGGAGTTTTCCACCATTCATCACAAAACTCAAAAACGGCCCCTCCAAGAAGAAAATTATCGAGATTTATGGCAGATAAATTTTCATGAATTTCATTAGCTAATGCTGAAACTCCCTCTGCTTGAGCTTCTTCATCTACTCCTCCAAAGTAATCTTGATCTTTTGCGGGTGAATAATTGTGAATTTTACCCATCGATGCTTTGATATCTGGCTTGATATGATCAGGTTCAATATTAATAGTTACCTTGAAGGGATCAGCGTAATGAGGAACACCTTGCTCGTCGCAATAATCAGGAGCGAGTTTTTTAATGAAAAAAGGAGTGGTTGGTAATATGCCTTTAAGAAAATAGTCATCAATAGCAAGAATGATATTCTTAAGGGTTTGGTAATCAGCATGAGGAGGAACTCCATGCTTTGCTAAATTGTAAGCCGTAGCTCCAAATTCAGAAATATAGAGTGGTTTGGGGCCTATTCCTCCTTCATTAACAGGCTGTGTAATTTTTTTCCATCTTTCAAAGCGTGATGGAACCCTCTCCCAGCCGCCCTCTCCTTTTGGTTGATCCCAAGTAGCATTAAAAGTTTTGCCATCATAAATATTGACTCCATAAATATCAATTTTGTCATTAGGAAGCAGCTTCCAAAAGTCTTCAATATTTAAATCTTCAACATCCAACGTATTATCAGGTCTTACCTTAAATGGAATATCCCCAAGACAAGTGCTGATAGGATGCACTGTGTCAATTTCTTTAACTATATCAATCGCAAAATTTAAATACTTGATACACTTAGCAATAGCCTCCTCCCTACTTACTGAATCTGTAGACGTGGTGGAGCTTTTATCTTTTGCATAGAAGAAATTGTAATTCCATTCATTGCCAATTTCCCAAAAAAGAGTTGATTTTTCATCTTTAAGCTGCCTAACAACTTTTTCCATTTTACGAACATAATAAGGATGATGACGTCCTTTATAATTAGTAAAAACAGGGACGATGACTTTAAGGTTATAGAAGTCTAATTTTTTTAAAATTTCTCTGTTAGTAATGGGCTTGTAGACCCGGATTGTATTAATACCCGCCTCATGCATTAACTTGAAATCATTCTCTATAATTTCTAAGTCATGTTGAGTTGGTTCTAATTTGTAGGTTAAAGAAGAATGTTTATTCCAATTATTGCTCTCTCCTTTAGGAGTGGGGTTGTAACAAACCGCCTTAATAATAAAAGGCTTCCCATCAACCAAGAGCTGCCTACCTTGGACTTGTATAGAAGAAGGGGCAGACAATCTCGTCCCAGAAGGAGTATCCGCAAAAACAATGCAAGAAAGAAAGCAGAAGAAGAAAAATAAGTGTTTCATCATAGAATGACATTTAAAATTCTTTTCAAAAAATCATAACATTGCCAAATGTAGTTTTCAGGATAAAGGCTTCGAAAATCGTAAAAAAAAAGCAACTGAAATACTCAAGCTTTCATGCTCACTCTGCTTGGCATTTTTTATTGATTAAGGTAAGCACGGCCTCTCTTCCTAAATAAAGTGAATATACCTACCACTGTTAGTTATGGCAGTCAATAGTCGATCAATTTTATTGATCAATTTTTAATATCTACCAACGTCATTTTATTTCAAAAAAGATTTCTTCCTGTTTCGACTAAGTTGGTGGAGACCGTTATTGGAAAAATTATAGTTACTACTGAGCTGGTATTAGTAGTAACATAACGCCATGTGGAATCGGCTGACCAAATTTTGCAACAAGCAGTTTTTTCGGGTCTTATCATTATTATTGCCACCAACAGCAAAACAACTTCCTTTAAAGCCAAAACTTATTTTGGTCTTTAGCACTACAGGAATTGGCGACTGTTTATTTGATTCTGTAGCTATAAAAAGCCTGAAACAAGGGCATCCTGCGGCAAAATTAGTTGTTTGTGCACATCATCGTCGACCAGTAATTGCCCAACACAACCCTTTTGTCGATGAGGTTATTGGATTGAGTAAGTCCCCTATTTCTCAGCTACTTCTTTTACTTCGCTTTTGGAAAAAAAGACCCGATCTTGTGGTCGCTTTAAGAGTCAACGAGGAAGTTGTTCCGTTGGGATATCTTTTAAATCGGCATGCTTTTGTGGGAGCTGTAGAGCGTTGTCAAGGTCTTTCCTTTCTTTTGTCTCATCCGATAGTGACGCTAGAAAGTCGGGCTAGCAAAAAACAGCATATTATTGAAGAGACGTTGAAAGTGGCTTTTGCGGCCGGAGGCTCTCAAACGAATTGTAGCATGGTTTATCAAGTTAAGGGAAAAGAATCCCAAGCGTTTTTCTCTCAACACCCGATGCTAATGCAAAAAAAATATATTGTGTTTCAAACAGGGGGCGGAAAGGCATTCTCTTGGCGTAATTGGCCCGTTGCTTCTTACATTCAAACTATCCAATGGTTACAACAGTACTATGATTATCAAATCGTCCTAACTGGGGGGCGTGAGAATCAGGCAACAGCTTTTGCTATTGAAGCAGCTTGTCCGGGAGTGCTGAATTATGCTGAAAAGACAACACTTGAAGAGACAGCCTCACTCCTCTCAGCGGCTAAAATGCTTGTCAGTTCAGATACTGGAGTGATGCACCTGGGCTTAGCTATTGGGTGCCCGACGCTTTGTATTCTTCATTACCGCAGTCCAGTTTCTTTTTGTGGGCCTCTAAGAGATTGCCCAGGAAAGAATGAAGTCGTTGAGTTAGTTAAACCACCAGAGCATCTCTCCCAGAACTTACCATTGGATGAGATGAGCTTGATTCCATTTGAGGAAGTCAAAGCCGCTATGAAGCGGCTTTTAACGTAACAACAGAAAAACTATTAACAGGGATGGAAGGGATGAAGAAAAAAGATATTTGTTACGCAATATTCTGCTTCAACTTTTTCACTTCAACTGATGCGAAGCATTTATCCCTTCCATCGCTTCCATCCCTGTTAATTTCTTTTTTTGAAAATTACGTTGGCAGTTACCTTTTTGTAAAACTGATATCCAGTTGCTGCTTTGATCGAACGATACTTCTGGCTGGAAGAATACCACGCCAAGATGTTAGAGGATAGATGATAGAGTGAGGACCTACCATAGATCCCGGGCTTAAGACGCTGTTGCAACCAATCTCTGCATGGTCCCCAATAATAGCCCCAAATTTTTTTAAGCCAGTGGCGATTTTTCCTTGAGACGTTGTTATACTAATTTCTGCACGATCAAGACGGACATTAGAAAGAATAACACCGGCTCCCAAGTGGGCACGAAATCCTAAGATGGAATCGCCAACGTAGTTAAAATGAGGCACCTGAGCCTCATTAAAAAGAAAGCTGTTTTTTAATTCACAGGAATTTCCAATCACAGCATGGTTGCCAACAATGACATTTTCTCGAATGTAGCATCCTTTACGCAACTCACATCCTTCGCCAATCCAAGCTGGCCCCTTAATCATGGCCCCTTCTTCAATGATTGTATTTTTTCCGATAAAAACATTTTTTCCAACAAACGCGTTCCCAAGAACTCTCCCATGATGAGCTGGTTGGAGTTGCTGCTGAAGATAGAAGGCTATTTTGGGAAGCGCTTGCCAAACATAGCGACAATTTTCAAAAAGAAGAGCATGCTCGGTGCAAGTTAAATCAAAATAATCGGAAGGCTGTAACATAAAGAGGGATTATTGTGCTAGTGCTTCTTAGGGTAACTAGGTTCCCACAGTGCCGCGACCACAAATGCAAAGCCAATTAAGATCAAAAAGAGAGAGAAAAATTCTCCGCGGGTGAAGATGCCTATGAGCGGAGCATCGGGCTCGCGAAACGTTTCTCCGGCAATGCGCAAGAGAGCATAAGCAATAAAAAAAACTCCTGTCAGAATGCCGTTGGGAAGGCGATAGCAAGTCCGTAAGATCCAAAGAAGTGAAAAAAGAGCGACCCCTTCCAACCCTGCTTCTATGAGTTGCGAGGGGTAGCGTGGCGTTAAAATGGTAGCGAGATAATCATGCAAAGGAGCAGAGGTAGCGACGCCTCCCACTACTGCCTCTACGGTACAAAATCTAGGATCAATGGCAGTGGTATCTTGCAACGTAGCTGTCACAAATCCTGGAGGGAGAAAGAGCAGCTCTTTGGGAAACTGCATCGCCCATGCCACTGTTGTGGCGCGACCAAAGAGCTCTCCATTAATAAAGTTGGCACAGCGGCCTAGAAAGAGCCCGATGGGAGCGACCACAACAAGGTTGTCTCCCAGATTGAGCCATGAGACATGATGCCTTCGTGCATACCAAAGGGAGTAAAGCGCCAGCCCAATAATACCGCCATGACTAGCCATACCTCCTTCCCAAACACGGAAGAAAAGAAATGGGTTCTGCAAAAAACCATCGAGATCGTAGAAAAGCATGTAGCCAAGACGTCCTCCAACTACGACTCCAAAAAAAGCCCCCCACGTGATAAAGTCAGTGACTTGATCGGGAGTCAGATCAGAATATCCCTTCTGAGCCAAACGCCGATAGAGTAATGTTCCAAAAAGAAAAGCCAAAATGTAGGCGAGGCCATACCAGCGAATGCCAATTTTACCATTAAAGTGAATTAAAAAGGGACTGAGATCGTGAACGTAGAAAGCGAGCATAGGAGAAGGAGTTGAAGTGAAAAGTTAAAGTTGAAGCATTGAGAGCACTTCCTTGTAACGGCAGATAATAAAAGGCTTCGAAGGGCGCTGCAAGTCAAAGGCGTCTTGAATGGCACTAGTCCAAGTTTCGCAGAGCTTATAGCAGCTCACTGAAGAAATCACCAAAGGAGTCAGTCCAACAGTTTACCCATTTCATGATGAAAAAAGTTTTGTTGGAAGTTGAACAGTTGTTTTCTAGAGTTGCTTGAAAAAACTTCTTTCAATGAAAAGTATGCCTAAACTTATCACCGCTTTTTTTATTTTTATGACACTCTCATCGTTTGCAGTCGCTACTGACCCCGCCTCCTCTCCAACAGAGCAAGCCACGCTAGGCGGCGGTTGCTTTTGGTGCACAGAAGCTCTCTTCCAAAAATATCCTGGGGTGATCTCGGTCAAAGCAGGTTTTGCAGGTGGCACTACAAAGAATCCGACATACGAAGAGGTCTGCAGCGGCAAGACAGGGCATGCGGAGGTGATCCAGATTACTTATGATCCCAAGAAGGTTTCCTATGATCAACTGCTGGATCTTTTTTGGCGTGCTCATGATCCGACAACATGGAACAGCCAAGGTGCGGACCAAGGACCACAATATCGCTCTATCATTTTAACAAATTCTCCAGAGCAAGAGCAGCTCGCCGAGGCTTCTAAAAAGAAAGCTCAGGCTTGTTTTAGCAAACCGATTGTTACCGAGATCAAGCTGCTCATCGCTTTTTATCCAGCAGATGAGCATCACCAAGATTACTACTTAAAAAATAGCAATGCTCCTTACTGCCAGCTGGTGATTGCTCCAAAGCTAGAGAAGCTTAATTTGAAGAAATAAGATCTGATCAAAGACGCTGCTGTGAGTTACCTCGCAACAGTAAAAGCGACCAGTCGAAGTGCAGCTACAAAGTTAGCGGCATCTCTGCTTGTTCTCGCCTTCACAGGAATGACGTAGGGATCCAGCCAAGGAAATGAGCTTCGCTTTTAATAAATTCTTTGCCGAAGGCGAAAAATTCACTTCAACTTCTAACTTCAACTATAGTGTATTAAATTGAGAAGGGCGCGATAGAAGCGCTGAAATTTTTTCTTAAGACAAGGCACAATACTTCAGCGCTATCCAAAGATAACGTGAAGGATGAGTACGCAGTCTTAGGGAAAAATAGCAAGCTTATGGCGTGCCCTTATCGATTTAATACACTATAACCCTCGAGCCATTTTAAATGGCTCGCTTACGATTTATAACGCAAACGCTTCTTGTGGCGATTCAGTTTCATCCGCTTGCGGCGCTTGTGCTTCGCAATTTTTGCTTTGCGTTTCTTTTTAATAGATCCCATTGGGGTGCTTTTCCTTCTGACGTTAGTATAAGTTATGGAGAGTACTCACGAATAGTCAAAGTTTGTGAGCAGCTGCATAGCATTGCTGAGAGTGAGCAATCCCTCAAGGAGATTTTTTAAAAATTAATATGCCTTCCCAAAAACAACCCGTTGAGCACTTGGTTCGCCTGTGAAAGGACAGATGCCAGGTTTTCCTTTTTGGTCATGAGGAATGCAACGAATGGTCACTTTGAGCTCTTCTTTGATTTTTGCTTCGACCTCCGCACTCCCATTCCAATGGGTTAGAGCAAAGCCTCCATGGATTTCTGGTTTAGCTTTATTGTGTGGTGTAAAAAAGTCATAGAATTCTTCTTTCGTATCAATTTCGCGAGTATGCTCTTGTTGAAAAGCCAAGGCGCGCGCAAAAAGAGTGGACTGAATTTCTGCTAAGAGCTCTGGAATCCTTTTGGAAAGGGCCTCAAGGGACATGGCTTCTTTCTCTTTTGGCCCGCGATCGCGACGAGCTAGAGCAACCGTACCTGCCTCCAGATCGCGTGGTCCGATTTCAAGTCGCAGAGGAACTCCACGCTTGATCCAATCCCAGCTCTTAGTGCTACCACCTACATCGCGTGTGTCGATTTCTACGCGTACCGCTTCTCCCGCATAAACTGTGGATCGCAGAAGGACCGCTATTTCTTCTGCCTTTTGTAAAATAGCAGGACCTTGTTCTTCTTTAGGAATAAAAGGAATAATCACGATCTGACTTGCCGCAATACGAGGTGGCAAGATGGCCCCATCATCATCTCCATGTGCCATCAAGAGTGTTCCAATTAAGCGGGTCGTAGCACCCCAGCTTGTCGTCCAAGCATATTCCATTTTCCCCTCACGAGATTGAAACTGAATCCCAAAAGCCTTGGCAAAATTTTGTCCCAAAAAATGAGAAGTTGTCGCTTGAATGGCTTTCCTATCTTGTACCATTGCTTCCAGACAATAAGTTTCGATAGCTCCTGGAAAACGTTCACTGGCCGTCTTAGTGCCGCTTAAAACGGGGATGGCGAGGTAGTCACCAATGAATGTTTCATAGACGTGATGCATTTTTTCCGTTTCTGCAATGGCTTCCGCCTCGGTTGCATGAGCGGTGTGCCCTTCTTGCCAAAGAAATTCAGCGGTGCGCAAAAATAGGCGCGGACGCAGTTCCCATCGGACAACATTGGCCCACTGGTTTAATAAAATGGGAAGATCGCGATACGACTTGACCCATTTTGCATAGACAGAACCGATGATGGTTTCAGAAGTAGGCCGGATGATCAGCGGCTCGGTGAGCTCTCCTGCTGGAACCAGCTTCCCATCTTGCATCTCGAGGCGATGGTGCGTGACCACAGCACATTCTTTGGCAAATCCCTCCACATGCTCAGCCTCTTTTTGCAAATGGCTCAGTGGAATAAAAAGTGGAAAGTAAGCATTGCGATGGCCTGTGGCTTTAAACATCCCATCGAGCACACTCTGCATCCGCTCCCACAGTGCATAACCCCATGGTTTAATAACCATACAGCCGCGAACCTCCGAGTTTTCTGCCATCTCAGCAGCGCGAACAACTTGTTGATACCACTCAGGAAAATCTTCGTGGCGAGCAGGAGAGATAGCATGTTTTGTTTGAGAACTCATAAGGTAAATTAAAATTAATTAAGATGATTAACAGGGATGGAAGCGATGAAAGGGACAACAGAAAAACAGAAGTGATTCAAAATTTCTTTATCCCTTCCATCCCTGTTAATTTCTATTCCACAAACTCCAACCGCTCTACTCCCGGCACCAATCCTCGATCAGCAGCCTCTCCTAAAAATGCACGAATAGCAGCACGGCCTTCCTCTCCATAATCGAGCGTGTAGTCATTCACATACATTCCAATGAATTGATCGGCAAGCGGGACCTCCATTCCCCGTGCATGAGCCATACTGTGATCAACAGCGGCGCGGCGGTGATCAAGGCCATAGCGAATACTAGCTTTGACAATTTCGTTAATTTCGTGACGCTGCTGCAATGAAAAATCTTTGCGAATCACATTCCCTCCTAGTGGAAGCGGAAGTCCTGTTTTATTTTTCCACCATGTTCCCAGATCGAGAATCTTTGCAAATCCCTCCTGCGCGTAGGTGAGCTGACCTTCATGAATAATTAAACCCACATCAGCAGCTCCTGTGCGAAGGGCTTCAAAAATTTGATCAAAAGGAATCACGATGTAATCAAATTTTTCAAGACAGAGTTGTGCCGCTAGAAAAGCACTGGTCATCAGCCCCGGCACGGCAATGCGTTGCTTGCCAAGCCAGGCTTTTTTGTGATCGAGCGTCTCATCTAGTGCTGGAGCCTCAGGATGATCAGCTCGCACCACAAACATCGGTCCATATCCATCTCCCATGCTAGCGCCACAAGGCAGCAGCGCATACGTCTTTGTCAAATGGGCATAGGCATGAATGGAAACAGCGCTGACATGGAGCTCTTGGCGCAAGGCTCTCTCGTTCAATGTTTGAATATCTTGCAAAATATGTTCAAAGCGATAGCCGTGAAGTGGAATCTTGCCCGCTGCCATCGCATAAAACATAAAGGCATCATCTGGATCAGGCGAATGGCCTAGCAGAAGAGTGGCTTCAGGAAGATGGCCATGAACGAGAGGTTGTTCGGAAATACTCATGTTAAAAAAGTAGGGTAATTTAGAAAAGGCACAAAGTTAATAACGATCTCAAATTTTTAGAAAATTTGAGAGGCTCCAATATCTCGTCGATATTGTTTTCCCTCAAAAAAAATGAAATCAGTAGCAGCGTAAGCCTTACTCCGAGCCGCTTGGGCATTAGCTCCTAGCGTTGTTACTCCCAACACACGCCCCCCATTGGTTTGTAGCCTCCCATTTCTTTTTTCAGTTCCTGCATGAAAGACCATAGTCTCAGAATCGCTATTTTGAGCGGTTTCTATTCCTGCTATAGCAACTCCTTTTTCAACAGGCCCAGGATAACCTGCAGCGGCTAAGATAACACAGAGAGCTGTGCACTCATCCCAGACTGGTTGCTGCTGATCAAGGGTCCCATCCAGAGTGGCTTCGAGTAAGGGAAGCAGATCGCTTTCAAGACGCTTCATCAAAACTTGTGTCTCAGGATCTCCAAAACGACAGTTAAATTCCAACACCTTTGGCCCCGCAGGGGTAATCATCAGTCCTGGAAAAAGCATTCCGCGAAACAATAGCTTTTCAGCAGCAAGCCCTCGTAAAAAGGGGCGCAAAATTGTTTTATGAATCTGCTCTTCCAATGCTGGCGTCAGAATGCCAGAAGGGCTAATTGTTCCCATTCCACCAGTGTTTAAGCCGCGATCCCCATCAAAAATTTTCTTATGATCGCGCGCATCGGGAAAAAGCAAATAGTGCTTTCCATCAATGAGTGCATGAAGAGAACACTCTTTTCCTGAAAGAAATTCTTCGATCACCACTGTCATGCCTGCCTCTCCAAAAATTTTTTCTTCCATGAATTGATGCAGCACCCTCACGGCTTCTTCTGCATCATTGGCGATCACTACTCCCTTGCCGAGAGCCAATCCATCAGCTTTCAGAACGAGAGGATAGGCAGCTGCATGAGCATAGGCCACCGCTTGTTTAAGGTCACTGAAGGTCTCCGAAGCGGCTGTAGGAATCTGATGCCGTTTCATAAATTCTTTGGCAAAAGATTTAGAACTCTCCAAGCGAGCGGCACTAGCTGTTGGTCCAAAGATGCGCTCTCCTGCAGCTTCAAAAAAATCAACAACTCCTGCCGCCAAGGGGGCATCAGGACCAACGATGGTTAAATCAATCTGATGACTCTGCGCCGCTTGCAGCAAGGCAGGAAAGTCCATCACATCGATAGGTAAGTTGGTAGCAACTTCTGCAGTCCCAGCATTGCCCGGAGCGCAATAGAGCTCTGTCACTCGTGGACTCTGTTTTAATTTCCAAAGAAGGGCATGTTCTCGGCCTCCAGAGCCAATAATAAGGAGTTTCATAAACAAAAATTTGAACAGTTTTCTTTTTTTAGAGTCTAACCTGGTACAACAACCTAAATGAAAACATCTAAAAAACTATCTCTTTTATTGCTTATCCCAGCAATGATTTGCTCTGCTTTTTCTGTAGAAGGAGACAATCCCCCTCCTACAATAGAACCTCCTTTTTCGGTTTTACCGGAGAACGATGCAACCGTTCCATTGGCAGTTTTTTTCGTAAAAATTGTTCCTGCTATTGAGTCAGCACCTCACGATTATAGCGTCAGCCTTGATCTTTCTAAGATCTATGAAAAAAGCGCTTTCCATTCTTATGAGCTAGCAGTTGGGGATAGACTTACAGTCAAGATCGACTTTGCTGCTTATCCCAATTCCAAATTTATAAAAATTGCTCGTTCTTATGACTACACTCCTGTCTTTGTCAATCGCAACTTACCGAAACAAGGATGGTGGTGGAAGAATAGTTGGCAAGCTGATTGGCGTAATAACAATCCTGGCAAGTGTGCTATTTTCGGTCATATAGAAAATCAAGGCTGGTCGAGTTGGTGGAATAGTTCAACGCTTGTGAAAATTGCAGAACAGTCGGAGCAAGACCCAGCTTATGTCACCTACGAGGCCATGGCTGCAGGAGAGGTAGCATTTTGTTATAGTTATAAGCTTCTTAAGCTTGGGCCACTTGGGGTGGCTAGGTCAAAATAGGAGCATGTGCTCGACCTCTAGAGCCAAGGAGGAGTTTCCCTTCAGGTTACAGATTATAGATTGTACCTACCATTTTTATCATTTCGGCGAAGCTCTCATTTTTGCCTGTAACCTGTAACCTGCAATCTGTAAACTTGCCTCTCGATTATATGACTATTTGCCTTTTAAAATCTAAAATTCACCGCGCTACAGTGACAGATGCTTCCCTGGATTATGAAGGGAGTCTCACCATTGCAGCTGATTTGGCCGAAGCTGTGGGATTGTTAGCTTACGAAAAAATTTTAGTGGGGAACATGAGCAATGGGGAGCGCTTTGAGACCTATGTCATTTATGGGAAAAAAGGAAGTGGCGCTATTGAGCTTAATGGAGCCACAGCACGCCTTGGACAAAAAGGGGATCTCCTTACGATTATGTCTTACACATGGCTTGATCCTTCGGAAGCGCCCCATCATCAGCCTTCGATCATTAAGCTGGGGAAAGGGAATGTGCGTTGTTGAAGGCATGACTCTCTTTCTCTTATTTAACTCGGGCTATGTTTCACTTTTTAAAATTTTTTGCCAAAGGCAAAGTCAACATTGCTTCAACTTCAACTTTTCCCTTCAACTTTTGTGGGCACATAGTATTGCCGTTTTTCTGGAAGAAATTCTTGCTTAACTCCCGGAAAATCGTGGGAGTAGAGATAGCCGTGACCATGACCTAGTCGGTTCTTAGCACCTGCATAATGACTATCACGGAGGGCCTTGGGAACAGCCAGTGTTCTCCCTTCTGCAACATCGCGAACTGCTTTTTCAAGAGCCATGTAAGCACTGTTGCTTTTGAGCGCTGTTGCCAAATAGACCGTGGCATGAGCTAAGGTAATGCGTGCCTCTGGAAGGCCGATAAAATCGACCGCTTCCTTTGCTGCCACTGCAAGAGGAAGCGCTTTAGGATCTGCCATCCCCACATCCTCACTAGCCAAGATCACCAGTCGTCGCGCAATAAAACGAGGATCCTCCCCCGCATGCAGCATGGTAGCAAGCCAGTAGATGGCAGCATCGGGATCACTTCCTCGAATGCTTTTAATAAAAGCGCTGATGACATCGTAATGAGCATCCCCTGTGCGATCATAGACAACTGCTTTTTGTTGAATGCTCTCTTCGGCAATGGCCACCGTAACAACAAGTCGTCCCTGCTCATTAAATCTCGTCGTGCTCACAGCAATCTCCAGTGCATTGAGGCATTTGCGAGCATCTCCATCGCTAAGGAGGGCGAGATGCTCTGCTGCCTTGGGATCAAGATCTACAGGCAATAGGCCAAGACCTCGCTCTTTGTCAGCTAAGGCTGTTTGTTGGAGGAGGATTAATTCTTCAATGGAGAGTGGCTCGAGTCGAAAGAGCTGGGTGCGTGAAAGAAGCGGTGGAATGACGGAAAAGCAAGGGTTCTGCGTTGTGGCACCAATAAGTCGTACTGTACCTTTTTCGATATCAGGCAAAAGCGCATCTTGCTGCGCTTTATTAAGCCGGTGAATTTCATCAATAAAAAGGAGGGCATTCCCGTTTGCTTGTTGAAGAGAGAGTGCCACGGCTTTGCGAAGCTCTGCTACGGAGCCTTCCACGCCACTAAGCGGAATAAAAAGACTTTTTGTATGAAGAGCGATTACCTGCGCTAGACTTGTTTTTCCAACACCTGGCGGTCCATAAAAAATCATGGAAGAGAGTCGATCGGCCTCCAATGCTCGTCTCAATAGTTTCCCTTCACCTAAAAGATGACGCTGCCCACTATATTCCTCGAGAGAGCGAGGACGCATCCGTGTGGCAAGAGGAGCATTAGCGATCTGTTGTTGTCCTCTATTTTTGGGCACTCCCTCATATTGAAATAAATCGTTCATGTATTTAAAGATTGAGCAACGAATAACTTTAGAAGAAGCTTTTTCAAAAGAAATATATATGAAAACACTTCTTGTTGCTGTTGATCTTAGTCCTGTCAGTTCTCAAATTTTAAAAACTGCTGCTGCACTCGCTAAGCCACTTGGAGCAAAAGTAGTTCTCCTTCACGTCGTCACTCCCTTGAGTTCCTGTGTGCCGATTGGCTCTGGGATGGATGTTGCCTCCATTCCAATGCCACTCACTGCCCAAGAAATAGAAGAACTCCTAGCACAACTAGAAACATTAGCAGCATCGGTAAAAACTCACGGTCTTTCAGTCAAGTGTATCGTTAAGGAAGCGCTCCCTATTGAGGAGATTAAAGAACAAGCTACCCTTCACCACACAGATATCATCGTAGTAGGATCGCATGGCCATGGGGGACTTTACCATCTTTTCAACGGAAGCGTTGTTACCAGCTTGCTCAAAGAGGCCAAGCATCCGATTTTAGTCGTCCCAGTGGAAGGAAGATAGGGATTGAGGCCTTCGGCAACGATCAAATTCACTTTTCGTCTGCTTTAGCAGACCACAACTCTTATCTACTATCTTCTTACCCGTTCTGCTGAACGGTTGCTACCACTCAACCCCAAAAAGGATAAGCCCATTTTGCTTCCCAAGTTGACTGTCATCTTGGGAAACCATTTCTTCACCGTTACCGTAGGAATCAGGAGCAAAAGGGCTGACTAGCTGCCAGGGTGCTTTGGATTGAAAAGCTTTGGTCAAAATACCATCTGGTTTGACAAGCGGTTCTTTGTCTACCTGTTTTTTAAGAGTACGCGCTTTCTTTTTTTTAGGAGCTGAAATTTCTATATCTAGTTGTTGGGTCTGCTGAGCTAAGAGCGGCATAGCTCCTAAACCCGAAATAACGATTGCGCACAGAAAACAAAAACAAGAACGTCCTGAAAAATTCATCCAGATATGCATCTTTTTAGTTTTAGTCGCAAGACGGGTTAGGAGCAAGCAGGGAAATGGTTGTCTTTGCAAAGCAAAGCTAGTTGAAGGACTGAAGTTCTGCATTAATTCACTTCAACTTCAACTTTTACCTCTTCATCTCCCCTAAATGAGCTATCAAACTACTAGATATTCCCTAAACATTATTCAGCACCCGCGATTGAGGTTAGTTTCAGCACCGCCAACATATGCCCTGTACTTCCTTTCTCTCGGCGGTAGGAATAGTAGCGATCAAGGTGACAGGACGTGCATGTTTGGTTGTCGTGAATGGCGAGGACACCAGCTGCGGCAGCCTGCTCACCAATGGTTGTAGCAAAATCGACTTCGTAGCAGGGTGGTCGAATACAAGGACCAATGGTAACCACTAATTCTGAAGGAGCAATTTGAAGTTCTTTTTCAAAAAAAGCTATGGCTTTAGGAACAATTCCTAACTCCGTTCCTCGTTTGCCAGAATGAATCAATGCTCCAGCTCGTCCCTTTTTTTCAAGGATCCAAACAGGGGCACAATCAGCAACCGTAATCCCCAAGATGACTTCGGAATGAGTTGTCATCAGGCCATCAACTTGATCTATCTGTTTGGTCTCCATCATAGGTGGAGTTATCAATGCAAGGTTTGTACTATGACATTCATCGGCATAGACAAAAGGAATTTTTGTGGTTGGAGATGCGGAAGGAAACAACTTCTCAACAATGACCCGATATAGGGGCAGTTGCTCTAATAGAGCGGCTTTGCGGTCTGTTGTGAATGTTAACTCAGGAATTCTTCCTATTAAGAAAGCTGTTCCAGGAATAAAATGCTCCTGGCAAAGTTCTATTTTTTCGAGAAAAGGAGAAATTGGAATCATTCGTAACTAACGTATTCAAAAAAAGAAATTAACAGGGATTGAAGCGATAGAAGGGATAAAGAAAAAAGATAAAAACCAAATAACTGAAAGGATATTTGTTGCACCGTATTCTGCTTCAACTTCAACTGAAGCGAAGCATTTTATTCCCTCTATCGCTTTCCGTTCCTGTTAATCATTTATTATCTTTCATCCCTGTGCATTTCTCCGGAACAAAAAGCTCTTTCAATACAAAGTAGGCTGGACGTGGTTCCCGCTCCATAGTGACAACTCCAAACCATTCCTCGTTGAAAAAGAAGGCAGGGTAAGGACCGCCTTTGTCAACCTTGAATCCACCGGTAGTATGGGTATCAGGAGAACCCTTGGGATCTTTCCACCATTCATCGTTCCACTCAAAAAGGCAGACGCCAACGAGCACATTATTTTTATTTTTTGCAGAAAGATTGTTCAGGCTTTCTGTTACAATAGAACGAGTAGCTTTTGCCTGGCTGGCAGGGTCATAAGAATTGGTCTGTTGATTAAAAGCAACGGCTCCGCATTCGCCTATATAAAGAGGCTTGTCGCTCCATTCTTTCCATCGCTCAAGACGATCCCCAAAGCTCAGACCATCATAAACGTTCATCCCATAAAGATCGATATTCTTAAAAAGATGTTGAATGTCGTTTTTGAGATCATTGGGTAAATCACCAACATCGGTGCTAACAGGGTGATTTTTGTCCTGGCTTTTAATGAAAGCGGCTAGCATTTCCACAAACTGAGCACTCTCTTTAAGGGAGAGGACTTTTCCATCTAGGCCATCACCTCCTGGCTCGGTGCTATAGAAGAAATTGAAATTCCACTCATTACCAATTTCCCACAACAAAGTAGAGGGATGATTTTTAAGCCGCTCAATAGTGGAAGCAAAAGCATAGAGCCCTTCCTTACAGTTGCCACACACAGGGACAATGGTATAAAGCTGATATTTTCTCAGCAGATCCAGAATTCGAGGATCTACGATAGGTTCGTAGCTTCGGATCGTGTTGATCCCAGCTTCGTGCATCATTTTAAAATCTTTTTCGATAGCTGCTAAATCTTTCTCGCTCGGATGAAGCGTCATTAACCCAGCAGGATGTCTTTGTCCTTTGCGTACCGGATTATAACAAACTCCCTTCATGATAAAAGGCTTACCATCCACGATGAGTTGTCTGTGATTCACTTTTACCGGACTGATGGAACTAGGAAGGCGAGAGCTTAACACTTCTGTTGCTGTAGTAGTGGAGGCAATGATAGCAAAGGCCACACAGCTTAATAAACAGGCTCTTCTAAAGGATATTATTGATTGGTTCATAGGTAGTTGTTTCAAAATATTAAAAGACAATACCGGCCTCTGTTCCAAGAATAAGAGCATCTGGAATATGACCTGTCCCTGCAGGGTTGATAATAAACTGAATGTCGGGCTGGAGAAAAATGAAACGGGTAAAGTTAATGCGATATCCCCATTCCAAAACGACTTCATAAGTTGGATCGCCATAATTTGCCCCCGTAGTATTATTAGCACTATTATAGGAAGCATAGCTAGAGCTAAATCGTCCATAACCAGCACCAAAGATCGTAAAGTCATTCCTACGTCCCGGAATGAGTCCTGTGTAGATGGCGCCTCCCTTTACTTGATAAGAAACCATGGTGGCATCGCTCTGCGGGGAATAGCAAAGTTCAGACCAAAGAGTGAGGCCTGCATCGGTAAGAGGATTGGGACGATAGACAAGCTGATCAGCATGGCAATAAAAACCATAGGCATTATACTGGGTAGGAAGCCACCAATCGCCATATTGATGCAGCCCTGTGGTGTTATAAAAACCACCAGCGAAGTAATGGCCAGGGAGGCGTTGTAGCTTAGAAGGATCGACAGGTGCTGAAAAAGATTTTTTAGAAGCCGTTGCTGATCCTGTTTGAGAAGATTCTTTCTTGCTGCCTTGAAAAAGAAAAGTATCCCCTGGCCGCCCAAACTGAGGATTCCAGGTTGCTTGGCTCAGCAGCGACACAGCATCATTAGGATAAAAGTTCCAATTTAATCCATTGAGAGAATCGGTAGTGAGTTGGAATACACCAAAGCGAAGATCGATATCGTCTTTGACTCTTACTTTCAAGCGGCTTGCCCAGCTGGCATTAGGAGACCATGTTGTTTGAAAATTAGTAGGAGAAGCTTGGAGCGTCCCAATGTAGTTCCAAAGAATGGGAGAGACATCAAATTCATCCATGGCAGAAAAGCGGCCCAGATTGATCTCCCAGCGATCATTTAAAAAAAGCTGCTGATAATAGAGGTTCACCCATTTGAACGTATATCCCTTGACTCCCGAATTAACGACAAACTGATTGCCGACATTGGTAGTAGTGAGGTTACGATTATACCCTCCATCTTGTTGCACGGCACTCATAATGAAATGCCCGCCGTGCCATCCAAAGAGTTCTTGGGTAGAAAGAATCGAAGTGAGAGCAATAATATCATAATAATCACACCCACCAGGGATATGCCCTCCCACCGGGTTGCTCACCACCACACCAGTATAGGTCACCGCAAAACCGATACCATGCTTCGCTAATGCGTCACGTGGCCCAAACCAATAGTTTTTGGAAGCATACTTCAGCTCTTTCACGGTATGGGGCATGATGGGCATCGTGAAATTAGGATTAATATTTTTCTGTGAAAATGAATTGGGATCAAAAAGATCTCCTATCAATTCATGTTCGTCTTCATCCGCAAGCGATTTTACTGCAGAGACCATTGCCGCTAAACCACGACCTTTGATTTTTTTGGCAGGAGGCGGAAGGGTGGAATTAGAGGTCGGACTTTCTTCTGTTGTTCCAAAGGCTTGATTTAAGGAGCCAAGAAAAAATAGTGCTGCAACAACAAAAGGAATCATAGAGATAGCAAGGTAAAAGGTTAATACTAACTAACAATGACTGTCTACTTTCAATAAACAGTGTTTCTCCTAAAGAACTGTGACGGGAGCGTCAAGAACCAACTTGCTTAAAATGAGCTTGTTCTAGCTCATGAATTTTAGAACCTGTCAAGAAAAAAACTTCTCCCCCTAGAAAGTAGAGTTATTGCTCGAGCCTATCATCTTCGTAATTTTAGGATTCTCATTGAGAACAACGATGCGTAGGATAGCGCCCTTGTTTGCAAAAAATTTATGAACCCAACGCTTTCACTTCTTTCTTCTTGCGCTTTCCGCTGTGTAAGCAAGGTCAAAGCATGGGCCTTCTTTCCTTTTCACTTTCAATCATCGCCATCGTGCGATCACTACTACTTTGAAAATCATCGATACCGTCAAGCGAATCTTAGGAATTAAAAAAAATGATTCCAAAATTCAGTTAATCATTAGCTCAGAAAAATTGGAAAAAAGGGTTGCCTTATTAGAAGGTGGCCAGTTGGAAGAATATTCCCTCGAGCGAGAAAGCGATCGCAATATTGTAGGAGGAATCTTTAAAGGAAAAGTCCGCAACATTGAACATGGATTGAAAGCGATGTTTGTTGACATTGGGTTTGAAAAAAATGCCTTCTTACATTTTTGGGATGCCGTTCCAGCAGCCTTAGATAGCGGTATTGAAGCCGTTCATCGCTCTTCGAATGCTTCCTCCTCTTCCAAAAAAGCCAAAATAACTGCTAAAGAAATCCCTTCTATTTATCCAGTGGGATCGGAAGTAATGGTACAAGTGACCAAAGGTCCTATTGGAACTAAAGGCCCTCGTGTGACGACCAATATTAGTCTTGCAGGGCGTTATATGGTCCTCATGCCCTTTAGTGATCAAAGTGGTATTTCGCGCAAAATAGAAGAGACTAAAGAGCGACTACGCCTGCGCAAAATTTTAACCAATCTTTCTATCCCGGAAGGAATGGGAGTCATCATTCGTACGGCAGGAGAGGGACAACGAGCTCGCTTTTTCGTCAGAGACCTTCATTTTTTACTCGATCAATGGCGTTGTATCGAAGAGGGAATGAACACCAAACCTGCTGCTAGCACGCTCATGTTAGAGCCTGACTTAGTCGCTCGTACTGTCCGCGATTTTCTGACTGATACCGTTGATGAAGTCTATATCGATGATTTGAAAGAAGCGGAGCGGATGAAAGAGTTGGTAACTCCTATTTCCAAGCGTGCCCGCAAATTAATCCATCATTATAGCGGTCCCAAACCCATTTTTGATCACTTCCAGGTCCAAGAGCAAATTGACAAAGCCTTTCTACGACAGGTGTGGCTTCCTTGTGGTGGATATTTAGTGATCGATGAAACTGAGGCTATGATCACGGTTGATGTCAATACTGGTCGCAATAAAGGGAACAAGGATATGGAAAAAACGCTTCTTCAAACCAACTTGGAAGCCGTTGATGAAATAGCCCGCCAACTCCGGCTTCGTAACATTGGGGGGCTCATTGTTTGCGATTTTATTGATATGCAATCTCGCAAAGATCAGCAGGCTGTTTATCACCGCATGAGAGATCGCTTAAAACGAGACAAGGCCCGAACTCATGTTTTACCTATCTCTTCACTGGGTCTCATGGAAATGACGCGTCAACGCGCTCAGGAAAGCATTTCCAGCTCCCATTATACCCATTGTACTTATTGTGGTGGAAAAGGAATTCTCAAAAGTATTATGACCATGAGCGTTGAGCTACAACGGGCTTTGCACACACTCTTAAAACGCCATCAGGATGAGATTCACGAATTTAAAGTCACTGTTCATCCAGAGCTTTTGAATCGGTTGAGAACCGAAGACGATGAGCTTCTAGCTGATATTCAGCGTCGCTATGGTGCTTGTTTGACTTTTCGCGCTGATCCGGCGTTGCATTGGGAAAAATTTATTATTGCGGATGCCAAAACGCAGAAGGAGCTGGCGGTCTAAAAAGGATGTAGGCTATAGGGTAAAAGGGTCTCTACACCCAATTCTTTCCTAGCATCAAAGGCGACCTCTTAAAAAAGAATTTGTTACATACAAAATTTTTCCCATGTCCACCGCCCCTTCACTCTTCTGGCAACAACTGATGCTCCTTATTGGGTGTGGGTGGCTTCTTTTTGAAATAAGACACGGTTGGAAGTTAGGATTGATTCGAGGCGTAATGAAGTTGGCGGCTCTCGTTGCTGCCTGGTTAATCGGAACGGTGGTGGTGACAATGAGCAATACTTTTTTGCTCCTCTTTGTGAGTACTCCTTCCTCTCTTCTATCCGTTATGTTAGCAGTGATCATTGGGGTGGTCGTTTACTATCTTATCCTTTTGCTTGCAGCGTTATTTTTTAAAAAAACAGAACATTATGATGGCTTGGTTCGCTGGATTTTAGGTCTTGGAGGGGCTTTCTGTGGATTGCTTCTTGGTCTTTTGTTTCTCTGGGGTGGCATTTCTCTGATTAGAAGTGCTGGAATCCTTGGAGAGATGCGGCTTTTAAAAGCTCAACGACAGGGGCTTTCTCCTTCGAGTGATCGACTAGGATGCACTCTTGTGAAATTAAAAAGATCCCTGGAAATGGGGTCCACAGGAGCATGGCTCACACAATGGGATCCTCTTTCTGTTCATTTTTATGAGACAACTCAAGAGAGCATGCGACTTTTAAAAGATCCTGAAGCGTTACGTCGTTTTATTGAGGAACCAAGCACTCAAAAAATATTAGCACTTCCTTCTGTGACCCGTGTTCTTCGAGATCCGGCTTGTCAAGAAGCCATGCGCTCAGGAAACATTTTGCCCCTCTTGCAAAATAAAAACATTCAAATCCTCCTTCAGGACCCTCAATTTTACAGCGAACTAAAATCGTTTAACTTCTTAGGGACATTACAAGGGTCTTCAAAAAAACAAAAAAATGATCAGCGGGAAAAATATCTTCGGTAACGCATTCTTTATCGCACCGCTGATTCTTGGAGTATTTTGCTCCTGTTCTAACAATCAACAAAAGCGAGATGCATCCTCTTTTCCTCCCTACAATGCACAGGGAAGGACCTTGGGAGGAGTTGCTGCGACCACTCAGCCCGTCGATGGTGAAACGGAAGATCAATTAATCAAAGAGCTCTTTGATCCTAGCTCACCAGCACAACAAAATATTAATCCTTACACCACGATGCCAGTCATTCCCCATACTGTGAAAGAGATGAAGCATGCCGCAGGGATGAAGCAATGAAGCAGGATAACAGATTTCAGGCCAAAACAAGGCTTTCGGAAATCTAATATAACCCACCAATTTTGAAGAAGGTATCATTGTTAATTATTTATAATTTTTGCCCCTCATTTTGCCACCTGTAACCTGTAACCTTATTTATGATCCTCGTTATTTCCTGCAGCCATCACCCTGAAAGCCGCTCGCGTTTGCTTGCTAAAGCAGCACAGCAATCACTTCACAATCTTCATGCTCCTGTTGATTTTCTCGACTTGCGTACGGTCGATTTACCTCTTTGTGATGGGCATGCAAGCTATGATCATCCCTCTTCGATGAAGGCTAAAGCGCTTGTAGAAAAAGCGTCAGGAATTCTGATTGCCATGCCTATTTACAATTATGGTACTAATGCCATTACAAAAAATTTTATCGAACATACTGGAAAAGCATGGCAACGCAAGCCAGTGGGAATGCTCTGCGCAGCTGGTGGCAAGGGAAGCTACATGGCTCTCATCCCCTTAGCTGGAAGCCTGATGCTCGACTTTCATTGTCATGTGCTCCCACGTCATGTCTATGCCACGAGCGATCAATTTGAAAATGATCAAATCACTGATTCGGGGGTTCAAGAGCGCATTGATCTGATGGCGGGTGATATCCTCTGGTTAGCAGAGGCTGTCGCGGCTAGGAAGCATAGAGAGATCGTTTAAAAAATAAAAAAGAAGCTAAAAGCTCAACTTTAAGCAAAGTATACTTTACTTAAAATAACTATTGATTCTCTTTGAGGTCAAATACCCCGAGCAATCTACCCTCCTTGCAGAACTGCAAGGCATGGAGGAGGTTTGTGTGCAGAAAAAAGGTAAACAAGGCTAGGTGATTACAAAAAACAAAAATAATTTTTCTATCATGAATCTAAAGAGTAGAATCACTATTGCTAAAATTTCAGCCCACCTCGCCTGTTCGTCGCTTGGGCAATAATATCTCATTTTTTTATGTCCTTTTCTCTAGCTGCTCTTGAAACGATTTATCACACACCTTTTTTTGATCTCATCAAACGTTCGAATGCTGTTCACCAAGAGCATTGGAAAAATAACGATGTACAACTTTGTACCCTTCTGAGCGTAAAAACAGGAGGCTGCAGTGAGAATTGTTCTTATTGTGCCCAAAGTGCTCATTATAAAACCGGAGTAAAAGCCGAAAAATTAATGACGTGTGATGAAATACTTCCGCTGGCAGAAGCTGCTAAAAAAAATGGAAGCACGCGTTTCTGTATGGGAGCCGCTTGGAAAGGCGTTCGTACAGCAGATGCTAAATTTCAAGAGATGCTAAAAACAATTCGTGCTGTCAGTCAGCTGGGAATGGAAGTATGCGTAACATTAGGACATCTCGGCGAGGAGGAGGCACATCAGCTCAAAGAGGCTGGTGTTACGGCCTATAATCACAATCTCGATACCTCTCCAGAATATTATTCCAAAATTGTTACGACGCATACCTATGAGGATAGACTCAATACGATTGCAGCAGTGCAACGCGCTGGAATGTCCGTCTGTTGTGGTGGCATTATTGGCATGGGCGAAAGTGAAACAGATCGTCTGCGTTTATTGGAAGTACTCTGTAACCTTGATCCTGCCCCAACTAGTGTGCCAATCAATTGTTTGATGGCCATGCCTGGGACTCCCTTAGAAGGCCAACCTCCTATTGATATTTTTGAGCTTGTTAAATTGGTGGCAGCAACACGTATCGCTCTTCCAAAAGCCCGTGTGAGGCTTTCTGCAGGTCGCACGCACCTCAGTGCTGAAGGTCAAGCTCTCTGTTTTTTTGCGGGAGCTAACTCCATTTTTTATGGAGATAAACTCCTGACAGCATCAAATCCTGAGGCAAATAACGACTTAGCACTTCTTGAGAAGCTTCATCTTACTCCAACACTAGGGCCTGTTCCAATGCCCCACCATGAAGGTAGTGCTTGTCAGTGAGAACTTTCTTTTTGGAAAGCAACAAGTAAATAGAAGGCAGTACAAAGAGGGTGAAAAAGGTGCCTATCATCATTCCAGTAACAAGGATTATGCCAATGCTATTGCGAGCCCCAGCCCCAGGACCTCTGGCAAGGATGAGTGGAAAATGTCCTGCAACGGTGGCTACTGAAGTCATCAAGACAGGGCGAAGCCGGGTGCTAGCAGCTTTGATGATAGCATCCCATTGGCTTGCCCCTTCCATCTGGAGATGATTGGCAAATTGCACGATCAAAATACCATTTTTGGCAACAAGACCAACAAGAGTGATAAGCCCGATTTGACTATAAATATTGATGGTGGTGAGTCCAAAAAACGTAAAGAGGAGCGCTCCAGAAAGGGCCAAGGGGACTGAACCAAAAAGGACAATGCAGGGATCTCGAAAACTTTCAAACTGCGCAGAAATGACAAGAAAAATAAAAAGGAGCGAAAGCGCTAATGTTTTGAGCAGACTATTTCCTTCTCTTCGTAGCTGGCGAGATTCCCCTTCGTAGTCGATTTTATAATCGGAGGGAAAAATCTCAGCCGTCTTCTTTTCAAGCATCTTCAAAGCTTGATCCAATGTCACATTAGGAGCCAATACTCCAGAAATGGTCACTGAGTTGAGTTGTTGAAAACGTTGCAGCTGTCGTGGCTGCACACTTTGTTTAAAGGTAGCAAAGGCCGAAAGTTGGATGAGCTGCTCCTCGGGCTTTGCATCAGGAGTAGAAATAGGGACGACTTTAGGACCTGCCACATAAATTTTTTTCAACTGATCAGGATTGAGTCTATCTTCACGCTTGATCTGCGGAATGACTTTGTAGCTGAGACCCTGAACCGTAAAACGATTGACATAATTGCCGCTAAAAAGCGCACCTAGATCTGCCCCGACTTTTTGAAGATCAAGACCGAGTGCAGAAACTTTATTGCGATCAAAAGAAACTTCCAGCTGCGGTTGATCATATTTCAAATCATCATCGACATAAGTAAAGAGCCCACTCTGATAGGCTGCTGCAATGAGTTGTTGAGTATCCTCTAAAAAATGACGCGGTTCTGCAGTCGAAGAAATGACAAAGTCAACAGGAAGGAAATCAGATCCAGGCAAGGGAGCCACAGGAAAGGGAGCTACGAGCAGACCAGGAATAGCGGCTGTTTTTTCAGCGAGTTCTTCAGAAATTTGTTGAGTTGTCCGCTTTCGCTGATTCCATGGCTTAGTGATGATGCCAGCAAAACCTACTTGAGGAGTAAAAGTAATATATTGAAAAAAATGATCGGTCTCTGGAATGCTCCCAAGGACATCACTGACTGATTTCATGTAGAGTGTAACTTGATCTAGTGTCGCATTAGGAGAAGCCTGGATAAAACAAGGGAGAAAACCTTGGTCTTCTAAAGGAGCAAGTTCTTTGGGAGAAAAGAAATAAAGGAAGGGCAACAGTGCCATCCAACAAAGAGCCATGGCAAGAATAGCAGCGCGGTAATTGAGTAGCTTGGCAAGAAGACGTTCGTAAAAAAATTGTATTTGCGCAAAGCGATGATGGACCCAAGCGGCATATCCTTTTTGTTGATCGTCTTTACGCAAAAGGCGAGAAGACATCATCGGAGAAAGGGTTAAGGCAACCACGCCAGAGATAAAGACAGCTCCAGCAAGCGTAAACGCAAACTCGCGAAAGAGCGCTCCGGTTAATCCACCTTGAATCCCAAGCGGGGTATAGACCGCTGCCAGCGTGATGGTCATGGCAATAATGGGGCCCACAAGCTCGCGAGCTCCTTTTACAGCGGCATGGAGAGGTGAAAGCCCATGTTGAAGATGACGCTCCACATTTTCGACAATGACAATGGCATCATCCACAACAAGACCGACAGCTAAGACAATGGCTAAGAGCGTCAGTAAATTGATACTAAACCCAGCTACCATCATTATTAAAGCGGCTCCAATGAGAGAAACCGGAATGGCAATCAAAGGAATGAGCATCGAGCGTAGTGACCCCAGAAAAAGAAAAATCACCAGAACCACAATGCCGAGTGTTTCGAGCAAAGTGTGTGTCACTTCATGAATAGCATCTTGGATATAGCGCGAGGAATCGTAGCAAAGATCGAGTTTGACTCCTGCAGGCAAGAATTGGCGAAGTTTAGGAATTTCTTTACGGACTTGCTGCAGCACTTCCAGGACATTAGCGGTGGGTAGACACCAAATCCCAATAAAATTGGCACTCTTGCCATCAAAACGGACATCGGAGTCGTAATCTTCCGCGCCTAATTCGACATCAGCGACATCTTGTAAGTGAACCAGAATGTTGCCTTTTTGCTTGATCACAAGTTGTTTGAATTCCTCAGCAGTGGTCAGATTGGTATTGGCCGTGAGGTTTAAGCAAGTCATGGCTCCTTTGGTTTTACCTAACGCAGCATTATAATTGTTGGCGCGCAGAGCATCACAAACCTCTGTAGCTGATATTCTCAAGGCTGCAAGCCGATCAGGCTTTAACCAAATGCGCATGGCAAAAACACGCGCCCCTAGAATATCGGCCCGCTGAATCCCTGGCACCGTCGTCAACATCGGTTGAATGACCCTGGTAAGAAAATCGGTCATTTTGTTTTGGTCCAAAGAAGTTGACGAAAAGCTCAGGTACATGGCCGCTTGTCGATCATCAGTATTCTCTAAAACAATGACGGGAGATTCTGCTTCGGGAGGCAAATCATTACGCGTTTGCGCTAGCTTTGTTTGAAGCTGTGTTAATGTTGCGTTGGGATTTTGATTGAGCTTGAGGTTAACCGTGATCGTACTGCTTCCTTCCACACTGGAACTCTTGATGTAATCAATGCCATCAACTGAGGCGATCGCTCGTTCAATGGGGGTGGTGACATAGCCACGCACAAGGTCTGCACTAGCCCCAATGTAGGTCGTCGTGATCGTAATAACAGGCATGTCACTACGAGGAAACTGCCGCACACTCAACGAACGAATCGACTGATATCCCGCAACAAGGATAATCAAGTTGACCACGATCGCTAAGACTGGGCGCTTAATAAAAAAGTCGGTGAGTTTCATGGAAGACGATTAATACACAAATGAAAATTGAAATAAAAAATGGAGTTTAATAGAGACTTCGAAAGAAGTTTGAGTCTTCAGTTTGAGTTTGAGTCAGCTTCGCTGCTACGCAGCATTTAAAAAAGCATCGATTTAGAATCAGTAAACTTTTTTGAAAACTATTAGATTTAAATTCTTCTTAACTTAACGTTATTCAACACCCGCCCATTCCATCACCTTTGGCAGGTTAAAAACGATGCCATGAATCTGTTGGCGCTTCCAGGTGTAAAGCAGATGAATGTTGCCATCGCGCGTTTGCAAGAAAAAAGGATAGGAAAATTCTCCTTGAGAGGCTTGGGCAATAGTAAAAATACGCTTCCACGTCCCTCCTCCATCCCGCGATAAGGCAAGTCGTAGGATATTGCGATGAGAAGTGGTTCCATCATTAAAGACCAAGAGCAACCATCCGTTTTGCAAACGAAGCGACGCAATTCCAGAATCATGATTGGGCAAACTGATGGGCCTAGGATGACTCCAAGAACGGCCTGCATCCTCACTCTGAGCCATTGCGATCATTCCGCTTGTCTGATAATCACGACACCAAACAAGGGATTGCTGAGCATTTAAAGGAGTCATCGTCGGCTGAAAAAAAGAACACCCTCCAGCGATACGGCTTTTAGTCGCTTGCAATTTTCCTTCCTTGTCAGGCAACAACCAAAGAAGTTCTGGAAATTTTCCTAAAAACTCTTGATAGGCCGGGATAGCCCATCCACCAGCCTTGAGGGGCGTAGGTGCGTTTTTGACAAGCTCACTCAAATTAAAAAAAGGACTTAGGCAAAGCCGTCGGCTTTTTTCCCAAGTGACGCCACGGTCATGTGAAGTCGTCAGGTTTAACATGCTCCCTGACCATTTGCCGGCAGAGACCGTCACATAAAGTAAATGAACGCTGCCATCGGTTTCTGCAAAAATGAGTGCATTGCCAAGGCCTTTTACAAAGCATGCCAAGTCAGCAGCAGCTTTCTCTCGGGTGATGATAGCTTGTGGAGTGCTCCAAGAGGGAGATCCCTTTTTTTGCAAAGAAATATAAATGGCAACATCTGATGCTAACTCTCCACTTCCCCCATACCATGCTGCCATCAAGCTACCATCAGGGAGTTCTGCCATCGAGGCCTCATGAACCATGGAGCATTTTTCCTCGGCATCAAGAATTTCTTCACGGTAGAACGGGGCTTCTTTTTTTGATAAAGAAAGCTCTGGTATTAAAAAATGAGGGGAAACGTGACCAGCTTGCTGCTGCCAAATGCCCAGTATTACTAGCGCTAGCGTAACAATAGACAGCAGGAACTGAGAACGAGGCTTCACTCTTCTTCTTGCTGACTCACCACAGGAGCAATCGCTTGGAGTTTTTCTCCAGCAGGAAGGTTTATTAATTTGACCCCCATCGTATTGCGGCCAACCTCTCGAATTTCGGCAACCCGCGTTCTAACCATTTGACCACCTGCTGTAATGAGCATGATTTCATCGCGATCGGTAACCGCTAGCGCACCAACAACAAGGCCTGTTTTATCTCCAGTTTTCATGGTGATGACTCCCTTACCACCGCGAGATTGCTTGCGGTAATCATCAAAAGTCGTCCGCTTACCAACGCCATGCTCTCCTGCCACCAGCAAGGTGGCATCGGGTGAAACAACAGCTACGGCAACAACAGCATCTCCTTTTTCAGGACGAATGCCCCAGACACCAACAGTTTTGCGACCTTGATCGCGAAGTTCTTCTTCACTGAAGCGGATACTCTGGCCTTGTTTTGTTACCAGGACGACTTCGTCATGACCATTGGTTTGGACGACACCAATGAGTTCATCCTCTTCTTCAATCTGGATGGCAATAATGCCTCCTTTGCGAGTATTAGCAAAATCAGCAAGATTCGATTTTTTCACAATACCACTACGACTCGCAAATAAGATGTGTAAATTAGGATCCCAAGTCGTATCGACACCGCCAGCACCGCCACTATTTTTCGATTGGATCCGCAAGGTTGCTGCAATGTGTTCTTCAGGTTGGAGATTGAGAATATTGGCGAGAGACCGACCTTTCGAGGTACGGCTCATTTCTGGAATCTCATAAACACGCTCGACATAACAGCGGCCGCTCTTGGTAAAGAACATTAAGTAATCGTGAGTACTTGCGGTAAAGAGATGTTCGACAAAATCTCCCTCCTCCGTTTCATTAGCAGCCTCACGGGTTTTCATGCCAACAACTCCTTTGCCACCGCGCTTTTGAGCACGATAAGAACTCACCGCAGTACGTTTAATAAAACCTTTATGCGTAATGGTAATAATGCATCCTTCGTTAGCAATGAGGTCTTCAATAGAAATTTCTCCTTCAGCGGGAACAATGGTTGTTAAACGAGGAGTCCCATGTTTTTCTTGAATGGCCCGCAATCCATTTTTGATTAAGGAAAAAACGCGCTCTTCTCTTGCCAAAATATCGCTGAGATCGAGGATCAGTTTTAAAAGGTCAACATATTCGGCGAGCACTTTTTCGCGCTCCAGTCCAGTTAGTTGATAGAGGCGCAATTCTAAAATTGCATCGACTTGCAACTCACTCATGAGGTAAGTCCCATCAACGAGACGCTCCGAGCTTCGTAATTGCAGACCAAAATGCTCCACTTGTTTTTTTGTGAACTCAAAAGCGAGGAGTTTGACCTTTGCCTCTTCACGGTTAGAAGAATCGCGAATGATTTTGATAAACTCATCGAGGTTGGCCAGGGCGATCAAGTACCCTTCTAATTTTTCGGCCCGCAATTCGGCTTGACGCAAGAGGTAGCGCGTACGCCGCAAGATTACTTCACGACGATGTTCAATAAAGCAAGCAATGGCTTCTTTGAGGGAGAGAAGCTTGGGACGACCATGATCAATGGCCAGCATCATCACTGCAAAAGAAGATTCTAAGGCTGTGTGCTTGTAGAGATTGTTAATGACAACCTTGGGGATCGCGTCCCGTTTGAGCTCGATGACAACACGGGTATTTTCATCCGACTCATCACGAACAGCAGTAATCTCAGGAAGGATCTTTTCATTGACCAAGTCAGCTATACGCTCTACCAAAACAGCGCGATTAACATTATAGGGAATAGCCGTAATGACAATTTGCTCACGTCCTCCCTTGATTTCTTCGACACCAGCCAGGCCTCGGACTTTGACAGAACCGCGGCCTGTTTCAAAATATTGGCGAATTCCCTGCGTGCCACAAAGCTGGCATCCTGTTGGGAAGTCGGGGCCTTTGACATACTGCATCAACTCCTCAAGGGTGATCTCAGGATGATCGATTTGTGCGCAAATGGCATCGATGACTTCACTTAGATTGTGAGGTGGAATGTTGGTAGCCATACCAACAGCAATCCCAGTTCCACCATTGATGAGAAGATTGGGAATAGCCGCTGGAAAAACAACGGGCTCCTCCCGTGTATCATCATAATTGGGAACAAAATCGACGGTATCATTTTCCATGTCCTCCATCAAAAGCCCTCCCAATGGGCGGAGGCGTGCTTCTGTATAACGCATGGAAGCTGGAGGATCTCCTTCAACAGAACCAAAATTTCCTTGTCCCTCAATGAGCATTTCACGCATGGCCCATGATTGCGCCATATGGACCAATGTTGGGTAAATGGCCTGATCGCCATGAGGGTGATAATTACCCATCGTCTCACCGACGATCTTGGCGCACTTTAAGTGCTTGCGCCCCGGCATGACACCCAGCTCTTTCATCGCATAGAGAATACGACGTTGAGAGGGCTTCAATCCATCACGGGCATCAGGCAATGCACGTGAAATAATCACCGACATTGAGTAGGTGAGGAAAGAGCGCGACATCTCCTCTGGGAGATCGATGAGTTCTAGTTTTTCGTTCTGATGATACAAAGGAAAAAAAGGGATAAGTGATTTCTAATAATTCAAAAAGCAGATCAGTATAACTGCCTCAGGAGCCAGATTCAATCTCTAATAAATTTTCTCTTAGCTAAGAAAATTACTAACGTAGCCAACGCAGGAAGAAATTAGCCACAAAAGAACACAAAGAACACAGAGATAAAATTTTTTATAAAAAATTTTAATGTTAAAAAGTTACGATCATAAGAAAAATCAAAACGAAAAGTGAATGCCTTTGCCTTAAGCTCTTAGAATTTTTTTATAAAAAAATTCTTTTGTGTTTTTTGTGCTCTTTGTGGCTAATTATTTTCTGAAATGAACTGATGTTGGCAGTCACAAGATAAAGCAGTTTTTGAACGATTTCAAACCGAGAAAAATACCCCAAAATGCCCTTAACTTAGCGCCATTCATGACTGAAACTGATCCTGTTGTCATGTTAATCCATTATATAGGAAATTAATGATGACAGGCCCTACTTTTGAAATACCTGCAGGACATTCCTTGATGGTACTTGAGAAAAAGTATATTATTTTTCCTTTTCCCGATGAACTATCCTTTGCCACACCAGCACACCTCCAGTCTTTACGATCCTGCGCACGAGCATGACGCTTGTGGGGTCGGTATGGTTGCGCAGATTGAAGGATCACGCTCTCACAAAATTCTCAAGATTGCTCTGCGCTCACTGTGTGGGTTGGCCCACCGAGGAGCTTTGGATGCCGATGCACTCACTGGAGATGGAGCTGGGATCACCACTCAAATTCCTTACAAAATTTTTAGAAAGGAAGTTGAAAACCGTGGCCATCGTCTTTATCGCGATACCGATTTAGGTATTGGGATGATGTTTCTTCCTCGTGAAAATCTCTATGCGCAAGCTCGTGCCAAAGCAATTGCCGAAGAAGTCATTGTACGACGAGGTCTCTTTCTTTTTGGATGGCGTTCTGTTCCTGTCAATAAGCGCATCTTGGGAAGCAAGGCACTCTTAACGCTTCCCGCGATTGAGCAAGTCTTGATTGGTCGCCCAGAAGGAATGCTCGATGATGACTATGAGCGCCGTCTTTTTCTTGCGCGGAATGAAATCGAAGATCGCGCGGCGGCTGATAAAATTGAAGATTTTTATATCCCTTCCTTTTCTCATCGGATGCTTGTTTACAAAGGATTGATGGTTTCGACCTCGCTTGAAAAATTTTTCAGAGATCTCTCCAATCCTGATTTTGAGACAGCTTTCTGTGTTTATCACCAACGCTATAGCACCAATACTTTTCCAACTTGGGCCTTAGCGCATCCCTTTCGAATGCTCTCCCATAATGGGGAAATTAATACCGTGCGTGCCAACCGTACCTGGACTCATGCTCGGGAAGCAGAACTGAAAGCTGATTTTTGGGGGGCTGATATTGATCTTCTAAAACCAATCGTCCAACCAGGTGGCTCTGATTCTGCCAGCCTCGATAATGTGCTCGAAGTGCTTACAATGTCGGGACGTTCTCTATTACATGCGATGACGATGTTGGTGCCTCCAGCCTGGCGCACCAACAAAGAGATTTCGCCCCAACTTGCTGGCTTCTACGAATACCACACATGCCTGGGAGAGCCTTGGGATGGACCTGCGGCCTTGGTATTCACCGATGGCATCACCGTGGGTGCTTGTCTTGATCGCAATGGCCTGCGTCCTGCGCGTTACGAAATTTCCCGTGATGGGCTTTTTACACTTGGTTCAGAAGTTGGTGTTAGTGGCCTTGATCAATCTTCGATTATTGAAAAAGGTAGACTTGCTCCTGGTGAAATGATCGCTATCGATACCGCTGGAGGGGTCTTGCTGCGCGATGCAGAAATTAAAAATCAATTAGCCACCAAAAATGATTATCGTGGCATTGTTGATCGCTATCTCACCAAGATAAGGCCTGCCACTGCAGACCAATTGGGCGAGCCGCAAGAAGAGCTTGATCTGTTAACACTAACTCAAAAACAAATCGCGTTTGGCTACAGCAATGAAGAACTCGAGATGATTTTCAAACCGATGTTTGCAGATGGCGCTGAAGCTGTCGGTTCTATGGGGGATGATACACCGCTGGCCGTGCTCTCGCTCCGCCCACGCTTGCTCACTACCTACTTTAGTCAGCTTTTTGCCCAGGTGACCAATCCTCCGATTGATCCTATTCGAGAGCGACTGGTCATGTCTCTTTTCACCATTCTAGGCTGGAAACGAAATCTGCTTTCCGAAACTCCTGAGCATGCAGAACAAGTCACACTCGATTCTCCTATTCTTTTTAACGAAGAACTTGCTCTTTTAAAAAATCTTGGAGGAGTTCATAAAACGGTAACCCTTTCTTCCTGTTGGGAAGTAGCAAGTGGAGCACATGGACTTAAGCCAGCACTGCGTACTCTGTGCCAAGAAGCAGAAAAAGAAATCGATAACGGTGCTCAGATCCTGATTTTAAGCGACCGAGCTGTGGATGCCTCTTGGGCGCCCATTCCTGCGCTATTAGCGATGGGCGCTGTTCATCATCATCTCACTCGTGCTGGCAAACGCATGAAGGCAAGTCTTATTAGCGAGAGTGGAGAAGTCCGAGATGTACACCAAATGGCTTGTCTTATTGGTTATGGCTGTAGTGCAGTCAACCCCTATCTCGCCTTGGAAACGGCTCGCCAACTCCGTTCTAAAGGGACCATTGCCCTAGATCATGCCACTGCTTTGCTTAATTATAAAAAAGCGCTTTCCAACGGCCTTCTTAAGATCATGTCCAAGATGGGGATCTCTGTTATTAGCAGCTATCGTGGCGCTCAAACCTTTGAAGCGATAGGCCTTTGCTCAGAACTTGTAGAGGAATGCTTTACCGGCACAGCTTCGCCAATTGAGGGAATTGGGTTTGAAGAGATTGCAGCTGAAAGTTTGATACGTCATCAACTAGCCTATGCTTCTGCAGTGGAGATACCTCTGGAGGCAGGAAAATTGGAGGATCCAGGTTACTATCGTTTTCGCCGCTCTGGAGAAATGCATGTCGTTACACCTCCTGTTATCAAAAATTTTCATACCTTTATTCGTACTAACAAACCGGAAGATTATCAGGCTTATGTCTCAGCGGTCCTGGCTGGGACGCCTCACTCGTTGCGCAATCTTTTAGAATTCTTACCAAAAAATTCCGGACCTGTACCACTCGAGGAGGTGGAGACGATTGAAGAAATTCGACGTCGTTTCACAACAGCTGGAATGTCGCTTGGTGCCCTCAGTCCTGAGGCTCATGAAACCTTAGCCATTGCGATGAACCGCATTGGCGGCAAATCCAACTCCGGCGAGGGAGGTGAAGATCCAGAGCGTACCAAACGTCGCGAGAATGGAGATTGGGCCAATAGTAGCATCAAACAAATCGCCACAGGACGCTTTGGCGTCACAGCAGCTTATCTGGCAAGTGCCAAAGAAATTGAAATCAAAATTGCCCAAGGAGCCAAACCGGGTGAAGGGGGGCAGCTGCCTGGTCAAAAAGTCAATCATTACATCGCTACGTTGAGGCATTCTGTGCCTGGAGTGACCTTGATCTCTCCACCGCCACACCATGATATCTACTCGATTGAAGACCTTGCTCAGCTCATTTATGACTTAAAACAGGTTAATCCACGTGCTCGTGTCTGCGTCAAACTCGTCGCAGAGGCAGGTGTAGGAACCATTGCCGCAGGGGTAGCTAAAGCTCATGCTGATATTATTTTGATTAGCGGTCATGAAGGAGGAACAGGGGCCTCACCACTGAGTTCGATCAAACACGCTGGAGGCCCATGGGAACTTGGCTTAGCGGAGGCACATCAGGTATTGCTCCTCAATCAACTTCGCAATCGTGTGACACTTCGCACAGACGGTGGCATGCGCACAGGAGAAGATATTGTTTATGCGACGCTGCTGGGAGCAGAAGAATATAATTTCGGAACGGCGGCACTCATCGCCATGGGATGCGTCTATGTACGCCAGTGCCATCTCAATAACTGCCCCGTCGGTGTTGCCACGCAGGATGAACGCCTTCGTGGAAAATTTAAAGGGAAGCCAGAAAATGTGGTCCATTTTTTCAACGCTGTGGCTGAAGAAGTCCGCCAAATCATGGCTCGTCTCGGATTTAGAACTATTGATGAAATGGTCGGGCGAACAGAATACCTTCGTCAAAAACAAATCGAAGGACATCCCAAAGCCAACAAACTCAATCTGAGTCGTATGATTTGTGATGTTGTGGCAGAAGATCCCACAGCGGTTCGTTATGCCACACGCGAGCGCAATGATCCTGAGCACGATCAGCCGCTTGATGACATCATTTTGCAAGATGTCGAAGAGGCCTTGCGTGATGCGAAGCCACTCACTCTTTCTTACAAAGTCGACAACACCAATCGCTCGTTAGGAACAAAAGTCTCTGGTGAAATTGCCTATCAACATGGCCTAGCAGGCCTTCCTGAGGGCACCATCACCATTGCCTTGGAAGGGACTGCTGGTCAAAGTTTGGGGGCCTTTCTTGCTCCTGGATTAAAACTCATCCTGACTGGTGAGGCGAATGATTATGTGGGTAAATCGATGAGTGGTGGAGAAATCGTAATTCGTCCTCGTCCTAATCATCTCTTTAAAGCAGATGAAAACAGTATCGTCGGCAACACGGTGATGTATGGCGCTATCCGTGGAAAACTTTTTGCAAACGGCCGAGCCGGCGAGCGCTTTTGTGTGCGCAATTCAGGAGGGATCGCTGTCGTTGAAGGAATTGGTGACCATGGTTGTGAATACATGACTGGTGGTCTTGTTGTCGTACTAGGACCTACTGGGAAAAATTTTGGAGCAGGGATGACCGGTGGAACCGCTTATATCCTTGATGCTACTGAACACTTCTTAAAACAATACAATCCTCAATTGGTCACTGCACAACGTCTTGCTCCTGAAGAAGAACCTAAAGAGCTAGAAGAGCTCATTGCAGCACACTTTAAAAATACAGGGAGTGAGCTTGCAAAAACCCTTCTATCCGATTGGCCACACTACCGTACTCATTTTTGGAAAGTCACTCCCCATATCCCAGTTGCAAAGCCCATTGAAGTGGAAGTGAAAAAAGAAGAGGAGCAGACTTCGACTATTATTACCGAAGCGATTACGGTAACGCCGGGGATTTAGAGCATAGAGGGTGTCTTGAAAAGACTAAAATTGCGCATTACGGCGTCGCTCCAGTGCTCGCGTCCTCGAGTATGTCCCTATACACTGCGGGTCTGTGCGCTTCGCTCCTGGTATTGCATCAATTTTATTCATTTTCAAGACACCCTCCTATAGTCAAATTACTTAGAAATTTGACTATACCAAAATTTTTAATGATGCTCTAAAGTATTAGGCTCCCACTGAGGCTGATCCAGCCAAAGAGGTGAAGCGATTCCTTCTTTATAAGCTTTGAGCACAGCGCGTGAGGAATTCACGCGCAAGTTGCTAAAAGTTCCATCGGGATTTGCCCAACGCTCATGCCAGAGAACAGCTGCTTTCAAGCGGGGGTACTTGTTTGAAATCATTTCTCGAGTCCCATCAGCAAACCAGGCTGCTTTATCTCCATGATGATAAGGTTCTGCTACCCCCCATTCAGCAATCATGATCGGTTTTTTAGGGTCAAGCCGACAAAGCTCTTGGTAAGGCCACTCAAGCAGTGGGAGAAAGGTGTCCCAATCTTCGTTAGCATACTGTTTTCCAAAGAGGCTCATGGCGAGCCAGTCTACATATTCTGGTCCTGGATAATAAGCAGCAGCAAGGTTCCAGCTATTATTGGGATAAGAATAATTATTAGGTTGAAAGACCCAAAGAATATTGCTGGCGCCACGGGCCCTCACACGATCAACGACATAGCGGTAAGCCTTTTTATATTTTTCAGAGCCAGCCCAAAAAAGTTTTTCCATTTTTTTGTCATAAACAAGATGTTCGATACCTTCAATCTTGAGCGGTTTTTCATGTTTTAACTTTTGTCTGTAAAAATATCCTGACCATGGAAACCACGTTCCATTCATTTCACAAGCAAAGGAGACAAAAAATTGCTCTGGTACCGCCTTGGCGCCATCAGCCCAAGTGTCGATATACTTATCCCATTTTCCTTGAAGAATAGCATCTAGCGAAAACTTATCGGGCCCCAAATTTTGATCAAAAGGAGCTTCCCACGGAGACCAATACAGGAGAGGAACAGCACCATAGGCCCGTATAAGATTTACTTTTTCTGTAGGAAATTGTTGCCGTGCCCAAAAAGAGCCAAAGGCGATGATCGCCTGATGCTTGCCGACAAGTTCTTGAAAACTTTTGATCGCTTCCAATGTCACCTGATCTTCTCCATCTCCAAAATCGATATAAGCCCCGGTGTAGGCTCCTTCCGCTGGTACCTGTAGTACACGAAAAGGGGAAGGTGTTGGAACAGATGTCGATTGACCCGCAAGAGATGTTGCCATCAGTAGCACAGTAACAAGGAAAAGAAGGTGGCTACTCAACCGGTAAAAATTCTTAATTTTCATTCGTGAAAGGTATATATCCCTTTGATCGCTTCCATCCTGGTTAATTTCTTTTTTTGAAAAATACGTTGGTACAAAAATTGGAGCGGGTGAAGGGAATCGAACCCTCGTCTCAGGCTTGGGAAGCCCACATTCTACCATTGAACCACACCCGCCAAATTTAAAAATTTATTTTAGTTAGGATGGGGGTCAGGCTATCAAATTTACAAATTTTATTTTATAAAATTCTGAAATTCTGAAGCCTGACCCCACATCCTCTATTTCGCAAAAAACGGATTTAGTTTCCTTTCTTCCTCGACCGTTGTCAATGGTCCATGACCAGGACAGAGAATTGTTTCTGGTGAGAGTGAGAGAATATTTTCTTCAATGGCTTGTAACCCCTTGGAATAGGCTGCTGGTGGAATTCCTCCCACGGAGCGTGCAAAAATGGCATCCCCAACAATAGCAACTGGAACTGGCAATCCTTGGATGACATATGTTGTCCCTCCGGGAGAGTGACCTGGAGTGGAGTGCGCTTTGATTTGAATGCAGGAATCGAGCTGACAAGAAAAATGCTTTGGAAGTGGCTTAGTTCCTGAAATCCAATCAGCCTCGGCGATCCAGGCTTCGGCGCCTGTTTGTGTAAGGAGTTTTGATAATTTTTCCACATGATCACGATGACCATGCGTCAAAAAAAGGGTGCGTAAGGTAAGTTGGTTGGCAGTTAGCTTATTAAAAAGTGATGTCAAATCTGCTCCTGTATCAAATGCAATGGCGGTTTTGTTCTCCTCGCTCCAAAGCAAGTAAGAATGCACCTGCATCCCATGAAAAGAAGTGGTGAATTGCGCCATTTGTTTAGGAAGAAGGCAGGGAACTGGGGGAGTGTTTTCTGCAAGTGCTAAAAGAGCCTCAGCATGGAGCGAAAGAAACGGTGCAAGGATGCCTAGATTTTTTTTATCCAAGACTCCATTAAACAATTGCTCAATGTCTTTGAGAGATAGGTTGGAAAGTTGTGTGAGCCGAGCAAGAGAGCAATTCAAGCCTCGGCTTGCTTTCCCAATAACATCACACCAGTTGTCTTCGAAGAAAAAAGGTAAGGTAGGCATGAAAGTAAGAGATTGCAAAAATGCGCTGTTATAGCGTAGAGAGTCTGATCAAAATGCGCTGTTGTGGATGCAGAGCAAGGAGCGAGAAGCACAGAGCCGCAGTGTATATGAAAATACTCGAGGACTCGAGCATCGCAGCGACGTAGCTCTGTGGCGCAACAGTAGCATTTGGAAAGACTCTATCATGATTTACCTCGATTATAACGCCACCACACCCTTATGCCAAGAGGCTTTGGAAGCGATGCTTCCTTGGCTACAAGGAGGGCATGAAAACCACGGAAACCCCTCAAGCATTCATGCCCCAGGAAGAAAGGCGCGGGCTGCCATTGATGAAGCACGGGATCAATGGGCGCAGTGGCTTCAAGCCAAGTCGCATGAAATTATTTTTACGGCTGGAGGGACAGAGAGTGATAACCTGGCACTGTTGGGATTGGCTCGGCGCCATGATCAAAAAGGGAATCACCTCATTACTGCTTCTACGGAGCATCATGCGGTTTTGCATGCGATGGAAACTTTGCGAGATCGGGAAGGATTTAAACTCACGATCTTACCAGTGCAGAGCGATGGAATGGTTGATCCTGAAAGACTGCGAGAAGCATTGCGGCCTGAGACAATTTTGGTTTCTATCATGGAGACCAACAATGAAACAGGTGTCATTCAACCGATCGCAGAGCTTGCTGCCATCTGTCGTGAACGCGGTGTTTTTTTTCATACTGATGCCGTCCAGAGTTTTGGAAAACGATCTTGTCTACCTATGGAGCTTGGTGTCGATGCCTTGTCACTAGCAGCCCATAAATTCTATGGTCCCAAAGGTGTAGGAGTTCTTTGGCTCCGCTCGGGAGTTTCTATTAATGCTATCCAGCATGGCGGGTTTCAAGAAAATGAACGACGTCCTGGCACAGAGGATGTCGCCTCTATTGTGGGAATGACCGCTGCTGCCAAAGTCGCTCTCCAGAGTGTTGCTCAAGGAGTTGAAGCAAGACGAGAAGAAGCACTTCGCAAGCAGCTTTGGGAAGGAATTAAAAAAATTTACCCTCTAGCCAATCGCCACGGCACTCCGGAGCAAACGCTTTTTAATACACTCAATGTCAGTTTTCCTCACACAGATGGAGAAACACTCATCATGGGCTTAGATTTAGAAGGAATTGCTGTCTCCAGCGGCTCCGCCTGCATGGTCGGCTCGGTACAAGCTTCTCATGTGCTTCAAGCAATGGGAGTCAGCCCAAAGATTGCTCAAACAGCGGTTCGTTTTTCATTAGGGAGAGGGACAACGACCGTTGATATTGAGGGGACTCTGTTAGGATTGGAAAAAGTTTTAAAAAGGCAGCATCAAGCAGCTACAGCAATGACTTTGCGGGATATTCCTCTTGAACAGATCAAATAATGGATTGCAGAGAACGAGAAAGGAACAGAAGTTTTTTGGAATAAAGCAAAAAAGGAAAGTTACCTATAATTAAGATGATGCTTTCTCAAAGAATTTCCATTATGAGAAGTTTTTCATTAAGAGGGCGTCTTGAAAAGATGATCATTACGTAAAAATTACCCCATAGAAAATCTACGATAGTTTTTCAAACATGCTCAAAAAATTGATTCATCACTTTATCTTCTCTTTACCTGTCGTTACGAAGAAAAGAAACTTTTGTCAACGCGATGAAATGTTAGAAAAACAAGCTCATGAACTTCTCCAACCACATGCTCCTGAGTTAGCAAAGAAAGTTAGTGTGCGTTGGAACAAGCGCCTCCGAACGACAGCGGGACTAGCCTGTTACCAATCCTCTGAAGTCATTCTCCATCCTGCGTTGAAAACGATTTCAGAAGAAGAAGTAGATAAAACCTTGCGCCATGAACTCGCCCATCTTCTGGCACGCGCTCGTGCAGGAAAAAAACGCATAGCACCTCATGGTGCTGAGTGGCGTCAAGCCTGTTGTGATTTGGGCATTCCTAATGAACGTCGCACCCATCAACTCCCCTTTGTGCGCCATCGACAACAGCGACGTTTTTTTTATCGCTGTCCCTCTTGCCACCAATCTCTAAGCCGCGTGCGCAAGCCACGTCGACCTATTGCCTGCCTGAGCTGTTGTCGAAAATATGCGGGAGGGAAGTATGACGAGCGTTTTCGTTATAGTCACGAATGAAAGAATCACTCTTCATTCTTTACCCTTCATTCTTCACCCTTTACCTTCCCTCGATGCTCGTCTGCGACCTTACTCAATTTTATTCTCCCGTGGGAGGAGGAGTGCGGCGTTATTTGCAAGAAAAAGCAAAATACCTTGCTACCACTGGACATCGTCACCTCTTGATCGTACCTGGAGAGAAAACGCAGCGACGTCAAGAGGAGCAAAGCACGATTTACACCATTGAGTCTCCCTTGATTTCACGAACTGCGCGCTATCGTGCTCTCCTCAACTTGGCATTAGTTGAAGAAATTTTGGAACAAGAACAACCCGACATCATTGAATCGGGAGATCCTTACCAAGTAGCTTGGAAAGCCATTGCCTCAGGACGTGGTCTTGGGATTCCAACAGTGGGATTTTATCATTCTCATTTTCCGGAGGCGACCATTCGCTCTGTGGCGAACTATTTTGGTGGGTTGTCCGTTTTGATTGCTGCCGAAATTTCGCAGCGTTATGTGACGGCGCTTTACAATCGCTTTCAAGCGACCTTGGTCCCCAATCCTGATCTTATAGAACTTTTAAAAACATGGGGTGTTGAAAATACAGCGCTCATGGAGCTTGGCGTAGATACGAGCATTTTTTATCCCAATAGAGAACGCGGGCTCTTCTTACGCAAAAAATTAGGTTTGAAAGAACATCAAAAAATTCTGCTTTATGTAGGACGCCTGGCTCCTGAAAAAAATGTGAGACTTCTCTTTGAATCTTTTGCTCATCTACATCAAAGAGTCCCTTATGATTATCATCTCATCGTTATTGGAGATGGAACGATGCGTGCAGGTGTGCAGCGTTTGCAGGAAAAAACCGGGGAAGTCACTTGGTTTCCCTACTGCCAAGATCCTGGTGAACTTGCTGACTTTTATCGCGCAGCAACACTTTTTATTCATCCAGGAATTCATGAGACCTTTGGTCTTGTCACCTTAGAAAGCCAAGCTTGTGGTACCCCTGTTGTTGGAATTTGTGATAACAGCATGGAGCGTATTATTTTTAATCAAGAACAGCGTGGGGCTTTGAAAAATAGCTCCTTTTCTTTAGCAGATGCCATCATGGCCTTTGAACCAAGCGCCGTAGAACAAGAAAGCCAAATTGTTGCCGCAGCTGTCGCTGAACATTATGATTGGAAGAAAGCATTCCATCGCCTTCTCACTATTTATCAAGAAGTGATTGAAGCTTATGAGTAATGGGTAATGGGTAAAGAGTCGCTTCTCGGTGAAGAAGAATTGGACACTTACAACTTGGAACTTTTTCTTCACTCGTTACTCTCCACTCTTCAACTCTTCACACCTCATGCCTTCCCTCGATCCTCTCTCCACCTTAATCGAATATCTTCGCTTTCCTAGCATCTCAACACAACTTGAGCACTCTGCTGATCTTGTTGAGTGCGCAAAGTGGCTGGAACGACTTTTTACATCGATGGGCCTCCAAGCCACTATTCATGAGACTCCTGGCCACCCTATTGTGTTGGCCAAAACAGTTCCTGATCCTCAAAAAAGAACTGTTTTAATTTATGGTCACTATGATGTGCAACCACCTGAGCCACTCGAAGAATGGAAGTCGTTACCGTTTGAGCCACGTATCGATGAAGTGGAAGGAAAAATTTATGCGCGCGGCTCTTCAGATAACAAAGCTCCGACCCTCGCCCACATTTTAGGGGTTGCAAAAACCTTGCAAGAAAAAGGAAGTTTGCCAGTCAACATCATTTTTCTCATCGAGGGAGAGGAAGAAATTGGGAGCCCTCACTTAGATAGCTTTCTCCAAGAACACAGTCAGGAACTAGGTTGTGACGTAATTGTGATTTCAGATACTGGTATGGCTCCAGGAAACCTTCCAGCGATGACCTATGCATTGCGTGGTGTTGCTGCAATGGAGTTCATCGTGCGTGGGCCTACGTGTGACTTGCACAGCGGTCTCTTTGGAGGGGCCGTTGGTAACCCTCTCACCGTGGCTGCACGCCTTATTGCTTCTCTTCATGACGATCAAGGACATATCTTGATCCCTGGATTTTATGATGCCGTGCAACCTCTCCAATCCTGGGAGCGCGAAGCAGCCAAAGCCCTCGAAAAAGTTTCCGGCGGCGACGCCTCTATTAAAGAGCTTGCCGGAGTCACGGAGCTTTTTGGAGAAGTTGGCTTCAGTACACTAGAGCGCATCGGGGCTCGGCCTACCGCAGAGGTGAATGGCTTTGGAGGCGGTTATCAAGGCGAGGGAACAAAAACAGTTTTACCCAAAGAAGCTTTTGTAAAACTTACTTTTCGTTTGGTAGCCGATCAAGATCCAAAAAAAATCTTAGAACTAGCTGCCACTTATCTAAAAAAACAACTGCCAATAGGAGTCTCACTTGAAATTATCCTCGGTCATTCTGGTGAAGCTTGTTTTATTGATCCTCAATCGCCCAATGGCAAAGCGGCTCAGGATGCCCTTGCAGAAACCTTTGGAACAGCCCCCTTTTTGCTGCGTGATGGCGCAAGCATCCCAATCGTCTCCAACTTTAAAAAAATCTTCGGCGTCGATGTTCTCTTACTTGGTTTGGCAAATCCCGACTGCGGCATGCATTCCCCAAATGAAAACATGCTGCTCAGTAATTTTCTCAGCGGGATTCGCTTGAATCAAATCTTGTTGGAAAAATTAAAATAGCCCTCCAAGTGAGCATTGACCTACATGTATAGCAGTTCTAATTTTAGAGCATGCTTGCCATCTGAGTCGATACAGCAACAGAAAACAGATTAAAAACTCTGGCTAAAAAAACAGGACGCACAAAACCATTCTACGCGCGTGAAGCGATCCTCAATTATCTCGAGGATTTAGAAAATATTTATTTGGCAACAAAGCGGTTACTGAGCCCAGGAAAAACTTATTCTGCTGAAGAAGCAAAACAGGAGCTGGGACTATAGATTTGATGCTCGGGCATTGAAGGAGTTGATGACGAAGTTTGAGGGGTCAGTTTGAGTTTGTTTGAGGGGTCAGTCCGTCATATTGTCATATTTTGGGTCATACAAATGAACTGATGGAGTGGCACCAAATGTGACAATATGACGGACTGATCCCTACGCACTAAAAGATTTCTTTTAAGACTGCCAGTCTACCTTGCTTGAAGGCGCTCTGGTAGACCTCCTCCTCCGACGAGCTATGGATGCCCATTCTCGGAGGAGCCTACCAGACCGCCTTCAATTCCACCCTCAGTTTTCTTGCGCTTTTCAACATACAAGAGACAAAGGGGTCAGACAAAGGGGTCTGCGTAGGGGTCAGTTCCGTTATTTGGATAATTTGGTGCCAGTCTGGATATAGCTGAACTGGCACCAAATTATCCAAATAACGGAACTGACCCCTACGCACAATCAGCTCTTGTTAGAAAAATTAAAATGGCGAAAGCTAGCAAACCCGTTGTGATTTATAAATCCCCTTTTGCCCACTGAAGAAATAAGAAGCAAAACAGGCAATTGCCATTGGCACAACATGGGAAGTACCAAAGAGCTCCATGCTCATGATAGTGCATGCAAAGGGAGTATTGGAAGCTCCTGCAAAAACAGCCACAAAGCCTAAGGCTGTAAAAAGATCGAGCGGCCCTCCGAGTAAGAGAGAAAGAACATTTCCTAAAGCTGCTCCCATAAAAAAAAGAGGAGTCACTTCTCCTCCCTTAAATCCTGAGCTAAGTGTCACTGCTGTAAATAAGAGCTTCCATGCCCATGCCCAATAAGAAAGGCTCTGTGACTGAAAGAGCGTTGCCATCGTGATGTCATGAGGATTGGGAGACCACTCACCAAGGCCCAGATAGGATCTTGTTCCTACCACAACAACAAGGAGCAAGATGATAATCCCTCCCAGAAAAGGTCTCAACGGAGCATAAGGCACTCTTTTTTTGAACTGATGATGCAGCGTATGTTCTATAGTGACAAAAATTCTGACCACCATGGCTGCAGCAATGCCAATGAGAAAAGCTTTACAAAGCAAGAGAGGCGAAAAGACAAAAGAATGATGCGAACAACCATGAAGTTGATAGAGCAGGTGTTTGACACCCCAAAAGCGACAGGTGAGATATCCAAATACGGCAGCAATCAAAACTGAGAAAAATCCACTGTAACGAAAAAAAAGAGCTGTTGTTAATACTTCAAACGCAAAAACAGCACCTGCAAGAGGCGTTCCAAAAACAGCTCCAAATCCTGCCGCGACGCCGCTCATCAGAAGAATCCTCATTTGGTCTGGATGCAGTTTAAAAACTCTTCCCAAGAAACTTGCCATACTTCCTCCCATCTGCACAGCCGTTCCTTCACGCCCTACCGAAGCCCCGAAGAGATGCGATATCAACGTCATTCCTAAAATCAGAGGAGCCATGCGACGTGGTACGCCTCCTCCCGGCTCATGAATTTGTTCTAAAATAAGGTTGTTGCCTTCTTCGATCGGCTTTCCCCAATAGTGATTAATCAGTCCAATGCCTAATCCTGCCAATGGCAGCAAAAAAAGTAGCCACGGATGATCAAAACGGCACTGAGTAACAATATTCAAACTCCAAAGGAAAAACACACATGCTGATCCCACAGCTGCAGATAGTAGAACAAGAATAGCAACCCAACGGGTTAAGAAACGGAATGAGGCTAAACTTCGGTGAAACAAGATGAAAAAGAGTGGGGGTGGCAAGCTATCACAAAAGCGAAAAAAGGCAAAGCCGTTGTGGAAGGATTAAAACTAACCCGAGCACCTCAGTTGAGAATAGCGAAAGTCCGGTTAGGAATGTAAAAAAGCTTCCAATCCTACTGCCGTCACCTCTTGGCTTAATTTAATGGGATGCTCACCAGGATAGATCACGGCGAGTTTTTTTAATTTTAAATCTTTCATCGCTTGTTGCATCGAGTGAGTGAGCTGCGGTGTTTTAGAAAATTTGAATTCGAAGCCCATGCGCTCGGTTCCCTGAACGATGAGCAGATCCAACTCAGGCCCGTTATGTACGTTTCAAAAATAACAATCTTGGGCATTAACCTTGAGATGGCGAATGACTTCTTCCAATGCAAACCCTTCCCAGGAAGCTCCGAGTTTAGGATGCACCAAGAGTTGCGAACGATCCGGAATATTGAGTAGCGTGTGAAAAATTCCCGAATCGCGAAAATAGATCTTCTTAGCTTTCATCTGACGCTTAGCAATGTTCTCATGCCACCGGGCAAGCTGACGCACCATGAAAGTAGCTGATAAAATATCGAGATACTTTTGAACCGTATGATGAGAGAGGTCCAAGGCATTACCGATCTCGGAAGCATTCATGATCTGAGCGTGATAATGAGCAAGCATCATCCAAAAACGTCTTAAATTCGCAGTTGGAATCTTGATCCCCAATGATGGAATATCTTGTTCCAAAAAAGTCCGAACGTAATCAATTCGCCACTGCATGCTCGCAGCGGTGCTCCGAGCTAGTTTCTTTTCATAAGATTCTTTGAAATTTGGAAGTCAAGGTTCCATATTTCATAATATCTTCTTAAGATACAAGATTAAGATTTTTGATGAAAACGATGAAAGTGATAGCAGAAAGAAAAAAATGATTTCTGCACTTCTACCATGCTTTTTTCAATTTAATACCCTCTAGCTAACTTTTAAAAAAATAATGCGCTTTTTTCTTTGTGTTCCTTTGTGTTCTTTTGTGGCTATTTCTTATATTTATTTTGGACAGAAGTGACTCAAACTTCTTCATTCTTTCTATCGCTGTCATCCTTGTTAATTTCTTCATTCATCCATCCCTGTGAATTCATCTACTTCCAAATCTTCTTCTTTCATTGTCATTAACTATCTTCTGCTCCTTGGGATTGGGCTGATTTGGGGTTCTCAATATTTCCTCAATAAGATTGCTCTGGAAAGTTTTTCCAATTGGATCATTACCGCTGCAAGAGTCACCATCGGTTCGATTGTCTTAACATTGCTACTTACTGCAAAATTTGAAAAATCACCTTACTCAGTATCACAAGGCTCTTCCTGGTGGTGTTTACCCGATTTTATCCTAATCGGATTTTTTGAAGCCACCTTACCGTGCCTCTTGATTGCTTGGGCTCAAAAACAAGTCCCTAGCAGCATCACTGCCATTCTTATCGGCACTGTTCCTCTCTTCGCAACAGTCTTAGAGGCTTTATTTATAAAGACCCATCCCTTTTCTGGAAAAAAAGCTTTTGCGATCTTACTCGGATTTTTAGGAGTTATCGCTTTGGTAGGACCAGGATTGTTGCAAACAAGTTCCACCCTCATTCAATCCCTAACGCTCTCCTTACCCTTGCTCCCTGTCGCAGCCCTTCTTTTTTCTGCACTCTCCTTTGCCATTTCCGTATCGCTGATTAAAGCGCGATTGAGCCACAAACTCCCACCGCTTCATGCAGCTCGAGGTATTCTTGTAGGAGCCACAATCACCGCAGTACCACTTCTGCTCTTGCTTGCTAAGCCATGGAGGATGACTTCCTTTTCTTTCTCTCCTGCTGCACTCTGGGCTTTAATCTTACTTGGTATTTTTGGGGGAGGCATCGTCTATACATTTTATGTAAAACTGATTAACAGAGCAGGACCCAGCTTTGCTTCAACTGCTAACTATCTGGCTCTCCCCATTGGCGCCTTCATCGGTATCGCTTTTGCTCAAGAGCCATTAACACTTAATGTCATTGCTTCCTCCTTGCTGATCTTAATTGCTCTCTGGCTTTCGAGTGGGAAGAAAAAATAAGAAATTAACCCTCTTCCTCTTCCATCCCTGTGAATTCTTCCTCAAAATTTTCTTCTTCGATCTTCATCAACTATCTCCTTCTTTTCGGATGCGGACTTATTTGGGGGTCTCAATATTTTCTTAATAAAATTGCTCTAGAAAGTTTTTCAACTTCCATGATTGCAGCTGGAAGAATTGGCATTGGAGCACTCACCTTGATGTTGATACTTCTTTTGGGAGGGGAGAAGTCAAAGCCCCTTCAATCAAAGCGCTCGTTTTGGCACTGCCTTCCTGATTTTATTTTAATCGGTCTTTTGGAAGCCACCATTCCATGTCTTCTTGTGGCCTGGGCTCAACATCAACTTCCCAGCAGCGTCACGGCGATCTTAATTGGAACTGTGCCGTTGTTTGCCACGATCATGGAAGGTCTTTTTGTTCAAGGACACACTATTTCAGGCATTAAAATTACAGGCATTATTCTCGGATTTTTTGGCGTGGTTGTTTTAGCTGGGAAAGGTTTTTTTGATTCCTCTCTTTTTGCATGGACGGCATCTTCATTGCCGCTCTTGCCCGTCTTAGCAGTTTTGGGAGCAGCACTCTGCTTTTCTATTACGATGTTACTGATTAAAATTCGCTTAGGCCCCCATCTTGGACCAATTCATGCTGCTCAAGGCATTCTATTAGGAGCGGCTGTCACAGCACTTCCTCTCATGATCGTGCTCACCAAACCATGGGCAATGACTTCTTTTCATCCCTTACCTTCTGCTTGTCTGGCGATAGTATTGCTCGGTATTTTTTGTGGAGGCATTGTCTACATTCTTTACGTGCGATTAATCAATCGAGCAGGCCCCAGTTTTGCTTCTACTTGCAACTATCTTGTACCGCCTATTGGAGCCTTTATTGGAATTGTTTTTAGCGGAGAAAAATTGACCTCGAATATTATGGTGGCACTTGTTTTGATTTTAGTGGCCCTCTGGTTTTCGAGTGGGAAAAAACAGAAAAACCATTAACAGGGATGGAAGCAATATAAGGGATGAAGAAGTTTGAGTCACTTCTGTCCAAAATAAATATAAGAAATATTCATTTTTTTCTTTCTGCTATCCCTTTCATCACTGTGAATTTTTCTTCCAAATTTTCTTCCTCCACTTTTATCAACTACCTCCTCCTCTTCGGATGTGGCTTGATGTGGGGGTCTCTCTATTTTTTCAATAAAATGGCTCTCGAAAGTTTTTCAACACCGATGATTGTAGCCGGTGGAACGAGCATCGGAGCACTGACATTGACGCTCGTTTTTCTTATTGGAGGAGAACGTGCTAAACCATTGAATCCTCCACGTTCCTTCTGGCAATGCTTTCCTGACTTTATTTTAATTGGCGTTTTGGAATTAACGATTCCTTGCCTCCTTATTGCATGGGCTGAAGAACAGCTCCCCAGCAGCGCTACCGCCATCCTCATTGGCACTGTTCCTTTATTTGCAACCTTAATGGAAGCATTGTTTATCAAAGGCAATACTCTTTCAGCGGCGAAAATCGCCGGAATTCTTCTCGGATTTCTTGGGGTCATTATTCTTGCAAGAGGAGGCTCTTCCATTGCTGATCTGCTGACAGCCACTACTGGATCTTTACCGCTCTTGCCCGTCTTAGCCGTATTAGGCGCAGCACTCTGTTATCCTTTCACGCTGTTGCTTATCAAAATTCGCTTGGGGCCAAGCCTCGGACCCATTCACGCGGCTCAAGGAATTCTCTTAGGAGCAGCTATCACAGCGCTTCCACTAATGCTTTTCATAACAAAGCCATGGAGGATGACTTCTTTTCACCCTTTGCCTTCTGCATGGCTGGCCTTGATTTTACTTGGCGTTTTTTGTGAGGGGCTTGTCTACATTCTTTATGTCCAGCTCATCAAGCGCGCAGGGCTAAGCTTTGCCTCTACTTGTAATTATCTTACGCCCCTCATCGGTTCTTTTATTGGTATCTTTTTTGCTGGAGAAAAAATGACACTAGCCTTGATAGAAGCGCTTGTGCTGATTTTGTTTTCGCTCTGGCTCTCGAGCGGCAAAAAACAGAAAAACTATTAACAAGGATGGAAGCGATAGAAGGGATAAAAAACAAGTCGTCAGTTCTCAGTTGTCGGTTGTCAGAATATGTCTGAACCAAAACTACTCAGACAACTCTCGTCCTGTAATGATGTGTTCAAGTTAAATAAAATGGTATGTTTTATGTTTTTTAAAGCTGCTGCAAGCAGCCAAAAATCAACTGACAACTGAGAACCGACAGCTTGTTTTCAACTTCCATCCCTGTGAATTTTTCTTCCAGATTTTCTTCTTCGACTTTGATCAACTACCTTCTCCTCTTTGCTGCAGGGCTGATCTGGGGATCTCAATATATTCTCAATAAAACAGCACTCGAAAGTTTTTCTACTTCGATGATTGCAGCTGGACGCGTTGGCATTGGCGCTATGGTGCTTACTCTGCTTGTGGCACTAAAAGCAGACAAACCATTACCTTTGGGATCAAAGTGCTCTTTCTTCAGTTACCTTCCTGATTTTGTTCTTATCGGTTTTTTGGAAGCGACTGTTCCCTGTGTTTTTGTCGCCTGGGCTCAAATCTACTTAGCAAGCAGTGTCGCAGCCATTCTTATCGGCACAGTTCCCTTATTTGCAACACTTCTGGAAGCACTCTTTGTCAAAGGAAGAACCATTTCCTTTCGAAAAAGTATTGCGGTAACACTTGGTTTTCTAGGTATCGTCATTCTTGTGGGACCAGGATTCTTTAGCCATGAAACCAGCACTATCAGTGGATCTCCACTTCTTCTCCCTGTCTTAGCAGTTCTGACATCGGCTTTTTGCTTTGCACTGGCAATGCTCCTCATTCAAGTCCGCCTCGGTTCCACTCTTGGTCCTATCCGCACAGCACAAGGTATTTTAATAGGAGCCTCGATGACCACCCTTCCTCTGGCAGTCTGGGTTACCAAGCCATGGCTCATGATTTCTTTTCATCCTGCCACCTCAGCCCTCTTTGCCTTGATTGCCCTTGGTATTTTCTGCGGAGGGCTTGTTTACACTCTTTTTGTCATGCTCATTAACCGTGCTGGCCCCAGTTTTGCCTCGATGACCAATTACCTTGTGCCACCAATTGGGGCATTTATCGGCATTGCTTTTAGTGGAGAGAAACTGACGATGGCGCTTGTTTGCTCGCTAGCAGTGATTTTATTTTCGCTCTGGCTGTCGAGTGAAAGCTAAACGGATAAGTAAAGGGTGAAGCGTAAAGAGTGTGGAACAAAACTTTCTATGACCTTTTTTCTTAACTATGAAAAAATGAATTCAGTAGAGTAGGCAGAGAAGATACGGATTGAGAGGCATAAAGCCAATGACTGTTTTGTTGAACGGTTACTCTTTTTTGCTTTTTGCAAGTTTCTTGGACTTGCCATTAGTTACACAAAATACCAGTTGATCTCCTTTTTGGGTTACCTGGACATGGTCGCCTGGCTTGATGGTCTCCCTCAAGAGTTCTTCTGCCATGGGATGCTCTAGATATTTTTCCACAGCACGACGTAAGGGCCGTGCCCCGTAGGTGGTGTCATAACCTTTTTCAATGAGGAAAGCTTGAGCCTGCTCATTGAGGGTAACATGGATCTCTTTTCCTTTGATACGATTGACTACTTTGGCCACTTCCAGATCGATGATCTTGGCGAGCATCGGTTTTTCGAGTGAATGAAAAACAATAATGTCATCAAGGCGATTCAAAAATTCTGGTTTAAAAACTTTTTTAGTTTCCTCCATGATTTTTTCACGCATCGCTTCGTGATTGCCATCAAGCTTAGGAGCACCAAAGCCTAACGTACTTTGTTTTTTGATGAGCTCAGCACCAACGTTGGAAGTCATAATGATGATCGTATTTTTAAAATCGACCTTGCGCCCCACCGTGTCGGTAATCTTTCCCTCCTCCAAAATCTGCAACATCAAGTGCATGATATCAGGATGTGCTTTTTCAATTTCATCAAACAGCACTACGGAATAGGGTTTGCGGCGGACCGCTTCTGAAAGTTGACCTCCTTCATCATGACCTACATATCCTGGAGGCGAGCCAATCAATCGAGAGGAAGTAAATTTTTCCATGTATTCGGACATGTCGATCTGCACCATAGCCTCTGGATCGCCAAACATAAACTCAGCTAATGTTCGTGCAAGAAAGGTCTTACCAACACCGGTTGGACCAAGAAAAATAAAGGAGCCAATCGGCCTATTAGGATCTTTTAAATCGGTCCGCGAACGGCGCAGGGCTTTGCTAATAGCAGTGACCGCTTCCTCTTGCCCAATCACCTTGGCTTTGAGCTCCTCTTCCATGGCTAAGAGTTTTTCTGTCTCCTGACGCTCCATGCGCTGGAGTGGGATTCCCGTCATTTTGGCAATGACATGGAGAATCTCCTCTTCACCCACCACAGCTTTTATTTCTTCACGTTCCTGACGCCATGTTGCTAACGTTTTTTCGATTTCTTCCTTAGCTGTTTTTTCTGCATCACGAAGTGCTGCTGCTTTTTCAAAATCTTGTCCTTTGATGGCCTCTTCTTTTTCCAGGCAAAGTTTTTTTATGTTTTCCTCTGCTTCTTTGAGGTTGGGAGGTTGCTTCATCGCAGCGATATGAGCTTTTGCTCCTGCCTCATCCATAACATCAATAGCTTTATCAGGGAGGAAACGTCCTGTGAGATAACGCGCGGAATGTTTGACAGCGGCTTCCAAAGCTTCATCAGAAATAGAGGCTTTGTGATGAGTTTCATATTTAGGCCTGAGCCCTTTCAAAATGAGAATGGCCTCTTCCACTGAGGGCTCTTCCACTTTGACGGTTTGAAAACGACGCTCCAAGGCGGAATCTTTTTCAATATATTTGCGGTATTCCGTCAGCGTTGTCGCACCAATGCATTGCAGCTCACCGCGGCTTAAAGCTGGTTTAACAATATTGGAAGCATCCATCGCTCCCTCTGCAGAGCCAGCTCCCACCAAGGTATGGAGCTCATCAATAAAAAGAATGACATTTTTATTTTTTCGAATCTCATCCATTACTGCTTTAATACGCTCTTCGAATTGGCCACGGTACTTGGTCCCTGCCACCATAAGTGCAAGATCTAAGGTCACAATTCTTTTTCCTTCGAGTAATTCAGGAACATGACCGCTGACAATCTCCTGAGCCAATCCTTCTGCAATAGCTGTTTTTCCAACACCTGCTTCTCCTATCAGGACAGGATTGTTTTTGCTGCGACGGCACAAGATTTGAATGACGCGTGCAATTTCCTCTGTGCGTCCAATCACAGGATCTAACATTCCTTTGCGAGCAAGCTCTGTGAGATCTCGCCCATAAGACTTGAGAGCTGGTGTCTTGGATGGAGAGGTTGAAGCAGAGGCGCTTGCTCCAGCAGTGGCCATTTCTCTCTCATCCTCATCTTCATTTGGCTCAAAATGAGGGTTGAGCTCTTTGAGAATTTCATTGCGCGTTCTTTCTAGATCAACTTCTAAGATTTGAAAAACACGAGCAGCAATTCCTTCTCCTTCCCGCAAGAGACCAAGCAAAAGATGTTCTGTTCCCACATAGGTGTGCTGCAATGCTTTTGCTTCCTTGGCTGCCAGTGCAATTACTTTTTTGACCCGTGGCGTATAGGGGATATTGCCTGTTGGTTTAGAAGCCTCTTCTTTGACCTCCACCTGTTTTTTCACTTCCTCACGCACAGTCTCAAGATTAAGGCCCATTTTTTCGAGCACGTTAACAGCAACTCCTTGCCCTAGCCGAATCAAGGCAAGAAGGAGATGTTCTGTTCCGATATAATGATGACGAAGCTCTTCGGCTTCTTTACGAGCAACGTCAAAAACTTCTTGAGCACGTGGAGTAAAATTATTCATAAAAAAAGGGTTAGGGGTTTAAGTTTTTACAGAAGAAAAATTGGAACTGATAAAAATAAATTTGTTCGTGAAATGATGGAATTCTTCAACTTTTTACCTCAACTGACGTTGTTGATTTATTCAACAATGCCCTAACGCAGTAGCGCTGGTTGTGGAATAAACCTCATTCGAGCGCGAGCAAGGGTCGCCCGAAAATGATCTCGTTCTTGAGTTGTCAGCTTTCTATTGGGAACTTCCCTTTGCAAATGAGCTGGCTGAGCTTCCATAAAAAGGTTATCGAGAGTGGTTTTAATTTTTTCAGGGAATAGGTGGAGGTCAAGGCCTAACTTAATAAGAGAAAGAAGCGTTAGGGCCTCTTTTGTGGAAAGCGAATAAGCATGTGATAAAATACCGTAAGCTCTTCCCACTTGATCGAGCAAGAGCTCTGGCTGTTCCTGGCGCAAGATGGTACGAGCATTCATTTCATGCTGAAAAATTTGCTCAATGATGAGCTCTAGCTCTTTGATGAAGGTTTCTTCTTTTTCTCCAAGCGTCGCTTGATTCGAAACCTGGAACAAATTGCCAATAGCCTCGGTCCCCTCTCCGTGTAAGCCTCGAACAACAAGGCCCATTTTGTTAACAGCATTAATAACTTTGTTCGTTTGTTCTAAAAGCAACAATCCTGGTAGATGCAGCATCGCAGAGGCACGCATTCCAGTGCCGATATTAGTGGGACAAGCTGTGAGGTATCCAAGTTTTTTATGAAAAGCAAAGAAAAGCTTCTCTTCGAGAGCTGCGTCAGCTTGAGCTGCAAGAGAAAAGACTTTTTGAAGTTGAAATCCAGGAAGAATCACTTGCATACGAAGATGGTCCTCTTCGTTAATCATAAAGCTCCATGTTTGAGCGGGATTAATAACAAGTGCACTCCCTTGTGATTTGGCAGCATGCTCACAACTAATCAAATGACGCTCAATGAGGAGTTGTTTTTCTAAGAGAGTCAACTTATCCATGCGGGTGGAAAAAGCATCTCTCATTTCAGGAAGCCCTTCTACAGCACCTTGGATCTCTTCCATAAGAGCAAGTCTCTCGGTTTTTTTTGCCCATCCTGGAAAGGGCCTCTTATCCAAATTACGAGCCAATCTGACACGGCTGCTGACAACAATGTCAGAATGGAGACCAACAGGCCAGGCAGTGCTGTTTTCGAAAAGCATTTCTATTTTCATGATTTCTCAGGAGGAAGCTCTGTCAGCTTGGAAGAGCTTTCTCGTTTTTTGCCTGCTGAGAGAGGGGTTTTTTTCTCTTCTAATAAAAGGGATTTATTCTCCAGTGCAATTTCTTGTCGTTGCTGTTCCTTTAGTACGGTCTTTTCTAAAGCAATAATGCGATCTCGATAAAGAGCAGCTTCTTCATAGCACTCGCTTTTAATCGCTTTCTGCAGTGAACTTCGTAGCTCTTCTAACTCTTCGGTTCGGAGGAAAGTTTCAGCGAATTTTTCAGGAATTTTTCCTTTATGGGTAAGGTTGCGGTGGGCATTCTGCAGCATAGGGGTTAGTGCTTCTAAAAAGACATTATAACAACTACTACATCCTAAACGCCCTCGTTTTTTAAAATCTTCTTGAGAAAATCCACAGGCGCTACAAACCAGAATAGGAGCGGCAGTAACAGGATGTTCCTTAACAAGACCAAGTCCTTGAAATAAATCAGAAAGAAGGAACTCCATGGGATCTTGAAGACCTTTTTTCTGTGAGCAAGCGGCACAAAAATTAAGCTTCTTAATGCTTCCTTGAACAATCTGAGTAAAAAAGACAGTAGCCTCTTTCATTTTGCAAACGTCACACAACATAGGTCCTTAAAACTATAAGAGATCGCGGTAAAATTGCAAATGAAGCTTGAATCTAAAAAGAAGAACGTGTCATCTTGTTGCTAGCAACGTCATTTCATTTCAAGAAAGAATTCACCACAAAGAGCACAGAGATTACACAAAAAACACAAAAAAAAATTTATAAAAAAATTCCAAGTGCAAAAGACAGAAATTTTGTGTTCTTTGTGTGCCGTTTCAGCGGCTTTGTGGTCTTTGTGGTGAATTTTTTCCTACTTCGACTGCGTTGGTAATCATAACAATTCCTCATTAACAATGAACTTCGACATTACTCCAGCTCACCTGCATTTAATGCTCAATCATATTCCCATTATTGGGATTTTGGTGGCTTCTTTTCCTATTCTCATTGGGATCCTAGCGCAATGTCGTACCACTATTGCTGCTGGACTCCTCGCTACTCTTCTTTGTGCAGCAGCTATGCCAACGATTATGGAAAGTGGCAGTAAAGCCGCTCATGCTTATAAAGATGGGTCGCTTCTTCCTGCTTTGGATGAAGCTGGTAAAGCGGCTCTTCACATGCATGCAAGTCGCGCTGACAAGACAACACCTGTCGTTTATGCAAGTGCTCTTCTCGCAGTCTTAGCATTACTTGCTTTAATCAAATTTCCTATAGCAGCTAGGTGGCTTGCCTTAGCTGTTTTATTAGGCAATGCGGGAGCTGTTTTATTAGCTGTTTGGACAGCTGATGCTGGTGGTCGCATTCGTCATCTTGAACTACGACCGCCAACGCCCTGGGATGAGCCTGCAAAAAACATGGTAGTACCTCTTTCTAAAGAACCAACTCCCCCAACGGTTATCTCTTCGGAAACACCCACTTCAAGCACCTCCGTCGTTGTACCGGAAGCTTCTTCATCCCCTTCTGAAACTGCACCGGAAGCATCCTCTCTCACCAACAAGTGAACATTCGACTACTGCATCAAGAAGATTGGTTGGCTTGGAAGAAACAACGCATGGAGTCATTGACTCATTTTCCTCTCGCTTTTTCTTCCTCACTGGAAGAAGAGATGCGCCTTTCTGAGACTATGCTTCAAGAGTGGTTCAACAAACATATCTTTTATGCAGCTTTTTGTGATGAGCAACTAGTCGGCAGTATCGGTTTTTTAAGATTAGAACCCATTAAAGAAGTCCATCGTGGCATCCTCTTTGGTATTGGAGTGAATGCACCCTATCAACGACGTGGTATTGGTGACGCCTTAATGAAAACTCTTATTGCTCATGCCAAAAATTATGTCCTTCAACTTCATCTTGATGTTGTTAGCACTAACAGCACGGCCATTCGGTTATATCAGCGTCATGGATTTAATATTTATGGAACAGAACCACGCTCTTTAAAATGGGAGGGACGCTTTTACGATAAGCACCTCATGGCCCTTTTTTTTGATGAGCAGCAAAGACCGTATCCGTTCACAGCAACAGATAGGAAGATGGTAGATAAAAGATAGGGGTTCTGTTTGTTAAGGTAGACAAAAACCGCGCCAGCTGACCCTATCGTACCCAGCAGTATTAGCTTAAAAACAACTAAAGACCTCTTCAATAGTTGTTGCTTTCATCAAGTTTTCACCCCAGTAAAAAAGCTTATCGCTCTCAGCCTCTTCAATCATGCGTAGATGCTCTTGTCTAACTTGATTAGGAAAGCGACAATTGAGTTGTTTAATGAGCAAGGAGCGAAATCCTTCCTGGCGTCCTTCCTGACGTCCTTTTTTAACTCCCTCTTCAACGAATGCTTCGGCGATGGTCATAATTTCTGATTGAGTTGGTGGGTTTAAATGTTTTTTAAATTCTTCTAAAATATCGTGGCGGGACGTCCCATCTTTGCTCGTTTGAAAGAGATAGTAGGCTCCTGCTTGGATGATATCAATCTGATTCATGGATTCCAATTGATGAAGAAGATCAACAATTTTCTTGATGAAACCAAGTGTATCGCGTGCACCAGCATACTTGAGGTGCATTTCTAACATTCCCACAAGAGGTTTCTTTTTCAAATCATCATCTGGGATACTTGGAAGATCGATGAGCGTGAATGGTTTTAAAAAAATCTCACGGGCAATAGTTGGATCTTGAAACATTTCAAAAATATCTGTCGTGTAACAATAAGGCTTTTCTCCGTTGTGAATGACACATGGATAAATCAAAGGGAGTTGAGAGTTTTTGTGGTCTTTTTTATTAGCAAGCTCTTTTCGACAAATCTGAAGAATGTATTCCAACATTCGTATAGGCATTAAGGGATCTGCCTTTCTTTGATGTTCGATCAGCACATAAATATACCCTGGAATGCCTTTAAATAGAGCTTTGTAGAGGATATCCGATCGTTGCTCCTGAAAATTCTTATCAATAAAACTGCTGTCAGTAAGCTGGAGAGAGCCCGAGTCAATCAGGGCTGCGATACTGTGAGGAAAATGAGTTTGAATAAACTCTTGAGCAGCCAAAGGGTTCTTCATGACTCTTCTAAAAAAACGGTCATGAGGAGTAAGAATGATTTTTTGCTCTTGTTGAGGCAGCTCTTGATGGTTTTGTTTTTTGCCCATGGGTTTTAACCGAGATTAAAATTGTTTCGATGGTTGTTTTGGCGTCACAGCGATCAAACCTTTTTTTGAGCGAGAAACAAGATTAATCAACAGGGATAAAAGCGATAGAAGATGATAAGGCGAATCAACTTTTATTGCTTCACTCTTTTTATCCCTGCGAATCATTTTATCATAAAAAATCATGAAAAATCTCTTACTCTTGCTGCTAGTGGTCGCACCTGTACGCGTGAGTGCGATGGTGGAAGAAGAAACAAAGAAAAAAAAGTGCGAGAGATTTATCAGCGAGTTGAGAAAGCGCAGCAAGTTTTTTTCTAGCCCTAAGAGGGTTTCTTGAAAATGAATAAAATTGATGCAGTACCAGGAGCGAAGCGCACAGACCCGCAGTGTATAGGGACATACTCGAGGACGCGAGCACTGGAGCGACGCCGTAATGCGCAATTTTAGTCTTTTCAAGACACCCTCTAAGTAACGATTTTCAAACAATAAACTGTTATAGAGTCCAAGAGTCTGATCAAAATGCGCAGCTCTGCGCTTCAGCACTAGCACGTAGAAAGATTCTTTTTATGCTTTTACCCATCGAACAACTCCTCATCCTCCAACATACAGATCAACAAGTTTGCGAGATCACCCAAGCTCTTTGCGGGCTTCCTGAGGAGAAAAAAGCGTGTGAAGCTGCTTTAGAAAAGGCAGCTAAGCTTCTGCTGGCGGTCCAAGCTCGTGCTCAAGAATTTGAAAAAGAGATCAAAAAATTGGAGCTAGAAATTCTCTCTAAAAAAGAACAGATCGCCCGTTACCGCACGCAGCAACTCGCGACACGTAAGAATGAAGAGTATACTGCCTTTCTCCATGAGATTGCGACAGCAGAACAAGTCATTAGCACGCTTGAAGAACGTCAGTTAAAGTTGATGGAAGAAGGGGAAGCGCTCTTGCCGGAGAGGGAGCGAGCTCAAGAAATTAATGCCATTGAGCAAAAGAGGGTCAATGCTATTCTGGGGACACTCGAAGGAAGACGCATTAACCTAGAAGCAAGAAAAAAAGAGCTTCTCGATCAACGCACCTCTCTTTCCATGCCCATTGAAGAAGAGTTGCTGGAACATTATGAACGTCTCTTTAAGAGCAGAGGTACCGCCGTTGTTCCTATCGAACATGGAGTTTGTACCGGATGCCATATGAAAGTAACGGCACAAACAATACTGACGGCCAAAGCAGAAAAAGAGATGCTCAACTGCCCCCAGTGCGGCAGGATTCTTTTTACGGAGGAAGATTAAACAATCCCACACAGCGCCGCAAAAGTCGGCATGCGAGCCGCATCTATGGTTCCTATTTCTTCAAAATCGTGATCGAGAATGCGCGTCAAAAGTTGCTCTGCCTCTTTCCAAGCGGGCAAAATCATAGTCTGGCTAAAAAAAGAACTAAAGCGTGCTTGCTCGTATTCCAAAGGAAGCTGGCAAAATACAAGGTCCGTATTGTCGGGTGTAGGAACTGGTAATCCTGATTTTTGGAGGCTTTCGGAGTAAGGGGCGAGTTTTAAATAAAGGGGCAATTGAAGATCGTGCCACACAATGGTCTCTCCTTTTTTCTGATAATGCTCGGCATCAGGATTTGCGCGTTTCCATTGTTGTTGGTTGGAAGTTTTATAATCGATGAGCAACCAACGCTGTTTGATCGGATGCCAATCGATGCGATCGACACGTCCTTGCAAAAAGAGACTACGTCCATCGGCTAAGGTTATTTTTTCCTCCAGCACATTTTCTGTTGCGATGATTTTCCATCCAGCGCGACGGTGAGCCGCTTGGAGTTTAGCAAAGCCTACAAGAGTTTTAGAGGCCTCCTCAAGTTGTAGTAGGATAAGAGGGGAAAGGACGGGACCAAGATGAAGAGCCGCCATGGAAAAAAGTTTTTTTCTTAGCCAAGCGGCAAGGAGCTTGACCTCTACTGCATCGGCCATAGAGAAATCTTTTCCAAATGCTCCCAAGACCCCATGCAGCAGCGTCCCAAAGTGGCTTGGGGTCATTTCTAGAGGCGCTGGAGGTATTTCTTTGAGTTTTAAAACATGCTTCAAATAAAATAATCGCGGCGATGCGAGATAAGTGCGAAGTCCAGTAACAGTCACACGTTCTATTGGCTCCTTCCCAATGAGACGAGCTTGTAATGTCGATGACGTTGTTGTGAGGTTTTTTTCTTTTTTTCCAGGAGGGTGTAATAACGTAAGAACCCTCTCAGAAAGCTCTTGTTGAGAGCATCCCAAGGTCAAAAGACGACTTGGTCGTACAAATTCCCCTCGTGCATTGGTGCAAGGAGCGATGATCTTCAGTTCTCGGGAGCTGTTAATAAGATGAAGTAAATAGAGATCGCGTGCTAGTAACGTAGCACTATCTCCTAGCTTAAAGGCCTTACAGAGGCGTTCTGGAAGCAAGGGATGTTTTTGAGCAGAGCGTGGCAAAAATCCTTCATGACAAGAAGTCACAATGGCACAGGGGGCATCATCAGCCATCAGTTCTAACCAACCAACACACTCGAGAGCCTCGGGTTCTTCTCGCTCAGGGATCGCTTCGAAGGCCATCACTTTCAAGAGAAGGGTGATGACTTCCGCTATACTCCATAAACGGGACATCTTTTCCGAGAGCTCTTCAAGTGCCTCCAATTGCTCCAGTATTTTTTTTAAACATCCTAACAAGTAATGCCCTTCCGAAGTGCTGCCAGAAACACTTTCATCTCCAAAGATGCGCCACAAAAAGTCTCTTAATTCAGTCACACAACTGGCCAGTGTTCCTGGGGAGGAGGGAAGGGCTATGATTTTTTCAAGCTCGAGAAATGGTCGAAAGCTTTTGTCTTGTAGCACAGAAGAAGGATGCTCTTGAGCATAGTCATCTAGCTTTTTAAGAAGATGTTCCACTTCCCAGCAGTGACGACCAATATCGGGATGACGCAGCAATGCCCCGATCGCTTCATAAGAAGGACCTTGAGAGTCTTTGCAATCGATAAACTCTGCTGTTGCTTTTAGTAATTGGTAAAGTCGCCCATGATAAAAAGGAAGACCACCTCCCCAATGGAGTTGAAAAGATTCTTCTTTTTTTTCTGCGGATAAAGCCAAACGATCTCGCAACGTTGGGAGAGCTTCTGCTTGGGCAACGATCGTCACGAATCCTGAGGGAGGGCTTTTGCAGGAATGAAGGAGTTTTAAGAGTTCCTCTGCTTGATCTTCGTTGTAATGACAGGGAAGGAGCTGATTTTTTTTGAGGCAGGGAGGATGAGCAAGCCAGTAGGCAGGCAGCAATGTTCCATGAGCATCAAATCCAGCAGCGTGATCTTGGGGAGCAATGATAAAAAGGGAAGGTGCCACTTTTTCAAAAAAAGGAGCAAAGCAATCAGGTGCATCGATCACTCCTGCCACAAGCACACGATAAGAATGATCAAACTCTCCCTCCAGGAGATGGCGTTCTAAAGCATCATGAGGATCCATGAGTCCCCAAGCATGAAGAGTTGATTGATATTTTTTTTGAACGGCTACCAATGTTCGCCAGCGAGCTTCTTCGCGGTCGGCTGATTCGGGATAAAGCGCTCCAATGCAGGCCAGCAGCTTGCTAAAGGAAAGGCCCTGCATTCCCAAATGTTCTGCTAGTTGTTCTATCAAGCTTACAAAATGAGTTTCTTTTTTTTCAAAAGAAGTATCCGGTTGGAGTGCCGCCCACTCTTCTTCGGTCAGCTTTTTTACCGCTTCTGACCATGCAAGATGGCAGGCAAGAGCTCCAGCCTCACTCCAAGATTTTTCTTTAAGAGGCAAAAGAAAGGGAATCGCTTCTCGAAGAGTCACTATGCGTGGAGGGAGAAGCACGATCTGTTGTGATGCTGCTTGAAGCGCTAAAAGCGCTAAAAGCCTTCTTCCAGCTCGCCTGCCAGGGAGAATGACGATCGTTTCTGCAAGATCTCCACACGGTTTTTTTCTCTCGAGAGCCCATGAGGTGAGGAGTTTTTCTGCTAGGCGCGGAAGCCAGGGAGTGTTCCAGTCCAAGAAGAGAGGAGATTTCATAGCGGCTGTTGAAATACTACTGCTTGAAAACTAAGGCGCGTCATCAATTAAAAAGTATAGTGGATTAAAGCGTTGAAAATACACATTGTTTCTTCTTGATGATACTAAATGTGGCTCAATTGATGACAGCTCTAGCCCTCCCAACACACTTTACTCAGACTTTTCACAGCTCTTACTGTAACGGAGTAGCCGCACTCGCCCCCAGTGAACCAAGAGCACGAGGATTGTTGGTAGCTTGATTGGGCAAGAGCGAAACAGCATCCCCTCCACGGCGAATCAGGACACACCCTTTGTTGCCATAGGGCTTTGTTTTGGCATCGAAGCCGATAGAGAGATTGGTACCACTTCCCTGTAGAGTTGCGTTGCGTGTGATGAGAAAAATGTCGTTAGCGTCACTGCTCTCTTGAAGTGGATAAAGGGTGAGCGCTATTTCATGAGCGGTACTAGGAATTTTATCTACAGGCAGAACAACACCAGGAGCAGAACAAAGTTTACAAAAGTCACTCACTGATAAATAACCATGACAAAGCGCCGAAGCCCAAGCCTCAAAGCTTGGAGAGGCCATATCACCAGGCCAGCCAAGATTAGGCGTTCCCGAGGTGTTTGCATCGATAGCCATCGCTTGTGTTGCCAAATAAAGTTGCCGCTCATTGCTCAGTGTCTGTAGCATTTCTCCTTTGAGTAAAGCAGAAGAAAGATGAGGCAACGCCAGCGATACTAGAATAGCAATGATGGAGATAACTATGAGGAGCTCCAAAAGAGTGAACGCATTTTTTTTCATAAGAAGAAAGAATTTAACTAGCCCGAGTTCCGCAGTTGAGATGGATGATATTTTGTAAGGACTTGGTCTGAAGGTGTTTTTTAAAAGCATGAGGTGTATGTTTCATGCATAAGTGATTTGAAAAGATGAATGGCCAAGGTATTACGAAAGATCGCCATTCGCAACTGCAGAACTAGGGCTAGGGCTTGTTCGCGTGGATACAGCTTTTAGAAATATTTTTCAATTTTTGTTTGATGACCAAGCTTGCTACGTTACAAGGCTGTAGACTATAGGCTGTAGAAAATAAAAATCGAAAATTTCAATCTCATTTTCACTCTTTACCCATTACTCATTACCCTTCACTCTTTACTCATTACCTGTAGTCCACCATGTCATCTCTGTATCTCGATTTATTAGAAGCACTCCGGGAGAGCTGTCATCTGCCCCCCTTTCCCGACCCGATTCCTTCTATGCAGCTGAATCTAGAAGTGGAAGGTGGCCCTATCATCACGATTGATTTTAATGAAGAACGCAAATGTGTAGAGCTTTTTTCCAACATAGGGACCTATCAGCTCCCACAAGAAATTGCTCTTTTAAAAAAGATTGCTGAAGCCAATTTTCTTTGGAAAAAAACAGCTGGAGCCACCTTGAGTGTGCGCTCTGAAGTACAGGAGGTTTACCTTGCTTATCAGGCTCCTGTGACCAGTTTGACAGAAATTGAGTTTCTTCATTGTGTGGAGCAATTTGTGGAAGTCACTCAGGAGTGGAAAAAAATTCTTTCTGAGGATACCTACCTCTCTGAAGATGAAAAAAATTCAACGCCGCTGGAAAACAACGAAGAAACTGCTGCTTCGCCACCTATTCTTCAGCAGTTTGAGATGGCGTAATGCGTTCCCTTTCCTTGACCACGGGTTATTAGATAGTTTCGTTGTAGGAGCTGCTTGAGGTGAGCTTTGATCGTGTTGCGATTGGCTTTAGTGGCTCCTTCCAGCTCTTTAACTGTGGCAGTCTTATGGATTTTTACCCACTCAAGGATGCTCTTGGAAAGCGGTGCAAGAGTGGCCTGCAGGGCTTGTTCTTCTTGGATTTTAGCCGCAAGGTTATTTTTTTGATGGAGCATGGTTCTTAAAAAATAGAGCATCCATGGCTCCCACAGCTGCTGAGATGCTCGCAATGTTTGCTGAGTGCGGCGAAGTGCCACATAATAACTATCCTTATTGGCTTCGATGATGCTTTCCATCGAGCTGTAGGGAACATAGTCATAACCAGCTCTCAAAAGCAACAGGGTTGCAAGAATACGAGAGAGTCGTCCATTGCCATCTTTAAAAGGATGAATGGCCAGGAAAGTAACAATAAACATCCCAATTAAAATCAAGGGATGATTTTTTTCTTCCAAAAGACTGACACGATACCAATCAACAAGTGACTGCATCGCAAAAGGAGTTTCAAAAGGAGTTGCTGTTTGAAAAACAACGCCAAGACTCTTGCCCTCAGGGCCAAAGGCCTCTACATGATTCTCAATTTTTTTGTAATCTCCCCGATGCTCTTCGTCCTTCGTGCTGTATTTTAAGAGCAGACCATGGAGCTGTTTGAGGTAATTTTCCGTTATTTCCATTTCACCGTAATAACTAAAAATCGCCTCCATGGCATCCGCATAGCCCGCTACTTCTTGTTCATCTCGATTGGCAAAAGATTTGGAAGAAAGCCCTGAAAGCATTTCTTCTACTTGATCATCCGTTAAGCGAGCTCCTTCGATACGTGTGGAAGAGCCGATGCTTTCAATGGTGGCCACTTTTCTTAAGGACTTAAGCCTTTCGGGCGCCAGATGCGCTACGGCTTGCCAGCGTCCTTTGAACTCATCTAATTCTGCAATGAGCTTGAGAATTTCTGGTGTGATGGGATGAAATTGAAAGGAATCTATTGGGTACATAAAGGACGATGACGCGAATCATATCCATAAATATCCATAAATATCCATAAATATCCATAAATATCCGTATTATAATTTCCCCAACATCTCCTGCAAACCCTTCAAACGCTCTTCCCACCGTATTTCCCGATCGCGATGTTCTTGTAAGACAGCCGCAGGAACTTAGAAAGCAGAAATTACCATAACATTATTTCCAATCCATCGATATATTCAAAATGTCGATCCAAGGTAAATAATGAGAGATCAAGTTGAAGAGCTATTGATGCAATCCAAATGTCATTTTGAGGAATTATTTTTCCCCTCTGCGCTAAATTTGCAGCAACACGCCCGTAAGTTTTTGATGTTTCATCGTCAGGAAATACAAGAATAACTTGTTCTAAAAATTCCTTTATTTGTAATAAATTTTTCTCAACACGGACAGATCGATAAGCGCCAAAGTAAAGCTCAGCAAGAGCTATGTTTGGAAGATAGAGGTCTGTAAAGGTTGATAATTGATGAAATAAATTGCTGCCAACGCGTAAATGATGAATGACAATACTACTATCAAGTAGAGCGCTTTTACCAGGTGTTGCTTCCATTGAATTCATCAATAATTTGGTCCGATTCTTTTATAGAGCGTTCCATGATATCGGCATCCTCTTTACTGATACCTCCTGCACTAGATCTCAGCGCAGCTAAACGATCTTGTTTAGTTAATCTTCTAGGATTCAATTGGTGAATATACTGCGCCGCTTTTAATAAAATCGGTGCAGGTAAATCTTGTAAATCTCGAATAATCGATTGAAAAATAACCATAAATTAATTGTAGGGAGATGATGAAATAGTAAGCAAGTTATAGTTTTTCCAACATCTCCTGCAAACCCTTCAAACGCTCTTCCCACCGTATTTCCCGATCGCGATGTTCTTGTAAGACAGCCGCAGGAACTTTTTCCACAAAGTTGGGATTGCTCAGTTTGGCCCGCACTTTGACAAGTTCATTTTCAACGTCCTTCATTTCGTTAGCTAAACGTTTGCGCTCTGCATCAAGATCGATGAGTCCTGCTAGCAAAATGGTAATGGTCCCAAGATCGGTGAGCACAGAAGCGCTTTCTTTGGGAAGAGGATCATGGGTCATCTGAAGTTCTTTGCATTTTGCAAGAGCCTTAAAAATCAAACATTGCTCTTGGCTCCAGACTGCAGCTTGTTCTTTGGGAGTCACAAGAAAATCAATAGCCTGCTTCGCATTGATTTTACATTCGCTACGAAGATTTCGAGCTGCTTTCACTGCGGCATAAAGAGCCTCTGTTTCTTGTTTGGCTTGAGTGATGGCTTCGGGACTGAGATAGCCCAGGGAATGTTTTGCAGGAGGTTGGGCAAAGACTAAAAAAGAAGGCTTCTTTAGATGGGCTGAAGAGGCCTCAAAACCGAGGCGTTTCCAAAGCTCCTCGGTGATGTAAGGCATCAAAGGATGAGCCAGACGTAAGAATCCTGAGAGGATAAAATCCATCGTTGTCAGAAGTGCTTTTTTTTCTTTGAAACGATCGCTTTGCAACGTTGGCTTAGCGGCCTCGACAAACCAGTCGCAATAGTCGTGCCAGAAAAAGTCATAGAGAAGGTTGGCGATTTCTTGAAAACGATACTCGGTGTAAGCCTGACGTAATGCCGCATGCATCTCATCAAATTGAGCTACGATCGTGATCGCAATAGGAGGAAGCTCCTGCAAAGTGAGGTTAGGAGCGACATCGCAGATGCCATGCATTTCCCGAAAACGAGCGGCATTCCAGAGCTTGTTGGCAAAATTGCGGCCCTCCTCGATTTGCTTTTCATCAAAGCGAATATCTTGACCCGTCGGAGCAATGCGCATGACACCAAAACGAAGTCCATCGGCTCCATAGCTGGCAATGAGATCGAGTGGGTCTGGCGAGTTGCCAAGACTCTTGGACATTTTGCGCCCATTTTTATCGCGAATGATTCCAGTAAAATAAACATCACCAAAAGGAAGCTCCCCAGTGTACTCCAACCCAGCCATGATCATGCGTGCAACCCAGAAGAAGATAATATCGGGCCCCGTGACTAAGACTGTTGTCGGATAAAATTTTTTCCGCGTTGCTGCATCCATGGTGGCATGAGCCCAAAGCCATGCAGAGAACCAGGTGTCCAAAACATCTTCGTCTTGGATCCAACCTGGACCGGGAGAGTCAAGTTGAACTTTTCTCTCATCACTTCCTGCTAAACTCCAAGCTGGAATCCTATGTCCCCACCAAAGCTGCCTACTAATGCACCAATCTTGAATATTTTCCAACCAATGATCGTAAACCTTTTTCCAGCGATCAGGAAAAAAGCGTACTAGTCCCTCGCCGACTGCTGCACGGGCTTGGGCGGTTTTAGGATAACGCAAAAACCATTGCTCGCTAAGCCGCGGTTCTACCGGCACATCAGCTCGTTCGCTAAATCCAACGTTATGCTCATAGGGCTCTTCTTTCATAAGAAGGCCAAGTTGATGAAGACGCTCTGCGGCTTTTTTCCTGGCCTCAAAGCGATCCATGCCAATGAACTCACCGCCAGCAAAAGCATTGAGTGTTCCATTGGGATTGAAAACATCGATCACCCGAAGTTGGTGACGCAGACCAATTTCATAATCGAGGTGATCGTGAGCAGGGGTGACTTTGAGTACCCCGGTTCCAAATTGTGGATCAACGGCGCTATCCGCAATGATGGGAATCTGCACGTCTGACTCAACGGGCAAAGGACGGCGGACATGTTTTCCAATTAGGTGACGATAACGAGCATCCTCAGGATGAACAGCCAGAGCAACATCGGCCATGATTGTCTCAGGGCGTGTCGTGGCAATTTCCAGCCAAGTGCCCGGTTCTTCGATAATTTCGAGTTGGTAATGGTAGAGAATCCCTTTTTGTTTTTTAGGAATGACCTCCTCATCGCTCAGGGCTGTTAGCGAGCTAGGACACCAGTTGACCATCCGTGTGCCACGGTAGATAAGACCTTTGTTGTAAAGATCGACAAAAATTTCTTGGACTATTTTGACGTAGGCCTCATCCATCGTGAAGCGCTCCCTCTTCCAGTCGCAAGAGCAGCCGAGGCGTTTGAGCTGCTCTATAATGATCCCTCCGTGTTTTTTCTTCCACTCCCAGACGCGCTCACCAAAAACTTCGCGGCCTAAGTCATGACGCGTCTTTTTTTCTTCCTTGCGAAGTTGACGCTCGACCACTGTCTGCGTTGCAATTCCCGCATGGTCGGTCCCAGGAAGCCAGAGCACTTCGTAACCACTCTGGCGCGCACGACGAGCTAGGATGTCTTGAATCGTGTTATTTAGAACGTGTCCCAAAGTTAAAACTCCAGTGACATTGGGCGGAGGAATGACAATCGAATAGGCAGGGGCCTTTGATTTCTCATCAGCGTGAAAACAACCCGTTTCTTCCCAACACTTGTTCCAGAGTGGCTCGACCTCCGAGGGAGTATAGGCTTTTGAAATTTGGTGAGGGTTGTTGGCGAGCATGAAAAAAAGGCTGGAGGCTGGAGACTAGAGGCTGGAGGGGGAAAAAACGATCATAATTTTTCAAAAAATCAAATTTTAAAACTACACTACGATCAGCCATTGGTAATGGCTTAAAAGATTCTTTTGCACCGGGAAACAAGCCGCTGCCGATTTTTAATATTGTCCTAAAAGTAAGATTTTCTTACTATTAGCAAGTATGACAACTGTTTTATCAGAGAAGGGTCAAATTGTTCTTCCAGCCGCAATCAGAAAACGCCTTCATCTCAAAGCAGGAGAGGATGTTGAAGTCGGTATTGAAAGCAATGAAACGATTATCCTTCGTCGCATTTCAACACCTGCGAATTTTGGGTTAGTGAAATTATTGCGCTCGTGTCCTTTTTTTTTTGAAATTCCATCAAGAGAAAAAGAGGACACTTCTCCGCTGGAGTTATGAACTATTTAGTGGATACGAATGTTTTGAGTGAGGTTGTCAAACCAATACCCGGTACTCGTGTTGTAGAGTGGTTGCAGAGAAACGAAAGTAAACTTTTTGTCAGTATCATCTCTGTTGGTGAAATTGCTCGTGGCGTTGAACGCCTACCAGAAGGCAAAAAGAAGGACATGCTCCGTTTTTGGCTAGAATCAATCTGTCACTCGATGAAAGGAAGAGTACTTAGTTTTAATTTAGAAACAGCTCATCTTTGGGGAAAGCTAAAGGCAGCATGGGGAAAAAATGGCGTTATTATTCCTTCGCTGGACGCTCAAATTGCCGCAACAGCCCACCAACACCAGCTTATTCTTGCCACAAGAAACACTAAGGATTTTTCACAAGCAGGAATCCGTCTCTTTGATCCTTTTTTGTAGTTTTTAATTCTTCCCTATGAAAAACAAATTTATTCTTTCACTCCTCACTTTTCTCGTAGTGATCTCTCCTTTTTCTAAAGCAGAGGAAACCAGTAGTCGCTTTAAAATAGCAGATTCCCAAATAAATGAGCTATTCAATGTGAAGGATGATGATTCACTCACTCTCGGTGGCGCAAAGCTCCATAACTTTACTATTACTTGTAAGAAGGATGTATTAGAGCTTATGGCTCTTCAAAAAGGAGTTATGACACCCTTTAATGAATTTAGCGACAGAACGATTTCTATCGATATTCCCTCTATTGCCTTGAAATGTGGGGAAGTGGCTCATATTGCTCTGGAACTTCGACAACAGCAACCACCGCTGATCGGCGTAAATATGGCTACCTTTGATTCAAAAAAGTTTGACTCTATGCTCTCCAAAGATCCTTCTCAAAACCCTCTTTCTAAACCTATGGATACCATCCATGGTGATTCCTACTTTACGGCTCTTCTCACTGGAGAAGCACAGGTACCTTTTTTCATAACCGATAATTATTCTTATAACGGTTTTGCCGGCCCTATATTAAAATCTTACAATTTGGACCTTAATGTTGCTGTCCGTATCAACGCCGCTGAAACAACAGAGACAACGTCAGAATAAGGTATCATCTCAATTTTTCCAGGAAAGAAGACCTCCGGAATAAGCGGTTCATGAGTAATGGGTTCGGTACCATTCAATTTGAAGACGTAGTTGGACATTGCGGGACTGACCCGCTTGCTCTGGAAACTGACCCCATTGCTCAACACCATTTATGAGCGTTACCCGCGATTTTTGAGATGATACAGAAAAAGGCACGTTAGCAAAAGCTTAACGTGCCTTTTTGGTAAGTTAAAAAATGGAAGGTGTTATTTCGACTGTTCTGCCTCTATTTGAATAGGGACGACAATGTCAACCGCATGCTCATCTTCGCCCACATAGGCCTCAAAATGGAGAGAACCTGTTGCATTGAGCTTGCTCTCATCAACAGTAAATGTCACGTAAGCAAATGCATATTTTCCCATTCCACTTATTGTTGTCTCGATATCTTGGTCTATATAAGGTTTCAGGCAGCTAAAGTGATTGAGGTCCCATCGAAGCTCCTCCTCAGGATAATATTCACTTTCCCAGGCAGGGTTGGGACAAACTAAGGGATGAATCACTGTGATAGCCTCGTTTTCATTAAAGTGATAACCAAAATCCTTGAGAAAGTAATCATAATCAGAAGGAACATCAGTAATAAGGATAATCTTCTTTTGGCCCGCGCCTGGCGTGATCACAAAAGTATCTAAGGTGAGTGTTTCGCCTGAATCGCCTGAATAATTCCACAAATTAGGAATGTAGCGACAGACTACCTGAGATTCTTGAATCTGCTCATAACTCGGAGGGTTTCCTATATAAAGGTCCGAGGAGTTGTTCCAAAAGGGATTAACTTCGTTTATTACAAGGGAACTCTGTGGTGCGTCTTCAGCCAAGGAAACCTGGGAGCCAACAAGGGCAGCCATGAAAGCGATTAACAATATGGGTAATTTATTAAATTTCATAGCAGCGTAAAATAATAGCAAAACTCAGTATGTCAAGGGAGCGTTTTTTGATTTAAAGCGAACTCCAGGCTTTCCGAGTTTCTCTCTTGCCCCAAGAATACCAACTCCAACCCTCTCTCTCAAGCCAAGGCAACCAGTTGTTATAGGTTGAATAAATATTCTCAATGGTTGGCCCCCAGTTATGAGTCACATAATTTTCAACCCCTAAGTTATCCCAGATCGCTGTTCCAAATTGATTGCCCGCAGCAAAATCAATCCAGGTGTTGAGACTTCCATCATTAGGAGAAGTGGTTGGATCATTAGGATCAACGCCAGCGCTAATGCGGCTCGCAGTAAATCCATGTTGAGCCCCTAACCATGTATTCCAAGAGGTCATGAAGCCTTCATTCTGAGATAAAGAACAGCCATCGTAATAGGTCATGACATAAACCCGATCAATAGCGCACCAATTTTGTGAGGTAACAGCATATTGTAAAAAGACCTTGTTGGTTTCATGCCAAGGGCCATTGGCATCACAGCCGCCATAGACACAGTAGCTGGTGGAGGCATTCGGTAGTTTATCTTTAAAAGCACCTGCTAGTTTTCCAGCACGCTGGGCAATAGTTGTATCTTCTAACTCTTGGTCAAAGTCGATCCCATCAGCGGTGGTTTGCTGGCAGATATTGACTAAAGCTTGAGCAAAATCATTGATATTATCATCCGTTAACACTTGCCAGGAGTTTCCAAAAGTCGTTCCTGGTTGGCCGCCCACAGAGAGTTTGACAATGGCTCCTTTTGCTTTGCTTTGTTTAACAAAGTCGATAAGCGCCTCCATGTTAGGAAAAGAGCCACTTCCAGCGGGGGCACCACTTTTGGTAGGAGCATAAATCCTTCCGAGCGGTAAATCACCATATTTTCCTTTTTTTAAGGCAGCTTTCCTCAAGAGACTTTCCATGTCGGCGATATCATCCGTGTTTTCTCCCAAGCTCTCTAAATATGTTTTATAAAATTCAAAGTTAGGATTGAGTTCTTGATTATTAGGAGTATCAGCGGTGTATCCATTAATCGTAGCCACACCGTTCACATAGGCAAACTGTCCTACAAAAACATGAATGGTGTTCACCCCTTTGGGAAGATTGCTAATAAAGTAAAAAGGAGAAACATCCGTATCGAGATTGTCGGTCCAATCCTCAGCCCACGTGCTGTGTTCTACAGAAAACCCGGCTTGTTGGGATGAAGCGTTTGAATCAGCTTTTAACGAGGGGTGAAAAAAGAGGCTTGCCAATGCCAAAAAAACTAAAAAAGGAGAGGTTGTTTTTTCCATAGTGAAGAGGAGCGTACGTTTGATTTTTAGTATAGTCAAATTACTTAGAAATTACATGAAAGAACGCAGAGATTTTTAGAAAAGGCAAGGCCGAAGAGCGAGCGCTATATCTTATAACGGGAGTAATGAGAACGCAGTCTTTTCCTGAAAGGATCACGTCAATTTTGTGTAATTTCTAAGTAATTTGACTATATGAGGGTGTCTTGAAAATGAATAAAATTGATGCAG
>JAIEQL010000014.1 GCA_019747735.1 Chthoniobacterales bacterium | reverse complement strand
CGAACTGTTAGAGCCCATTCTCGGGGAGCCTACCAGCTGGACCTTTTTAGAAGTGAAGGTCTTTAACATATAAGTCCCATAATTCGTGATTAACATCTACGAATTAGTCGGTACTGCCCCCATTACTCAACACCATTTGTTAGCGTTACCCGGAATTTTTGAGAAGATACCTAAAAGGTACGCCTCACCGATTTAAAAATCTTTTTTAGATCAAGTCCTTACGCCATATTTCCCATTTCCATTCACGTTTTTAGGATTATTTTTTCCAGAAAAGCTTTATCTATGAAGTGGCTCTATTCAACTTTTCAACCTTTATTTTGGAGGAATTGTATCTGTGGTCTCTTTTTTTTAGCTGTTGTTTTTTCTGCTCAGGCCCAACAAGACTTTACTAATAATTCAACGCCTCTTCTCAGTCCCGCCTCCACCTCTAGTCTAACGCCCCTTTCCAAAACTCATTTTCTCCATGTTACTGCGATTAACTTTCTAAAAGTTATTCCGCCACCCCCTAAGCCTCGTTCTAAGAGGCAAGAGCAAGATCAAGAGCTCCTTCATGATGTCATTGCTACACGCACTAAGAAACAGATGGAGAGAGCTAAGATGGCGATAGAAGATAATGTTTTTGATTACGCCGCGACATTAGGGCCCAATTTTAATCCTTCAAAATACCCTCATATGGCCAAGCTTTTTGCAAAGATCAAAGCCGACACTAATGTGGCCATTCATTCTGCAAAAAATGCTTTTCGTCGACCAAGACCTGAAACTTGGGCCCCAACTAATGATGAAAATAAAAATAAAAAGAAGACAGGATATGCTTACCCCAGTGGCCATTCTACGCGGGCTTTTTTGTGGGCAGCTTTGCTAGAGCACCTTTTTCCTGATAAGCGAAAAGAGATTAAAGAACAAGCACGGCAAAAGGCTTGGAATCGAGTGGTTTTGGGGCGCCACTATCCCAACGATGTTTATGCCGGAGAAGTTTATGGAAATTATTTGGCAGAAGAATTTTTAAAAGATCCCAAGTTTGAACAGGAATGGGAAGCCATTCGGCAGGAAGTCACTGCAGCCTCTAATAATGTGGTTCCGTTTGAGAAAACTAGGAGTTCACCTAATCCTAAGAATCTTCTAATAGACGACTGGCAGTAGTTTTTAGGTTAAAACCTCCGCTGCCGTCTTAAAATGCATCTTTGCAATTTGGGGGAGGATTTCGGAGCCATGTTCTTTTAAAAGATGAGAGGCTCTCTCTTTGACCTTTGGGGAGACTCCCTTAGGTAGGATGACCCCAAGGCGGGTTCCTTCTTTTTCAAGCCAATCAATAAATCCTTCTCGAGCTAGAATAGAAGCGGCTGCGACGGCATAGTCCGATTCTGCTTTTGTGCGTTGATCGAGTTGTAATTTTTTTCCTTTTTCTTGTAGCGCTCGTTTCAAGACATATTCATTAGCAAATTTGTCGGAGAGTGCACGAAGGCAGTTGGGAACCCGTTCGCAAAGATTTTCTAAAATACGTGCATGGCCCCAAGCTAAGAGGCTGTTGAGGTTTTTAAAATTGTTATAGAGTTGGTTGTATTTTTGAGGAGAAATGACAATTCGTTCGCAAGGTGCTTTCAACTTACGAATCACAGCAGCCAGTTCGCGAATTTTTTTATCGGTTCCAATATTTTTGCTGTCACAAATTCCGGCATCACGCAGTTGCTTTGCCAACTCCTCATCGACATAAACGCCAGCAATGACCAGCGGTCCCAAAAAATCACCTTTGCCACTTTCATCGACCCCAAAGTGAGGTATAAAGCGCTCTGGATGATGAAGCTCTTCGTAGCCGAGGCGCACTTCGCCAGTGACTTCTGGCTCTAAAATAAAAGTAATAAAATCTTCAATGCCTTTTCCTTGGAGCAATACCTTGGGGCCTTTTTCATAGACAGCAATCCTGAGACCGTCTTTCTGTGAGGCAAAGAGGGTGTAAGGCTTTTTTTCAAAAAGAAAACCACGGTCTTTCAAAATGCCACCAAGCTTCTCTGCTTGCGCTGATGTTAATGGAAGCGTGTGAGAATGAATTGGAGGCATAAAGATAGGCTGGAGGCTGCAGGCTATAGGCTGTAGGGTCAGAATAGTTTTTATCATGAACAAACAAAACCATCTTATCAACCAGCGTCTCATGACTTGGTTTAAAAAAAGAGGACGTCATGATTTGCCATGGCGTCAGACTTTTTCTCCTTACGAGGTATTGGTTTCGGAATTTATGTTGCAACAGACCACAGTGGCCACGATTGTGCCACGATTTCAGAGGTGGATGGAACTTTTCCCAACGCTTGATTCTTTGGCAGCTGCTGGTGAAAGCGAGGTTTTATCAGCCTGGCAAGGTCTTGGCTATTATGCACGAGCTCGTCGCTTGCATGCAGTGGCGCGGCTCGTTGTCCAAGAATATGGTGGTAAAATTCCAGGACAATTAGAGGTGCTTTTGGCACTCCCAGGGATTGGCCCTTACACAGCCAAGGCACTTTTAGCTTTTGCTTTTGATCAACCTGTAGAGGTGCTCGATACCAATATTATTCGTGTTGTGGCACGTCTTCACAATCTCACAATTCCTATTGATACCAAAGAAGGTCGCCGTCTTTTGGAAGAGGAGGCTCAAAAAATGCTCCCACAAAAAAACGGTCGCAACTTTGCTTCAGCATTGATGGATCTTGGCTCCATGGTTTGTAGTGCCACTGATCCAAAGTGCTTAGAATGCCCACTTATAGAGCTTTGCGAAGCTGAAGAACCATCGCTCTTACCTAAAAAAAAACCGAGAGTTGCGACGACAAAAAGAAAAGAGCAACGAGCTTTTTATCAGCGCCACCATCGTATTTATCTCGAATACTCCAAGGGGCCGCATTGGAAAGGTCTCTGGATCTTGCCTCTTTGCTCATCGACTCCAACTCATCGCGATTACATTACCTCCATCATCTATCCGATCACTCGCTATCGTGTTACCATGGAGCTCTATCGTTCTTCTGGAGCTATTCCCAAGACGCTAACTTCTTTTTCTTGTGAAGAACTGAGAGAAATTGCGATGCCTTCACCGCATCGAAGAGCTGTTGAGAAAATTTTACAATATCATGCATCTTAATCCTGAAGAAACCGCTCGCTACTCACGTCATCTTCTTTTGCCAGAAGTTGGTTTAGAGGGGCAAAAAAAGTTGAAGACTGCCAGCGTTCTTTGTATAGGCCTTGGCGGACTAGGCTCATCGATTGCTCCTTACTTAGCGGCTGCAGGGGTAGGGCACTTAGGGCTTATTGATGGGGATCAAGTGGAGCTTTCTAATCTGCAACGACAGCTTCTTCATTCTACAAAGGATATCGGGCGAAAAAAAAGCGAGAGTGCTTATGATGCACTCTCTGCGATCAATCCTCATGTTCAACTGACGCTTTATGATCAGGTGCTCACAACCAAGAATGCCAAAGAGATCGCTGCTCTGTATGACATCATCATCGATGGTTCTGATAACTTTCCCACACGCTACCTCGCTAACGATCTCGCTTTCTTTTTAAAAAAGCCGCTGGTTTACGGCTCTGTTTTTCGTTTTGAAGGTCAATGCACTTTTTTTGATACAGCCCATGGAGGGCCATGCTACCGATGTCTTTTTCCTGAGATACCTCCGCCAAAGACCATTCCAACGTGTTCCGAAGCTGGAGTCTTAGGCGTGCTCCCTGGAATCGTTGGTCTTTTTCAAGCCACAGAAACTTTAAAATATCTACTCGGCATCGGGGACTCGCTAGCTGCGCGACTTCTTCATGTGAACGCGCTCACGATGAAATTCCGTGAGTTTCAACTTCGCAAAGACCCCCATTGCCCTCTTTGTGGGGAAAATCCTAGTATCACAGAGTTGATAGAAGAGAGTCCAAGGTGTATGCTTGCTCCTTCTATGAGCTCAGAACCAACGATCCCATCTATCACCGTAGAATCTCTTGCCGAGAAATTTCAAGGGCCACAAGCAGTACAACTCATCGATGTGCGCGAGCCATTTGAATATGAAATCTGTCGTATCCCTGGTTCTAAGCTCATTCCGCTTGGAGAGCTCTCAAGCCGTTTGCATGAACTCAACAAAGAAGAGGAAATTTACCTTCAATGTAGATCAGGTGGACGAAGCGCTGATGCTCTTCTGATGCTTCAACAGGCAGGTTTTTCCAAACTCTATAATGTCGAAGGGGGTATTTTAGCTTGGGCAGAACGTATTGATCCTTCTGTAGTAAAATATTGACGAAAAATGATGTTATAAAACAAGGTTCGGTAACAGAAGGTGTGGCAGAGATCTACTGCAAACTTTTAATCATTCTTTTCTGTAACCTTCACCCTATAACCTATACCCTGCTAGCTTTTATTGCTGCTCTCTATGACTGAACTCGAAACTCTCCGCCACTCCTGTGCTCACGTGCTTGCTAATGCCATCCTCGTGCTTTGGCCTGAAGCTCAATTTGCCGCCGGCCCACCAACGGCCAATGGATTTTATTATGATGTGGATCTTTCTCATCGGATCACACCGGAAGATTTTAAGCGTCTTGAAAAAGAGATGCAAAAAATCATCCAGGCAGCTCAGCCCTTTGAACGCGAGATCATTAGTCGCCAGAGGGCTCTTGAAATGGGGCGTTCGGGAGCATTGGCAGGATTGGGACCACGTCCAATGCCAAGTGTTTTCAAACTCGACATCATTGAACGTATTCCTGCTAACGAAGAGATCACACTCTATCGTAATGGTTCTTTTACCGATCTTTGTGCAGGACCTCATGTTGCTGACACCTCTAAAATTGGTGCTTTTCAGCTCACTCATGTGGCTAGCGCTTATTACAAAGGTGATGAAAAAAATCCGCAGCTCCAACGAATTTATGGCACTGCTTTTGCAACGCAAGAGGAGCTAGAGGCTTATTTTAACATGCTTGAAGAGGCAAAAAAACGAGATCATCGTAAGCTGGGCAAGGAGCTTGAACTTTTCACCTTTGATGAAGATGTTGGCCCGGGCTTGCCTATGTGGTTACCAAAAGGAACTGTTCTCATTGAAGAGTTGGAAAAATTAGCAAAAGAAACAGAATTTCAAGCTGGTTACCAACGTGTGAAAACGCCTCACATTGCACGCGAGCAGCTCTACAAAACGAGCGGGCATTTGCCTTACTATGCCGAAAGCATGTTTCCTCCCATGGAGCTTCAAGAAGAGAGTGGTGGTGAAAAAAATATTTACTACCTCAAGGCGATGAATTGCCCTCATCACCACAAGCTCTTTGGGGCAGTTCCTCGTAGTTACCGAGACCTTCCACTTCGTTTTGCAGAATATGGAACCTGTTATCGCTATGAGCAGTCTGGAGAATTAATGGGACTGATGCGAGTTCGTGCCATGCAAATGAATGACGCTCATATCTACTGCACCGAAGAACAATTTGCGCACGAGTTTCGTGCGGTGAATGAGATGTATTTAAAATATTTCAAAATTTTTGGTATCGATCGTTATCAGATGCGTTTTTCAACTCATGATCCAGCCAAACTGGGGCAGAAGTTTGTTGATCATCCCCAGTTGTGGAAAAAAACAGAAGATATGGTGCGAGATGTTCTGGTAAGTAGTGGTATCAATTTTGTAGAGGTTCCCAATGAAGCTGCCTTCTATGGGCCTAAGATTGATGTACAAGTTTGGAGTGCTATTGGACGTGAATTTACATTAGCAACGAATCAAGTCGACTTTGCAGTGCCTCGTCGTTTTGGTCTTGTTTATACAACTTCGGAAAATAAAAAAGAGACGCCGCTTTGCATTCATCGTGCTCCCCTGGGCACTCACGAACGCTTTATCGGATTTCTCATTGAACATTATGCAGGAGCTTTTCCTGTTTGGCTTGCACCTGAGCAAGTCCGTGTCATGCCCATTTCTGATAAGGTTGGGAACTACGCTCAGAGGATTGTGAGCGAACTCATGGCATCTGGTGTGCGTGCTAGCGCTGATCTTTCTTCAGAAAAAATTGGAGCCAAGATCCGCCAAGCACAGTTAGAAAAAATTCCTTATATGGTTGTTGTCGGGGGGCGGGAAGAGGCTGCTGGCCAGCTCTCTCTTCGTAGCCGTCAGCATGGCGATGAAGGAGTTTTATTGAAAAACGACTTTTACCAACGCCTCAACGATGAAATTCAAAAGCGGAGTTAGAAAATTTTCATCTCAAAGCGCTCAGAAAATGTTGACTCATTACTTATTCCTCACTACTCATTACCACTTTATTAGTTAACTACTTTTTCAACCCGGTGTTTATTTTTAATCTAAATCAATACCATCACCTTTGCCGCTAGGCATTTTTCTTATTAATCCTGACTTCATTCGCATCAACGAACGGATTCGCGCTCGCGAAGTCCGTGTTATTATTGGCTCTACTGGCCAACAATTGGGTATTCTAAAAACAGACGAGGCTCTTCGTCGGGCTAAATCTTATGGTCTCGATCTGATTGAGATTTCACCCAACGCAACCCCTCCTGTTTGTCGTATTACTGATTTTGGAAAGTATAAATACGAACTGACAAAGCAAGAAAGAGAGCGCAAACAGCATCACACAAAAGTCAAAGAGATTAAGTTTCGTGTGAAGATTGGAACTCATGACTATGAGACAAAGTTACGCCATGCTGAAGAGTTTTTAGAAAAAGCGAATAAGGTAAAAGTACAACTCCAATTTCGTGGACGTGAAATGGCTCACAAGGATCTTGGTCTTGCAATGATGGAAAAAATTACTCGTGATCTTGATGGCATGTCAACGGTTGACACTCCTGCAAAATTATTAGGACGTGCCATTACCATGACGCTGAGCCCACTTCCCGCTAACAAGAGAAAGAGACGTTTCGGCAAGCCAGAGGAGAGTTTTGAAGAAATGGAAGCAGCCGATGAGGCTAAAGAACTTCAAGAGGAGCAGGAAGATTCTGCTGATTCTGCTCAGCTGAATCCTGAGTAAAGCTCTCTCTACCCCGTCGTTCGCAAGCCGCTTGCAATAGCATTCACAGAGAGAAGGACCCGTGGCAAAAGAACGCCTGCCCGGGCAGGGTTATTTTGCTGAGCTTCGCGCCAGGCTTTTAATATCACAATTTGTTGTTGATGGAGTAGATCAAGAGCTTTGGCTCGCAGTGCTAAGGTCTTTTCCATTCGTGGGCGGCGCTCTTTTAGGGAGCTTCCAAAGACTTTTTTAAGTTGCAACTCAGTCTTATGAAACTCCTGGGCAATTTGAGAAAAAATGGTCTCACGAATTTCGGGATCGAGAACCAGTGATGCATACTTTTTCATAATGGGAAGCTGAGCGCTAGCCAGGTTAGTCTCTATATTGGATAAGACATAATTAAGAAAAGGGGAGGTTCTGTAATTTACAACGAGCTCTTGAAATAAATCGGGATGCTCTTTTTCTAGGGCTTGGAGAGCGGTTCCGACACCAAACCATCCGGGCAGAAAGTAGCGAGATTGATTCCAGCTGAAGACCCAGGGAATGGCTCGCAAGTCGCTCAACGTGCGCTCTCCACTTCGGCGCTTTGGACGAGAGCCAATGCGAGTGGCCTCTAGTGCGTCAATCGGCGTAGCTTGTTCATAAAAGGTGATGAATCCTTTTGTATGAATGAGTTCTTGGTAGGCTTGGCGACTTGCGTGTGCGAGGAAAGAAGCAGTTTTGAAAACAGGTTCTAATTGCTTTAGGGATGTTTTTTTATTTTTTAAGAGAGAAACACCAGTCACCCCTGCTAGAAGTAATTCTAAATGGTAGACTGCATTGGTAGGGGTTCCATATTTCTGAGCGATCGTCTCTCCCTGTTCTGTCATTCTCAGATCTCCTTGCAACGATTGAGGAGGGAGTGCATCGAGAAAAAGATGAGTTGGCCCTGCTCCTCGACTGATGGTGCCACCACGGCCATGAAAAAAACGAAGAGCTATTCCCAAAGAAGCTGCCGCTTTGCTCATAGCATGTTGGGCTTCATATAAAATCCACTGGCTAGCAAGAATACCACAATCTTTATTGCTATCGCTGTAGCCTATCATGATTTGTTGTGTCCGTTTCTTTTTTTTCAAAGAAGTGGAGTGATAGTCTATTTTATGTTGATAGTCCAGAGTGGCTAGTGCTGATGGCTCTTGAAGATAGGCTGAGAGAAGCTCTGAGCTTTGGTGTAAGTCGTGATAGGTTTCAAATAAGGGGACAATTGGTAAAAGAGAAAACCAAGTCTTACCATCCCATGCTGCCAAGTTGCCTTCGCGTGCCAGTAACATGACGACCAAAAGATCAGAGACCCTGCGTGTCATGCTGACAATTAAAGATCCTATTCCTTGGGAGCCATGTTGCGTTAATTCTTCGCGTAATAATGCATAGCAACCTAAAATTTCTTGAGCTTCTGAATTGATCAGGAGTTTTTTGTCTAAAGGATGATGCGATTCTAGAAGTTTTTTATTGATCGAAAGCTCTTTTCTTAAAAAAGCGAGACGTCGTTCTTCGTCCCATTCTAAAAAGGTTGCGGCTTCAGGAATGTTCGCTGCTTGCAGTATCTGCATGAGGGCAACGTCATGCACCTTGCTGTTTTGACGGATATCTAGTTCAGCTATGTGAAAACCAAAGACAGAGAGTATTCTCAACACAGGCCAAAGGGCATCTCGAACTAGCCTATCTCCTTGGATAGATTCTAGGCTTCTTATGAGAATGTGTAATGCTTGAGCAACTTCTTGGGGATCTTTAAAATGAGCTTTTGATTCATCCAGAAGAGCCGTGCCGTTGGGTTGCAGTGAAAGTGGCAGTTTTGCTTGAATGAGTAATACAAATTGTCGCCATGGTTCTTTTGAATAGCGATTAAAGATGGCTTGAGCGAGAGGTCCTAATTCCTCTTGAAACCTTCGAATGGCTTCCAAAAGCTCCTTAGAAGGTTGTTGAAAATGGCTAGAAAGCGGCAATGCTCTTGAGAGCTCCTGAAGCTGTCGATGAATAATCAAGAGTGCATTAAGCCTCAGTTCAGAAAAAGTTGCCTGAGTGACTTCTGTCGTCACAAAAGGATGCCCATCACGATCACCTCCCGCCCAGATACCAAAACGGAGTTGAGGCTGTTGAGAGGGATTGGTGATTAAAGAAGTGGAAAAACCAAGTTCCTCCCAAGCGCATCGCAAGCGATCATCGAGGCGCAGAATAGCTGTAGGCAAAATATCGCGTAGATAAAAAAGAATGCCACGCCGTTCGTCAGAGACATTAGGTTGATCTAAAAAAATCTCTCCACTTCGCCATAATTTCTCGAGTGAAACTTTTATTTTTCGACGAATGTTTTTTTGTTCAGAAGGAGTGAGCCCTTCTTGATCAGCTGCAGCCAAGAGCTGATGCAAAATGCGATGTTGCTCTAATACGGCTCCTCTTTTTGCTTCTGTGGGATGAGCTGTAAAGACTGGCTCAACGCGCACGTTGGGTAAAAAAGCAGCAATCTCTTCAGGAGAGTATCCGGCTTGTTGAAGACGAAAAAGTTGATTGCCCCAGAGACCACGCTCTGCTTTTAAGCCCGATCCTATTTCGCGCAGAGTACGTGTTCTCTCCGCAGCATTGGCTTCGACAATGTTGAGTAGCTGAAAAGCAATTGAGTAAGCTTGCTCTAAACCTTTGAAATTTTTTTCAAGAGTGAGGGGAGGCTGCTCTTCATGATGATAAAACCAAGGGAGTAATGCCGCTGTCTCCTTTTCTCCTAGTTCATTAAGAACTTCACGAAAACAACTAATAAGAAACTGAAGATCACGATCAATTTTCTGAAATCCATCGATAAGATAATTTGGCTCCATGTTTGAGAGATTATCCATCTAGTTGCAAAAAGAGAGTTCAAAAATGATGAACTCGCTTGGTTTTTGTATCTTTCATGATTGTTCTTTCTAATCCGAGTGTTGCAGTTATAAATGGCGATCTTTTTCTTAAGACAAGGCCGAAGAGTTTAGGCTATCCAAAGATAATCTGAAGGATGAGCATCCACTCTAACCGCGGAACCCAGGCTAAAAAAGACGAGGGTGATTTTTTTCAAAACCACCCTCGTTAAAGTGCGTTGGCGATAAGCCGGATTCTGTCAAGCCAAGAAAAACTTGACTTGGACGATCATTTCTCTCAGTGACGTGAATCACCGCTTGTCTGGAGACAAGTGCGATGTTACCCGGAGTTTCTTTCGCCGAAGCGAAATGCCGAAGCCGGCTGCCTCTTCTCCTGTTCCATCTTGCACCACATAGGGTTTCTCGTGCCTCTTTGCTTGCGCTTAAAGCGGTGGGCTCTTACCCCGCCTTTTCACCCTTACCATGCAGTTGCCCGCATGGCGGTTTGTTTTCTGTGATACTTTCCGTCGATCCTGATTTTCATCATGACCTCCCATCTGTTCTAGATGGTATGCTGCCGTACGGTGTCCGGACTTTCCTCTAAAAAAGAGAGCTCCTATGAAAAGCCCTTCCTTTTCAGCGATCGCCTGCCAACGCGGGACTATTAGTAAGCAGGTGCCTTTGCTTGTGCAATGAGAAAAGTCCCTTCTAAGCAACATCAACCTTCAGTCCATCATAAGCCAATGCCATCTTCTCGGGGAGTTCCTCTTCTTTTTTTGCATGAGAAACATCATGGCAAAAATGGAGAAAAAAGGTGCGCTTTGCTTGGATCTCGCGAGCAGCGGCGATGGCCGTAGCAAAGTTCATGTGAGTAGGATGGGGCCTCTCACGCAATGCATCTAGGATAAGAACCTCTGCTCCGGAGGCTGCTGAGAGGGCTTCTGGAGAAACTTCTTGGCAATCCGTATAGTAGGCAAGAAGAATGCGTCCCTTTTTCTTAAAAATAAATCCAAGAGTAGTCATGCGGCCATGAGCTAATGGAACTGGAATAATGTCTAAATCACCAATGGCAAAAGAGCCATTGATAAGTTGAGGCGTTACACGTAAATAGTTTTTTGCTGGCTTGGGATTTTCAAAAACAAAATAGAAAGCATCTTGAATTTTTCTCATTGTTTCTGGAGCTGCATAAATAGGGAGCGGAGCGTCTTTGAGTTCTGAGAAACGGCGCAAATCATCAAATCCCATGATATGATCTGTGTGAGAATGAGTAAAAAGAACGGCATCGATACTCTGGAGGCCTTCGCGAAGGCTCTGAAAACGCAGGTCGGGAGTCGTATCGATGAGAATCGTGACTTCAGCAGTGCTGACTAGAAGAGAAGTTCTCGTTCTTTTATCTCGTGGATCTTGAGAAGTGCAAACAGGGCAGCAACAGCCAATCATGGGAACGCCTTGAGAGGTGCCGGTGCCTAGAAAGGTGAGATGAAGTGACATGTGTAGGTTAGAGATTACAGGTTACAGGTTGCAGATTACAGGCAATTTTTGTTACCGTTACTTTTTCCTCTAAACCTGTAACCTGTGACCTGTTTTGTTATGCTCCGCTCTCTTACTATTCGCAATTTGGCACTGGTTGAAGAACTTTTCTGGGAGTTGCCTTCCGGTTTTGTAGCTGTGACAGGAGAGACGGGAGCAGGTAAGTCGATTATTTTGGGAGCTCTGAAATTTCTCATTGGAGAGCGTGCTGATCGAGGACTTGTGCGGCATGGGGCAACAGCGGCAACGATTGAGGCTGTCTTTTATTTTCAGAACACAAAAGAGCTTGATGATTTTTTAGAAGAGCGAGGGATTGATCCTTGTGGGGAAGGGGAGTTGATCTTGAAACGCAGTATCACTATAGAGTCAAGTGGGCGGCAGTTTGTCAATGGATCGGCTTGTAATCTTGCGTTGCTCAAAGATCTTGGAAAACGCTTGGTTGACTTGCATGGACCACATGATCACCAGTCTCTCTTTTCTCGCAGTGAGCAGACATTTTTGCTAGATAGTTTTAGTGGAGCACTGAAAGAACGTTCTTTTTACCTAGCTTGTCGCAAGGAAATCTCTTCACTTTTAAAAGAAAAAGAAGAGATGACTGCAGCAATAGGAAATGCTGCCTTGTTGGAGCAATTAACCAGCGAGATTGAAGAAATCCATAGCGCCGAGCTTGATTCGGAAGAAGAAGAGGCGCTTCTCGCGCGTCATCGTCTGGCTACTCATGGACAGCGATTGCGCGAGCTTTCTGTTCTTGCTGTAGGGCGACTCAACGAAGAGGAAATAAGTGTTGCTTCTATGCTTGCTGAAACCACAAAAACCGTGCGTGAGTTGGCGCGATTGGACACCCGTGCTGAAGAGGAATTCCAAGAGCTCACCTTGATTTCCGAAAAAGTACAGCAGCTTGCGCGGCGGTTTCATGATTATAATGAAAGCATCGAGCTTGATCAAAATGAGCAGCAACAGATCGAAGAACGCCTCGATCTTTTGGCAAAACTCAAACGAAAATATGGAGCAACATTGGCTGAGGTCATTGCTTATGGGGAGGAGGCAACAAGGCGTTTGGAGCTGCTGGCTAGCAGCCAAGAGAGACTCTCTACCTTAGATAGCAACATAGAAGAAGCTCAAAGAAAGATGTTCCAAGCAAAGAACCTTCTTACAGAGCACCGCAAAAAGGGGGCCAAGAAATTAACAGTTGCTATCGTTGCCGCCTTAAAAGATCTTGGGTTTCGTCAAGCGGGTTTCGAGATTTTTTTAGAAAAATTGGAGGAGGCAAGTTGTGATGGAGGAGAACAAGCTGATTTCCTTTTTGCTCCCAATCCTGGAGAGCCGCTGCAACCGTTGCGGATGATTGCCTCCAGTGGAGAAATCTCGCGCGTTATGTTGGCCCTCAAATCAGCAATGGCTTGGCAAGATCGTGTTCCACTGTTGGTGTTTGATGAAATCGATGCCAACGTCGGAGGAGAAATTGCCTCTAAGGTGGGAGCTAAAATGCGAGAGCTTGCGCGCGATCATCAAGTCCTTTGTATTACCCATTTGCCTCAAGTGGCTGCTGCAGCTGCTTCACAAGTTGTAGTGCAAAAAGAAGTCCATGAAGGGCGCACTAGTACTAGACTGATAGAAGTCAAAGGAGCTATTCGTGAAGAGGAGATTGCTCGAATGCTTGGAGGCAGTTCTGATTCTGCGAAGGCTCATGCTCGGACGTTGCTCAAAAAATGAATGCTATTGGAGGATAGTAATCCACTATAAAAGTTTTGTTCCAAAGACTTGGACCACCTGAACAAAATCTGCTCACTGCTTTAGGGCGTTGGTTGATGCTATCTCTTGGTATTGGTCTTCAGCCCTTTTGCCAGGAGCTTCCTATTTGACACTCCTTGAGTGTGTCTAGTAACCTACTGCGTCGTATGAAACCCCAAGCAAAAAAGGTCGTTCAATTTGATTGGGCCATTAAGGGATTTTTGAAGTCAGCAGTATAACTTCTTAAGTTTTAGAGAAAGGTATCTATGCAACTAACCCCTCTTGTTAACTACCTCGATAGTTTTTTAAATGTTGCTTCCATCAAAGATTACCCTGAGGCTCACAATGGCTTGCAGCTTGCTAATGATGGTCAAGTCACCCGTATTGCTGTTGCTGTTGATGCCTGTGCTGCAGTCATTGAAAAAGCAGTGGAGCAACAAGCCTCACTTCTTCTTGTACATCATGGGCTCTTTTGGGGCGGCTTGCGGCCTTTAACCGGGTCCTATTATCAAAAGATCAAATGTGCGATCAATCATAACCTCGCCATTTATAGTGCGCATCTTCCCCTCGATCTTCATCCCGAAGTGGGAAACAACGCTCTTTTGGCACGAGCGCTCGGCTTGCTAGATCTTAAGCCTGCATTGAAAGTGCAAGATCAACGCATTGGATACGTTGGTCACTGTGATCCGATAGCACGAACGCTTTTTTTAGAAAAGCTTTCCCAAATCTTAGAAGGCCCTGTTCATCTAGCTCCTGGAGGCCCTGATCAAATCAAGAACGTGGTAGTAGTTTCTGGTGGGGCTGGCAATTTGGTAGCCTCTGTGCCGCCAGAGGAAGTAGATACTTTTGTAACAGGCGAAGGGACTCATTGGACTTATCAAGAGGCCGAAGAGCGTGGGATCAATTTGATCTATGGGGGACATTATGCCACGGAGACTTTTGGAGTGAAGGCTTTGGGAGCACTTCTTGAAAAAGAATTTAATTTGCCTTGGAGTTTTCTGGATCATCCTACAGGGCTTTAGTTAGGGCATGTCGGCAAACGAACAATTTTTTCACTCATCACTTATTACTCATCACTCATTACCTCTATTATGCCTTCTCTTTTTTCAGAACAAGATTTACGAAATGCCTTGGCAAGCGTCTGTTATCCGGGGTTTCGGCGAGACATACTCTCTTTTGGATTAGTTAAAGAAGTTGCTGTAGATGGCAATGATGTGAAGGTGCAACTGGTGCTCTCGACCAATGAACCAGCTATTCCCAACATTTTAAAAAAAGAAATTGAAGCAGCGCTCAAAAAAGTCACAGGCGTTAGTGAGGTCACGGTGCTTATCGATATACAAGCACCTGTGGCAGCTCCAGCAACAGGCCCTCAAGGCATTCCAGGAGTGCGCCACATTATTGCTATTGCCAGTGGAAAAGGAGGTGTTGGCAAATCAACAGTGGCTGTCAATTTGGCAATAGCTTTGCAACAACTTGGAGCCAGCGTTGGGCTCTGTGATTGTGACCTGTATGGACCTAGCGTGGCCTTCTTATGCGGTACGAAAGAGCGTCCAAAAGCCAATGAGCAGGATCAAATTATCCCCATTGAGAAACATGGCATTCGCCTCATGTCCATGGGGCTGCTTTTAGAAGAAGGCGCTCCCGCAGTTCTTCGTGGGCCGATGGTGAGTCGTTATATTCAGCAATTTTTGCGGCAGGTAGCTTGGGGAAATTTGGATTATCTCCTCTTGGATCTTCCTCCCGGTACTGGTGATATTCAGCTTACCCTTGTCCAAACAGTTCCACTTACGGGAGCGGTTTTGGTGACGACGCCACAAGAAGTGGCTCTACTTGATGTACGCAAAGCAGCAGCCATGTTTCAAAAAACAAATGTGCCTCTTCTTGGGATTGTAGAAAACATGAGTTATTTTCTTTCTCCCAGTGATGGCGTGCGTCATGCGATTTTTGGTAGTGAGGGAGGCATTCAAGAAGCGCTTCATTTAGGCATTCCTCTACTTGGCGAAATCCCTCTGGACATCGCTCTCAGGTCCTCTGGTGATGAAGGGCTGCCGCTTGTTGCTCAAAAAAAAATAACTCCTAGTAGTGAAGTATTTCAAAAAGTTGCAGAACAACTTTATTCAGAGTGTAACACTTATTAACAAACTCAGTGGACTTTAAGGAATTCTTCAGCTAGGTTTCTCGTTTTCCAAAAATAGCTCATGAATAGCATTAGCTCTACGAAATCTCGTCCTAAGGTATTAGTTGCTGATCCCATTTCTTCAAAAGGAGTCGAAGCGCTCTCTGAAGGAGGCGAACTGGATGTTGTTGTGCAGTTGAAACTCTCCGAAGAAGAGCTCATCAAGGTGATCCCAGAATTTTCAGGATTGGTTGTACGGAGTCAGACAAAAGTAACTGCCCCGATTTTAAAAGCGGCCAAGGCACTAAAGGTTATTGGGCGGGCTGGTGTTGGTGTTGATAATGTCAATGTCGAGGCAGCCACTGAGCACGGGGTTGTTGTGATGAATGCTCCTGATGGCAACACGATCTCGACCGCTGAACATGCTTTTAGTTTGATCCTCGCTGCAGCTCGTATGATTCCTCAAGCTCATAGCAGCATGAAATTAGGAAAATGGGACCGCAAGCAATTTGAAGGAGTAGAACTCCACGGTAAGACTATCGGGATTTTGGGAATGGGACGTATTGGAACAGAGGTGGCACGACGTGCTTTGGCTTTTGGAATGAGGGTGCTCGTTTATGATCCTTATATTTCTGCAAGCAAGGCTCATGCTTTGCAGGTTGAGGTTGTTGAAAAACTCGACCATCTCTTACCCCAGGCTGATTTTATAACGGTTCACATGCCACTGACCAAAGAAACCAAGTATTTGATTGGAAAGAAGGAATTTCCTTTTTTAAAAAAAGAAGTCCGTCTCATCAATGCGGCACGTGGTGGACTTATTGATGAAAAATCTTTGGCCGACTTTTTAAAAGAAAATCCCAAAGCCCTAGCAGCTCTCGATGTTTTTGAGATAGAACCTCCGGCCTCTGATTGGCCTCTGCGTCATTTAGAAAATTTGATTTTAACCCCACACTTAGGAGCTTCTACAGCCGAAGCACAAGAGATGGTTGGTATTGAAATTGCAGAATCAATTCGTTCGGCTCTTTTAAAAGGAGAAATTCGCAATGCCGTTAATATGCCTAACCTAGATGCTGCTACGCTGGCAACACTTGCTCCTTGGATCAATTTAGCTGATCGGTTGGGGACTTTTCTAGCACAGATAGCCCCCAAACGAGCTGAGAAAATTTTTATCCGCTATAGTGGACGGATTGGGGATCAAGATATGAAGGTCATTTCGAGATCCTTTCTAGCAGGTTTGCTACGACACATTCAGGGTCCTGTGGTCAATACGGTCAATGCCCCTTCTTATTTAGAACGACTCGGGTGGGAGATCTTAGAAACGCGCCAACGAGAAGCTGGAAATTTCACTGATCTCATGGAAGTGACAATCGAAGGAGAAGGAAAAACGGCAAGTGTCGGTGGCACTTTTTATGGAGCTACTCCTAGAATAGTGATGGTTCACGGCCATTTTGTGGAAGCCCATCCTTCTGGAATTATTCTTTTGCTGGAAAATAAAGATCGTCCTGGGATCGTAGGGCACATTGGATCGCTCTTTGGAGAAAGTCACATCAATATTGCCAATATGTCGCTAAGTCGCAAAGAAGCAGGCGGTAGAGCCTTTTTATTAATGAACCTTGATTCTATTCCAGAGTCAGCTCTTATTGAGCGTCTCCTTTCTGACCCCGATATTTTATCAGCACAAATTATTCGTTTTTAAATTCTATTTAACTCCCTATCTTATGCCTCAAAATCACAAACTTATTCTTGCGGGAGATCTAGGAGGAACCCACTTTCGCGCCGCTCTCTTTCGGTTGAATGCTGGTAAAAGTGGGACACTGAAACGGCTGCGTTCGGATCGTTTTTCTAGCCATAGTTTTTCTTCTCTTGATGAAGCTGTGAAATCTTTCCTGAGCAAAGGAGATGTTCCAGGAACCATTATGACAGCTTGCTTTGGTGTTCCTGGGCCTAATATTGGTGGTGTTGTCCATGCAACCAATTTGAATTGGCCAATTGAAATAAGTGCTCTTCCCTCGTTGTTGGGAATTCCTCGTGTTGCTATTCTCAACGATTTGGAAGCAATGGCATTTGGAATTGGAGAACTTCGCCATAGTGATTGTCTCTTGTTGCAAGCAGGAGCTGGTTCTCGAGCAGGGAATCAATGCATTATCGCCCCAGGAACAGGTCTTGGAGAGGCTGGTCTCTTTTGGGATGGGCAGCGACATCTCCCTTGGGCCAGCGAAGGAGGTCATGCCGATTTTGCTCCTACGGATGATGTGCAAGCAGCACTCCTCGATTTTCTGCACAAAGAATTTGGACGCGTCAGTTGCGAACGAGTCATTGCAGGCTTGGGCATTGCTAATATTTATCGATTCTTACGGGATACAGGTCGTGGAAAAGAAAAACCTGTGATTGCAGAAAAAATGCTCACGGGCGACATCGGAGCCATTATTGATGAACATTCGAAGGATAACTCTTGTGCGTTGTGTCGTGATACAATGGATATTTTTATTCGCATCTTAGGTTCTGAAGCTGGCAATCTGGCTCTAAAAACCATGGCAACTGGAGGAGTCTTTTTGGGAGGAGGTATCCCACCTCGTATTTTAGAGCATTTGAGAAGACCTCTCTTTTTAGAATCGTTTTTAAATAAGGGACGCATGAGGCCTCTCTTGGAATCGATGCCAATCAGTATCATTCTCAATGATGATACCGGTCTTTTGGGAGCCGCCCGCTATGGGGCACGGATGCTAAGTTCTTTGGGGCGATCAATTCCTCCGATGACATATTAGGATCAAGTGAAGAGTAATGAGATATCCGTTCAGAATAACGGGTAATGGGTAATGAGTGAGAAAGCTACAATTTTACTCTGCCGTACGTAGGATCCCCTGTTATCGCTCTCACTTCATTTTTCTTCTTGAGATAGAGCTCTTGCTCATAGTGTGCGCGAGTAAAACTCTCTGCTTTTTTAGGATCTTGATCCCAAAGGGAAGCAAGTTTGAGGTAATAATACCCACTCTCTCTCAAAGCCCTCTTGTTGCCTTCGCTCTTTTCATTGAGTGCATTGCCGAACTGAGTGACTGCCTGGTTTGCAGCGTCACGTGCGTTAAGTAAATGTTCCTTATGCTTGCTCTCTCTAAATTGTGTTGGGTTTTCCTTTTCTTCCTCAATGCGTTTAAGGTTATAAAGACCGGACGATTGCAAGGCATTTTTCGTTTCCTTGTCTGGCTCTTGATCTGCATTTTGAAAAGTTTTTATAGCAAACTCAGCAGCCTGATCCCAAGAATTGAGGGGCGTGACCTTGTCTGACCAGCCCCAACCCGTTTTCAAAGCTTCAGCTTTTTCCCATTGGCAAGAAGCTCTGATATTCCATGCACGTTGTAGATACTTATTTTTAGTTTGAACAGCTTCTCGAACGGCCTCTACTGCTTTCTGGGCAGCCTGCTTTGCGGCTCCAAAACAAAACGCAGGAAGATTGCCTCGACTGCCTTGATCGTTCACTTGCTGAGCTACTTCAAGATTAATGCTGATTTTCTTTAGTAAACCCTCTTTTACTTCCTGATGTTGAGTCTTATCAATTTCTTCAAAGTCTTTTTCTAGAGACTGAGACTGAGTAAGCAGAAACTCTTTTACCTTATTACACTCATATCCATCAGGTGCTGTTACTTGCTGAAGTTGGAGCTTCCCACCAACCTCCTGCAGCCATGCGGTTAATTCATTATTTTTCTGTCTCACTCCGTCCCAATTCTCATTTTCTGCTAACTGAAGAGCCTCTCCAATCTTATTGCTCGTCTCTTGAGAAAGGTCAGTCCACGTTTCCTGTTGTTTTTTTACGGCTTCTTTAATCTCGGTGCCTTGCTCCGTTGGAGCTACAGAAGCAACATCGTGATTATTGAATTGGCTTTTTCCGGTAAGTTCGATGTCTTGAGGCTTCGTTTGATTAGCTCTATTAGATGAAAAAACAGCAAGTTGTTTAAGGGCCTTGAACATATACTGTCTGTTTATAAGTTAATGAGACACACACTTGCAAGCCCTTCAAGAGGGGAGGGAATTGCTTGTGAAGCTTCTTCCAGTAGTGTAGTCCATCATTGCAATGATTATCTCCTTTGATGACGCTGATACAAAAGAGCTCTTTTTTACAGAAGGAAATCGGCGTTTTTCTGCTATAGCACGTGTTGCGTTAAGAAAATTATTTCAACTCAACCGCGCTGTTGTTTTAAAAGATTTATCAATTCCACCGGGCAATCGCCTTGAAGCTTTAAAAGGAAAGGCGCAAGGATGGTATTCCATAAGAATTAATGATCAATGGCTAATCGTTTTTCAGTGGACTGATGATGGAAAAGCCAACGTTGCTATTGTCGATCACCATTAACAATACCCAATGACGTTATACGTTATAGCCATGCATCTCATGACCCCAATTACTCCAGGAGAAATCCTTCTCGAAGAATATCTCATTCCCATGGGCATTTCCCAAAATGCCATGGCTCGTGCCATTGGTGTTTCCCCACGCGCTATCAATGAAATTGTGCTGGGCAAGCGTTCCATCACGCTAGAAATGTCACTCCGCTTTGGAATTTTTTTTGAGCAATCACCTCAATTTTGGCACGGCCTTCAAATCGAATGTGATTTTCGAAAGTTGAAGAAAAAGAATACAGGTTCAAAAAAAATTATTCGTGCACGTGAGTTGAGAACATCTCAACGTCATATTGCTGCATAACCGTGGGGAAGGAGGTAAGAGAGCGAGGCCTGAAGATAGGAAGTTGAAGATAGAAGAAATTCCTATCTTCTATCTACCATCTACAATCTTCCTGTCCGTTCTTGTGAGCGGGCATTCCCAAACAGTCTTTCCTGCGACAATGGTTCTGACCGCTCTGCCTTGAAAACGATGGCCGTGAAAAGGGGTATTTCGTGACAAGGAGTAGGAAGTTTCTTTGTCATAAGTCCAAGAAAAATTGGGATCAATCAGCGTGATATCGGCTGTTTTACCAACGCTCAACCTTCCTCGGTCGAGGTGTAGCAATTGGGCGGGATTCACGGTGAGCATGGCTATCAGCTGCGAAAGGGTTACCGTTTTTCTTTGATGAAAGAGCAAGGTCAAAAAAACGGCGAGCTCGGTTTCAAGTCCTAGCATTCCGAAAGAAGCCTGATCGATTGGGAGTCCTTTTTCTTTTGGGGAGTGAGGAGCATGATCACTGGCTAAAATAGTGATGGTTCCATCAGCGATCCCAGCAATGATCGCCTCACAATCTTCTTGGGTGCGCAGGGGAGGGTTGACCTTAAAGTTAGTATCGCCGTGTTGAAGCTCTTGATCAGTAAAGGTGATGTGATGCGGTGAAGCCTCCCCAGAAATGGGAATACCACGAGCACGAGCCTCGCGTAGCAAATGGACACTTTCTCGAGAGCTGATGTGCTGGCAATGGATAGGATGATTGCTTTCTTGGGCGAGTAAAATATTCCGCGCCACGATGACTTCTTCAGCGAGACGAGGCCATCCGTGCAGCCCCAAACGCTGACTCCAGGACCCTTCGTGAAGGATGCTCCCTTGCGTGAGCGTTGCTTCTTGACAATGGTCCATGATGGGGATGCCTAAAGCATGAGCACGCTGAACGGCTTCGCGCATGACCTTTAAGTTTTGTACACAATGCCCATCATCGGTAAAGGCCACAGCTCCTTGTGCAGCTAAAGCTTCAAGTGGTGCTACCTCAAGGCCAGCTAATCCGCGAGTGAGGGCTGCCGTTGAGAAAACATGAACGCAGGCTGTTTCGGCTGCTTTTTTTTGAACCCAAGCAACTGTTTCTGGGGTATCGATGGGAGGTGTTGTATTGGGCATGCAAACGACACTTGTAAAGCCTCCTGCTGCCGCAGCACGCGTGCCAGTAGCAATTGTTTCTTTGTGCGATTGTCCTGGTTCACGCAAATGAACATGGATGTCGATTAACCCTGGCGAAACAATCAATCCTCGGGCATTGATAACATCAGGATTGGAAGGGGGATCATTGACAATAATCCCATCCTGAACAAAAAGATCCCGGGTTTCATCAATTCTATTTGCTGGATCAATAACCCGACCACCGCGGATGTGAAGAGAAGGCATAGTAGACATAGTGAAAAAACAAAATGAACTCGTTATCCTTTACCCTTTACTCATTATCTAGTCTGTACTGACGTTCCTTACGATTTTTTTTCCAGAGAGTTCGGTGTTGAGTGATCCATTGCATTAGTGCTTGTTCTGGGCCAATATCATAGCCACGTTTTTCACTTTCTAGCCATTTGAGGCGTAAGATCTCATCACGCTCAGCTAGGAATTCTTGATAGGGGGATTTCTTGTTCATGGGGGAGAAGAAGTTTGAGTTTAAAGTTTGAGTTTAATGAGCATCTTGCCTTTTGGAGGTTTGAGTTTAAATACACTCAAACTCAAACGGCTAACTCAAACTGTCATCGTTTTAGCGATGATGAAGTTACCATTCCAAAGAAGCTGCTTTTTGGTATTCAGTAACTTTACGTTCAAAGAAATTTTGCTCTTTTGAAAGGTCAGCCATTTCGCTCATCCAAGGAAAAGGATTTTTACTTCCAAATTCAGCAGGCATGTTGAGGCGGTCCAATCGGCGATCAGCGATGTACTGAACATATTCTCGGAATAGGCCTGCATTGAGGCCTAGAATACCACGTGGCATGCAATCTTGTGCGTAGGCAATTTCGAGCTCCACGGCTTTTAAAATCATCTCACGGACTTCTTTCTCAAGTTCTGGAGTCCATGCTGTGGGATTTTCGGCGCGAATGCCATTAATGAGGTCAATCCCAAAATTTAAATGCACCGACTCATCGCGCATAATGTATTCAAACTGTTGACCAATGCCGACCATTTTGTTTTGGCGCTTAAAGCTCAAGAGCATTACGAAGCCGCTGTAGAAGAAGATTCCTTCCATGATGACATAAAATCCAACGAGATTTTTTAGAAAGGTTTGAAGACCTTGAAGAGTTTCTGTTGAGAATCCCTCTGCCATAATTGCGGCAGTAAGTGTCATTTCAAAGGCATCTTTATTATTAATAGAATTGACCTCGTGGTACATGTTAAAGACTTCGCGTTGATCGAGCGCAAGACTTTCTACGATATATTGAAAAGTGTGCGTGTGAATTGCCTCTTCAAAAGCTTGCCGAAGCATATACTGTCTCGCTTCAGGGTTGGTGATATGTTTGAAAATAGCCAAGACAATGTTGTTGCCAACGAGGCTTTCTGCAGTGCTAAAAAACCCAAGGTTGCGCATGATCACATGGCGCTCTTCGGTGGTTAAGCGGTTTGATTTCCAGAGCTCGATGTCTGTTTGCATAGGCACCTCATTGGGCATCCAATGGTTAGCGCACCCTTTTATATAGTACTCCCAAGCCCACTGATATTTGAGAGGCATCAGTTGATTGACGTCAACTTGCTTACAATTAACCAAGCGCTTTTCCTCTGGATTGATCCGTTTAGAAAGGTCATGAAAAGAGGGAGGAGTGCTAGAAGAATTACAACAAGACATAGTAGTAGTAGATAAAATGAAATTTTAGAATGAGAAGAGATATATTAAATGACTTTTTTAAATAATCAATAAAGCAGTTGCTAGTTTTTAGGATAATTAAAATCACAAAATATATAGCTTTGATAACCAATACAAAGTGAGACATTTTATCTTAATATTACTTGAAAAACAAAAAATTTATTGAGATTTTTTTATTGAAAGTTTGACCTATCTACTATCGGAAAATGTTCCGCAACTTCCTCTCCTGAAAAACTCCATTGAACACTAACCCCAGTTCCGCAGTTGCGAATGGTGATCTTTCGTAATGCCTTGGACATTAATTTGTTCAAATCACTTATGTATGAAACATACACCTCATGCTTTTAAAAACCACCTTCAGACCAAGTCGTTACAAAATATCATCCACCTTAACTGGGGAACTTGGGCTAATTTCTTTCTGGATTTCTTTAATAGGTAAAAAAAAAGGGATCATAGCCCTTAACCTCTTGATTTCTCACCATTTTTGTTTACCATCACTAACTTTTTAGCATGGCCACTCATCTTGAAACTCGTATGGAAAAAATTGTCAGCCTTTGCAAACGGCGAGGGTTTATTTTTCCTTCTTCAGAAATTTATGGAGGCCTCAATGGTGTCTGGGATTACGGCCCAATGGGAGTGGAGCTCAAGCGCAATCTCAAAGACTTTTGGTGGCGACGTGTGGTGCGTGAGCGCGAAGATGTTGTTGGTATGGATGGTGCCATCCTCATGAATCGAGCTGTTTGGCAGGCCAGTGGCCACGAAACTACTTTTTCTGATCCGATGATCGATTGCAAAACCTGCAAAGGTAGATTCCGTGCTGATCAGATCGATCTCACTCCCTGTCCTCAAAAACCGAGCAAGATGGTTTCTCATTGCGATGGTGAAAAAACCGAGCCACGTGATTTTAACCTTATGTTTACTACGCATGTAGGGCCGATGGCTGATGAGACCAACAAAACTTATCTGCGTCCTGAAACAGCTCAATCAATTTTTGTTCAATTTCGCAATGTTTTAGAAACCTCACGACAGAAGCTCCCTTTTGGTATTGCCCAAATTGGAAAAGCCTTTCGCAATGAGATTAATCCTCGCAATTTTATTTTTCGTTCTCGTGAGTTTGAGCAAATGGAAATGGAGTATTTTTGCCATCCCTCGCAAGGCCTGCAATTGCTTGATTTTTGGCTCGAAGAGCGTCTCCGTTTTTATGAGGACATTGGAATTCCTCGTGCCAAAATTCATGTAAAAGATATTCCTGATGGGGAACGTGCCTTTTATTCTTTAAAAACCTACGACCTGGAATATGAATTTCCATTTGGGATTCAAGAACTCGAGGGAGTGGCTTATCGCACTGATTACGATCTTACACAACATATGCAAAAGAGTGGCAAGCCGCTCGATTATTTTGCGGAAGAGAGTAAAGAAAAATTTATTCCTCATGTTATCGAACCAAGTGCTGGAGCTGATCGAACGGTCTTAGCATTATTGTGTGAGGCTTTTGAGGAAGAAGAAATTGTCAGTGACAAAGGTGAAAAAGAGACACGCATTGTGATGCGTTTTCATCCTCGCATGGCGCCAATCAAAGTCGGCATTTTTCCGCTCTTAAAAAATAAACCGGCGCTTGTTGAGAAGGCTCATGCCATCGAGCGAGCCCTGCGACCCTACATGACTGTTTTTTATGATGAGGCAGGAGCGATCGGTCGTCGTTATCGGCGTCAAGATGAGGTAGGGACTCCTTTCTGCGTCACTATCGATTTTGAAACTCTAGGAGAATCAGGACCAGAACTAGCCAATACAGTCACCTTAAGAGAGCGCGATTCTATGAAGCAACGGCGTATGCCCATCCAAGAGTTGCAGTCTTATTTACTCGGAGAGATTTTTTAAATGAACGAGTACAAAACGCTCCACACACTTTTAACCGAGCGGCTCGTAGAGGCTCTTGCAACGGTTGGCATCAACTCTGAGCTCGCTGTTGTTACAATGGCAGCTGATGCACGATTTGGTGATTATCAGACCAATGCAGCCATGGTAGCAGCCAAGCAATTGAAAAAAAATCCACGTGAGCTGGCTCAGCAGATTGTAGCTTCCTTTCAGCTGGAAGATTGCTCCCTAGAAATAGCAGGAGCTGGGTTTATTAATTTTCGTTTCAGTAATGATTTTCTCGCAAAGCAAGTCACTACCTTGCTGCAGGACGCACGAATTGGAGTTCCCGTAGCCAACAAGCCGCGAACAATCGTTATTGATTTTAGTTCTCCCAATGTGGCAAAGCCAATGCACGTGGGACATATTCGCAGTACTATTTTAGGAGACTCCTTGGCTCGTATCGCCAGGTTTTTAGGGCATCGGGTTATTACCGACAATCACATTGGCGATTGGGGGACACAATTTGGAAAAGTTATTTACGGTTGGAAGCACTTTCTCAATGAGGCAGCACTTGTTTCAGCTCCAGTTAATGAATTAGTTCGCCTTTATCGTGAAGTGAATGCTTTGGAAGAAAGTGACCCTGTACTTAAAGCAGCTGTCCGTGAAGAGTTGGTGAAATTACAACAGGGGGATGTTGAAAATTTATCTATTTGGAAAAAAGTTGTGCAACTTTCGTGGAAGGAATTTGAACAACAATATCAGCTCCTCTCTATTTCTTTTGATGAGCATCTCGGGGAAAGCTTCTACAATGAGGCTTTGGCTCCACTTGTAGAGCGATTAATCAAAGAAAAAATTGCTCAAGAAAGCGAAGGAGCCATCGTTATTTTTTTCCATAATCATCCAACGCTACTTGATAAGCCCTTTCTTATTCGTAAATCCGATGGTGGTTTTCTTTATGCAACAACGGATATTGCAACCCTCGAATATCGTGAGCAACGCTGGCATCCGGATGCTGTCTGGTACGTCTGCGGAGTCCCACAACAGCTTCATTTTGAGCAACTGATGGCAGTGGCACGGCGTCTTGGATTGAATTCTGATTTTCGCCACGTCGCTTTTGGAAGCATTCTGGGTGAAGATCGAAAGATGATGAAAACCCGCAGCGGTGATAATATCGAGCTTGGAAGCTTGCTCAAGGAAGCCATTGATCGTGCTTTTCAAATTGTCGCAGAAAAAAACCCTGATTTTTCACTGGAAGAAAAAAAAGAAATTGCCAGAACCATTGGCCTAGGGGCGTTGAAATACGCGGATCTCATGCAGCATCGAATGACTGATTATATTTTTTCATGGGACAAAATGTTATCGTTCCAAGGAAATACAGCCCCTTATCTGCAGAATGCGTATGTCCGTATTCGTTCCATTTTTAGAAAAGCAAAAGAGGAAAGTGAGACAATAGAGTTGGGTTCCATTTGCCTCCAAGAAGAAGCAGAGCGTGCTCTGGCTTTACAACTGTTGCAGTTTGGAGAAGTTATACCGGCGGTTCTCTTCGATTTGCGCCCTAATGTACTCTGTTTAGCTCTTTATGAGTTAGCCAATAGCTTTCATCGCTTTTATGAACAGTGTCCCATCCTCAAGGCAGAAGATGCGATTAAACAATCTCGGCTTGCACTGGCAGAACTCACTGCACGTGTGCTCAAAGAAGGATTAGAACTCTTGGGGATTGGTGTTCCGGAAAGAATGTAGGAGGGAGTAACTGTCAAGCTTGTCCCTGCGAAGGTGGGGATAAATATTCAGCCATTTAGAGGGTGTCTTGAAAAGACTAAAATTGCGCATTACGGCGTCGCTCCAGTGCTCGCGTCCTCGAGTATGTCCATATACACTGCGGGTCTGTGCGCTTCGCTCCTGATACTGCATCAATTTTATTCATTTTCAAGACACCCTCTTAGAGCATTTTAAATAAAACTACAGCCATCTTAGAGCATCATTAAAATTTTTTGTAGTCGATGCAGTGCCAGGAGCTGAGGCGCACAGCGAGGGAGTGTATAGCCAATACTCGATGGAGCGAGCACCGAAGCGACGACGCAATGAAGCGGCTACAGAATTTTTTAATATGCTCTAGCCCAATAGTGATGTTCTTGGGGGGAACAAGAATTGGTTTTTCCTAGGTAGGGGGGAAGTATGTTGTCTTACACTGGATGAGTTTTTCAACTCTCAGATAGGAAATAATAGATATTAATCAGTGTGTTTGTCAAAGTCTTTTTTAACTATATGCGTTAATTTTAGTGATTGATTTGTAAGAAGTGATCTTATTAAAAGCGTTGTAAGTCATGATGCTCACTAGAAAAATAGAGATGAGTTGAAGTTGAAGTTGAAGTAAATTTTTGCTATTTGTTATCGCTCTAATTTTCTAGAAAAATCCAACCAACTCTAAAAAACCAACAGTGAGAAAATTTCCTCTTCTTTTGCTTTTGAGCGCCCTTGTGCTGGCACCCCTGCGCGTGAGCGCGATGATAAAAAGAGGAGGAGAATATCAGAAACAGGAAAAATCACAAAAGAAAGAGATTCTAAAATCCAGCGAGGAGCAACAAAAGAAGGACCTTATCCAAAGTGTTGGACCAAGCCGCGGTGGTACAACAAAGGCTTTTTGGAAGAGTGAAGGTGAGAGCAGTAGCTCTAACGAGGAATCAATAGGAGAGGCAGCTTCGGAATTCCTGGATCAAGGGACTGATAGTAAAATAGCAGGAGAGGCATCCAAAGTAAAACACTATGGAGCTGATCCCTTTAACGAGAATTTTTTTAATTTAGATGTCCTAGAACAAAAAACTAAAGAGGCTCAGGAGGTGATTGCCCAGTTAACAGGAAAAGGGCTTCCACTTGAAGAACCAGTGCTTCTCGAGCTTTATGAAACATGGGCTAATCATTGTGAGCACTATCAACAAGCTCAGGCGGAGTTTTCTAACTTAGAAAAAACTGGTATCGAGCATCAGCTCCTTGAAGAAAGACTTGCAGAGCTAGTAACAATCTCTTCCCAGGTTCTTGAAGAGATTACCAAAAGCTTAAGTCGTTTTTCTCATGATGAGACGGTGCGTTCTACTTTAATCAACACAGAGGAGCTTCTCAGCCCAGGAAAAGAAATTTCTGCACCTCCTGCTGTGAAGTCTCTAGAGCAGATTTCATTGAAAGCTCCACAACCGAAAAAAAATGAAAAAGCAAAGCAATGGTTAACAGAAAAGGCCTTCAAGATCTTTGTTGCACACTACTATTCTTTAGACTGGATTAGAGAATATCTCTTAGAAATGGGGTTTAGTAAAAAAGCACTTCAAGTAAATAATGACGTAGCAAATGATCTGATTTTATGTGTTAAAACTGCCAGTGAGTTGTTTCCTACTGCTAGAGGGTTGGAGGCTATTGAAAATATACTTAAGCAGAAGGAATATTATTATTATCATAGCGGCGAGGAATTTTATAAAGACACACGCTTTTATCTAGGCTTCATCGACAAAGCTAACGAGGCTGAGCAAGCTCAACACCATCACCTCTCAAATCTTTGGAGAAATATTACCACAAAAAAATTAGGTACTTTCGCTGCGTGGCAGGCCTATGTTTTTGCAAAGGAAGAAGAAGCAAGAATAATGGGATATAAAACAGAGAAAAGCTATTGGACAGTAATGAAAAACAGGAAATCTCAAGTTGAGAATCGGGCTGAAACGCACTTGGATCCCAATATTATTTTAGTTCGTAAATTTCATGAAGCCGAAAAAAACCAAGAGGATTTCATTAAAGATTATCGAATTCGAGCTCAAGAAGCTAAGAAAAATAGAGACGATAGGCTGGCTGCTTTATGGACTGAAATAGCAGACCATATTGAAAAAAAAGAAAATCTAGACCAATGGAATGATCAGTTTATGGCTGCTTGGTGCCTTACTAAAGCCGCCAAGTCACCACATCAGCAAGTAGCAACTCTCTGGAAAATAGCAGCTGATTATTTTCAACGAAATAATGGAAAGAGAGAGATTCATGCTTCTTCTATTGCTAACTCCTTGGTAGAAGCAGCCAAAAACATAACGACTCAAATCAAAGAGCAATCCTCTTATGCCGCTTCCCTTAAAAAGAAAGCTGACGGGGCAATTCATTCAGACCTGGCTGAATTATGGACAAAAGGGATCTTCTATTTTCAAGATGCTACTGTCCATTTAGTGAATGCAGCTGCTATAGAGAATGATGATGAGAGTACTATTCGAGGAAAAATTGATGCCTTGAAAAGCAAAACTGAGAGGATGAAGAAGGCTTCTTTATCTTCTAGTGAGCGCTACTACTATGGCTACGATGAGCCTTTTGATAAGCACATTAACACTGCATCAGATTATTGGCAAAAAGCGATCAATCATAATGCTCTCATTTCTACGTTAGAGAAAGGCACCTTCCCAGAAGTGACAGCATTGCTGATGGAAAAAATGAAAAGCTATCAAGAAGCGATCAAACATTATTTTGAGCTAGCAGAACGTCGAGCAAGGGGAAGTTGGGAAGAAAGTAATCAGAATGAGTTGAGGCAAATGGATGAGCAACTGAAAAAAGAAAAAGAAAAATTGAACTCTTATGAGCCCTTTTTTACTGAGAGCAAACCTTATTTAGAGAAGATAGGAAGTTATATTTCCAAAATTCAGCCATCCTCGACTCCTTTGGATGAAGAAGCCATACGTTCCTATAACGATCTTTATTTCCAAACAGCTCAGGCTCTCGCAAAAGAGGCTATTCTGAATAATTTTTCTTATGCTACAGGTGATTTTTTTAAAGATTATGATCAAGCTATTGAATATGGAGAAAAGGCTCTCAAACAAAAAGCTCTTGATGATGAAAAGATGTTATTATTAATGCACCTACAGGGGCTTTGTCTCGAGAGAGCTTTATTGAGAAAAAATGCTAGTGGTGCTAACCGTTCTTATGGTTCTTATTATTACGATAATAACTGGAAAAAAACAATAGAGGCTCTCTCAGCTGCTGAAAAGAGTATTAAAGATGCCATTGACAAGCCAGAAACTCGCAAACAACTGCTCACAGTAGGGGAGGAGTTTCAAAATGCTGCTCGCCTCTTTATTAAGGCAGAAGCTAAAGAAACACCAACTGCTTCTAAATTTTATTTACGAGCTGCTCAACATCTTAATGATGCAGCTAAAAAAAGAAACGAAGGGATATTAAATAACACCTCCCTTCAAGAGGCTCAAGCACTCCATTCTGCTAGCGATTTATTTGTGGAAGCAGCCACCATGATGGAGGCAGGAAAAAAAGAGCTTGCTGAAATTAAAGAACAAGAAGCAGCGCTGACACTTTTGTTTTTTAAAACTAATGACCCTAATCAATGCCAGAGAATTGCTCAGTTGAAGAAACTAGCAATTCATCCTCAATTAGCTCAAGCTTTATCATTTAATGCTTGGAAAAAGATCAGTGATCGGGTCAATCAGATAGAAAGAGACCTTCAAGCTCAGCCTGATTTTAAGACAGGTGGCAAAAAACAACAAAAATGGAATCAAAAAGGTGAGGCTGCTTTACAAAGTTTACGCACAGGAGAGAAAGCAGTATTTGACTATCTTATGAATGCCTTGAGAGCAACTTTAGAAGATAATGAAAAAAATTACCATCTTTGGAATAGAGTGGCACAAGCAGTAGAGGCAATGCTCAAGAATAATCTAGAGGAGCTTAATGCTGCTAAGGAGAAAAAAGAATTAGGACCGAAGTTTGAAGAACAAAAAAAAGAACTTCAACAACTCCTTGCCAAGCTCATTAAAAAAACAGAGAGAGTTCAAAATGTTACTGCTGGCGAACCTTTCAGTAATCACACTTTTGTTTTAGAAGAGCTCGACGATAGGCTTGATGAATACCTTTTAAAAATTCTAGAAAAAAAACAAAGCGGCTCCGAATTTCCAAAACAGGTAAAAAGTCAATTGGAACAAGCTCGCCAATATTATGTGCAAGCAATGAACTCTTCTGCTTCGGGAAATGAGCAGCAAAAAGCAAATCTGCTAGAAGCAACACGTTTGGCGACTGATGCTCTTGAGCAATCGATCGTAGCTGCAACGGAAAAGGAGCAAGCTGCAAAGCAATATTCCAAAGCGGATAAGAAACAACACAATCTTAAAGCAGAAGCCGCTGAAAAAAAAGCACGAGAGCTTTCTTCTAAGGCAGAAAAAAAATTAACTCATAATAGTCAAATTACTTAGAAATTACACAAAATTGACGTGATCTTTTCAGGAAAAGACTGCGTTCTCATTACTCCCGTTATAAGATATAGCGCTCGCTCTTCGGCCTTGCCTTTTCTAAAAATCTCTGCGTTCTTTCATGTAATTTCTAAGTAATTTGACTATATTATAAAAAAACAGGGGGGCTTTATTTCCTTAAAACTTTCTTTATGACTCTTTGGTTTTTCTCTAGTTTTCATAAAAAACAATTTCCTCCTTCATGAAAAAACTTTCCTTCTTGCTACTCCTAATCCTCCTTGTGCTTGCGCCTGTGCGCGTGAGCGCGATGATGAAAGCAGAAACAAAAAACGACGAAGACTCAAAGAGTAAAGAGGCTGAAAAGGCTGGAAAATATAGCAAAGAGGAAGAAGAGCGGGGGCTTATCAATAACGTTGGGACAAGTTATGTTCCTTCTGCTTCTGTCAAGAACGTGCTCCTCAAGAGCGAAAGTAATGAATCAAGTGATGGCCAAGGAAAGATTCTTACAAGTCCAAAAAAGGAGGCGGTTCCACGATCCCGGGACCTCTTGGAAGAGGAAAATCTTTCGAATCTAGATATCCTGGAACAAAGAACCCAAGAGGCTCGAAAGGTCATTGCTGATTTAGGAGGAAAGGGGACTGCAATTTCAGAAAAAGAACTCCGTGAGCTTTATCAAAAATGGAGCAATCGATACGAGCGCTACAAAGAGAAGGCGGATGTTCTTGGACGAGCAAACAACATTGGAACAATCGCGGGTCAGCAAATTGAAGATCGCCTAACAGAGCTTGTGCAGGCTTCCTGCGATGCAGTAGAGGCGCTCCGAAAAAGTTTATTAGCTAATTTTCAAAAAGCTTTTCATGAAAACCCAGAAGCAACACGACTAGTTATCACAGAAAAAGGAATTGAACCTAAAGAGGAAATTGTTTTTTCACCTAACACTCGAGCAGAAAACAGGGCAATTAGAGAGAGCTTTTTGTCATGTGTTGCTTCTGTTGAATGGAAGGAGAAAATAAAAAATAATTTAATGGAACCTTGGCATAACGCATTAAGTGCCAAAGAGCTTAATCTCATGATGAGAGCAATAGATTGCGCTAACGGAAAATCTCTTTCAGTTGAAGAAATAGAACGGCTAAATGATCTCTCTGGTTATGATCTCCTTGAACTTGTGTACACGAAAATCAAATTGCCTGTCCTGCGTGAACTTGTAGCAGCATTTAAAAAAAATTTAGATGAGCTCTGGAAGGTCATTGGTAATCAAGGGCTACAAGTAATCAGCGAGAAAATCAAGGGTGCAACCAGCGATGTCATGAAAGAAGGCAAGTTGTTTTTTCACTATCAAAAATATCTTTTATCTAGAGGCAAAGCTCTTAGCACATTGCGTTCAAAACTTAAGTCTGAAAATCAACAAGAGCAAAAGGAAAAACTTGCTGCGATTACAAAAATATACAAGGAGCTGACTCTCGTTGGCCAAGAAGAACAGAAAAAATTGGCTCAGTGTAGAGATAAAGTCTTTCCTGAAATGGCTCGAAAAGCTCAAGAGCGGTTGAGTGCTTTTAAACAGCTGCTGTCGCCAAGGATCATGCCACTTCAAGAAATTGGTAAAATGGATAAACAAGATCTTCTTAACTATTGTGAGTCTAAAGAGTATAAATCGGAAATAAAACAGGCAGCTACTCATGTGGGCAACTTAGAAACATTAAAGAAAGAATTAGGCTCCATAGAGGAAGGATCGAAGCAATTAGAGAGGCTAGAAGAGAGATCAGCTTTGTTAGAAGAGCAACTGAAAAAATTAATAGCAGATCAGAACGATGGTAATAGCGAAGAAGTTGGGTTGATGCAGCACGATTTAGAGTCAACAGAACAAGAGATAATACTAAAGCGTAGTGAAATAGAATGCAGCATAAAACAGGCTCAGAAATTTTTTGTTTATCAAGAATATCTTGCTTCCAGAAAAAGGTCTTTTGAAGATGTTGCCGGTGCAACTAGGAGCACAAAAGCCAAAGCTAAGATTGGTGATCTCATCAAAGAATACGATGGGCTAGGTGCGTTTGAAAAAGAGAAAAAAAAGCTAGCTAAGAAATTAATGCAATTCAGAGATAAATTTTTTCCTGATGGAGTCAACAAACCATTATTTACTCCATACAGGGAAGAATTGCCTCTAGCTAATTCTATCGCTTGCAAAGATGCGCTAGAGCAGCTCCAGCAAATAATGAACAATGCTCAAGATCCTTTTGTTCTGAATGCCTATGAAGATATTGTTCCTGAAGCTGCAAGAGAATTTATTGAAAATTGCCTCCGTCACAAGATATTCAATGAGCCTTTAGTTAAGGCCTTGGAATTGGCTGAAAAATGCGAGAATGCCTTAAGGGAATTAGTAGGCCAGCCCTCAGCTGAGGTGATTTTAGCTAATATAGAAAAACAACATGAAGTCACAGAGGAAATTTTTAAAACCGATAGGATGTCACTCTTTGCAGTGAGCAGACCTAAATTAACAACAACAAAATTTCTTCAAAAATTGATAGATGCTTTTGATGAAATAAAGAGAAAACTGCGCCCGAGTGATGATGAAATTACTTTAGAAGAAAGAGAAATAGTGGAACTCATGCAAAAATATTTTTCTGTAGTAAAAAAAATAGAAAGTGATGTTTTTATTTCTTCTAATCATTTTTCTCCCGAAGAAATTATAAAAAGGTGGGCTGAGCCAATTATAGAGCGTATTAAAAACAAAGGAGGTACGCCTAATCTCTTTGAAATTATGGATGGATATCCAAAAAAGACAGCTGTTTCAACCAAGGCTTCTAATGAACTTGGTAAATTATGGGTGGGCCCCAATTATTATGAATCAAATGTATCTCCTCGTGGCCCGAATAGTTGGGGTGAGACAAATGGTTGGTATGGCTTAGAAAGTGCTGATGGGCTTCGACGCTATCGCTTTCCTTCAGATAAATTTAAAGGCTCTCGCCAGGTTCAAGATAAAAAATCAGGCAAAATTGTAGAAAAACCTCCCTTTGCATGGACTGGTTGTCAATCTAATTTTGAATGGCGCAAGGCTATCAATCCTTGGGTAGAAGGTAATATCCACCTCGATGTTTTTTAAGAAAAAGAAAAAAAGTGAGAACTAATGCACATTCTCACAAAGCCTCCGCAGCGGCATGAGCACTAGCCCAAGCCCATTGAAAATTGTAACCACCCAACCATCCGGTGACATCGACGACTTCTCCTATAAAATAAAGCCCTGGAACTTGACGTGCTTCCATGGTTTTTGAAGAGAGCTCACTAGTAGAAACCCCACCCAGTGTGACTTCGGCTTTGGGGTACCCTTCTGTGCCAGAAAAAGGGAGTGGCCAACAATGGAGTAAGTTGAGCATTTTTTGAAACTCTTGCTCTGAATAATGTGCTGCAGGCTTTGTGAAATACTGCCGTTCACACCAGGCTTCTGCAAAGCGACGAGGAAGATGGTGGCTCAGTATATTTGCTAGAAGCATGTTGCTTTTTCGTTCTTTTAAAACTGCCAAAGTGGCCTCTTGCGATGGTAGGAGGTTAAAAGAAAGCTCCTGACCTGCACGCCAGAAGGAAGATATTTGAAGGATTGCAGGGCCACTCACACCACGATGGGTGAAGAGAAGGGCTTCTTCAAAGCTTACACCTTCGTGTTGCACACGTACAGGGAGAGCCACTCCGGCTAGGTTGCTGCAAAAAGAGCGATCATTTTGAATATAGGTCAAAGGAACTAATCCTGGACGCAGCGGTGTCACAGCAATGCCAAATTGCTTGGCAATGCGATATCCAAAATCAGTAGCTCCTAATTTTGAAAAGGAAAGACCACCTGTTGCGATCACAAGAGCTTTTGAAAAGAAGGTTCCTCGTTGTGTGATGATCTCAAAATAATCGCTCTTTTTTACCTCCTGTACAGAGCAAGAAGTCAAGAGCGTCACACCTGCTTCCTGACATTCACGCAAGAGCATTTCGATAAGAGCGCGTGAATTACCATCGCAAAATTGCTGTCCTAATTTTTTTTCGTGATAAGCAATACGATGTTTTTCAACCAGGGCAATGAAGTCCCATGGGGAATAGCGAGCCAAGGCTGATTTACAAAAATTGGGATTTTCAGAAAGATAATTTTCTGCTGAGGCATGGATGTTTGTAAAATTACAGCGACCTCCACCTGAGATTTCTATTTTTTTGCCAACACGTTCGTTGTGTTCTAATAAAGCGACACGATGCCCTCGCAAAGCGGCTTGAAATGCGCAAAAAAGGCCTGCTGCACCACCGCCAATAATGATGACGTCGTAGTGTTGTTTTGTAAGATTAATCAAAGGCATGACGTAAAGAGTAGAGAGTTGTTAAAAAGTACCAATATCCAACTCAGTAAAAAGAGTAATTGATCTGATCGACTAAAATGATCTTTCAGTTTGAGCTTGGATTTTATCTGATATTTTTATAAACCGTGACGTTATGCCAGAAATACGATAAGCTTTGGAACTATGGAAAAACGTACCTTTGAGGCTCTTGGAGTCTCCCAAGAAATTATTAAGGCAGTAGCTCAGCTCGGTTTTGAGGAAGCTTCCCCGATTCAGACCGCAGCAATCCCCATTTTGATGTCAGGTGTTGATGTGGTAGGGCAGTCTCAAACAGGTTCTGGCAAGACAGCGGCTTATGCCATCCCAGCGATTGAAAAAATTGATCCTGCCATTACAGCTGTGCAAATTCTTATTCTCTGTCCCACACGCGAGCTGGCAACTCAAGTAGCAGACGAAGTTTATAAGTTGACTGCTTTTAAACGCTCTATTCATTGCGTTCCTATTTATGGAGGTGCTTCCTATGACCGACAATTATTCGAACTCAAAAAAGGAGTTCAAATTGTCATTGGAACGCCAGGACGTCTTATTGATCACTTAGAGCGTGGCACTCTAAAATTGAACCAATTGAAAATGGTCATTCTTGATGAAGCTGATCGGATGCTCGATATGGGTTTTCGTGATGATATTCAAAAAATTCTTGAGAGTACGCCTCAAGAACGCCAGACCATTTTCTTTTCAGCGACCCTCTCTAAGCCGATTCGCGACTTGATTAATCGTTTTTCACGCCATCCTCAGATGGTGAAAATTGAGCAAAAAGAACTCACGGTGCCAACGGTAGAGCAATGGTTTTATGAAGTTCCACCGCGTATGAAAACGGAAGCGTTCATTCGCTTGATTGATTTTCATGGTTACAAGCTCGGTATTATTTTTTGCAACACACAACGGATGGTCGATGAGTTGGCTGATGCATTGCTTGCCCAGGGTTTTTCAACAGATCGTTTGCATGGAGGGATTCCACAGGCGCAGCGCACGCGAGTGATGAACAAATTCAAAAATTCGGAATTCGAATTTCTCGTGGCGACTGATGTCGCAGGGCGTGGTATTGATGTCGATAATCTAGAGCTCGTTGTCAATTACGACTTGCCCTACGATCCCGAAGATTATGTGCATCGTATTGGTCGTACAGGCCGCGCTGGAAAAAAGGGAATGGCAGTAACTTTTGTCAGTGGTCGTGACATTTATAAACTTCAATTTATTGAGCGTTATACCAAAACAAAAATTCATCGAGGCGTTATTCCTACAGTTGGAGAGGTTGAAGGAAAGCGGGCTGAGTTACTTTATGCGAAACTTGTTAAGACGCTCGAAACTGCTTCTTTTAAAAAGCATGATGTTATCATGGATCGCCTTTTAGAAGCAGGTCATAACTCAACTGATATTTCCTCAGCTCTTTTCTCGCTCTTGCTAGGCTCTTGTTCAGATGTTCCCTCACTTCCAGCTAAAGAAAAATCAACAAACTCACGAGATCGTGATTCAGAAGATGCCCATTTCGCACGTAGCAAAAATTACAAAGGTGGAAGAGAAGGAGGAGGGCGCAGTCGAGATAGAGAAGGCCGCGGTAGTCAAGGTCTTCGTGGTGATGCTCGGCGAGGCGGGGAGAGGAGCGGAAGTTTTGCTAAAAAAAACTTTAGCAAAGGTCCCGTTCGCAAATATTCGAAGGCTGGTTAAGAGGGTGTCTTGAAAAGACTAAAATTGCGCATTACGGCGTCGCTCCAGTGCTCGCGTCCTCGAGTATGTCCATATACACTGCGGGTCTGTGCGCTTCGCTCCTGGTACTGCATCAATTTTATTCATTTTCAAGACACTCTCTAAGCCAACACTACCTCAGGATAAAATCTAATCTGTTCCTTTTTTTGAAAAGCTTGGCGCATTTTGCTAAGAGCTACGTTTTGTAATTGGCGAATACGTTCTCGTGTGACGCCCATTTTGCTTCCTACTTCTTCAAGAGTAATGGGCTCTTCCCCGTTTAATCCAAAACGATTATTGATGACTTCACGTTCTCGCAGAGTGAGTCCTCCAATCATTTCCTGCAGGGAATCTTGGAGATCTTTTTGATCTAGTTCATCAAAAGGATTGAGAGCTTTGGAGTCACTCAACATGTCTGAAAATTTGGTGGAGCTTTCTTCGCTTACAGGAGCATCAAGAGAGGTAGTGGAACCAGAGGCTAATTTTAATTGAGCGATCTTTTCAACAGAAATTCCAATCTCTTCTGAAATTTCTTCATGGGTTGCTTCACGTCCTAGAAACTCATTCAAGCTGTCATTAACACGGCGGACTTTGGCAACTTTTTCCAAAAGGTGAATAGGAAGCCGCACTGTTTTACCTTGATTGGCCAAGGCCCGTTTGATGGCCTGCTTAATCCACCAAGAAGAATAGGTGCTCAGCTTGCTGCCTTTGGAAGGATCAAAACGTTTGACTGCTTTCATAAGCCCAATGTTTCCCTCAGAAATAAGGTCAAGCAGTGGCACCCCAAAATTGGCATATTCACGTGCAATTTTAACTACAAGACGCAAATTACAACGTACCATTTCGGCAATGGCTTTTTTATCTCCAGTTTTAATGAGTGCTGCCAACTCGTTTTCTCTTTCTAGAGAGAGCAGGGGATATTGAGCTATATCTTGCATGTAGCGTTGTAAGCTAGAGTCATGGTTTTCAGTTGAGGTGTTCATAATATTTTAGTTAGTTGGACAAGGAAAAAGTGTTTGACGTTCAATTTTTTTCAACCTGATTTCGTATCTACCATTTTGTTATTAGACTTTAAAAAAATAATTAAGATGAAGGAGCAAGCTGTGACTAAATCTATTTTTCCAATTTTTTGGTCTTAATGCTCTTGTATGGACCTGCTCGATTCTGTTTGCAAAAGAACTGTTACTGGAAAGGTTTGATTTTGGCCTTTCTTCAAACAGAGCTAGGAATTCTCGTTCTACATCTCGGTCTGAAAAGCCGCGATAAGCTTCTCTTGCGCTCAAAGAATATTGAATAAGAGTCAACGCTTTCACGTGATAAGTTGATACGGTGTTGGAAATGGTATTGACCATGATATTGTTAACATTTGTTAACTTTTGACAGCGTTCGCATTCGTAATGTTCATATTTTCTTTTTCTCCTTGACGTTAGGTGAGTTATCAAATACGGGTGGAAGTTCTTTTGTCACATGCTCATTAAAGTTTTTTCTGCTGCTGTTATTGGGATCGATGCCACTGAGGTAGAAATTGAAATCCATACAGGGTCAGGCGATCCTGCTATCATCGTGGTTGGGCTTCCTGATGCAATCGTTCGGGAGAGTAAGGACAGAGTGATTGCGGCAGTGAGTAATAGCGGTTATGAGTGGCCGCGTACGCGCACGACGGTGAACTTGGCTCCCGCTGATATCAAAAAACAAGGGCCTAATTTTGATCTACCCATTGCCATTGGGATGATTGCTTTGGCTAAATCGGCGCAGCTGCCACGCCTAGATCGTTGCTATATTGCAGGAGAATTGGCTTTGACTGGGGAGGTGCGTCCGATCAAAGGGGCTCTTCCACTTACCCTTGAAGCCCGAGCTCGAGGAAAAAAAGCCGTCCTCCTTCCAGTCGCCAACACACGAGAGGCCGCAGTAGTGGAGGGGATCGAGGTATATGGCATTGCCACTTTGCGTGAGGCCTATGAATTTCTTTCGATGCAAAAAGAACTTTCTGCAGAAAAAGAAGATCCTGCCTTACTCCTCAAGCAACAGTTAGTGTTTGACCTTGATTTTTCGGAGATCAAAGGACAACAGCAGGTCAAGCGAGCGATTGAAGTCGCTGTTGCTGGTGGCCACAATATTTTGCTTATCGGACCGCCTGGTTCTGGAAAGTCGATGATGGCGCGTCGTATTCCCACTATCATGCCCCCCCTCTCTTTGGAGGAGGCTTTAGAAACAACGAAGGTTCATAGTGTTTGTGGCGTCCTTAGCCCTGGAGAGCCAATAGTGACTCAACGCCCTTTTCGTGATCCTCATCACACGATTTCAGATGTCGGACTGCTCGGTGGTTCTACCAACATTACGCCTGGAGAAATCAGCGTTGCGCATCATGGAGTTCTTTTTCTCGATGAGCTTCCGGAGTTTCGACGATCAACACTGGAAGTATTACGCCAGCCATTAGAAGATGCCAAAGTTACTATCTCTCGGGCGGCAGGAACCATGACCTTTCCAGCCTCTTTTATGTTGGTAGCTGCGATGAATCCCTGTCCTTGCGGCTATTATGGGGATGCTAAACGCGAATGTCGTTGCACTCCTCTGCAACTGGAGCGTTATCGTCAACGTATTTCGGGACCCTTGCTGGATCGTATCGATCTTCATGTCGAGGCACCTGCAATAGCCTACAAAGAGCTTTCCCAGAAGCAGCTAGGGGAATCTTCAGCACTTATTCGTGAACGCGTCATAGCCGCACGTGTTCTACAGCAAGAGCGCTTTTCTAAAAAAAAGAGAACGACTTGCAATGCTCGGATGACACCGACTGAACTTCGCCAACATTGTCAGCTGAGTCCCAATGGCAATGAGCTTTTAAAAAAAGCCATCAACGAACTTCATTTTAGTGCTCGTGCCTACGATCGTATTTTAAAAGTCGCTCGAACCATCGCTGACCTTGCCAAAAGTGCTCCTATCGAAGAGGAACATCTTTTGGAGGCCTTGAGTTATCGGACTCTAGATCGGAGAATTTGGAAATAAGTTTGCAGGGTTTCAGGTGGCAGGTTACAGATTGCAGGAAATTTTTTCATGAATCTTGCCTTTAGGCCTTACTTATAGCCTGTAACCTGCTTCCTGAAATCCTGCCACCTTTACTCATCGCTTCTATCCCTGTGAATAGCTCTTCTGTTTTTTCTGCTGCCTACAATGTTCTTAAAAAATTGCGTGAAGTTGGTCATGAAGCCTTCTTTGCAGGAGGGTGTGTCCGTGATCATCTTCTTGGATTGGAGCCACATGACTACGACATCGCGACCAATGCGCTTCCTGAGGAAATTGAAAAACTTTTTCCACGCACTATCCCAGTGGGAGCACAGTTTGGAGTCGTGATTGTTTTAGAAAAAAGTGAGGAAAAAAAAGAGGTGGAAATTCAAGTGGCAACCTTTCGCCATGATGGAACCTACCAGGATGGACGCCACCCTGCCGAAGTTACTTTTACCAATGCAGAGGAAGATGCCAAGAGGCGTGATTTCACGATCAATGGCTTGTTTTATGATCCGATTACAAAAACTGTTTTTGATTATGTGCATGGGCGTGAGGATCTAGATCAAAAAATTATTTGTGCTATTGGCAATCCTTTGAAGCGCTTTCAAGAAGACAAATTGAGACTCCTTCGTGCCATTCGCTTTGCAACAACACTCGATTTTAAAATAGAGCCAATGACCTGGAAAGCTCTTTGCCAGATGGCTCCAGAGATTCTTTGTGTCAGTGCTGAACGTATTCGAGATGAACTACAAAAAATTTTCTTAAGTCCTCAACGTCTCCGCGGCTTTGATCTTCTCGATCAAAGTGGATTGTTAAAAAAAATTCTTCCAGAGATAGAAAATCTCAAGGGATGTGAGCAACCACCCCAATTTCATCCTGAGGGAGATGTCTTTGTTCATACACGCCTCATGTTGAGTATGCTTCCAAAAAAAGTTTCGCTGTCGCTGGTTCTTTCTGTTCTTTTTCATGACATAGGCAAGCCTGCTACGCGTAAGGTCAATGAGGCAGGAAAGATGAGCTTTTATGGGCATGACCAACTTGGAGCGACCATGGCACAACGACTCTTGCAGCGGCTTCGCTTTTCAAATGATCTCATCGACAGGGTGGTACCTTCTGTGCGCTTGCATATGAGTTTTAAAGATGTGACTCAGATGCGCCTCTCAACATTGCGTCGCATGATGGCCCGACCTACCTTTGAAGAGGAGCTCGAACTCCATCGTGTCGATTGTGCCTCGAGCCATGGAATGCTGGATAACTACGAATTGCTTCAGCAGAAAAAAGAAGAGTTTGCTGCGACCCCACTCATTCCAACACCGCTTGTTACCGGGCAAGATTTGATTGATTTAGGAATGCAACCAGGGCCAAAGTTTGGAAAAATTTTAACAAGGGTGAAGGATGCACAGTTAGAAAACCTCATCACGACGAAAGAAGAGGCATTGGAATTCATTAGAGCATTTTAAATAAAACTACAGCCATTTTATTCATTTTCAAGACACCCTCTAGGCTATCCAAAGAGAACCTGAAGGATGAGAACACAGTCTTAAGGAAAAAGAGCAAGCTTAATCTACAACCTGTAGTCAGTGATCCGAAAACAGCGGAGGCGTTTCCCCGAGATACTTAGGATGCAGGTGATGGTTGCTACTGATAAGCCCTTGTCGAAAGGCATAATCTGAAATAGCAGCAACTATTTCTCGGGAAGTTCGACGACTATCAATGGAAATACCACTTCCTAAAGCCCCTCCTGCAGCCCCTCCTGCGTTGACAAGCACTGTAGAAAGCACAAAAGGACCGATGGGAGTAAATGCGGCTGCAGCACCAGGTAGAAGTCCTGATCCTCCTGTGGTATGAATTATTTCCATCTCTTTAGAAGAGAACTCTGAAAGGTCGATTAGGGTTACGCACGTATCCATTCTTGTCTTACCAAGCCCAAGCCCAACTCCTGCCCTTAACAAACGACTTCCTTCTTCCACGAGTTCAAACGATCCCTTCACAAGCCAGAAATTTCCTTGAGGTGGTTGTTCTCCTGCTTTGAGAAGCACAGCGGGAGCAATATATTTAGTGAGTCGTAACGTAAGGTCTTGGGCTAGCTGAGTGCGTTCTTCCTCGATCAGTTGCTCGAGCTGTTTTCCTTTGCGATTAACATGGAAGTTTGCTCTAGGTGCTTTAAATTTTTCTACATAAATGCGCTCGGGCAACTTTCTGGGAGTAGCCTCGCCATGTTTAATCTTCTTAATGCTGACCGAAGCGCATCCTAAGAGCCAAAGCGCACTGAGAAAACAAAAGTAATGATTTCGTTTGATCATCTAGAAGAAACTACCTTTCTGACTTCATTCCTGTAGCCAAGATCGTTTGAAAGTGAGGAGCTCCTTCTTCTTTTCCGACAAGATAAACTTCTATGTTTTTAAAACCTGATTTTCTTAGCAATTCGTGAAGTTCCACGTTAGAAAAACCGAGCCAGATATGGCCATACAATTTTTTGGCTTGTTCGTAAGTATGACTTGCTAAATCAAGGATCAGGATTTTTCCTCCTGGTTTTAGAATACGAAAAGTGGCATCAATAGCGCGCTGAGGGCTGCCAGCGTGGTGGAGAGCCTGGCTTAGAAGGGCAATATCAACATAATTATTTTTGATGGGTGGATCTTCAATCTCTCCAAGCCTATATTGAAGATTGTGAAATCCATTTTGCTGAGCAAGCTGAGTTCCATAGGCAACGACCTTAGGGAGGTTGTCAATAGCGATGACTTCTTTGGCAGAACGAGCCAAGAGTTGTGACAACGTTCCTTCTCCTGCACCAAGATCAGCAATCACTAGCGGTGGAAGAAGTCGCAACAAACCATGAGCCAAGGCTTGCCAAGAGCGCCCAGGAACATAGGCATGTCCAAATTTTCCAGCAAGTTTTTCAAAATAGTCAGCAGCACGATCGCGACGTTTATTTAACACTAACTTGAGTGCCCGTTGATCTCTGTGAGATTCAGGAAGCTCATTTTGAGCGGCTTTGAGCATGGCGGTGAGGGGATCTAACACCGAAGGCAAAAGGGAATAGTAAATATTTTTACCAACACGTCGATGGGCTAGTAAATTTTGACGACGGAGTTGAGCGAGACTTGCTGAAACTCGGGATTGTCCCATGCTCAAGATTTCTTGAAGCTCTGCCACGGTGAGTTCTTCCTCCATTAAGAGTAACACTAAACGAAGGCGCGTCGGTTCTGAAAGAAGACGCATGAGAGGAAGAATGGAGGACATTGGTAGTTGAAGATAAAGGATGGAAAATAGAGTAGAGCTTGCCGCCTTCGGCAAATTTAAAAATTACTTTTTACGAGGTAACAGCAAGCTCTGATAATGCTACGTCCTTTTCACGTAGACGGGAATAGCGCTAAAAAAAATCACTGGAAATTCCTAAAATTCATTCGAGAAAGGTATATAACATTATTTCTTGCCTGCAATAGCAGGCCTTGACTTCCATCTCCTATCTTCCATCTTCTATCTCCTAACTGTCAACGCCACGTTAACAGTTAGCAAAACTTTATGAAAACAGACTCCTTTCCACGCAGCCCGTATGAAACAGTTCATGGCCTTGTCTATTTTGGCCGCATGCTTGATAAAATCAGATTAAATGCGGCTGGAAAACTCCCTGAGGCCTACATTGCCAATCTTGGTCATAGCGAAAAATTTGACGGGAATTGCCTCCGTTTTTTACGAGTCGACTACGAAGATTTAAAAAAAGTAGTGCTTGCAGGAGCCACTGATGAAGAGGCTTGGAACTGGTGCCTCAACCATGGCAAGACTCATACCCAAGAGGAGATCATGATTTGGAACCAGTATATGAGGAAGGCTGGCTGGCGCGATAGTGCTTCTGAAATTCTGCAGCGGCGCCTAAAAGAAGGCGGCTATGAAGATCGCACTGATATCCAGACTTTATTTGATTTTCTGGACTTAGATGAAGAAGGGGAAAAGAAGAGCAAAAGAAAAAACTAACATTGACCGTATACATATTTACATATACGAATATATTGATAGGTCTAACCATCTTTAAAATCATTTCAAAACAGTCCTCGTTATGCCAAAAAATTTTATTTTTTCTTCTGAGTCCGTTGGAGAAGGCCATCCCGATAAAGTTTGTGACACCATTTCGGATGCTATTCTAGATGCTTGTTTGACCATTGATCCTAACAGTCGTGTGGCTTGTGAGACCTATGCCAAGAGCAATGTTGTCATTGTGGGGGGAGAAATTACTATTCCCAAGCATAAGGGGAAAAACATCGAACATTACCTCAACATCAATAAAATTGTCCGCGATGTGGTGAGCGAAATCGGCTACGTGCATGACGATGATATTTTTCATGCTGAAAAAATTTTCATCGATAACATTCTGACCTCGCAAAGCAGTGACATTGCTCAAGGAGTCGATGTCAAAAAGAGTGATCACAAGATTATTCACGAGCAAGGAGCAGGAGATCAAGGCCTCATGTTCGGTTACGCTTGTGATGAAACTCCAGAGCTCATGCCAGCACCGATCATGTATGCGCATCGTCTGGGGCGTGAGCTAACGCGCTTGCGCAAGGAAGGGAAAGCCAAGTGGCTTCGTCCTGATGCAAAAACTCAAGTCTCCGTGCAATATGAAGATGGGATTCCTGTTCATGTCGTCAATGTGGTTGTTTCTACACAGCACACGGCTGATGTGCAGCATGATTTCATTGAGCGCTTCATTATCGAAAAAGTCATTCGCAAGGTGATTCCTGCCAAGATGCTCACTGCTAAAACAAAATTTCTCATTAATCCTACGGGGCGTTTTGTCATTGGTGGACCTCAGGCTGACACTGGTCTTACGGGCCGCAAAATTATTGTCGATACCTATGGTGGTATGGGACGCCATGGTGGTGGCGCTTTTTCAGGGAAAGATCCGACTAAAGTCGATCGCTCTGCAGCCTACATGGGGCGCTATGTAGCCAAAAACATCGTGGCTGCAGGATTTGCCAAAAAATGCGAACTCCAATTTGCCTATGCTATTGGGTGCGCTGATCCTGTCAGTATCCACATCGATACTTTTCAAACAGCCACTATTCCCGAAGAGGTTATCAAAAAAGCTATTGAAGTAACTTTTAGTTTTAAGCCAGCTGATATTATTACAGCGTTAAAACTAAAGCGTCCGATTTATTCTAAAACAACCAACTATGGTCACTTTGGAAAAATCCATGATCTTGAGAGCATCACTTGGGAACGAACAGACAAGGTCGCGGCCTTGCGGAAAGCCGCTTCCAAATTGATCAAGAGCATTAAAGGTAGTAAAATTTGTTAAGTTATTAAGATAATATAAAAATGATGAACAAGAATATTGATTATAAAGTAGCCGACCTTTCCCTTGCCGAATGGGGACGTAAAGAAATTCTCATTGCCGAGCAAGAAATGCCGGGCCTCATGAGTATTCGAAAAAAGTATGCTCAAGAAAAACCGCTTGCTGGCGTGCGCATTACGGGCTCTCTTCACATGACCGTCCAAACAGCAGTCTTGATTGAAACGCTGACAGAACTTGGTGCCAGCGTTCGTTGGGCAAGCTGTAATATTTTTTCTACGCAAGATCATGCAGCAGCAGCCATTGCGGTGACAGGAGTTCCTGTCTTTGCTTGGAAAGGCGAAAGCCTTGAAGAATATTGGTGGTGCACTTATCAGGCTGTTTCTCATGCAAGTGGTCAAGGACCAGAGCTCGTAGTTGATGATGGCGGTGATGTTACCCTTTTGCTTCATAAAGGATATGAGCTGGAGGAGGGGGACAAATGGGTGGATAGCCCTTCCAGCAACCATGAAGAACAGGTAATCAAAGATCTTTTGAAAAAAATTTATGCAGAAAACCCACGGCGTTGGCATGAAATTGCCAAAGATTGGAAGGGTGTTTCTGAGGAAACAACCACTGGCGTTCACCGCCTCTACAAACTCCAGGAACAAGGAAAACTTTTGGTTCCAGCGTTCAACGTCAATGACTCTGTTACCAAAAGTAAATTTGATAATCTCTACGGATGCCGTCACTCCCTTGTGGATGCGCTCAACCGTGCAATGGATGTGATGATTTCTGGAAAGGTTGCTGTCATCTGTGGCTATGGCGATGTCGGAAAAGGATGTGCTCAATCATTACGTGGGCAGGGAGCTCGTGTGATCATAACCGAGATTGATCCGATTAACGCTCTCCAAGCAGCCATGGAAGGGTATGAGGTAACAACAATCGAAGAGACTTTGGCCCGTGGTGATATCTATGTGACCACAACCGGAAATGTCGGCGTCATCACGCTGGAGCATATGAAAAAAATGAAAGACCAAGCTATTGTCTGCAACATTGGGCATTTTGATAACGAGATTGAAGTCGATCAATTACTCGCTTTTCCTGGAATTGAGAGAACAACTATTAAGCCACAGGTTGATAAATTCACCTTTCCACAGGGACATGAAATTTTTCTTCTTGCGGAAGGTCGTCTTGTCAATCTTGGTTGTGCTACAGGACATCCGAGCTTTGTGATGAGCAACAGCTTTAGCAACCAGGTGTTGGCTCAGATAGAGCTTTGGAAAAATCGTGAAAGCTATCAGCCGATCGTTCATGTTTTGCCAAAAAAATTGGACGAAGAAGTTGCTCGTCTTCATTTAGAAAAAATTGGAGTGAAACTTACCCGTTTAACTGCTGAACAAGCTACTTATCTGGGTGTGTCGGTCGAAGGACCTTATAAGCCGGAGCATTATCGGTACTAGAGTCTATCCAAATGCTACTGCTAAGGCGCAGGACTGCGTCACTTCGGTGCTCGCCTCCTCGAGTATTTCCATATACACTGCGGGTCTGTGCTCCTCGTTCCTTGTCCTGCATCCTCAGCAGCGCATTTGAATTAGACTCTTTACTCCTTATAGCGACACAATGTTTGCACCTTTCTTAATTCGAGGTCTTCCTTTTTTTCTAAAGCTTTTAACTTCCTAAACTCTCCATCATGTCAAAATCTTCTTTAGGAAAAGGGCTTGGCTCTCTCATTAATGCTAAAGGAGCGTCCGCTATTACTTCTCCAGTGCCTCAAGCAGAGCGTGGAGAGCAGATTCAACAGGTCTTGCTCTCCCAATTAGTGGCAAGTCCTTTGCAGCCACGTAAAGAGTTTCATAAGGAACAACTGCAAGAGCTAATTGCCTCTATTGCCGACCGAGGCATTATTCAGCCGTTGATTGTCCGTATGGTGGCTGGTCGTTATGAGCTCATTGCTGGAGAACGTCGCCTGCGTGCAGCCTTAGAGGTTGGCCTGCAAGAAGCCCCGGTCATTGTCCGCCAGGCCACTGATCAAGAGGTCCTCGAGCTAGCTTTGATTGAAAATCTCCAACGAGAAGGACTCAATCCTATTGAGGAAGCGGTAGCCTATGAGCGACTTGTTAGTGAGTTTCAAATGACTCAGGAAGAGATTGGAAAACGAGTAGGTAAAAACCGTACAGTTGTTGCTAATGCTCTTCGTTTGCTAACACTTGACCCCGAAGTAAAAGAAATGCTGGTTCAGGGGCTGTTGAGCGTAGGCCATGCTAAGGTGCTCTTGGGATTAAAAAACCAGGAAGAACAACGATTGTTGGCTCATCAAGTCGTACAAAGGAGCGCTTCAGTAAGGGCTACCGAGGAAATGTTGGAATCTCATCTTGTCAAAACGCAAAATTCTCAACATCGCAAAAGCAAAAGAAAAATGGCCGCAGCTGACTTACCTCCAGCTTTAATCCACCTCCAAAACAAGTTGCAGCACCGCTTCTCAACACGCGTGACGTTGCATCATGGAGAAAAAAAGGGAGAAGTCGTTATTGAGTATTATGGTTCGGATGATCTCAATCGTCTTTTGAAAGAGTGGGGAATAGGTGAAGAGTAATAAGTGAAGAGCAATGGGGTCAGTTCCGTTATTCGGATAATTTGGTGCCAGTTCGGCTATAGCTATTCACCTTAACTTAGGATTACTGAAAAGCATAACGGGCGGCTTTATAAATATTTCTATTACAGAGAGGCAAGTGCTGGCGTATACGATGCTTAATCCGAAACCAATAATGCTCAATGGGATTAAAATCAGGTGAGTAAGGGGGTAGAAAAATCAACTCACATGCTGCTTTTTTTATAATCTCTGCAACACGATGCCCTTTATGAAAAGTGGCATTATCCATGATTACTGTCTGGCCAGGTTGAAGCACAGGAACAAGAACTTTCTCAACATAAGTCTCAAAGAGAGAGCGATTACAGGAACCTTCAAAAATAAATGGTGATTTTAGGCACTATAGAATCAACCACTCTGTACGCTTCGCCGATAGCAAAAATCATATCAATGGAATAGAGAATTTTTGGAATCAAACTAAACGTCACATGCGTAAATTTAACGGCATTCCAAAACACCATTTTCACCTCTTTTTAAAGGAATATGAATGGCGTTTTAACAACCCTTCTCCTCAACTTCAATTACGTCAACTCAGACAATGGGTTGGAAAAAATTTAAAGTACCTATATGGTACAGCCTCAAAATTTTTTATAAAAAATTGACTCGCTTGAATCCGGTCAAGTCTCAACCTGAAGGGCTGCCTAAACAAATTTAGGCAGCCTACCTCGCAGTTTCCCAGCTGCCAATGTTCTCTTTGTGTTCTTTGTGGTGAATTCTTTTTTGAAATGACGTTGGTAGTCACCTGTATTCAAGTTTTTTTTCAAGGTTTTGCCATTTATCTTGGACACGAGTGTGCTCTCTCTCTAAAAAATTCCCGCTACAATATTAATCACCAATGCCAAGATCGTGGTGTTAAACGCAAAGGAAATTAATCCATGCAGTAGCGCCAGAAGGCGTAGACCTTTTCTGGTAATTTGTACATCAGAAACCTGGCAAGTCATCCCAATGACAAAGGAAAAATAAGCAAAGTCAAGGTAGTCGGGATACTCTCCTTTTCCAGGAAACAAGAGGCCTTTTGACACATTGGGTTCCAGTTTTTCTAAAAAACCAGCGTAATAAAAATGGGCATATTGCAGAGCAAATCGAGTGTGGACTAAGAACCATGAAAGTGCTGGCGTAAGAATCGCCAAAGCGATGATTCCATTAAGTTGATGCCCTGAAGATCGTACGGAGCTAAGAAGCAGCCATGTGGCTACAAAACTGGCTACGGCTGCAAAAATCACAATGAAGAAAAGAAAATGACGTGTTCTTTCTTTCAATCGAAGACGTCGTTTGAGCTCATAGGGGTTTTGTGTTAACAGCGTCACCCAGCTCAGAATAATCCCTGTAATGGCAAAGGTATCCCAGGAAAGTAAAATCTGAACCGGAAAAGAAACATAACCAGCGAGTCCAATAAAAGCGAGAGCAGTAAAGATGCTTTCAATGACAAGACAATGATGGGCATCCAAAAAGTAAGAAGAGCTTACAGTGTTGATTTTTACTGATGAAAAAGGAGTCATGAGAATTGCTTCACAAAATAAGTTGAAGCTAAAAGTTGAAGTTGAAGGATTCAAGCCTTACGAAGGCATCATTCCTGCGAAGACGGGAACAACTGCGAATTCCTTAAAAAGGCTCTTCTTATCAAAAAAACAGCTACGTAAAAAATAGGCGTACAGCAAATGGTCAAAAATAATTTCCAAGAGTAACTGTTTCCAACGATTGAATAAAAGTGTTCTTTTGGTAAGACTCCAAAAAGTGTCATGAGCCCCACGACGATGCTCGTGTCTATCAATAGGGAAATAGAGGTGCTGACATTATTTCGCAACCAAAGATATTTTCCTTGCGTCATCTTGCGAATAGAAAGATACAAAAAAATATCGACTAGTTGAGAAAGGTAACAAGCAATAACTGACCCTAGGAAAGCGATCCCATATAGGCCAAATACATGATGAAAAGTAGCATTGTCGATTTTAGACCATGGTGTCGCTGGAAGTTGATCCATGAAGGATAAAATTACCACCACAATGATATTCATCCCGATGGAAGTACGAACACAAAAAGTTACTTTTTCTTTCCCATAAAATTCGGCAATGAGGTCGGTAATCAAATAGGTGAGAGGATAAAGAATTGCACCTACAGAAATTTCAAAAGTATGCCATGGGAAAAGAGTAAGAGTTGCAAATTTTTGATAGATCAAATTGCCAAGGACAATCAAAACCGAAAATAAAATACAAAGTCCGGTGTAAATTTTTTCTTCTCTCTTCATTAAAGCAGCTCTATTTTAGAAGCTAGAATAAAATCATTTTCACTTAATCCATCAATCTTGTGAGTCCAGATTTCTACTCTACAGCTACCCCATGCAATGATTAAATTAGGGTGATGGGCCTCTTGCTCAGCAAGAGCAGCAATTTTGTTAGCAAAAAACATTGCTTCCATAAAATCATTAAAAGAATATTCTTTGATTAGATGGCCCTCTTTATTAAGCTGCCAGGCTTTTCCGAGCTCTCGTAATAATGTATTAATTTCTTCCTGGTTGAGAGGAGGAATCCCTGCGTGGCAGGGGACACACTGCTTTTTAACAAAGAGGTCTTTTGTCATTTTAGTTTTTAAAAAAGATGATTAATAAACTTGGTGCCATTTATAATATTTTAAAAAGATATATCTTTCCTTGGTGGCAGTCTCAAGAAAAGAAAATTGCATGGGGAGGACTTATTGCTCTTCTTGTGATGAGTTTGATTTCTGTTTACATCGCTGTAATTTTTACTGATTGGTCACGCTATTTTTATAATGCTATCGAAAAAAAGGACCTAGCAACCTTCATTCATGAAGTTTGTGTTTTTGTTCCGTTAGTTTCTATTCTATTATTTGACTTTTGTTCCAGAACTTATCTTACAGCTTGGCTTAGTTTTCGTTGGCGTCGCTGGGGTACTGAACAGCTCCAAAAGAAGTGGCTCTCTCACAAAAACTTTTATAAAATATCTCTTCAAAAAAAGGAGGTGGATAATCCTGATCAGCGTATTGCTCAAGATATCTCCGTGGTTTGTTACACAGCAATAGATCTCTTTTTAGCTTTTTTTAGAGATGGAGTTAATTTTATCACGTTTGCCATTATTTTATGGAATTTATCGAGAGCTTTTGTTTTTAAACTAGGGAGTCATAACTTAACTTTTCCAGGACTTCTTGTCTGGGCTGCTATTGCTTATTCTTTAATAGGGACAGTTGTTATTTTTAAAATAGGTGGTCCTATTATTGATCTCAATCGGCTTCAAGAAAAAAAAGAGGCTGATTTTCGTTATCGCTTAATGCGGATCTTTGAACGACGAGAAGAGATAGCTACTTTAAGTGGAGAAGAAGCGGAGCTGCTTGGTCTTCAAGAGACATTTGGAGCTCTGACAAGGAACTATTATGAAGTCTTAAAGCGGCAGATTTATATTAATTTCTTTGATAACTTTTATATGAATGCAAGCATGTTTGTTCCTCTTTTTTTAGTAGGACCTCTTTACTTTAAGTCATTAATTACTATGGGAGTATTAATGCAGATACAGCAAATATTCTTTCAGGTTAAGAATTCCTTATCCTCCATAGTACTCCAGTTTCAAACAATAGCAGGAGGGATTGCTTCTCTTCAGCGGTTGATTGCTTTTAATACCTTAATGGAAAAAGATAACTATCAGGTAACTTATTTACCAAAAGAGGAAGAAAAATTGCATATTCCCTCATTAACTATTAGAACACCTCAACAGAAGAAGATATGGACTTCTCCTGAAGTTGTTTTAAAAATAGGAGATCGTAAGGTACTTATGGCCCCTTCAGGAACGGGAAAGACCAGTTTTTTGCGAGTCATCTCTGGTATTTACCCTTATGTTGATGGAGGAGAAATCTCGATTAATAAAGATACCATGATTATACCACAAAGGCCTTACATGCCTATTGGAACACTCCGCGAATGTATTTCTTATCCTTCGCTAGGACTTATGGATCCAGAGCAAATAATTTTTTTAATGAAGCAGACTCAACTGGATCATCTTATTCCTTTGTTAGATGAGGTTCATGATTATCAAAACAGACTTTCCTTAGGAGAACAACAACGTATTAATTTTGTTCGTATTCTACTACATCAACCAAAGTGGTTGTTTATGGATGAGCCAATAGCTCAACTTCATAAAGAGTCTTCGATAGCAATTTTTAAGCTTGTAACTAAGAGTCTAAGTAAGAGTGGTATTTTCATTGTCTCTCATCAGGAAATCGAAGGGTTCGAAAAAATAAAACTAACGCCTCTTTAGTCTGGCTCTAAATGGAGGGTGATATCTTCCAATGCTAAGTTAGCATCTAAAAGATAATTTTTAACATGGTGAGAGATGGCGTGTCCTTCTTTTACTGTCAGATTTTTATCAACACGAATATGAAGGTCAGCAATAAGAGCCAATCCGCTTTTGCGCACGCGGCACTTTTCAGCACTTCGAACACCATTGACTTCACAAGCAAGTTTAATAATAGTATTTTCTAAAGTATCAGAAACTCTCTCATCCATGATTTCAGAGAGTGATGTTTTGAGTATTGCTAATGCATTATAAAAAATGATGCCACAAGCAATCAGAGCCGCCCAGTCATCGGCAGCCTCATATCCGCTACCGGCAAATAAAGAGAGGGTGATCCCTAAAAATGCTGTGAAGGAAATAATTGCATCAGAACGATGGTGCCAAGCATCTGCTAACATTGCTGTGCTTTTAATGAAGCGTGCACGGCGTGCTATTAGTTGAAAGAGTATTTCTTTGATAACAATAACTCCTATTAAAATAACTAATGTATAAGCTCTTGGGCGATGGGGAAGATGACCATGAGCAACGGCTATGAGTTGCTGGATACTGAAGGCAGCAATGATAATACCAACACTAAGAAGAAGCAAACTACCAGCAGCAGCAGCTAATGACTCTACTTTTCCATGGCCATAAGGATGATCTTCATCGGGTGGCTTTACTGCATATTTCAGTGCTCCCCATGTCATTAAAGAACTAAAGACATCAACCATGGAATCAATACCATCAGCTAGAAGAACATTGGAGTGTCCTAGTAACCCCGCGGTACTCTTGATAATTCCTAATAGTAAATTAAGAATGGCACCAGCAAGGATGACTCGTTGTCCAGAAGCTGCTTTTATTTTGAGCTTACTCTCCATGACTGGTTTTTATTTCACTAATATATTCTTTAACAGCTTGTTTAAAAGGAGTTGCTAAATCAGCTTTGGGTTTTACAAAAGAAGGGCGAAACCAAGGCTGAAGGCCTAAAAGGTCACTTAATACTAAAATTTGCCCATCACAATGAGAGCCGCTACCAATTCCAATGGTTGGGATTGTTAGTTCATTAGTAATTTGCTGTGCTAAAGAAGGAGTTACTAACTCCAAGACAAGAGCGCTTGCGCCTGCTTTTTCAACGGAATGTGCCTCTTTTAAAATACGTGTAGCTTCTTCTGAGGTTTTTCCTTTGATGCGATATTTTTTTTCTGTAAGTATTTGTTGACAAAGCATTCCCAAATGAGCAATAACAGGCACTCCGGCGGCGACAATGGCAGCAATTTGAGATGTTAATGCGCCTTCAAGTTTTACCATCTCAGCACCAGCAGCTTGGAGACGCAGGGAGGATTCTACTGCTTTTTCCACGCTATCTGTGGTTCCCATTGGTAAGTCAGCAACAAGAATGCTATTAGAAACTGCCCGCCGTACAGCTTTAAGATGGTACTCTATATCGCCTAAGGTTACCTCTGTTGTATTAGGATGGCCTAAAACAACCATCCCTAAAGAGTCACCCACTAAAATAAGATCGATGCCAGTTTCTTCTAAAATACGAGCTGAGGGATAGTCATAGGCGGTAAGGCAGGCTATTTTTTCCTTGGAAGATTTTACTTTTTTAAAAAAGATATTTATATTTTTTTCTTTCATAATTAAACAGTTAACTTATTTATTTTTTAATAAAAAGTAAATATTCATTTACTGTTTTATCCCACGTTGGAAGCTTGAGATCAGGACAGATTTCAGCAAGTGGCTCGAGAACAAAAAGGCGTTCATGGATTCTTGGGTGGGGCAGTTCTAATTCAGGAGTGGCAAGAATAGTAGATCCGTAATAAAGTAAATCAAGATCTAGAGTCCTTGGAGTATTCTTTTCACGAAGGGCAGGGCGCCCCGAATCTATTTCTAATTCTTGAAGTAGTTTTAAAAGAAGGAGTGGGGGGTGGGTTGTCTCTAATTGGACAACGGCATTTATAAAATAAGGTGAGTTAGGTGGGCAGTTGATTGGGTCCGTTTTGTAAAAGGAAGAAACCAAAAAAGAGCAATCTGATTTAGCCCGACTTTCGCTATTCGGGTGGATGATATTTTGTGAAGACTTGGTTTCAAAATGATTTTTAAAATCGTGCGGTGTGTGTGTCACACATAAGCGGTTTAAAAGATCGTTTTGAGGCTGAGTATATTGCAGAAGATCGCCATCTCGGATAGCGAAAGTCGGGCTAGTATGTATTTTTCGAAGCTCTTGAATAGCTTTATTAAGAATTTCTTCTCGTTTTCCAAGGTTAGAACCAAGAGCTATTCCAACGGAAGTTTTTATTTTGCAAGGCATTAATTCTTATTAGCAATGAAAAAGAGTAAATATTAGTCCATTGTTAATCCAAGAACATCTTGCATAGTGTACAATCCTACTGGTTGGCTAGTTAGCCAAAATCCAGCTTTGAGCGCCCCCACTGCATAAGCAGCTCGTGTTGAGGCGCGATAAGTTAGCTCTAAGCGTTCTCCAAGGGTACCAAAAAGAACAGTATGCTCTCCAATCACATCACCGATTCGCAACGCGTGTATCCCTATTTCATTAGGTGACCTTCCATCAGTCATCCCCGCGCGTCCATGGGCAACTTCTTCTTCAGCGTTGAGATGACGTGCTTCTGCTATTATTTTTGCCAAATGCCATGCCGTGCCACTGGGTGCATCCTTTTTAAAGCGATGGTGCAGCTCAATGATTTCAGTATCATATTCTGGACCGAGTAATTCTGTTGCTTTTTTAGTTAGCCAAAAAAGCGTATTGATTCCAACACTATAGTTAGGAGAAAAAACAATCGGTATCTTTTGTGAGGTAGTTTTAATAAGAGACTCTTCTTCTGGTGTAAAACCTGTGGTCCCAATCACAAGTGGTTTCTTTAGCTGTAGGCATTTTTCAAGAAGCAGTAATGTTGCTTCTGTATTGGTAAAATCAATAACCACGTCAGCTTTGGGAAGGGGAAGATCAATAGAATCGCTAGATCCAATCGCGGCCAGTAATTCCAAGGTATTTTCTTTCTTTAGAGACTCGAGCAAGGAGCGCCCCATTTTTCCTTTTGAACCATAAATAATAGTCTTAATTTTTTCCATTAGAAGCGATTGTTTTTTATAAACTTAAAGATTGAAGTGTGTTTAGCAAGGTTGCCCGATGCTCTCGAGTTAAACTTACAAGAGGCAAGCGGAATTCTTCCGCGACCATTCCTCTAATACTCATTGCCGTTTTAACAGGAACAGGATTACATTCAATAAAGAGATCTCTAAAAAGTGGAGACAGCCTATTATGAAGCTCTTCAGCTTCCTTAAGTTTTCCTGATTGAAATAAAGAGACAAGTTTTACTATTTCTCCAGGGATAAGATTAGAGGCAACGCTAATAACTCCAACACTCCCTATTTTTAGAAAAGGAAGAGTCCAGATATCATCTCCTGAGAGAATTTGAAAATCGTGAGGCAGCAGTGCTTTCAATTCTCTAATATGTTCAACGCTAGCGCAACAGTCCTTAAGCCCTACGACGTTGGGGCAATCTGTGGCAAGTCTTGCAATGACAGAACTGGAAAGCTCAATACCACATCGTCCAGGAGGATCATAAGGAATAATAGGAATAGCCACTGCCTCTGCTACTGCTTTAAAGTGTTGGTAACGCCCTTCAGGAGAGGGCTTATTGTAATAAGGGACAACAACGAGAGCAGCATCAGCTCCTAGTTTTTCAGCTTCTTGGGTTGTCTCAATTGTTTTAGCTGTAGAATTGGAACCTGTACCAGCAATAACAAGTATTTTTTTAGCGGCAGTTTTAATAGCAACTTCAATGACACGAAGCTGTTCGGAATGAGTAAGAGTAGGGGATTCACCGGTTGTGCCTACAGGGACAATTCCATGAATACCAGCGGCAACTTGTTGTTCAATCAGTTTTATAAAAGAAGATTCATCAAAGCGACCATTTCGAAAGGGAGTCACAAGAGCCGTGTGAACACCTGCAAAAGAAGGATATTTTTTCATAGCAAATAATATTAGTTACCTTTTTTTAAGATATCAAAATAGTCCCAGTAAAAACAAAATCAGCAGGACCTGTTAAAGTAACATGAGATAAATTTTGGATACTATGACTATTTGTTGAAGGTTGCGATACAAAGGCAACCTGCAAAGTGTCTCCGCCTTTAACTAATACAGAAATTAGAGAAGAAGTGTTATGTAATAGATGATAAATAAGAGCTGATGCCACAACCCCAGTGCCACAAGCTAAGGTTTCCTCTTCAACACCGCGCTCATAAGTTCGAAGTGCAATACTATTGTCTGAAATAGGCTGCACAAAATTGACATTTGTTCCAGCTGGAGCAAAACGAGGGTGATAGCGCAATTCTCGACCCGCGGCAACTACAGGAGCGTTTGTGAGATCACTTACAAAAATAACCGCATGAGGAACTCCTGTATTAATGCTATGAACAATATGTGGTTGATTAAGCAAAGAAATACTTTGCTTTAAGTCAATATGGTGAGGGGAACTCATTAATAACTTTACTTGATCATCTAAGAGCTCTCCTTCAATGAGGCCAGCCTGAGTCTCAAAGGCAATTTTACCCGTTTTTTTATCCAGTAGATCAGCAATATAACGGGTAAAACAACGTGCACCATTGCCACACATTTCAGCTTCATAACCATCAGCATTGTAATAACGCATCCGAAAGGGAGTAGCTTTGTTATGAAACTCCGTTTCTAAAACTAAAACACCATCTGCTCCGATTCTGCGATGGCGATCACAGAGGGATTTTATTTGAGATGGGTCGAGTTTCAAGGCTCCTTGACGATTATCAAGCATGATAAAGTCATTACCAGCCCCATTCATCTTAGTAAAAGTAAGAGTAGTCATTCTAAAGTTTAAAATTAACTAATGTTCAGGCCAGAAACGCATTTTGATAACTCAGAAAACGCCTTGTAATCCGTTAAGTCTAATTTTATAGGCGTAATGGATATTTTGCCACTATTAATAGCAAAAAAATCGGTTCCTATCCCGGCATCCTCTTCTGGTCCCGCTTCTCCAACCCAGTAAATAGGGCGTCCTCGAGGGTCTCTTTCTTTAATCACTGCTTCGGCCTGGTGACGGGCCCCTAAGCGAGTAATTTCAATTCCTTTAATTTGCTCTAATGGCAAATCAGGAACATTGATATTTAAAATAGTTTGAGGAGGTAAGGGGTGGAGCTGTAGTTGTTTTATTAAATTTTTAGCAAAAACAGCAGCAGGTTTATAATGATGTGCTTTTTTTTCAGCAAAAAGAGAGCCATGTTTTCCTGCTAAAGAAATTGCAATAGAAGGTAGCCCTAGAAATCTTCCCTCCATGGCTGCAGCAACAGTCCCAGAATACAAAATATCATCGCCTAAATTAGAACCAGCATTAATCCCACTGACCACCATAGAAAACTCCTTGTTCAGCAAACCGGTAATAGCAAGGTGAACGCAATCAGTAGGAGTTCCAGAAACACTTATAAAACCATTTTCCAGAGTATGCATCCTTAATGGATCATTGAGTGTCAATGAATTACTCGCTCCGCTGCAGTCTTTACTAGGAGCAACAACGGTGACTTCTCCACAAGAGCGCAGCTCCTCAACGAGGATCTTTAATCCTAAGGCATAAACGCCATCATCATTACTTGCTAAGATGTTCATTGTTATTTTTTCGTTTTTTCCAATTCTTCCATGACAATCTTAGTTGCAGCAGCAATCACCTCATCACGCTTGGGTGCCTCTTTTTTAAATTGAGTAAAATAGATAGAAAGCACAATAGGGGAGCCTTTGATCGGCCAGAGAACGGCGATATCATTTCTTGTTCCATAATCACCAGAACCGGTCTTGTCTCCAACGACCCATCCAATGGGCACTCCAGCGCGAATGCAGGTATTGCCGGTCGTATTTCCTTTGAACCACGTTTGTAATTGGTCGCACAAATTGGGAGATAAAATATCGCCAAGCATGATTTTTCTTAAGCTTTTTGTCATCGCTTCGGGAGTGGTCGTGTCCTGTGGATCGCCCGGGATTGCTGAGTTTAAGTCGGGCTCCAAATGATCTAAACGAAACGCGGAATCACCAATAGATCGTGCAAAGGCAGTGATAGCATTGGGCCCACCCAACTGGTTAGCCAAAAAATTAGCCGCCGAATTATCACTATAAGACATCGCCGCAGCGCAGAGCTCCTCGATAGTCATTCCCTCGGTCACATGCTGTTCTGTAATGGGATTCCACTCGCTCACAAGATCCGACTTGGTATAGATGATTCTTTTTTTCAACAACTGAGGATCAGTCATGCTCTTTTTAAGAATGGCAGCCACATCCATTACTTTAAACGTACTGCAGAGTGGAAAACGCTCATTGGCGCGATAACAAAGCGATTTATTGTCTGAGGTATCAAGAGCACACACTCCAATCCTCCCATGAACAGAGGCTTCCAGGGCAGCGAGCTTTTTTTCGAAGTCGGTAGTTTGTGGAGCTGCTTGTAAATGAAAAGCAGAAGTCGTTAAGGTAATTACCGTAAGTAGAAACAGTCTAATATTCATAAAATAAAAATAGAAAAAGAGTGATGGAATAAATTTAAAAAATCAACGCCTAAAAATCGGCGATATTTTTTTGAATTTGCCAGGTTGTATTCCTACTCGCTTACACTATAAATAAAGTTTTTTATGCTTCTTGCTTTTCATAAGCCCTATGGCTGTCTTTCCCAATTCACCAAAGATGGTTCCAAGCATAAGACCTTAGCGGATTTTCAATTTCCTCCGCATGTTTATCCCATTGGACGCCTGGATGCTGATTCGGAGGGGTTGCTTTTGTTAACTGATGAACGAGGAGTTCAAGAGAAGCTAATGAATCCAAAATATGCGCATCGTCGTTGTTATTGGGCGCAAGTGGAAAGAATTCCCTCGGAAAATTCTTTAGAAAAATTAAGGGAAGGGGTCTCAATTCAAGATTATCAAACACGCCCAGCTCGTGCCTGGCTACTTGATCCTCAGCCTCAAGTGCCACCACGCATTCCACCGATCCGTGTGCGCAAAAATATTCCTGATTATTGGATAACCCTTGAACTCACCGAAGGAAAAAATCGTCAAGTGCGACACATGACCGCAGCCATTGGCCATCCTACCTTACGATTGCTTCGAGTGAGCATCGGCCAATTTCAATTAGGAGATCTGGCTCCAGGAAGGTGGAGAGCGCTAAGTCAGGAAGAGAGAGCGATTCTAGAAAATCAAAAATGACATCAAGGCAAGAAAAAGAAGAAAGGAACAGTTGTGGATAGAATCACATCATTCATGGATTTACTCCTCATCCTGAGGTAGAAAAAGAATAGTAGACCGGCCGTCAGATATTTCATTCCTACCCCTGTGATAAGAATTAAAGGAGGAGGGGAGTCTCTTTGGACTTATTTTTTATATGGTCCTTTTGCTGACCTAGCCTCCTTTATTGAGTGGCTTCAAAAGGGCAGTATTGGAAATATCATTTTTAGCATCGTCGATCTCAACACAAATACCATCCAAGGAATGGCTCGTTTTGATAATATTGATCCAGTGCATGGCACCATTGAAATTGGTACTGTCATGTATGCTCCAGCAATTCAAAAAACTAGATCACAAGATTTAATAGATGCTGAAATACTTTGGAATTACCATTGCAGAAAAGATAGAATTAAAAAAAATAAAAACTCCTTAATAATAGGGCTTGGTAGCTATGATGATCGTGTTGCAGCTTATTGTTCAGAGCTGTATTTGAAAGGTTATGGTCAAAAGATTTTGTTTACAGGTAAGTTTGGTAATTGGACTAAGGGAGCGATAACACCTTTAGAAGCTCAACATTTTGCTAAGCTAGCAATCCAATTAGGTGTAAGCTCTAGTGATATCTTATTAGAAAAAAAAGCTACAAATATTGGAGAAAACATTATTTTTTCACGGCTTTTGATTCAAAAAAAGGCTTATGTTACCAGAGCAAATTATCTTAGTAACTAAACCTAATACCAGCAGGAGAGCCTATGCAACTTTTGCCGTACGTTGGCCAGAAATGGTCGCTAAACTAGTAGTAAGTGCTCCTCTAATAAAATTTAATAATCTAGCAAAGGGCCAACTTATTGAGCATCTCGTTAATGAGCTGGTTGGTGATATCGACAGAATTATTTTTTATCCTGAAAAGGGGTTTCAAATTGAACAGGAAATACCGTCTTGTGTTATGGAGGCCTATCTACGCCTGAAAAAAGCAGGATATTCAGACCATGCTATTATTATTAAGAGTTAAGTTAATAAAACTCATCTATATTGGCCTGGATGTTAAGTCTTTCGCACAAAGCAGGCTTTGAGGCCCACTGCGCCCACTCCTTCGATTTTACAGGAAATTTCGTGGTCGCCATCAACTAATCGAATTGGGCCGGTCTTCGTCCCTCCTTTGAGAACTTGAGCCCCTTTGAGCGGGAGGTCTTTAATGAGCACTACGCGGTCGCCGTCCATGAGAGCGTTCCCATTCGCATCTTTTATAATCTGGGCTTTTTCGGGCTCAGCTTCGCGTGGCCATTCATGGCCGCAAGTCATACACTCCCATTTTTCGACATGCTCTAACACATCGTTCATTTCGCATTCCGGACAAATTTTCTCGCTCATCTGAAAATAATAGAACTCTAGTGGAGCGCATCAAGCTTTCTTCTTTTCCGTAGAGTAATTTTTTTCACACAAGTAGAAATAAGGGCACCTATTAATAACTTAAGATAATATATGTCATGAATAATTGAAAGAGAAGAACGTTTAACCGAAAAGATAAATGATCTGTTACTAGAGATCTAGCTTACCCATTCGTCACTGATCTTTCCTTTCAATTATTCATGACATATGGGCGGCTCAGAAAAGTTGAAAGAGAAGAACGTTTAAGTGAATGAAAGAGAGAAAGGTTAATCTAGAAAGATAAAAAAGAGTAAAAGGCGTTATTTAAATGATGGAACTATACAATGTTCACAGAAAATTGTTTGTTGACGTCAAAACACTCTCTTCTTTCAAAATTACTCATGACACAGTAGGTTTGAAAGTTACTTTAGTTTTATGAATTTCAATGTCCGAGCAGCTCAGCTTACAGATGCCAAGGACCTTGGCTCTGTTCATGTGAGATCATGGCAGAAAGCTTATTCTGGGTTGATGCCTCAAGCTTACTTAGACAAGCTCACTATTTCAGAGCGTCAAGCCATGTGGGCTAAAAAGCTTGCTAAGTTTCAAGAAAATAAAAATATTTTTGTTATTGAGCTCGATAGCAAGGTAAGAGGTTTTATAGTATTTGGTAGTTCAAATACAGAGAACTCCTCCAAGGTCGGTGAAATTATCGCGCTTAACATTGACCCCATTTCTTGGAATCAAGGCTTTGGATCTGTAATATTAGATCGTGCTCTTAATCAACTTCAAAAAGATGGATTTGAGGAGGCAATATTATGGACATTGCCAACAAATATCCGAGCAATTCGTTTTTATGAATCGCGGCATTGGAAATCTAATGGCAATAAGCGTGTTCGAGAGCTTCTTGGAATTACTATAGACGAAATTTGTTATCATCGTTATCTTTAAAATCAAAATCAAACTTTCAGCATATCAATAGTTAACACCTTATGAAAAAAACTACCTTAGCACTACCAGAACTGAAACTTATTGGGCTCACGTGCCGTACTAATAATAAATCCGAGATGGATCCTACGACAGCTAAGATTCCTCTTACACTTCAAAACTATTTTGGCACTATGTGTCAAGATCGCATTCCTTATCGCCAAAACCCTGGGGCAACTTATTGTGTTTATACCGATTATGAGACTGATTTTACCGGTGATTACACTTATTTTGTTGGTGAAGAGGTCTCCTCTTTTGAGGCCCTTCTTAACGGTCTTGTCCCGCTGCTTATACCAGCTCAAAATTATGTTAAATTCACAACAGAGTCAGGAGCGATGCCCTCTATTTGCATTGAAGCTTGGCAAAAAATCTGGGCTATGACAGCAGAAGAGTTAGGTGGCACCAGAAATTATTGTGCCGATTTTGAAGTCTATGATAAACGTGCCAGTGACCCCAAGAACACTGTTCTTGATATTTATGTTGGTGTCGTATCGCCCTTCAACCTATCAACATGACCAAACTCTCCGTTAATATTAATAAAATTGCCACCTTGCGCAATTCTCGCGGTGAGAATAATCCTGATGTTATTAAAATGGCCATTGATGCTCAGCGCTTCGGAGCAGATGGGATTACCGTCCATCCTCGCCCTGATGAGAGGCATATTCGTTATGAAGATGTACGCCAAATTAAAAAAATCATCACCACAGAATTTAATATCGAAGGCAATCCTAGAGAGGAAAAATTTGTTGATCTTGTCTTAGAGATATCCCCTCACCAAGTAACCCTTGTTCCTGATACTTTAGGTCAACTTACTTCAAACCACGGTTGGGACACCATTAGTAATAAAAAATACCTACAAGATATCATCCCTATTTTTCAAAAAGCAAATATTAGAGTTTCTGTTTTTGTGGACCCTAATAGCGATATGGTTGCGGGCGGAGCCGACACGGGTGCTGATCGCATTGAGCTTTATACCCAACAGTATGCCACACAATATGCTCTTGGTAAAGGAGAAGAAGCTATCTTCCCCTATCTTGCTGCAGCTCAAAAAGCAAAAGAACTAGGATTAGGACTCAATGCTGGTCATGACTTAGATTTACAGAACTTAAAGTTTTTCAAAGACCATATCTCTTGGCTTGATGAAGTCAGTATTGGTCACGCTCTCATTTGTGACGCTCTTTATTTAGGTTTTGAAAAAACAATTCAACGTTATAAAAATGAATTAAGCTAATATTTATTAATCAATTTCTATATTATGAATAACAACCTCACTTCGCTTTCCTTATTTCAAAAAACACTCCTTTCGCTAATCCCAACAGCACTATTAATTACATTCTGTTATTTTTGGGCTGACCCTGCTTTTGCTTTTTGGTCGGATCATGAAAATTTCCGACAGTTTCCCATCTTTGACTATTTTACTCATATTGTAGATGCAATTGTCATTTGGAGTGTACTTTATTATGGTTACTTTGCTTATTCTTTTTCGAAGGAAAAACAGCAGTCGCTAAAAAAAGGATTAAACTCTTCCACTCATGCATGGCCTTCTCTCAATGTGGCTAACAGTGTCTCTATTTCTATTTTCATTAAAGATGCGTTAAAAGAACCTTTTGGTCGCTACTGGCCAAACACATGGACAAATAATAATCCTTCTCTTATTCATGATCATGCTTATGGTTTTCATTGGTTTCACAAGGGAGTTATTTACCAATCTTTCCCATCAGGCCATACCACAGTTGCTGTGGCCATGATGGTGGCACTTTGGTTAAGTTTTCCTCAGAGCGTAGTGCGCTATTTAGGAGTTCTACTTGGGAGCGCTATTATTATTGGCCTCCTGGCAGATAACTATCATTTTTTAGGAGACTGTGCAGCTGGCGCATGGGTAGGAGCAACTGTTGCTATTTATGTGACAGCTTATTCTAAGAAAGTCAGGTTGCCAACTTTCTAGCCCGAACCGAATTAATAACTATCTAAAACAATAAAAAAATCGCTCTATTATCTGTAACATTGGGAAAGTAATAGCAATGGAAAATAATTTCATGATTTAAAAAATAAGAGATTACAATTCTCGTTTTTTTAATTTTGCAAAATTTTTTAAAAATACGAGTAGATCAGCTTGCTAAGGCTCAATAGCCCGGTGTATTATTTCAAGTTCTCTTTTTCTGATATGTCACACTCTCATTCCCTTGATGTTACTTATTTAGCTCGCCTAGCTCGCATTAGACTGACTCCTGAAGAAACTGAGCTTTTTGAGCAACAATTGGATCGTGTCTTAGAGCATGTCAATCTGGTCAATGAACTTGATCTCTCAGCAGTGGAGCCAATGGCTCATGCGATCTCAGTCTTTGACGTCGTCCGTGAGGATGAGCCTCAAGAAAGCCTTCCAAAGACAGCTATTCTTAAAAATGCTCCTCACCAAGCCAACGGACTTTTTGTTGTCCCAAAAGTCCTTGATTAGAAGATGCTTTTCTTGTTTTAGATCGACTTCCTATTTTCATTTTTTAGCTTCTATCTCCTAATGAATCCTTTTCTCTCTATCGCCGAGTCACGACGTCTTTTAGTTGCTAAGAAAATTTCTCCGCAAGAATTACTTCAAGAACTGGAGCAACGCATCACGCAAGTCAATCCCCAGGTGAAAGCCTACCTCTCTTGGGATAGTGAAAAGGCCTCCCAAGAAGCTGCTAGCGCTGATTTAAGCAAGCCCCTGGGCGGTATTCCCATTGGCATCAAAGATGCCATTGTGGTTAAAGATGCTCCCGCTCACTCTTCTTCTCGTATTTTGGAAGGATACCTTTCTCCCTACGATGCCACTGTTGTCAGTGCCCTGAGAAATGCAGGAGCTTACCCCCTTGGCCGACTTAACATGGATGAGTTTGCGATGGGATCATCCACCGAATCCTCTGCTTTTCACCCTACTTACAATCCTTGGGATCTCAGCCGTATTCCAGGTGGTTCTAGCGGCGGTTCTGCTGCTGCGGTCGCTGCTGGCATGGCTATGGCAACACTTGGGTCTGATACGGGAGGCTCTATTCGTCAACCTGCTGCTCTTTGTGGTTGTGTCGGCATGAAGCCAACTTACGGTCGAGTTTCACGCTATGGTCTTATTGCCTTTGCCTCTTCTCTAGATCAAATTGGACCACTGACCCACACAGTCGAAGATAGCGCTCTCATTCTCAACGCCATTGCCGGTTTTGATCCTCATGATTCCACTTCTCTAAAGTTACCTTCCGAAGATTTCACGGCGGAGATTGGTCGTGATTTAAAAGGCCTTCGCGTTGGCGTCCCTAAAGAATATTTTGTTGATGGTATCGAACCAGAAGTACGCACTTCTGTAGAAGCCGCCATGAAGCAACTCTCTTCACTTGGCGCAGAGCTCATTGATATTTCATTGCCTCATACAAAATATGCTGTCTCTGTTTATTACATCATTGTGACTGCAGAAGCCTCTTCCAATCTAGCTCGCTTCGATGGCATCCGTTATGCTCATCGTACTAAAACCGAAGGCGACCTGCTTTCTCTCTACGAAAAAACACGCGCTGAAGGTTTTGGTGCTGAGGTCAAACGGCGCATCATTCTTGGGACTTATGTTCTTACCAGCGGTTATTATGATGCCTATTATCTGCGCGCCCAAAAAGTACGCACCCTGATTCGCCGGGACTTTGACGAAGCTTTTAAAAAAGTAGATGTCATTGTTTCTCCAACTTCTCCTGAAGTTGCCTTTTCCTGTGGCTCCAAAACAGCAGATCCACTCAAAATGTACCTTGCTGATATTTTTACCATCGCCGCCAATCTAGCTGGTATCTGTGGCTTGAGCCTTCCCTGTGGTTTTTCAGAAAAGCATGGGACATCTCTGCCCATTGGACTACAGCTCTTAGGTCCTTCCTTTGCAGAAAAAACGCTCTTTCGGGTTGCCCATGCTTATGAGCAATCGACGCAGTGGCATCAGAAGCATCCGCATAGATAGGCTAGAGGCTGGGAGGCTAGAGGGTTTTCTATAGGATTTGAATTTTAAAACCAAGTCCTTACAAAATCTCATTCACGCCCATTCACGTTTTAAGGATAATTCAGTAGAACAGCTCGGAGGTATTCTTCAACCTCGCGCTTTAATTGCAGAGCTTCCTCTGTTCTGTTTTCACCAAGACGCTCTATGGCCTCATTATAAGTTTTCCAGGCTTTACTCAATAATGTGGTTCGTTCCCTCTCTTTGGTAGAAAGCTCCCAAGGTGCTTTTTGGTAAGCAGAAAAAAGCTGATCATAAAGAGCGACAACTTCACTTAATCTTGCCTCTTCTTCTTTTCTAGAATCAGGAACTTTTGTCTCACTCTGATCTTGGCGAACTATTTCCCAGCGCCATGTATTTACCTTGAGTAAAATAAAGAGTGTCTTCTCTTGTTGTATAGATGCCAATGCTCGCAGCTTTCCTCGATCCCAAGGAGCAGCTAATTCAGCCTGACTCCAAAAAGCTAAAACAGCCTCTTGATTGGTGACAGCATTCTTAGAAAAAGAACCTATCTCTAAGGCTAAAGAAGCTAGTGGAGGTTTTTCTTTAACTTGATAATAAACATTCCAATGATGGCTACATCCCTCATAGTTATAACAAGTAGAAAGCAATCCTTGATACTCTGCTAGTTCTCTTTTGCTTTCATTCCCGTAGGATGAGTCTATGGCAGCTTTTGTGCTCTCTATTGCTTGTGTAAAAAAAGGAACCGCTTGGCGATAACCAACTGCAAACTGAGGCTTCCCTGCTGCTTCTTGCTCGATTGCAGAGCAATTGGCATTTCTTAGATTATGTTGATAATTGACAAGTTGCTTTCGATTTTCCACCAACTGTTCAAGACGAGGGATCTCTTTAAGAGTGTTTTTTGCATTCTGCATATTATCTCCTGCTCCTAGAAATGCTGCAGTGAAATATTCAGATCCCACCTTACGTTGAGAATCAGAAAGATCTTTTTGATACTTTGCTAGTTCTTTCTCCCCCGCATGAAAGAAGACTATCGCAGCTTTGTAACTCTCTATTGCTTGCTCATATAAAAAAATGGCTGGGCGATAATTTTCTGCGTGATACAGATTTCCTGTTGCTTCTTCACGTGCTGCAAGCCAATAAGTCTCTCCAAGAGCCTGTTGTAACACAGAAAGAGCTTCTTGATGCTCTGCTAGCTTCTTCTCTCCTGCTTGAAATGAAGTTATCGCAGCCTCTTCATTCTCTATTGCTTGCTTATAAAAAGGGATGGCTTGACGGTAGTTTTCAACGTGTTGCGGATTTTTCGCTGCTTGTCTGGCCATTTGGAAATAGACATCTCCCAGACTATTTTGATAAGAGGAAAGCTGTCTTTCATACTGTGCTAACTCGTTCTCTCCCTCTTCTGATGAGACAAAGGCCTCTCTTTCGTTTTCGATTGCTCCATAGTACGAAAAAATTGCTTTGTGATAAGAATCTGCTATCTGGAATTGAGCAGCTTTCTCTTGCTTGGCAGCTTTTTCATAAGCAATGACCAGGTCCAAAATGTACTTAACAAGATTTTGTTGATACGCTGCAGAGACTCCCTCTTTTCCCTTGAGTCTATTATTAAGATTGTTAAAGGCTGCTACTGTCCAAAACCAGCTCCCCGTTTTTCCAGACAACCTCCTTTGAGCAGAATTGTTCCAATACTTGACCGCATTATCATATGCAGCTCGAACAAATGTCCCTTCTTCTGCAAACAGTGGAGCACCTTCTGCTAACACAGAGCTAACAACGTTTAAAAATATTTTTTCGTTTTTTCTTTTCTCTCGTGTAGTAATTTCCTGACGTTTTTGAGCTATTGCTTTTTGATATTCTTCCGCTGTTTCAAAACTTCCCCATTGGAGTTCTTCTTTTTGTTCAGCCCATTGTTGATAGCCTCTATCATAATGTTCTTGTGCCTCCCTGATGGCATCTAGTGTTGCCTGCTGTTGCCCTGTAATTCCTCCTACAAGACGAGAAAGAAATCGTTCTGTTTTTTGCTGTTTCTCTTCGAGGATTTGACGGGTTTGTTCTAGCTCTCTCTCTTCATTAGCTAGTTTTTGGTCATACGATTGATTTTTTTTATCGAGGTGGTTGTTGTAAGCCTGGCGTTCTTCTTCGGTCAGTTCTTCTTCCCAGGACCTTCGATCTCCTTGATGGTAGCGTAGAGCGGCCTCTTGGGCTTTTTGGAAGGTTGCTTTTTCTTTTGCCTCTTGGATGCTTTTCCAAATTTTCTCAATGCGGCTGAGGCGTCTTTCTTCTTCTTCAAAAAGTGATTGAGCTTTTTGATCGGCTTCCAGGATTCCTCGTAGTTGTGGGAGAAGGTCTCGAATGTTTCTTGTTTCTGAGGTTTCTTGTTTGGAAGTTATGTCATCAGCACATTTCTTTTCCCATGTCTCTATTTTTTCTTGGTTGTCTCGAATGCGTTCTTTCCAAGCCTCGGCTGCTTTTGGAGTGTTTTCTCTTGCGGCTCGGAGTGCTTCTTGTTTGGTAAGTTGTTTATATTTTTTAATTCCTAGTTCACACGTCACGGCTGTTTTAAAAATCTCTTCTCCTTTTTTATTAAGAGTGAGGCTGAGTTGATTGAGGTAGTCTTCTTCTGGAGTATCAATTGCTTTGGGGCTTTGAAGTTGATGCCAGCGTGTTAGGACAGCTTCATCAAAGGCTTTTAGTTTTTCTAGAGCGCCAGTGAGGGCTGTTCCTCCTTTTTTTTGAGCCGTGAGGATACTTGCCTGTTGTTGTGCGTAGTGGTCCCACAATAGTGCTGGTGCTCTTCCTTCTTTGCCTGCTTGGATTTCTTCAGCAAGAGCTCTCCAGCGCAGGTTGCTTTCGTCCCAATGCGTTTGCATTGCATCGGCCTCTCTTTTTTCTTGAAGAAGACCTTCTGCTTCTTGCTGTTTTTTAAGAGCCGCATGATCTGCTTCTGCCCAGATTTTTTCTATCTGTTTTGGAGTGCCCAGTGAGTTTTTCTCTCGAGCAGAGCGAGCTACTTCTGCATGGTTCATCAAGGTTAACCATCGCTCTTCAGCTTTTTTTTCAATAGGGAGTGCTTGTTGGATTTGTAGTTCAATGGAGGCCACTGTTAAGGAGCGGTTTTCAAAAACGGTTCCAGTGCTTGTTGTAAAGCGACTAAAAAAGGAGCGCGTTTTTTCTGTGAACTTTGTTCTCCAGGAAGCATTGGTTGCTACTTCTGCTAAAGGTTTATCTTCTTTTTGCGTTACAAGACGGTATTGCTTGGCATGGGAGGCCAATGCTTCTGGGGTAAGTTTCAAATTTTCAGCTGAAGCGTTTCCTTTATCTGATTTGTTGAACTCTCCTTTAAGAGTTCTTGATGCTCCTTGTTCTTCTACTAGATAGTTTTTACGCTCTTCTAAAAGTCGAAAAAGTTTTCTCGTTTCTTGATGCGCTTCTTCAAATTGCTTGCGTGCTTTCCAACGTTGTCTATCAGCAATAGAGGGTTTATTCACTTGCTCTCTGCTCCAGACTAGAAGCGCTTCATAAGGGGAGAGTGTTCTCTCTTCGCTTGTTTCGCTTTTTATATCGCTCTTGGAAGAGGAGATGGTTTCTGTTTTGGAAGGAGAAATTTGTTCGCCCTCTTCTTGAAGCCCTAAAGGAGCAATTAAAGAAAAATTGAGTTCTTTTTCTATAGCTCGTTGAAACTGATAGAGCAAATGGCGTCCTTTTACTTCCCGTTCTTCTTTAGGAATAACGGGAGGTTCGATGATGCCACTTTTTTTGAAAGTAGTTTTTACTGGTATGGAGGCGGAGATGGTTTCTTCATGAAAAGGGAGTTCCCATGCCAAGTAGGGACGAAAGGTGGTATCGTACTCGGGCCAGACTTGTCGAAGTTGTTCTTGGTCGTTTTCTAACTGCCTCTCTGCGCGATGGAGAAGACGTTGGTATTTTTTAAACGTTGATTCGTGTTTTTGGGAGGTTTTCTTAGCCTCGAGTATTGCCTGCCCTTGAAGCTCTAGAGACTCGTTCCAACTTGCTTCGTGTTTTCCTATCCACCTGTAGTTGTCAATGAGGTTGTTAAAATCACTTCGAAAAGTTTCTTGGGCTTGATCAATTTTTCGCTGGTTCCATTCTTTGCTTTGCTCTTGAGAATATTCTTCCAAGAAGGTTTCGATGCGTTTTTTATATTTTATTGCTTTAGCATGTGCTTCTTGAAAAAGATCCCGTTGATTTTCGCTTTTTTTAACTTTTTCTTGGAGGTTTTTTTCTAAGCGATGATGAGCCGTCTCAAGTGAGGCAATCACTTTTTTGTTTTCGCGAGTAAGGAGTTCTAGTTGTTTTTTGGATTCGTTCTGTCGGTCTTTCCAAGCCGTGGCACTTTGCTCTACGATCCAGCCTCGGCTTTTTTGGCTCTCTTGGCCCTGTCGAATAAAGTCTCTTTTCTCATCATAGGAAAGATCTCCTAGCAGTCGATTGCTCCAGCTTTCCCATGCATGTTCTCCCCAACCTGCTTGAGGTCTTAGCCCATTGGCTAGTTGTTTTGTGGTTTCTTTTTCTTGCTCAAGCAGTCTCTTCTCAGTCTCTTCAGGCTGATTCCCAGTGATATTGATGGTGGCACCTTTAGCCGCCTCTTTTGCTTTTTGGTGAGCTTTAATTGCCTCATTTTCGTCTGCTCTTACTTGGTGGAGTCTGTGCTTTGTCCAGATGAAGTTGATCCAATCAACCGCAGAAGCTGCTGTGTCCATTCCTGTCGCAAGGAGCTGGGTATGTGGTTCGGGAACGTAGTGGAGTGCTTGGGCCACTTGTTCTAGTTTCTGTTTAAATTGACCAAGCTGTGTCTCATCTCTCTTTTCATCTACTTCAAGGGCTTGTTTGGCTTTTTCTTGGGCGATAATTAAGGCGTTCTTTTTTTGTTGCTTGAGTTTGTAGTATTCATGATGTTTTTCCCATGCTTGTTCTCGTTCGTCCCAGAGGACCTCTGCGAGAGCATAGTGAGGATCTTCTTTGAGTGAGGCCCTTGTGACTACGCGTGCAAGACATTCTAGAAAATATGGTTGTTGTTGTTCGTCTAACACAGCCTCTGCTACTGGAGCTGTTTTCTTTTCGATAAACCAGCGCTGTGAATCTTTCAAACAGCTGGGATTACCAGCACGCGTTGCGTTATTTCGAGTAAAGTTCTCTAAGCTTTGTTGAAGCGCCTCCACAGCCTTGCCGGAAGCCTGTACAAGCTCTGTTAGCCGATCTTCGATTTGCTGTTTTGCAATTAGTCCAATATCGTTTCTATGCTCAAGATCACTTGACTGCAATTCTCTTTGGTAACGCTCGTTTCGCTCTGACCATTTTTTAAAAAGATCGCAGAGTTCTTCTTCTGAAATCGCTGTTCCTTTTCCACCCAAATCAGCAATGATCTCCCGAGCCTCTTGGATTCTTTGTTCCAAGGTCGCTATATTTAAAAGAGAGTTATCGTCGCTTTCTTCATCAGCGTGAGATTCTGACAAGTTCAGCCTAGCATCAGCATTGGGAAACGATTGCAGAGCCTCACCCTCGATGATCTCTTTCTTCTCAATAAACATCTCACCCTCAGTCTCTGTGTTGTTATTAGCCGCAGGATTGTTAACTCTTTCAGCTGTTTTTTCATGGGCCTCAGACCACTTTTCGTCGGTGTTCTTTTTGAGAGTTTCTTTAGAACCACCCGACTCTTTACGCTCCTTTTTTTTGTCCGCTTCCATCATCGCGCTCACGCGCATGGGAGCAACTAAAAGCGCACTCAAGAGCAAAAAAAAGAGAAGTTTTGGCATAATTGGTTTTTTAGAAAGGATTGAGGATTGGTAAAAAGCTGAAACCAGTTCTCTAAATCAATTCAACTTAGCGATTCAATAAATTTTTTCTAAAAATTAGTGAAAAAAAGACAGATCAGTTAAAAGAAAAAACTCTTTATCACCAATAATTTTTTAAAGAAATAATTATTGTAATTCTTTTTTATCTTTTTCTGTGTGCACAAAAATTGGTTGTGAAATTAAAATTGATTTTCGATCAGAACCCTCTAGCCTCCAACCTCCTGTCTCTAGCCTTTCTTGACTTCGATCAGAATAAATATGGATTTTAAAACATCGTTCACTTGCCTGCAGACTCGGCCTACATTAGTCGTCATTCCCACTTACAACGAGCTAACCAACCTCCCTCACCTTGTAGAGCGCCTCTTAGCCCTTCCAGAAATTGACATTCTTGTTGTTGATGATAATTCCCCTGATGGGACTGGCCGTTGGGTTTTAGAAGAAGCAAAAAAAACGGCACGCCTCCATCTTCTTAGTCGCCAAGAGAAAAACGGTCTTGGTCGCGCTTATCTCGCAGGCTTCCAATGGGCTCTGGAACAAGGTTATGAGTACATCATCCAAATGGATGCTGATTTTTCTCACAATCCAGATGATGTTCCTAAACTCCTTTCAGCGATCCAAGAGCAACAAGCAGACCTTGCGATTGGATCACGCTATGTTAACGGAGTGCGAGTTATTAATTGGCCATTGCGACGACTGATCTTGAGCGTAGGTGCTTCTTATTATGTCCATTTTATAACAGGACTTCCTATTCACGATCCTACGGGTGGCTTCAAATGCTGGCGCCGTCGGACTCTCGAGGCCATCAATATTGAAAAAGTAAAATCGAACGGTTATGGATTTCAGATCGAAATGAGCTACAGAGCCTGGCGCAAAGGATTTTCTATTGTCGAAGTCCCTATTATTTTTACAGATCGATTCCAAGGGACTTCCAAAATGTCATGGAGTATTGTTTTCGAAGCTTTTTTTATGGTCTGGCGCCTCTTGATTAAATCAGGGTTTCGGAGAAGTTTTAAAACCGTTACCCCCCAAATAAACTCATGAAATTTTTTAAACTTTGTTTTCTTTCCATTATTGGACTGAGCCTGTTTTGCGTTTCGGCCTCAGCAGCCGCTCCCAAAACAACCGACCAATTAATTTTTGCGGTCGATGTCATTCGCCATGGCGATCGCAATCCGATTCGTGACATTCCTAAAGCCCCCCATCTCTGGCCCGAAGGCTTGCAACAGTTGACTCCCTTGGGAATGCATCAAGAATATGAGTTGGGAAAAAAACATCGTCAACGCTACGTCTTTCAGGAAAAACTGCTTCCCCGTTCCTATCAGCCCGAGACAATTTATGTACGCTCCACCGATGTAGATAGAACTTTGATGAGCGCCCAATGCTTTTTAATGGGCCTTTATCCACCTGGCACGGGCCCCCTCATTGCCTTTCCTTTTCAACCAGCCTTGCCACATCGTTTTCAACCTATCTCGATTCATACGGTTGCTGAAAAGGAAGACCTTATGGGGCTTCCCAACAATTTCAAAGAACTGGTGCAAAAAAATGTTTGCTCCACATCTCTCTGGCAAAAGAAAACAGCTGAAGTCAAACCTCACCTGGTTGCTTGGAGCAAGGTTACAGGACTGCCACTGACCTCCGTTAATGATATAGATGCCGATGCTCAGTTAGGATTATTAGGTGACACTTTATTGATTGATCAACTCAAACATGTCTCTTTTCCAAAAGGGTTAAACAAAGAAGATGTTGCCACCATCATCGCCACTGGCGACTGGAGATTTACTGCCATGTTTCAAAATCCTAAAATAGGGAAAGCAACTGGGGGAGCGCTTCTTCGAGATATTGCTCATTATTTGAAACAAGCTGCTCAAGAAAAAACAAAGCTGAAATATGTCCTCTATTTCGGGCATGACGTCACCCTCTTAGCCCTTATGAGCGCGCTAGGAACCCCACTTAATAAAACTCCCGGCTATGCTTCCGATGTGAACATTGCTCTCTTTGTTCGCTCTAATGGCGAGAAGTATGTCCAAGTTATGATGAATGGAAAAGCGGTTGAACTTCCAGGGAGTGAGGGTTCGAACCTTTCGTTGGATCGGTTTATCACTTTAGCAAAAAAATAGGACCACTTTCTTGTTTTTAAGGATTATAAAATCAAATTTGCCAAAGAGCTCGGCGAATGAATGACAAGACTGCCTGGTTTTTGTCCATATAGTTTTCCAAAATGAGTACGATCTCCCGTCAGTAAAATATCACAATGATCATGCAGTGCAGCTTGGAGAACCGGCTGATCTTTTTCTGGCAAATAAGAAGCAACTTTGGGTAGCGGTTTAAAATCAACCAAAGAAGAGATCGTAAGCTGCAAGATTAACTCTTTGAAATAATGCAATGCCATTGGGTTCTTTGCTCGCAGATTGCGTTCAGCCTCTTCTTGAACAAAAAGATTAGCACTGAGTTCATGTTTTTTTTTCAAAAGACTCGTCACCAAAAAACGAATAGCTCCATCTGACTTTGCCGCCGAAAATAAAATATTAGCATCAAGAAAAATTTTCATAAGAATGCTGAAAATTAACGTTGATGCATTTTTCTTTTTTTTGCTTTAAGCACGCTTGCAAGTTCCTCCTCCCCTTCATCGAATTCTTGAATACGGGCATTACTGTACATTTCAACAGGAAGCGTAACTGCTTGCTTAAGCAGTAGACCTTGAGGTGTTACTTCAGCAATAAGCTGATCATCTCCACATAACCCCAGGAGAGTTCTCATTTTTTTTGGAATAGAAATCACTCCGCGTTTTGTCATTGTAAGAATCATTTGCATGAGATCAGAATTACAGAAAAACAGTTATTCTGTAAAGAGGATCGTTGTGGCATTCTATTCCGTTGGATGTTCACTCTTGCCCAAAATGAGAGTCACTTTCAAAGGTATAAAAGGCGTATCCAGGACAGGTTCTAGCTAAATCATTTTTTTCTGTTACACTTTTTCTCATTTTTAAAAATGGAATCTCCCTCTCCACTCGCACACCCCTTCCAAGCTTTTTCCAAAGGGGATCGTCAAACAGCGCTGCTCTGTTTTTTAATAGCTCTTATTACTTTTTGGTACACCGCCATGCCTAACATTGGATTGGGCGACGACGGAGAAATGGCCACTGCTGCCCTGCATTTAGGAGTCCCCCATCCTTCTGGGTACCCGCTCTGGACGATCTCTGCTGGTCTTTTTGCAAAGCTGATCCCCTTTGGGAATGGGGCTTGGAAGCTCAATCTTTTTTCCGGACTCTGCGCTGCTGCTGCTGTCGGCATTTTTTCGCTTTTATCGAGAAGCACCGCTCGCTGGGTTGGCCTAGAAGGTCGCCCGGCAACTCTGTTAGCAGTGGCGGCCTCACTCACCTTTGCTTGGTCTGTACCTGTCTGGTCGCAGGCCACTATAGGAAAAGGAACCTATTCGCTCCACGTGCTCCTCATGCTGGTGCTGGCAGGATTTTGTTATCTCTGGATTCGCACTCCTTCTTGGAAAAATGCCTTTGTCTGGGTTGTCTTTAGCTTTGCTCTTGGCATGAGCAACCACCATATGACTCTCGCTATGGCCATGTTGCCACTTTTGGTGATCCTTTTGCTGCATAAAGATCTTTTTTGGGAATACACACTTTACAGCCTCTTGATTGGAAGCGGTCTTTACGTTGGCTTTGGATATCTTTCTTCCAATCCTGATGTCATGAAAATAGCTCTTCGTTTTTGCTACACGATGCTGGCTGCTTTTTTTGTTTTCTTGCTTTTGAAAAAAAAGCTTACCGAGTGGAAACGCGGTCTTTTGCTCGTTGTTGTAGTGACAGTGGGACTCCTTCCCTATCTCTACATGCCACTAGCCTCTAGTACTAATCCTCCGATGAACTGGAGCTACACAAGCACCCGGGAAGGTTTTTTTTATGCCATCAATCGTTCTCAATATTGGGGTACGCTTTCTGACCAACTGCAAGGAACTATTGGCAAACTAATGGGCGTTCCTCCTGCTGCCAAAGCAACTGCAGCACGTGATCCCAACGCAGAATCGCCACTCCAAATGTTCTGGGGATTCTTTCGTTTTTTTTGCAAGGTGCTTCTCAAAAACATTTCACCATTGCCTCTGCTGGGAGTGATCTGCCTTTTTCTTTTTTTAAAAAATCATTCTCGAGAAGAACGGATCTGGGCTTACTTGCTCAGTGTTGGGTTTTTACTGGCTGCTTTTTTTGAACCGATCATGGCTCCTAATGGCTATGACAACAATGCTTGGGATATGCAAAAACCATGGCAAGGCCTCTGCTACGGTTTTCTCTTACTCCTAGCAGCCTACGGAGCGGCCCTCACGATCAAGGCTTTTGAAAAAAAACTACCCCGAAGCAAAGAGGTCGTCTTGTATCTTTTTGGGGCAGTAGCCATCTATACCTTTGTTATCGGCTTGCCACGCAGTTCTCAGCGTGGCCATTGGTTTGGATGGATGTATGGTCACGACATGTTGGCAGATCTTCCGCCCAATAGCTTTTTCTTTGGGGGAACTGATCCAGGACGCTTTGTACCAACCTTTATGATTTTTGGAGAAAGTTTTGAAGCTCCCAAAAGCAAACGTGATCCCAATTTTGATCGCCGTGACCTTTACGTTGTAACCCAAAATGCACTGGCTGATAACTTTTACAATCAATACATCCGTTCCCAATATAGCAATGAACGCCCTGTTCTTTTTAATTGGCTTGAACGCTGGCTAGGACGTGACCACGTCTATCCTCAATCAACTTTGACACTTCCCCATCGTGAAGAGATCGTCAATTTGTATCAAAATGAAATGTTGCAATTTCAAAGAAATCCAGGGCTTCCTAATCCTCAAACCAATCCTGCTGTTTTAAATTCTGATGTTGCCGAGTGGATTTTTTTAAGAAACCGAGATCAGCATCGTTTCTTTGTTGAAGAGAGTTTTCCAATGCCTTGGTCTTATCCCTATGCCATCCCTCATGGCCTTTGTTACGAAATTAATCACGACCCTGTTCCTACCTTATCACCAGAAATCGTAGCCCATGATCAGGAATTTTGGATCAACTATATTAAGAAACTCCGCTCTGTGCCTGGCTTTGAAAATGACTCACTAGCACAACATTGTTTTGCAAAACTCCGCAACACGACTGGCAACCTTTACAATTATCGCAGCATGAAGCCAGAAGCTGAATTTGCTTATAGACAAGCCCTCGATCTTTGGCCTGGTAATAGCGAAACGGTAGAAAACATGCTCAACCTTCTTCTTTCTCAAAGTCGTTATCAAGAGGCTGAGAAGCTTGTTGCAGAGTCACTGCTTATTGATCCCAATAGCAAAGCTCTTCAAAGAATGAAGATGCTAGTAACTCTTCGTTGGAAAGCTTCCAAAGAAATCCCTCAACTTCAACAAGAGCTCATGGCCGCTCCGACTAACCGTCCTCTTTTTTCTAAATTGCTCCGAGATTATCAAGTCATGGGAGATCAAGTGACAGTGAATCGTTTGATTAGCAATGCGATTGCAACAACTCCTGCCGATATTTCTTTTTTGCGTGAAATTATTAACTTCTATGCTGCTCAAAACAACATCACGCAAGCACTTGCCTACACAGAACAGCTGGCCAAGCTCCAACCCAACCAGTGGGATGTGCCTTTTACAATAGCAAAGTATCAACTTATTTTAGGAGACAATGCAAACGCCTTGGCAAGCTTGCAACAAACCATTGCCCTCGGTGGGAATAACGCTCTTCAACAAATCTTGCGTGATCCGGTTCTACAGCAGATTAGCAGAACGCAAGAATTTCAGCAGATGCTAAAAAATATAGAAAAAGCTAAAAGTAGTTTTTCACTAGAAACGGGAACAGGAATTAAAAGTCGTTAGCGATTCATAATTGGTAACCATTCTCTTTTTGAAACTCTGCAAACTTCTGGTAGAGATCTTTAAAATTGCTCTCCACATTTGTTCCTCCTGCTGCCACCTGAAAGCAACGACCAATGAGGTCTTTAATACGGGCATTTTTGGATTTGTTTAGTATTTTTTGAGCTGCTGGAGGAGGGCCTATAAAAGCAAATACGGAATGAACCTGTTTAAAATAAGCATTGAGATAACTTTCTGGAGTGCCATCAATTTCCTTCATTTGAGTTACGAAGTCATTAAATTTAGAATCACCGCTACCATACTGACCATTATTTTTATCGATCTGCAGAAAGTAAGAGAAAGTATTAAAACTACTTGGATCAATAAGCTGAAGAAGAGTCATTGCTATGCTGTAAGCATCAACTTGTGGGCCGTAATTCTTATCTAAGCGTATATGTGGAGCCATGTAAGACCATGTACCAACAATTCGAGAAAAAACACCAGAAACTGGCACCCTCGCTGCTAGACCATAATCAATACTCTTTATACAATTGTCATCTTTCTCATCGAGTTTTCCAGTAACAATGATATTGGCAGGTTTCCTGTCGCGATGGATTATGTGATTTTCATAGGCCGCCTTGAACTCCTTAAAGAGTCCGTTGAGTGTATTTTTAAAGCCCCACGAAGAGGGATCAAAAAAAGTTTTATTCCTCCGTACAATCTCTTCCAGACTTTCTCCTGGAATATATTCCATCAGCTCAGCAGCAATGGCAGCTTTTGCTTTTGGATATTGGTCACCTATTTTTTTAGTAAAGGCCTTAGCCTCCGATGGAGAAAGATAGTGATACTCAATATCAGCGAGTGAAGTTTTTTTAATAGCTACAATAACAAAAACTGGTCTCATCACCTGAGCGCAAGGGATGTTTTTTGCAGTCCAAGCAGTTAACTCTCCCCTTTGATCAAAAGGTAGTTTATCGCCGTCTTCTTTTATATTTTTAAAACTGGAGTCATCTATCTGTTCTATTTTAACAACGTGCCTCTGCTCTTGTTGACCTTTGAGAGCAGCATGGTAAACAGTACCAAAGCCTCCGCTGCCTATCTTGTTGCCCAACTTAATACCAAGAAGGGGCAACTGACTTTCGGTTTCCATTGCGAGCACTTTATTTCCGGTCTTAGCCATGGACAACGTTCCACCTGTTGATGCTAAAAGGCTCTTTTTCCCTATTGGCCTTTTTTCCTCAAGCTCAATATCACGAGCAACAATAGTAGAAAGACAACCGACCACTTCTTCCGTAGTCATCTTTCCCTTATTGGTTAGGTAGCTACTTAAAGGATGATTAGTAGCGTTGCTATCACATCCCAAAGCCGCCTTCATCACTCCCCGAACATAGTTATCTGCCGCCTCAATATCGCGTCCCCACCCTAAAAAGCTAAACAAGTGGTAAGGGGTAAGAGTTCGTTTTTTGAGCTCAAAACTCCCATCCCAATTTTGAACAAGCCTCAAGGCTCCTGATTCAATGGCTTTTGTATCGGAGCCAACAAGGCCAAGGATTCTGCTTAATTCCTTATTAGCTTCTTCTTGATCAGTCTCCGTATAACGGTAACCTGCACCTACTGTCTTTTTATCCGTTGGCTTCTCGCCCTGTATTACTAGCGAAGGCGCTTTGATTTGAGAATAAATTTTGGAAAACATTTTTTATGCTATTTGATCAAGTGTTCCTCCCGCTACGGAAAGCGTCTCTTTTTTCTCTCGGCGTTGAAGAGCCAATTCATTCCAACCTTGATAGAGATCTTGAGCTGCTTGAATCACTCTTCCCAATTGCTTGAGCAGCTCTTCTTGAGTTAAGTTTGCCAACGGTATGATTTTGTTGATCGAAATCATTCCCTCTTGGGTAATAGAAGCGACAATCCCTGTGCGCACGCGGCTTACGGCGTTGAGCTGATGGAGGATGAGAAAGCGATCGTGATTGAGCTCCCGATTTTCTAAATCCAGCAACAGGAGATCTGCCTCAACAATAAGAGCATCGGGTTCTGGGATTTCTTCCTCACTTAGCTGATGAGGAAAGAGGCGTAACATCAGCTCATTAACCTTCCATTCAACTAATCCTTCTTCTTTGTTAATCACCTCGATGACTTCCTCCTGGTTAATTGTTTTAAGAAGGTCTGTAAGGAGCTTAAAATAAGAAGAGTTAGTAAGATCGTTCATGGTGATTGATATTAAAGTGTTCCTACGTGAATGATTTTTAAAAAGGTATTTAGAGTTTAGAGGGTGTCTTGAAAATGAATAAAATTGATTAAGTTTAATTCACTTTATTGCTACCCGTACATCTTTTTTGCTTAAACATGAGGTTGCTACACTCCTATCTCTTGACTTCACTTATGGCCCCTGCTTTCTTAGCAGCTCTTTACTCAGTTTAGCATCATCTCAATAATTTCGAGTCGCTAATAAATGGCACTCATGAATTCTCTATTAACACTTGATCATCTTTCTGTAGCTTATGGTGAAATCCATGCCCTTCGCGATGTCTCATTAGAAATTCCTTCAGGAAGTATTGTCGCCCTGATTGGTGCTAATGGAGCTGGTAAATCCTCTTTGCTCAAAGCAATTGCTGGAGCTGTTTCTTATGAAGGAAAAATTATTTATGATGGAAAAATAATGCCTCATGCTGAACCACAAAAAATAGCTACTTGCGGCATCTCTCTTGTCCCTGAAGGTCGTTCTATTTTTAATAATCTTACCGTCTTAGAAAATCTCAAGCTTGGCAGCTGGAATCATCCTGAAACCTATCAAGAGGATCTCCAACGGGTTTATCAATTTTTTCCTCGACTTCAAGAACGGGAGCAACAAATGGCAGGAACTCTCTCAGGCGGAGAGCAGCAGATGCTCACCATGGGTAGAGCCTTAATGACTCGAGCACGCTTGCTGTTACTCGATGAACCCTCGATGGGGCTTGCTCCCATTTTGGTTCGAGAAATTTTTTCAATCATTGGGAACATTAACAAAGCAGGAGTGACCATTTTTTTGATCGAACAAAATGCCACTATGGCACTCCGCATCGCTAATCAGGCTCATTTAATCGAGCTAGGAAAAATAACCCTCTCAGGAACAGGTGAAGAACTTCTTGTTAATGAAAAGGTGCGTGAAGGCTATTTGGGAGGGAAAAATTAGAGTATAGTGTATTAAACTGATGGAGCACGGGAATAGGCATGATTTTTACCTTCTTTTTCTATTACTTTAATAGGAATTTTTAGCGTTGTTGGCCAAAGAAGACTGAACTTTTCACCTTCTATCATCAAAGAAAAATTAAGAACAACCTCTCCTGGCGATATCGCCTCCCATTTTCTACAGTAATGCCTTGCCGAACCATCACTCAATTCTCCCCAGTCAATGATTGGTTCGTCTCCATTTTTTTCTTTTTCTACCCGTTCAAGCATTGTATCTGCAATTTCAGTGAGTGATAATATTGAGGGTATTGAGGAAAAATTGTTTTTTTTTACAGAAAAAACAAGATCTTTAGAAAGATAGTTGGTATGAACCCTCAAATGTCTTTTTTGACCACGTACTAAAACGATTTCTGGAGCAATCAAATCCCCATAAATATACCCATAAGAACTCCATATCGCACGAGGATGATTAGTAATATTGATCTTGTATACTTTTTCATAATCTAGGAGTGTATGTGTCTCTTCGATAGAGATTCCCGGGGTTGGCATAAGCTCGCTTGCAGTAACAGTTCTTACTAAAAAAAGAAAAGCAGCCAATAATAGAATTTTTTGTTTGATTTGCATATTTAGGGGAATAAAAAGTTCGGAAGTTTAATTTAAAATCGAAAAAAAGCTAGAACTAATCCATGAAATCATCTCTCTTGCTCGTTTTTGTAAGCATTATTTTTGGGGTCTCATCCATAGCAAAAGCTGATAACCCAAACTCTCAACACCTATCGCCCCTTCATTATATCTCTTCTACTGAATTTAGAGGCGGATGGGTTCCAACCATTATTAATCTCTGCTTTCCCTCACGTATTGGTCTTAGCGAAGAGCAACAAAAAGCGGAAATCATTCGACTCTTAGAAGCGGCTCACTATGCCCGTCTCAATAATCTTTTTTTTCAAGTTCGTCCCGAATGTGATGCTTTTTATCATTCCTCCATCGAACCCTGGAGTCGCTATTTAACAGGGACTCAAGGGAAAGCCCCTGCCTTTGATCCCCTTCAATTTTTCATCACAGAAGGACATCGTCGTGGCATTGCCATTCATGCCTGGTTTAATCCCTATCGTGTGTCAATTAATGCTGCTAACCCTAATGCTCCTCTTCATGTTAGTCATCGTTTTCCATTCTTTGTTCACCGTATTGGAAAAAAGTTACTCTGGCTTGATGCCGGTAATCCCAAAGCACAAGATTACATCATTACTGTCATTAGTGATGTCATGCGACGCTACGACATTGATGGAGTGCATCTCGATGATTATTTTTATCCCGATCCAGAATTCCTCGAGGGGAAAAAAATTCCTGACGATGCAACCTATCGAGCTTATCGCTACAATGGAGGAAAACTCTCCCTTGGTGATTGGAGGCGTGCCTCTGTCAATGTTCTCATTAAGCGGCTAAGCAGAATAATTCATGAGCAAAAGCCAGGCATTCTTTTTGGAGTTAGTCCTTTTGGAATTTACACAAAAGGTCAGCCTGCTGATATCAAAGCTGGTTTGGATCAGCTCAATCAACGTTACGCTGATCCAGTTCTCTGGATTCGCGCAGGTTGGGTTGATTACTTGGCTCCTCAGCTTTATTGGAAAAATAAAGGCCCACAGAGCTTTCATTCCCTTCTGCGTTGGTGGCGTTCTCCTAGCGTCAATCCACGTGGAGTCCCAATCTACCCTGGTATTGCCTTAGAACGTCTCACAGAAAAAAACTGGCCCGTTCAAGAAATCGCCCTACAGCTTCGTGTTGAAAAAACAACCCCGCCACGCAAGCACGGGGGCTTCATCCTCTGGAGCATGAAACAACTGGAAGATAATGTGAAAGGAGTTGCTCCCATTGTGAGGGCGAATTAGGGCTCAACTGGTGTAACTACAGGTTTCGTCTCCGCAGGGATCACAGAGAGAATTTCCTTTTTAACCTCGTCCCACTCGTTAACAAAATCAGGATTTTTTAAGAATTGTTGTGCCAGGTATTTTCCATAAAGCTTTCCGGCAGTAATAGCACTAATATATTGCTTCCCAAGCATAACACGAATTTTGCTGTGCTCTTGAGCTTGGTTTTTTAAAGCAGTTTTACAATTGGGAAAAATTCCCCCCAATAATACTGCCCAATGATGGGCTCTTGTTGCATAGCCACTCGGATAAGAATAACCAAAATTGTGCAATGGGCGTGGATACTGAAATGTTTTCTTAGCTGCTTCCTCTGCTACTGAAATATCTTCGTCCACTTTTTGCGAAAAAGCTGCCGTCTTGGGAAGAGCTTCTGCATTGAACCGAGAGCCAAGAACAGCATCAAAAGAAAAGATACTATTAGAGGCTTCAATGATGCTACTTTTGTCCTTATCTGAGAGATGATATGCAATCTGTTTGCTAGATTTTTTATCAGCAATGGCCTCAGGAGAGCCTTTTACAGGAGGTCTTCCAATGACGTTATTGCAAATGACATCCTTTCCTATACTGACGAGATCAAGGTAAGTGGTCTCGTCTTGATATTTTTCAAAATATTTCATAGATAAATCTTTCTGATCCGCAAAAAGAGAATTTGATAAAAAAGGGCTCGCGGTGGAAATTCCCAAAAAAAGTAGAAAAAAGTAAAATAATCTCTTCATATTCAAGTAAAAAAGTTACTCTGAGATAATCGGTGGTGTTACTGGTACAATGGCAGGAGTTACAATAGGAATGAGGATGGGGTTAAGATCACAAGGATCCTGAAAGTGAACTGCAATTTCTTTTTTAACTTTATTCCATTTTTTTTTAAAGTCAGGATTTTTACGAAATTGATCTGCTAAGTATTTTCCATAAATTTCTCCTGCGGCAATATCTCTTGGATAATGACGTCCTATAATGACACGATTTTGGGCAAATTGTCGCGCTTGATTATACAAGGCCTCTCGACACTGTGGGAAAATTTCTGAAAGCAGCTCCTCTCTTACAAAAGCTCTTGTAGAGTGACCACTAGGATACGCAAAACCATTGCTCTTCATAGGACGTGGGCGGCGGAAGGTCTTTTTTGAAGCCGCAACAGCCCCTCCAACCTCGCTATCTACTGCTTGAAAAAAAGCTTCTGTATCTTTGAGGAGCTTATAATTGAATTGATTTCCAAGAATTACAGAAAAAGCAAAAACATTATCTATCGCACTAAGAGCTGCTATCTTTTCATCTAAAGTGGCTTGTGTTGAAATAGCCTCCCTGGCTAGCTCATCTTCTTTTTGTAAGACAGAACCCTCTGCTGGAGGAGTTCCAATAATGAGGTTTTGGGTAACATCATAACCAATTAACCTCAAGTCAAGGTAAACAACCTCCTCAGCATATTTTTTAAAAAAATGGTTAGAAAGTTCTGGGATGCTAGAAGAAGGGGTACTCTTAAGAGTGGTTTGATACCCTTCTGGCAGCTGGGCAAGAAGCGATGGGCTTAAACAGATTTCTCCAACTAAAAGAAAGAACAAGCAAGGGAGATAGAGACGATTCATGAAATTATAGTGTATTAAATTGAAAAGGGCATGGTAGAAGTGCAGAAATTTTTTCTTAGGATAAGGCCGAAGAACGAGCGCTATCCTAAGATAATGTGAGATCTGAGAACGCAGTCCTGAGGAAAAAGAGCCAGCTTATGGCGTGCACTTTTCAATTTAATACACTATAAAAGAGTCCAGAAACCTAGCTCTCTTTTTTCAAAAAGAGAGCCCTCTTCTTTAGCGACAATAAAACCACCCTACTAATAAAAGAACGGGAGCAAGGATTGGTAATGAGTAATAAAGCATGTAGTTAAGAAAATTGGGCATGCGGATGTTGGATTCCTCGGCAATGCTCTTGACCATAAAATTGGGACCATTGCCAATGTAGGTCATTCCTCCAAAACAGACAGCTCCCAGAGAAATGGCAATCAGCGATTGTGGCTCATGGGTGGCTGCAAAAGCAACGTCTGTTACTGATTCAATACTAAGCCCCTGTGTTCCAAGGTGAAGTTGCATAAAAGTAAGATAGGTTGGGGCGTTGTCCAAAAAAGCAGAGAGGCTGCCTGTCAAATAATAAAATTGAGAGGGAGTAAGCCTGGCGTAACTTCCAAGAAGCGCTGTCTTTTTTTCAAGAAGCTCCAAGAGCGGAATCATCGTGGCAAAAATTCCAAAAAAGAGCCATGCCACTTCTTCAATCGGATGAAAGCTGAATTTGTTTGCCTCAAAGATTTTTTGAGGTGTTAAAAAATAAGAGAGTAGCGCTGTAAGGATCATGGTAACTTCTCTCCAGGGACTTGGTGCAAAAACCGCCAAGATAATCACCATAAGAAAGAAGAAATTAAAAAAACCCGAAAGACTCCATTCTTCATCCATCGTTTCCATTTCTCTAATGCACTTAGGGGCTTGAAGAAAGTTCTTCCTATCCAAAAAATAAAAAATCCCAAGAAGTAACACTATTGCTAACAACCATGCTGACCAGAGGTGCTGCAGCAACCAGAAGAAGGGAACACCGCGCAAGTATCCTAGAAATAGAGGAGGATCCCCAATGGGGCTTAAACAGCCACCGATATTGCTAACAATAAAAATAAAAAAAACAAGATGAAATGCTGTCACCCGATAGCGATTGCTATGGATCCAGGGACGAATCAGAAGCATGGAGGCTCCTGTTGTCCCGATAAAAATAGCAACAAGCGATCCTATGAACAAAAAAAGAGTATTGCTTAAGGGAGTTGATTCCCCTTGCACTCGAAGATGGATGCCTCCTGCTACTACAAAAAGTGATCCAATCAGAATAATAAAACTCAGATATTCCTTAAAAAAAAGGGAGACTCGAGGAAGGTCACGCAGCGCAAATAAATAATAACCCAGCGTTATTCCGGCTAATACGAGGGAAACTTTACGAAAATGAACCTCCCACCAAACTCGATGAATAAAAGGCATGAGGACAATCGAGAGCAGCATTAATACAAAGGGGAGCAATAAGGTTGTTTCCATATGGTAACTTATTTAAGAGCATTATTAAGTAAATCAACAATGCAAGCAGAGTGTGCGACCTTTTAGAGCATATTAAAAAATTCTGTAGCCGCTCATTGCGTCGTCGCTTCGGTGCTCGCTCCATCGAGTATTGGCTATACACTCCCTCGCTGTGCGCCTCAGCTCCTGGCACTGCATCGACTACAAAAATTTTTAATGATGCTCTAAAATAGCTGTAGTTTTATTTAAAATGCTTTAAGGTTCAAAGAAGCATCGAGGCTTTTCTCTTTTAAGATTTTCACCGAAGGCAAAGACAAAAAACTTCAACTTCAACTTTTCGTTTTCTATTGGACACTTTCTGCACGCAACTGCTTCTCTGCCTCCACCCAATCGCTTTTAGGATTTCCCTCCAATCCTTTTTCTCGCCGACGTTCACTAATAAAATAGGCCCTCAGGGCTATCTCATCGTGAGAGATTTCTGAAAGAGAAATTGCTTGCTTGTTTTGGGGGGAAGCAAGTTCTACTGTTTTAGTAGTTTTGCTGGGAGCTTTGTTATTCTTTTCAGGTGATGGAGCAATTGGCTTTGTATTTGATTTTTTATCCATGCCGCTCTTATGCCTGAGATGAGAGAAGAGATCAATTTTTTTTTAATACATGAAATAAAAAAATCGCAATTAAGAATAGACACTACTTCCATTTTAGAGGTAGATAAAAGGCTGCCCAAGGCGTAGGCATTGAAAGCCTCCCTCTTTTTCAAAAACCTTCCACACCAATTCCCATATTTATGAAAGCAACTCAACAACTCCATCACTTAGGACAAAGCCTTTGGCTTGATAACATCACTCGAGACCTTCTCAATAATGGAACGTTAAAAAAATATATTGACGAGCTTTCTGTTACAGGACTCACTTCTAACCCAACTATTTTTAATCATGCCATTAAAAATAGTCTCTCCTACGATAATGCCATAAAAGCTGGTCTTCAAAAAGGGCGCCAAGGAGAAGAGCTCTTTTTTGATTTAGCATTAGAGGATATCACTACTGCTGCTGATCTTTTTCGCCCCACTTATGATCGCACCAATGGAGTTGATGGTTGGGTCTCTCTCGAGGTCTCCCCTCTCCTTGCTTACGACACCCAAACAACCATCAAGGTGGCCCAGGAACTTCATCGCCGAGCAGGACGCCCTAATCTTTTTATAAAAATCCCAGGAACCAAAGAAGGCTTGCCTGCCATTGAAGAATCCATTTTTGCTGGCATTCCTATTAACGTCACTTTGCTTTTTTCCTGTGAGCAGTACTTGGCAGCCGCTGAAGCTTACCTACGTGCTATTGAGCGTCGTATTGAAGCCAATTTGAACCCTAATGTTCATTCTGTCGCTTCCCTCTTTATAAGTCGCTGGGATGTGGCAACTGCTTCCAAGCTTCCTCCAACATTGAAAAATCAGCTTGGACTTGCCATTGGACAAGAGAGCTACCAAGCCTATTGCAAGCTTATTCAATCACCACGCTATTTAAAAATACTCAATGAAGGAGCTTCAGTACAACGTTTGCTCCAAGCCAGCACAGGAACAAAAGATCCACAAGCTTCCGACACGCTTTATATCTCCGGGTTAGCTGCTCCCTATACCATCAATACAATGCCAGAAGCAACTCTTCTTGCCTTCGCTGATCATGGAGTTCTCAAGGAAATGATAAGTGCTCAAGATCCCAAAGTGGCCACTACTTTGGCTGCTATTGCTCAAGCAGGCATCGATCTTACCGCCTTGGCAGAACAACTTCAACAAGAAGGAGCTCAAGCTTTTGTAACCTCATGGAAAGATCTGATGCAAGTGATTGCTTCGAAAAGTTCCACTTTGGTTTAAATTAAATGAAAAAAAAACAAAACCTTTTTTCAATCTTGGTCATTGATGTCGGTGGAACTCACGTCAAAGTAAAAATCACAGGCCGCAAAGAAGAGCGAAAATTTCCTTCAGGCCCAACCATGACTCCTCAAATGATGGTCGATGGAGTCAAGGATCTGACTAGAGACTGGCATTATGATGTCATCTCTATTGGGTTTCCTGCGGTTATCTCTAAGAATAGCAGACTGCTTAAAGAGCCAGCTAATCTTGGTAAAGGATGGGTTGGCTTTAACTTTAATGCTGCTTTTGGTTGTCCTATAAAAGTGATCAACGATGCAGCTATGCAGGCTCTGGGAGATTACGCTGGTGGACGAGTGCTTTTTCTTGGTCTTGGAACAGGATTGGGAACCACGATGATCGACCATGGAAATATCATACCGATGGAGTTAGGCCATTTTCCTTACAAAAAAGGAACCATTGAAGATTATACAGGACGTCATGCTTTAGAAAAACTTGGGAAAAAGAAATGGCGCAAACATGTTTTTAAAATCATCGAACTTCTCCAACAAGCTCTAGAACCAGAAAAAGTGATCCTTGGTGGTGGAGATAATGTTTATCTTAAAAAACTGCCCCCTGGCGTCTCTGCTGCTGCAAATTCCAATGCTTTTCTGGGAGGGTTTCTTCTTTGGAAACACACTCTTGCCAATCACTTTTTCCTTCATAACAGCCTCTTTTCTAAGAAGAAATAACCTCTCAAAAACCAACAATGTCTACTGCGACTCTCCTTCCGACAACAGAACTTCCCGCTTGGAAAGCATTGCAAGCACACCGGGCACTATTCGATCAACAGACGCTCAAAAAGCTTTTTGCAGAAGACGCAAATCGTGGTGAAAAAATGACCCTCGAAGCAACGGGGCTTTTTCTCGATTATTCTAAAAACAGAATCACAGAAGAAACACTTCTACTGCTGTTTCAATTGGCTAAAGAATCGGGACTTCGCCAGCGGATTGATGCCATGTTTTGTGGTGAAAAGATTAATACTACAGAAAAAAGAGCGGTACTGCATGTGGCCTTGCGCGCTCCCAAAGAACAAAAAATCCTTGTCGATGGACATGATGTTGTCCCAGATGTTCACCTAGTCCTGGATAAAATGAGCTCTTTTTCCAATCGTGTTCGTTCTGGTGACTGGAAGGGATACAACGGTAAGCGGATTAAAAACATTATTAACATTGGTATTGGTGGCTCTGACCTTGGTCCAGTGATGGCTTACGAAGCACTTCGTTATTACACGGAGCGTTCGATAACCTTTCGTTTTGTTTCCAATGTGGATAGCACCGATTTTGTCGAGGCAACACGAGACCTCGATCCTCAGGAGACACTTTTTATTATCTCTTCCAAAACATTCACTACATTAGAAACGATGACCAATGCGCAGAGCGCTCGCGATTGGCTGGTAGCAGGTTTTGGTGGAAATGAAAAAGCCGTTAGCAAGCACTTTGTCGCTGTTTCGACAAACACTCAAAAAGTCGCTGAATTTGGTATTGATACGGCAAATATGTTTGGATTCTGGGATTGGGTCGGAGGCCGCTATTCGATGGACTCTGCCATTGGACTTTCCACGATGTTGGCTATCGGCCCTGATCACTTCCTAGAAATGTTGGCTGGCTTTCATGAGATGGATGAGCATTTTCACACAGCTCCTTTTGAAAAAAATTTACCTGTTCTTTTAGGACTACTGGCAGTTTGGTATAACGATTTTTTTAATGCTCAAACCGTTGCTGTATTGCCCTACGATCAATATCTCAAGCGCTTTCCAGCTTATTTGCAGCAGCTCACGATGGAGAGCAATGGAAAACATATCACATTAAAGGGTGACCGAGTTTCGACTAATACAGGCCCTATTTATTGGGGAGAACCAGGTACCAATGGTCAGCATTCTTTTTACCAGCTGATCCATCAAGGAACCAGGCTCATTCCCTGTGATTTTATTACTTTTTATAAAGGGCTCAATCCACTTGGAAGACATCATGATCTTTTAGTCTCCAATGTCTTTGCTCAAGCTGAAGCTCTTGCCTTTGGAAAAACAGCAGATCAAGTACGAGCTGAAGGAACGCCTGAAGAGCTCATTGCTCATCGTACTTTTGAAGGAAATCGCCCTTCCAATATTATCCTGGCAGAGCGCCTTACCCCTGCCATTCTTGGAAAACTGGTCTCCCTTTATGAACACAGCGTCTTTACGCAAGGAGCCATTTGGCAGATCAACTCCTTTGATCAATGGGGAGTCGAATTAGGCAAGGTTTTGGCTCAAGCTATTATTCCTGAATTGGAAGAGAGCACATCTCCTGCTCTCAATCACGATAGCTCGACGAATCATCTAATCTCCCTTTACCGAAAGAATAAATGAAGCGATCTTTTTTACCCAAGCTTGCTCCCTCCATCCTAGCTGCTGATTTTTCTTGTTTAGGAAAGCAAGTGCAGGCTGTTGAAATGAAGGGCGCTGATCGCATTCACATCGATGTGATGGATGGGCATTTTGTCCCTAATCTCTCAATGGGAGAACCGGTTATTCGATCACTCCGTCCAGTCACTAAGCTTCCTCTAGAGGTGCATCTGATGATCAGCAATCCTGATGTCATCATGGAGGAGTTTGCAGCAGCAGGAGCTGATAGTTTTATTGTCCATTATGAGGGAAATAATAATTTGCATCGTACGATTCAAAAAGCAAAGCAGCTTGAAAAAAAAATCGGCGTCGCGATTAATCCAGCAACGTCAGCTTGCGTGCTTGATGCGATCCTTTCTGAAATTGACTTGGTCTTGGTCATGACGGTTAACCCTGGTTATGGAAATCAGCATTTTCTTCCTTTTACATTAGAAAAGATTAAAAAAATCTCCCAAATGATCGCAGAGCGTCATCTTAACTGCGAAATCGAAGTTGATGGCGGGATCAATTCTATTTCAGCTCCTTTAGCCCTTGATGCAGGGGCTACTGTTCTTGTAGCAGGAACTTCTGTTTTCAAATCTCCTCAAGGAATTGCTGCTGCTATGCAAACGCTCTTAGAATCATAATAAATCAAAAAATAACAACATGAATAATCCTAAATCAATGCAACTTGGAATGATCGGCCTTGGGCGGATGGGCGCTAACATGGTGCGTCGTCTCATGCGCGATGGGCATCAGTGTGTCGTCTTTGACCGGGCCCAAGAAAGTGTTGCCACCTTAGCAAAAGAAGGAGCAACCGGCGCCACATCGCTCAGTGATATGGCTTCAAAACTCAGCGGCCCTCGTGCTATTTGGCTGATGGTTCCAGCTGCCGTCGTTGATGAAACCATTGCAGAATTAGTACCGCATTTAAGCAAAGAGGACATCATCATTGATGGTGGTAACTCCTACTACATCGATGACATCCGTCGCGCTAAGGAGCTTTCAGCAAAAAACATCCACTATGTCGATGTCGGCACCAGTGGTGGCGTCTGGGGATTGGAACGGGGCTATTGCATGATGATTGGTGGAGAAAAAAATATTGTGCAACATCTCGATCCCATTTTTGCAACTCTGGCTCCTGGCGTCGGTACTATTCCACGCACTGCTCAGCGTCCTGCTAACAAAGGAACTGCCGAACAAGGATATCTTCATTGTGGTCCTAATGGTGCCGGTCACTTTGTCAAAATGGTTCATAACGGCATTGAGTATGGAATTATGGCTGCTTATGCAGAAGGCTTGAATATCATCAAGCATGCTAATGTTGGCAAAAACACACACGAGATTGATGCCGAGACCACCCCGCTGCGCGATCCAGAGCATTATCAATATGACATGGATCTCACAGAAATTACTGAGGTCTGGCGTCGTGGTAGTGTGATTGCATCCTGGTTATTGGACCTGACAGCAGACGCTTTCTCTCAAAACCCAACACTCTCCAATTTTGCGGGCCGTGTTTCTGATTCAGGAGAAGGTCGCTGGACGATCAAAGCTGCCATTGATGAGGGTGTACCAGCACCTGTGCTGACCGCTTCTCTTTATGAACGCTTTTCTTCACGAGGTGAGGCAGAGTTTCAGAACAGAATTCTTTCCGCAATGCGCTTCGGGTTTGGTGGGCATTTGGAGAAAAAAGACTGAAGAGATTAACAGGGGTGGAAGCGATGAAAGGGATAGAGACAAAAAATAAATTTAGACTTTAGATTGCTTCTATCACTGTGAATAAAATTTTTTAACCTTCTTCCATCTCTGTAAATCATTTCTAATTTTATGAAAAACCAACCTTCCGATGCACTAGTCTTTTTTGGAGCTACTGGTGATTTAGCTTACAAGAAAATTTTTCCATCACTCCAAGCGATGGTAAAACGAGGTTATCTCACTATTCCTGTTATCGGCGTTGCCAAGGCAGGATGGAACTTAGAGCAACTCAAAGCACGTGCCAAAGATAGCCTAGAAAAACATGGAGGATTGGATCCTGAGGCTTGGCAGAAACTCAGCAGCCTCTTGCGCTATGTCGATGGAGATTACAATGACGATTCTACTTACCAAGCCCTACGCAAGGAACTTGGGAGCTGCGTTTCACCCGCTCATTATCTTGCTATCCCTCCTCTCCTCTTCGGACTAGTCGTCCAAAAACTAAGCACCTCAGGTTGTGCCAATGAGAATGCTCGGGTTGTCGTTGAAAAGCCATTTGGAACGGATTTAGCCTCAGCTAAAAAATTAAATACCATTTTGCTTCAGGCCTTTGATGAATCTCGTATTTTTCGCATTGATCATTACCTAGGAAAGCCCGTTGTCCACAACATGCTTTTTTTCCGTTTTTCAAATATGATCCCTGAATCTTTTTGGAATCGTGAATTTATTGAGAGTATTCAAATCACGATGGCTGAGGATTTCGGCGTTCAAGGCCGTGGTAGCTTTTATGACAAAACAGGGACTATCCGAGATGTGATGGAGAACCATCTTTTTCAACTTCTCACCAATCTACTCATGGAATCCCCTGCCCGCCTTGATAGCGAGTCGATTCGAGATGAAAAGGTAAAAGTGCTCAAAGCAATGCATGAGCTTTCACCAACGCAAGTCGTTCGTGGACAATTTCAAGGTTACCTCCAAGAGCCAGGCGTCGCAGAGAACTCCACAACAGAAACATTTGCGGCACTCCAACTCAAAGTAGATTCTTGGCGTTGGAAAGATGTTCCTATTTATTTAAGAGCAGGAAAAAATCTTCCTGTAGAGTGCACCGAAATTTTACTTCGATTGAAGCCTGCTCCTACAATGTATACGGGTTATCCCATCAAACAAAATTATATCCGCATGCGCATTAGTCCTGAGGTCACCATTGTGATGGGGATGAATGCTATCAAGCCTGATAATGAAACGCAAAGTAACCCAGTTGAATTAGTAACCAGCCACAAACCTGACGAGAAAGAGATGGCTCCTTACGAACGTGTTTTAAGAGATGCTCTTGCTGGAGATCCTACTCTTTTTGCGCGTGAAGATTATGTGGAGGAGGCCTGGAGAATTGTGGATCCAGTGATTAAAGCCAACACTCCCATTTATCCCTACGAAATTCACAGTTGGGGACCTTCTCATACGGAGGAGATGATTTGTCCTCCGGGGGGATGGCATAATCCTATCTAGAGCTTCTCCCGGACATGCCTTTTATTAAAGCTATTGCTCTGAAAGCTTGATAATAAATGGGTGTAGTTGGAACAGCCATCAAACAACAATAAATATTCATTTTCAAAAATCGTTTATAGTCAAATTACTTCCCGACAAGCCCTATCTAAGCCTTATGAACATCAATACGCTCCCCAATCCTGAAACAGTTGCTCGTGCTGCTGCTGCAGCAATAGCCAATGAAGCTCGCCTGAGTGTTGCTCAACGAGGGCGTTTTACAATTGCTGTGAGTGGAGGAAGTGGTAAAGCGACTTGGATGATGTTTGATCAATTAACAAAAGAGGATCTTCCTTGGGAACATGTCCACATCTTTCAAGTTGATGAACGCATTGCTCCCGCGGGTTCCCCTGATCGCAATTTAACTCACCTTCAAGCAAATTTGTCTTCTTGCTCTGCTATCAAACCAGAACAAATTTACGCCATGCCTGTGGAAGAATCAGACTCGGCTGCGGCCGCTGGTAAATATGCCGAATTACTCCGTCATGTTATTGGCTCTCCTCCTGTTTTTGACCTGATTCATCTTGGACTTGGTCCCGATGGGCACACCGCATCGCTCATTCCCAATGATCCTGTGCTTGAGGTCACGACAGCTGATGTGGCTATTACGGGAGTTTACCAAAATCACCAGAGGATGACACTTACTTATCCCGTGATTAATCGAGCCAGGAATCTTTTCTGGGTAGCCACAGGGGCCGAAAAGACAACAGCACTCAATTATCTGCTCAATGGTGATGCCTGCGTCCCTGCAGGGCTCCTTGAGCAAAGGCAAGCGACCCTCTTTGTCGATCAAGCAGCTGTTGGGACAATCGATCTCTCTTTATGGAATAAAAATTTATGGAAAGTAGGCATCGCTTCCGATCATGGCGGTTTTGAACTCAAGAGAGAATTAATCAAACGTCTCTCTTTTTTGGGGTATGAGGTTATTGATTTTGGGGCCCCTTCGCTTGCTCAAGGAGATGACTACCCTGACTATGTCATTCCTCTCGCCAAGGCAGTTGCTTCAAAAAAAGTAGAGCGCGGTATTGCCATCTGTGGCAGTGGAGTTGGCGCTTCGATTTGTGCTAACAAAGTCCCTGGAGCTCGCGCAGCTCTCATTCATGATCATTTTTCCGCCCAGCAAGGAGTAGAAGACGATCATATGAATATTCTTTGCCTTGGAGGAAGAACTGTCGGTCAGGAAGTAGCTTGGGATCTTGTTCAACGATTTCTGCAAAGCAACTACAGTCATGTAGAGCGTCATTTGCGTCGGTTGAAAAAAACTGGAGATTGAAAAATAGCCACAAAAGAACGCAAAAAAATAAATAAAAAATTCTTTCTGGAGTCGCTAGTTGCCTCTTCAAGACATCTACAAGCACATTCTGATTAACTTAAGTGAGAAAAAATTAATTCGGTAATGTTATGTATTTTTCTTTGCTCTTTGCTTTCTCTGCGTTCTTTTGTGGCTATTAATTCTTTTTTTTAGTTATGCAAAAAACCTCTCTCACCTCAGGAAACAGCTTCCCACTAGGAGCAACTATTTTTCCAGGTGGAGTTAATTTTAGTGTTTTTTCAAAACATAGCACTGGGGCAGAGCTGCTTTTTTTTGACGCTCCTGATGCCACTAAGCCATCACGCGTTCTCACCCTCGATCCGGCTTATAACAGATCGTATCACTATTGGCATATTTTTGTTCCAGGACTCGGAGAAGGGCAGATTTATGCATGGCGCATTGATGGTCCTTTTGATCCCAGTCGTGGCTTTCGTTTTGATCCGACAAAGCTACTCTTAGATCCTTACGGAAAATGCATCGCACGCCCCGCAGCCCGCTCTCGAAAAGCAGCCGCCTCGATGGGAGAGAACACTGCTAGAGCATTAAAAAATGTAGTGGTTAACTCTCAAGCATATGATTGGGAGGACGACAAACCACCTCTCCACTCCCTGAATCAAACGGTGATTTATGAAATGAATGTGAGAGGATTTACCCGTCATCCTAACTCCGCTGTGCCAGTAGAAAAACGGGGAACCTATGCTGGAGTCATTGAAAAAATCCCTTATCTCAAAGATCTAGGGGTCACTGCAGTGGAACTGCTTCCAGTCTTTGCTTTTGATGAACAGGATGCTCCTGAGGGTCTCACTAATGCCTGGGGATATCAGCCTCTTTCTTTTTTTGCCCCTCACCCTCAATATTCTTCACAACAAAAACCGACGGCAGTCCTTGATGAATTTAGAAACATGGTGAAGGCTCTTCATAAAGCCAATATCGAAGTCATCCTCGATGTTGTTTTTAATCATACGGCAGAGGGAGGTGCCACTGGCCCTACCATTTCCTTTCGAGGTTTAGCTAATAATACTTATTATATTCTTGGTTCGGATCAATCGACTTATGCTGATTTTACCGGATGTGGTAATACCTTTGATGCTAACGAGTCTGTGGTACGGAGGCTTATTTTAGATTCGCTTCGTTATTGGGTGCAAGAGATGCATGTCGATGGATTTCGTTTTGATCTTGCTTCGATTCTTTCACGTGATGCACAAGGCGTCCCCATGGCCTATCCACCAAGCCTCTGGGATATTGAAACAGATCCTATTTTATCCAATGTCAAACTCTTTGCAGAAGCATGGGATGCTGCTGGGCTTTATCAAGTGGGTAGTTTTCCAGGTGATTCTTGGAATGAGTGGAATGGGCGCTTTCGAGATGATGTACGCTCCTTTATTAAAGGAAATCGAGAGAGTGTGCGAAGCCTAGGTTTTCGCATGACCGGCAGCCCTGATATTTACCAACATGAAGAGCGAGAACCTTGGCAAAGCATCAATTTTGTTACCTGTCACGATGGATTCACACTCAACGACCTTGTTTCTTACAATCAAAAGCACAACGAACCTAATAAAGAAAACAACCAAGATGGTACTAACGATAATCAGAGCTGGAATTGCGGGTGGGAAGGACCAACGCAAGACGCCGCTATTGAACAACTGAGAAATCGCCAAGTAAAAAATTTTCTGACCATTCTTTTTTTCTCTGTGGGAACTCCGATGATTTTAGCTGGGGACGAAATACGTCGCACACAACATGGAAACAACAATGCTTATTGCCAAGACAACGAACTAAGCTGGTTTGATTGGTCTCTTTTAGAAAAAAACAAGGACATTTATCGCTTCACAAAACAGCTCATTAATTTTCGACTCAACAAAAATTGCCTCTCCTGTGATGAAAATAAAACCCTTCGAGAAATCCTCATCTCAAGAGCCATAGAGTGGCATGGTGTCTCTCTGGGCAAACCAGATTTTGGGCCTGACTCTCACTCTTTAGCAGCCACCATTAGGCATTTTGATGAAGGGGTTATGCTACATATCATGCTGAATGCTTATTGGGAAAAATTAAATTTCAAGATCCCTACCTTCAACGATCCTAAAGAACCATGGCGTTGTTGTATCAACACTTTTTTAGATTCTCCCAACGATATTCTCCCATGGAAAGATGCTCCCTCTATTACGGCTGATAGCTACACTGTAGAGCCTCGCTCGATTGTTATTTTGGTTTCTTCGAGGGGGGGATAAGTTAGCTAATTCTCATCATTATTTTTTAGTCTGTTCCTCCTTTTTCTATAGGAGCACGAGAAGAAAATGCATCAACAAATAAAGCTTTGAAATCTTGAGCAACAGCGGAAGCGACTTCTTGAAAATTTTGAGCAGCAGTGGAAGCTACTGCTGGTACTGAAGTAAAAACATTATTTTTATCAGAATGGGCATGGCACCCATTGTTAAACTGCTGACCCACCGTAGCTATCTGCATCATGTTTTGATAAGTGTCGTCCGTTTCAGTACAATTATTCTTTAAGGTGTCTTCTATTTGTTTATGAGTTTTTTTCTTATAACGTTCTGGCCATTTGGTAGTTTTTCCTAGTAAAGCATCTTCAAGATTAAGGGCTCCACCAAAAATGTACCTTTCTTGATCATCTTCAATAGGATCTGTTGAGTTCACAAGACTGGTTTTAGGATTAAGTTCTTTTAACTGCTCCATTACTCCTATGCTGCCAGAAACATGAGGTGTTGCATACGATGTTCCAGATACATTCCTTTCTAGGAGCCTAGAAAAAACTTCTGCTCCAGGAGCTCCTAAATGAACTTTTCTTCCATAATTGCTTCTGCGTAATAGTTTTCCCTCTTTTGTAGTAGCTCCAACAACTATTATATTTTCATATTTGTATTCATAATGAGAAGGGTAATGTTGATTGTTAGCTTGACTAATATCTAAGCCTAAATTCCCTGCCGAATTAACAATGATAATTTTTTTATTAAGAGAATTAAATAATACTTTATCCAACTCTTTATCATCTTTATTCCATTTCTTATCATTCTCTTCTATTGCCTCTTCAATGTCTTTATCATCATATTGACTATCTGGGAGATTATTAAGTTTTTCTTTTAAATTATCATGTCGTTCTTTCTTATTTAAGGTACTATCCCTATGCCAGCCAGCGCTAATATTAATAATCTTTGCTCCTTTTTCACAAGCCCACTGAAGAGCTTGTAAAAAACTGTCAGTATCAAAAGAACGATCCTTAGTGATTTTGCAGGCTATAAAATTAACTTTTTTTGAAAGATTTTTTTGATGTCCAAGAACAGAGCTAGCTATTTCAATACAAGCAGTACCATGCCCTGCTCCATCAGATACATCATCATTTAATTTTTTATCAGTATAGTTACAGCGATAAATTATTTTTCCACCTTCTTGCCCTGGCCTCTCGAATTTACTGATGTCAACTCCCGAATCAATAAAAGCAATAGTGATCTCATCATTATTTAAACGCCCTTCTTCTTCTGCTTTTTTTAAAATCTCCCAAGCCTCAGGAGCATGAATATGTTTTAGATTCCAAGGCTCTTCCTCCCCTTTCTCTAATAGAGGAAGCTTTTTTTCTTTTGACTCACTTGCCATAAGTTCCTTTTTTGTATTATTTGCACTTCTGGCCTTCTCTTTCGAATCAACAGAAAGATTATCAACAAAATTCTTAAATATATTTCCAAAATTTATTTTTTTTTGAGAGTTAGATCCAGAATCCATCTCTAAACTTACCATATAATTAGGAACATAATCCACCTGATGCTCAATTAATAAACGTTCTAGTGAATCTGGAGGAAATTGAGATCCGATTAATTCATTATTAAATTCAAACAAATAGCTGTCCTCTGATTTTCTGATTGGCTTACCTAATTTTTTAACTTCTTCATTATTGCAAAATTTTTCTAAGTTTTCTTTTCCTTGTATTAACCGCAGCTGATTAGCAACCATATAAGTAATGGGTCGATTTAATTTTTCTTCTGCTCGAATCAGCGGATATTTGAACATAGTATTTAATATTCTTATCTCTTTTTGTATTCCTGATTCAGATGTATTAAATGTTTTACAAAGAGTAGAGAATGGAAATTCTTGCAAATCTCTTTCTGGAGGCAATCTAAGTGATTCTGAGTGCTGAGGGTCAAACTGGTTAAGAGCCCTGGTCCAGGCAGCTAGCTCACATTTTGCGACTTCCAGCGAGTCTTTCCAAAGACTTCCTAAATGATTAAGTTCATTGCAATAGTTTTTAACCTCTTCCCAACTATCATATGTTGCAACAGCTTTTTTGAAAGCTTCCAATAAGTCACCTTCCTCACCAGTTTCTAACGCTTGACGGTAAGCAGTCATAGCACTACTAGTTTTTTTAGCAGCCTCATTTTGAAGACGATACAGCTCCTCTTTAAGATTAAGTTCTGAAGCTGAGTCTCCTTGAGAGTTTGTTTCAATGTTTTGCGCATCAAGTGCCACTTTAAGATGCTCCTCAAGGCTGTCACGTTTATGAGGCTCTGTAGAATAAAGAGCCTTTCCAATCTCTTCATTCGCATCGTAATAAGCCTTAGCAGCACTAGCAGCCTTAAAAATAGCAACATCTTTCTCTAACTGATGTTGTTTCAACAGATATATTTGCTCTTCTATTTTCAGAGCTTGTTTCTTTAATCGCACTGCTTGATTTTCATCTCCTTTTGCTAACACAGATGCTTGCTCTTTCCAAATCTCTGCTGACTCCTCCCAAAGAGCAGCTTCTTTGTCCCCAAGCTCATCTTTCCGGGCCCTGGCCTCACGAGCGTTTCCGTAAGCATAAGCGGCTCCAGGCGAATTTGCCCAACCGCCGCCCAAGACATAAGCTTGTTTCTTTAATCGCTCTGCTTGATTTTCATCTCCTCTTCCTAACGCAGCTGCGTACTCTTTCCAAATCTCTGCTGCCTCCTCCCAAAGAGCAGCAGCTTCTTTCTCTCCAAACTCATCTCCTTTGGCTCTCGCCTCACGAGCTTTTCCGTAAGCATAAGCGGCTCCGAGCAAATCTGCCCAACCGTAGCCCAAGGCATAAGCTTGTTTCTTTAACCGCTCTGCTTGATTTTCATCTCCTCTTCCTAACGCAGCTGCGTGCTCTTTCAAAATCGCAGCTGACTCCTCCCAAAGAGCGGCTTCTTTTTCCCCAAGCTCATCTCCCCGGGCCCTGGCCTCACGAGCTTTTCCGTAAGCATAAGCGGCTCCGGGCAAATCTGCCCAACCGCAGCCCAAGGCATAAGCTTGTTTCTTTAACCGCTCTGCTTGATTTTCATCTCCTCTTCCTAACGCAGCTGCGTACTCTTTCCAAATCTCTGCTGACTCCTCCCAAAGAGCAGCTTCTTTGTCTCCAAGCTCATCTCCCCGGGCCCTGGCCTCACGAGCTTTTCTGTAAGCATAAGCAGCTCCAGGCCAATTTCCCCAACCGCCCAAGGCAAGAGCTTGTTTCTCTAATCGCCCTGCTTGCTTTTCATCTTTTCCTTTTACGGCAGCTGCTTGATCTTGCCAAATCTCTGCTGACTTCTCCCAAAGAGCAGCTTCTTTTTCTCCAAGCTCATCTCCTTGGGCTCTGGCCTCGCGAGCTTTTCTGTAAGCATAAGCAGCTCCGGGCGATTTCCCCCAACCGCCCAAGGCAAGAGCTTGTTTCTCTAATCGCCCTGCTTGCTTTTCATCTCCTGCTCGTAAAACAGCTGCTTGTTCTTTATAAATCGCAGCTAACTCCTCCCAAAGAGCAGCAGCTTCTTTCTCTCCAAACTCATCTCCTTTGGCTCTCGCCTCACGAGCTTTTCCGTGAGCATAAGCAGCTCCGGGCCATCCTCCACAACCGCCCAAGGCATAAGCTTGTTTCTTTAATTGCTCTGCTTCGGAGCCATCTCCTCTTGCTAACGCAGCTGCGTGCTCTTTCAAAATCGCAGCTGACTCCTCCCAAAGAGCGGCTTCTTTTTCCCCAAGCTCATCTCCTCGGGCCCTGGCCTCACGAGCTTTTCCGTAAGCATAAGCGGCTCCAGGCGAATCTGCCCCACCGCCCAAGGCAAGAGTTTGTTTCTCTAGTTGCTCTGCTCGGGGAGTACCATCTTCTCTTCCTAACGCAGCTGCGTACTCTTTCGAAATCTCTGCTGCCTCCTCCCAAAGAGCAGCTTCTTTTTCTCCAAGCTCATCTCCTTGGGCTTTGGCCTCACGAGCTTTTCCATAGCAATAAAGCGGACTCACAGTAGAAGTACTATTACTTAAAGCATAAGCTTGTTTACTTAATCGCCCTGCTTGCTTTTCATCTCCTTTTGCTAACGCAGATGCTTGCTCTTTATAAATCGCAGCTGACTCTTCCCAAAGAGCAGCTTCTTTTTTTCCAAGCTCATCTTTCCGGGCTCTAGCCTCACGAGCTTTTCCATAAGCATAAGCAGCTCCTTTAGAACTGTCCCAACCACCTAAGGCATAAGCTTGTTTTCTTAATTTGACTGCTTGCTCTTCATCTCCTCTTCCTAACGCAGCTGATCGTTCTCTCCAAATCTCTGCTGATTTCTCCCAAAGAGCAGCTTCTTTTTCTCCAAGCTCATCTTCTTTGGCCCTAGCCTCACGAGCTTTTTCATAGGAATAAAGCGGACTCACAGTAGAAGTACTATTACTTAAAGCATTAGCTTGTTTACTTAATAGCTCTGCTTGCTTTTCATCTTTTCCTTTTACGGCAGCAGCTTGTTTTTTATAAATCTCTGCTATATCTTCCCAAAGAGTAGCTTCTTTGTTCCCAAGCTCATCTCCTTGAGCTCTGGCCTCACGAGCTTTTTCATAGGAATAAAGCGGACTCACAGTAGAAGTACTATTACTTAAAGCATTAGCTTGTTTACTTAATAGCTCTGCTTGCTTTTCATCTCCTTCTCGTAAAGCAGCAGCTTGTTCTTTCCAAATCGCAGCTGACTCCTCCCAAAGAGCGGCTTCTTTATTCCCAAGTTCATCTCCTCGAGCTCTGGCCTCACGAGCTTTTCCGTAAGCATAAGCAGCTCCGGGACAATTTTTCCAACCGCCCAAGGCATAAGCTTGTTTCTTTAATCTCTCTGCTTGCTCTTCATCTCCTGCTCGTAAAGCAGCAGCTCGATGTTTCGAAATCTCTGCTGACTCCTCCCAAAGAGCGGCTTCTTTATTCCCAAGTTCATCTCCTCGAGCTCTGGCCTCACGAGCTTTTCCGTAAGCATAAGCAGCTCCGGGCCAGTCTGCGTAACCGCCCAAGGCATAAGCTTGTTTCTTTAATCGTTCTGCTTGGGGCTCATCTCCTTTTGCTAACGCAGCTGATTGTTCTTTCCAAATCGCAGCTGATTCCTCCCAAAGAGCAGCTTCTTTGTTTCCAAGCTCATCTCCCTGGGCTCTGGCCTCACGAGCTTTTCCGTAAGCATAAGCAGCTCCGGGCCAATTTTCCCAACCGCCCAAGGTATAAGCTTGTTTGCCTAATCGTTCTGCTTGGGTCTCATCTCCTCTTCCTAACGCAGCTGCGTACTCTTTCAAAATCGCAGCTGATTCCTCCCAAAGAGCAGCTTCTTGGTTCCCAAGCTCATCTCCCCAGGCTCTGGCCTCACGAGCTTTTCCGTAAGCATAAGCAGCTCCGGGCCATTTTTCCCAACCGCCCAAGGAATAAGCTGGTTTCTTTAATCGCTCTGCTTGCTCTTCATCTCCTGCTCGTAAAGCAGCAGCTCGATGTTTCGAAATCTCTGCTGACTCCTCCCAAAGAGCCGCTTCTTTTTCTCCTCTGGCGTAAGCCATTCCTTCTTGAAAGGAGCTCCAAGCAATCATGAGATTGGCATCTACAATGGCTTTTTCTTTAGCAGAAAAAGTCTCTTTCCATTCCCGATGATTTTTTTCTAGTGAAGGAATCATCTCGAGCACTTTTTCCCAAGCATGAAGAACGGAAGGGGTTTCCTCTCTTTGCTCTTGATCCTTACACGTTTTTTTTTGTTTTTCTGCTACTGTTCTTAACTCGTTAAAAAAGGATTGGTACTTTTCTTGGTAAGAAGTTAAGGAAACCTGAGGTCTATCACGATAAAGCAAAGAACTACCATCATTCAGAAGTTTCTCAAATTGCTTAAGAGCTGTTGTTGTTTCTTGTTCTAAAAGTTCTTTCTCTTGCTCCTGAGTTCTTTCTTTTTGAGTTGTTTTTTTCTCATCAATAAGAGGGTCCCATTTTTTAGTGCCAGCAGCACGTGTCAGCTCCTGAGTAATACTTCGCAGGCTTGTTTCAAGAGCCTCTTGAGCCTTTTGAGAAACCTTCACTAACTCTCCAAGCCGATCTTCAATTTGCTCACCTGCAATACCAATTTCACTTTGCTGTTGCAGATCTTGAAGTGCTTTTTGGTAACGCTGGTAGCGTTGTGACCAAGTGTGATAAAGGTCACGGAGTGCTTGTTCTGAAATGGCTGGTCCTTTTCCTCCTAAATCAGCAACGATCTCTCGAGCCTCTTGGGTTCTTTGTTCTAGTATGTCTAGATCCCAAAGATTTTCCTTTTCGTTTTCACTTTCTTCATCAGCGTCAACTAGTGACGAGTTGGGTTGAGGATCAGCATTGGGAGACGATTTCATAGTCGAATCCTGGATGATCTCTTCCTTCTTAACAAACGCTTCGAACTTAATCTCTGTATTGTTGTTAGCCGCAGGATTGTTAACTCTTTCTGCTGCTGCTTTCTGATCCTCTAACAATGTTTCGTTCGTATTTTTTTGGAGGGTTTTTTTTAAATCACTCGACTCTTTATACCCCTCTTTTTCATCTCCTTCTATCATCGCGCTTACGCGCAGGGGAGCGAGCGCACAGGCGCTCAGGAGCAAAAGAAGAGGAAGCTTTTTCATAATTGGTTTTTTAGAGTTGGTTGGAAATGAGATTCAAAAAGTTGAGGTCTATTCAAATTTTTTGTCCATATTCGATGCCCCGTTTCTAACTCAATTCAGCATCTCAATGTAAGATTTTGTTAAATGGGAGTGAAATAAAAATTTGACGATCTTTTCGTTTCTTAAACCTAAAGCATTGCAAGCTTTCAGTCCCCCTGCTATGCAGGACGACTGAAAAAAAGTAACAGTTTATTTTAGAGCATATTAAAAAATTCTGTAGCCGCTCATTGCGTCGTCGCTTCGGTGCTCGCTCCATCGAGTATTGGCTATACACTCCCTCGCTGTGCGCCTCAGCTCCTGGCACTGCATCGACTACAAAAATTTTTAATGATGCTCTAAAATGGCTGTAGTTTTATTTAAAATGCTCTAAGTAAGTCTACGCAGCTGATACATGAAGGAAGCCTGTAACTTTATACCTTTTTCAAATAAATTTTAGAAATTTTTACTGGTTCTTTTTATCGCTCTGCCCAACAGCGGGAACGCTTGCAACTAACACTCTTCTCCATGGATTACTTTGCTCAACAAGCCATCAACGCTCTTCAACTAGGCTCCATCTATGCCCTCATCGCACTAGGATACAGCTTGGTCTATGGAGTGCTTACGATGATCAATTTTGCCCATGGCGATCTTTTTATGGTGGGGGCTTTTTTTTGTTTTTTATTAGAAAAAATGATTCGCGTCCCTTTTTGGCTGGCCCTGTTACTAACCATGCTTGGAACTAGTTTGTTAGGAGTGTTGCTCGAATTATGTGCTTACCGCCCTATTCGTCATGCTCCTCGTGTTTCGGCAATGATCACAGCTCTTGGTTGTGGACTTATTATTGAAAACATCACACTAGCCTTAAGTCCCTACCCTCGCCACATGCCAACTTTGATAAAAAACAGCATCACTTCTTTTCATGGGATTACTATTTCCTCATTGCAGCTTGTTGTGATTGGAATCTCTCTTTTGCTGATGATCCTTCTTGATTTTATTATTCGCTTTACTCGCTTTGGCATTGCCATGCGTGCTCTCTCCTCAGATCGCTTAATGGTTTCTCTTCTAGGCATTCCTGCTAATAGAATTATTTCTATGACCTTTGCTCTCGGAGCCGCCTTAGGAGGGGCTGCTGGGCTTCTATACGCTCTCTCATATCCGGTCATTTCTTCTTCAATGGGGATGCTCATCGGCTGGAAAGCCTTTGTAGCAGCAGTGATTGGTGGGATTGGTAATATCCGTGGAGCCCTCCTGGGAGCCTACCTTCTCGGCGCCACTGAAATCATTACCGTCTCCTTACTTCCTTCGACGTATCGAGATCTTGTTGCCTACTCACTCTTGCTTCTTGTCTTGGTATTCAAACCCTATGGCATTTTGGGCCAACCCCAAGTGGTGAGAAGTTAAGATATACCTTTCTCTAACTGCCATGATTCTCAATGACTACCTCATTTTCATTCTCATTACCCTCATCATTAATGCGATTCTTTGTTTGAGCCTCAATTTAGTGAATGGATACATGGGGGAATTTTCAGTGGGCCACGCTGCTTTTATGGCCCTTGGCGCTTATAGCTCCGCGATCATCACGGTAAAAATAGCACCCACTCTTCCCCCACTTTTTCTTTTTCCAATGGCAGTGCTCATCGGTGGTGCCACGGCAGCGCTTGCTGGTATTCCTCTCGCTTTTTTATCTTTTAAAACACGCGGAGATTATCTTGCTATCATTACATTAGCTTTTTTAATGATTGTTAAATCAGGTTTAGAAAATATTTCCTATGTGGGTGCTTCTCGAGGATTTTTAGGAATACCCCACCTCACCAACTTACCATGGACTCTCTTTTGGGGAGTGGTTTGCTTTCTATGTCTTCGCAACTTTATTTATTCCAAATGGGGACGCTGCATCATGGCTATTCGTGAAGATGAAATAGCAGCAGAAGCAATGGGAGTGGCAACACGCTCTGCCAAAATGATGACCTTTATGATTTCCTCTTTTGTTGCAGGAGTTGCAGGGGCCCTCTTTGCACATCAGCTTCAATTCATCAATCCCAGCTCCTTTGATATTTTAAAATCCACAGATATTTTAGTCATGGTTTATCTTGGTGGTGTTGCCTCACTCTCTGGCTCTTTGGCTGGGGCAACTATTTTCACCCTTCTTAATCAACTATTGCAACCACTCGGTATTTGGCGGATGGTCGTCATGCCATTCTTGCTTGTTTTATTGATGCTCTTTCGCCCACGAGGAATCATGGGCTTTCGAGAGTGGTCCTGGGTAAAAATTCACAGGGATAGAAGTGACCACTAACGTCATTTTATTTCAAAAAAGAATTCACCATATCTTCTTTTAATTTCCTGCACTTATCATTTTCCGAACTTTCAATTTTATCTGCTCTTGTAATGCTAAGAACGTTAAGGTGTTTTATAAAAAATTTTATTCTTGTGTTCTTTGTGTGCCGCTTTAGCGGCTTTGTGATCTTTGTGGTGAATTCCTTCCTGCTTCGATTACGTTGGCAGTTACTTCTATCCTTGTGAATTTTCCTCAACCCCTTCTCCAAGCCTGTCATCTCCATAAAAATTTTGGAGGTCAGCAAAGTATCATTGACCTCTCATTTCATATTAATGAGAAGGAATGCCTTGGCATTATCGGTCCCAACGGAGCTGGTAAGACAACCTTGTTTAATTTGATTACAGGCATGGTTCCAGCAAGCTCAGGAATCATTTTGTGGCAAGGTCATCCCATTGAGAAAAAAAGTGGGGCACAGTTGGCCCGTTTAGGCATTGCTCGTACTTTTCAAAACATAAGACTCTTTAAGCAACTCAGCGTCTTAGAAAATATCCAGATTGCTTATGATTCTCAGCTAACTTATAGCGTATTGGGATCCTTGTTTTCTTTTTCTCAAAAAAACCTCCAAGAAAAAAAATCAATAGCAGCAGCCATGGATTTGCTCGCTATGTTTGAAATGACCGACGTAGCTCATGAACCCGCAAGTAGCCTGCCATACGGTTTTCAGCGTCGTCTTGAAATAGCACGTGCTCTTGCCTTGAACCCTCGCCTTCTTTTGCTTGATGAGCCAGTAGCAGGCATGAACAGCACAGAAGCGGCAAAAATAATGGAACTCCTTCGTTGGATTCAAAAAGAATTTTCCTCCACACTACTCATTATAGAGCATCATCTTCCCTTCATCATGGAGCTGTGCAACCGATTGCTAGTGCTCAATTTTGGCTCTCTGATCGCTGATGGAGCTCCTTCCCAAATCAAAACAAATCCTGCCGTGATCAGTGCGTATTTGGGGAATGATAATGACAGTGAAGAGTGAAGAGATGCTTCGTAGTGAAAATTTGAGTTTAAGCTATCAGTTTACACTGCGTTGCTTGCGTTTTATTTTCATTTTTTGGCCAACGGCGAGATTTTTTAAGTGACAACCGACAACTGTCATCACAACGCCATGACTAAATCACCCTTCACTCTTTACTCTTCACTCTTTACTGCGTTCTGCTTCCTCCTCGTTGCTTGCGCTCCCGATATGCATCACAAATTGCTGGTGAGTATTGCAGATCAAAAAATGATCTTCTTTGAAGATGGAAACCAGATCGCTGTTTATCCTATCTCTACTTCTAAGTATGGCGTGGGAGATGAGATGGGTAGTTACAAAACTCCACTGGGTCATCTTTACATCGCTAAAAAAATAGGAACAGGAATGCCCCTTGGAATGGCTTTCAAAGACCGCAAGCCAACAGGTGAGATTCTCCTACCAAATACTCCTGGCCGTGACCCCATAGTAACCCGTCTTTTATGGCTGCATGGAAAAGAGCCTCAAAATAAAAATGCTTTTGCCCGTTACATCTACATTCATGGGACCACTCAAGAGCACTCCCTTGGAAAACCAGCAAGCTTTGGATGCATTCGCATGAGCTCTACTGACGTCATTGCGCTCTATGAAAAAGTGGGAAAAGGCGCCGAGGTGGAGGTTGTTAAAAAAGTCCAAGGGATATCCCAATAAGAAGACAAAGGGGTCAGACAAAGGGGTCAGTTCCGTTATTTGGATAATTTGGTGCCAGTTCAGCTATATCCAGACTGGCACCAAATTATCCAAATAACGGAACTGACCCCTTTGCACACTTTGCTCACGAAAAACCTCACCGCGAAGCAACCGCCAACTGGCTTTGCTTTACAAAGCTTACTCTCCCACAATCTGCACTTCTGTTTCTAAAACAATACCGCGTTCTTGCAGGGCGACACGCTTGACATCCTCTATTACCTGAAGCACTTCTCGAGCCGTTGCCCCTCCATCATTGACAATAAAATTTCCATGAATCTCAGAAACACGAGCTTTGCCAACAGTATGGTTTTTGAGCCCTAGCTCTTCAATGAGGCGTCCTGCAGAAATTTTCCTAGGATTTTTAAAAATACACCCTGCACTCGCGGCAATAGGCTGCGTCTCACGGCGATGCTTCCACGACTGTTCTAAAGCTGCTTCTATTTTGTTAAGCTTTTCGGGATACCCTTGAAAGGTAGCTGCGAGAGCATAGTTGTTTTTAAAAAAAGAAACATCACGGTAATGAATATCGGCAAAAGGAGGAAGCCATTCCTTAATTTCACCTTGTGTTGTCACATAACGAATCATGGTTACTTGGGCCATCGTCTCCTGCCCCATAGCTCCTGCATTCATGCGAAGGCTTCCTCCAACGTTTCCTGGAATCCCTTCCATCCATTCAAACCCTCCCAATTCGGCCTGACGGGCAACGCCACTAAGTTGTTTTAATTTTACCCCAACACCAGCATAAATATGCGTTCCCTTCACACTACAGTTGGCAAAGCACCCACGAGCTAAATGGACAACAACTCCAGAGAAGCCACCATCGCGCACGAGCAAGTTCGAACCACGTCCGATGACCATGAGTGGTATTTTTTCCTCAGTACAATATTTCACTAACCTTGCAAATCCTTCTTCGGTTTCTGGCTCCACCCAAAATTGGGCAAGACCACCAACACGTAATGTCGTATGGCGGGACAGCGGCTCGTAGAGGGCAATAGAGCCTGGACCCATCACGGAGAGTAATTCCTCTCGTTTTTTGAAATCAGTCACCAAACGCGTTCCTTCTTCGTGAATATTTCCTGCTCCCAGTGAGAGGATGATATCCCCTGCTTTCAATAGAGGCGCAACCCGCTTTCTAAGCCCTTCTACCAAGGGGTAATAAAAAATGGCTAAGTGTCCCTGTGATTCTGCTGCTTGGACAATGGAGGCTCCGGTAACTCCTGGCAATGGCTCTTCGCTTGCAGGATAAATATCGGTTACAAATACAAGATCTGCATTTAACAACACCTTCCCAAACTCCTGACAAAAAGCCGCTGTGCGCGAGTAACGATGTGGCTGGAAAAGCACAACGAGACGTCCTGCTAAGCCTCTTTCTTCCAATAAAGTACGAGCGGTTGCCAAGGTTGCTGCAATCTCTGTGGGATGATGCCCATAATCATCGAAAAGCAAAAATTCTTCGCCCTCGTACTTGAGCTCAAAGCGTCGCTTAGCTCCGCAAAATTTTTTAAGAGCTACTTGAATAAATTCAAAAGGGACTCCAAGCTCCAAAGCAAGTGCAATAACAAGAAGGGCATTATGTACATTGTGAACACCGGGAATATTCAACTTCACAGAGCCGATAACTTTATTTTTTGCAATGACCTCAAAGCTAGAAGCGTAACGCTCCTGCTTTAAACTTTCATAGCGATAAAGAGCTCCTTCGCTTTTTCCAACAGGGATAGCTTTAGGATGATCAGCACAAACCCTAGCTGCACCTGGATCGTCAAGCCAATAAAAAACGGGACCTTTCGTTTGAGTCACCAAGCGCGAATAGACAGCATCAATAGCTTCTAAGTTTTTATAAAAATCGAGATGCTCGGGCTCAATGTTCAGAACAATCGCCTGCTCAGGAAGGTAGTTTACTAAAGTCCCATCACTCTCATCCCCTTCTGCTACAAAATAGTCTCCTTGAGTGTTCCAACGAGCATTAGTCCCCAAGATCGGAATCTCCGCTCCCACATAGTGAGAAGGATGGAGGCCGCCTTCATTGAGAACGTGTGCTAAGAGCGAAGAAGTTGTGGTTTTTCCATGCATCCCACAGACAAGAATCCCTTTTTTCCTCATCATCAAAGCTGCAAGGACCTCCGCACGTCGTGCCATTTTTTTTTCAAGACGCTTTGCTTCATCAAAAGTCGCATTCCCTGCATGAATCGCCGAAGAATAAACTACAAGATCTGCTTCTGCGGCATCACTTGCAGAATGAGACATTGAAAACTTTAATCCCAATTTACACAACCGCTCTACCTCTTCACTGGTCACACGATCAGAGCCAGTCACACGATGCCCCAAGGCTAAGAGCAAAGAAGCTAGCCCACTCATCCCTGAACCAGCAACACCGATCAGATGAATGGTAAGCGGGCCGTTGTCGAGCAAGAGAGGCTGTAGGCTGTAGGCTGTAGGCTGTAGGAGCACGATTGAAGGAAAGGTTGTCAGTTGTCGGTTGTCAGAATTGAGATCACCGCGAAAAAACTCTTTTCGACAATGAAGATGAAGAGGGTGTTAAAATTCGCTAAGGCAGATGAAGAACAAAGAGCGGCGGCGCGCAGCAACTGAGTGTATATGGAAATACTCGAGGGTGCGAGCACCGACGCGACACAGTTCTGCGCTGCATCAGTAGAATTTGAGCCCCTCTTCCTACCATCCAAGAATCATGGCAAAGATAAGTGGCGCCACAATCGAGGCATCTGATTCAATGATGTATTTTGGGGTGCTAACGCCCAATTTTCCCCAAGTAATTTTTTCATTAGGAACCGCGCCCGAATAGCTTCCGTAGCTCGTGGTGGAGTCGCTAATCTGGCAGAAGTAACCCCAAAGCGGAACTTCCGTTCTTTGAAGATCTTGATGGAGCATCGGCACCACACAAATAGGAAAGTCACCAGCGATGCCCCCGCCGATTTGGAAAAATCCGATAGATCCATTTTCTCCGATTGGTTTTGCTTGGTGTGTATACCATTGTGCCAGCGCCATCATATATTCAATGCCGGTGCGCACAGTATGGACATTTTTCACATCACCACTCATGCAATGCCCCGCATACATATTTCCCAGAGTGGCATCTTCCCAACCAGGAACAAAGAGTGGAAGATTCTGCTGGGCGGCAGCAAGCATCCAACTGTTGGCCGGATCAATTTGATAACTCTCTTTTAATTTTTCACTGAGCAGAATTTTGTACATAAACTCATGAGGAAAATAGCGCTCCCCTGCTTGATCCGCCTTCACCCACTCTTCCAGCACAGCGCTCTCAATGCGACGCATTGCTTCCATCTCGGGAATGCAGGTATCGGTGACGCGATTCATGTGGCGCTCAAGAAGTCGTTGCTCATCAGCTGGGGTAAGATCGCGATAATGCGGAACGCGCTCGTAATAATCGTGGGCTACTAGGTTAAAAATATCCTCTTCCAAATTAGCCCCGGTGCAACAAATCGCATGGACTTTACCCTGCCGAATCATCTCTGCCAGCGAGAGCCCCAACTCCGCTGTACTCATGGCCCCTGCCAAGGTGAGAAACATTTTTCCTCCTTGAGTTAGATGTGCCTGATAGCCATGAGCGGCATCTTTCAATGTAGCAGCATTGAAATGGCGGAAATGATGATTGATAAAGGCAGAAATGGGAGCAGAAGCGTTCTTCATAAGATAGATAAAAAAGAAGAAAAAGCTAACGTCAGCAGCCTCCGCTGGCAAGCTGTGAAATCACTCTTTTCTTCTCTATCTGAGAGCCTCAGCTCCTGGCACTGCATCGACTACAAAAATTTTTAATGATGCTCTAAAATGGCTGTAGTTTTATTTAAAATGCTCTAATAAGATGTTATAAGCCTCAAAGTGCTCAGCCTAGCTTGCATCGTCGCTGCCTCTCCAGGAGCCAGTTTGCATCCAAACTCCCTGATGTTTCCTGACTCAACACAAAGCATCTTTTGATAATCATTGGCCTCAAAATCAGGAATGGTTCTTGCTTTTTCCTTCCATGGATTCCAAACCACCGTGGAACGAGAGTTAGTTTTCTCAATACGAATGATCCGCTGGAAGCCGGCATCATGAATCTCAAGGGACCCTGTTGAATTGAGATAAATACGATTGATTTCTCCTTTGATGGGAAGCGCTTCAAAAGACTCCACCTTTGCCACAAGGTCTTCTACTTTGTCGAGATAAGTCAGTCCGCAAAGCCCATGGATAGTGGCTTTGCTAATGTCGCTTACCAAAAAATAAGAATGAAAGCACTCTTCGTAGAGAAAATGTTCCTCGGTTGTGTTATGGACCCTGAGTTCGAGCGTCAATGCTCCACCAACAATAACCGTGAGCTCCGCAGTGAGAGGAGGCCAACCAGCAGCTATTAGCACAGCATGAGGAAGTTGAAAACGGAGCGACACTTCGTTTTCAGAAAGCTCTTTAGTTTCCACTAAATCCCACAAGTTGATGCGAGCAAAACCATGAGAGAGTAGCTCTGCCTCACGATTACCAAACCAGGGGAAACAAAGTGGAATGCCGCCATGCAACATATGAGCGCGGTCCATCCGATGAGAAGCACTCATAAAAAGAAGCGGCTCTTCTCCCTTTTTTTGAAAAGCCGTCACATGGGCTCCCTGTAAGTAAATTTCAGCAGTACTCAGAGGCGTTGTGACAGCTGCTCTCCAAAAGCCGTGTGCATCTTGAGAAAGAGTAATTTTGTTAGGAATAGAAAATTTTTTTAAAAGATGGGAGTTCATAAATCAGGTTATAAGTTGTAGGGGCTCAGGTTGCAGAAATTTTCTGATTTTGCAAAGCAGAGGTGACTTAATTGGTAGAAAAAACCTTTAAAAGCTGCGACTCCGTCAGCAACTCAGAAAAAGTAATTGGCTTTGATTCTATCCCCGATTGGCTCGCTGGATAGAAAACATAAAAAGGAACTCCGACTCGCCCAAAGCTTTTCAGCGCGTCAGTGATTTCCGGATTAGGATTTGTCCAGTCGGCTTTCATCGGCACAATGCTTTTTGTTTGTAGCAGTTCTTTGACTGCATGAGTGTCAATTGCCGTTCGTTCATTGAACTGACAGGTGAGGCACCATGCTGCTGTGAAGTCGAGAAAAACAGCCTTGCCAGCACATCTCAATTTTTCCAAACGCATTGCAGAATAAGGAACCCAGTTTATTTTATCTTCCACCACAGCAGCATCACTAGTCCTGGAAAGCTGATTAACAGAGGCTAAAGCAGTTGGCAGAGTGACAATTTTTGGGATCAGATACCAGCTAGCAATTCCAACAAGAAGAAAGCTTAAACTGACAAGCAGCGTACGCACTAATGGTCTCAAAGAAAAACAAGAACCATAGATCCAGCAACTAAAGCCCAAGAGAAGCAGCAGCACGAGCATCATGAGCAGACTCTGCATACCACGCATGGTGCTCAAAACTGAAAGCAACCAGAGGTTGGTAGCTAGTAAAGGAAAACCCATCAATTGTTTCACCCGTTCCATCCAAGCTCCTGGCCGTGGCAGCCATTTCATCCATCCTGGCCGCATGGAAAGGAGCAAATAAGGGAAAGCCATCCCTGTTGCAATAGCCACAAACATCGCCATGATCACACTTCCCGATTGTGCAAAAGCAAACCCAAGAGCACTTCCTAAAAAAGGAGCTGTGCATGGTGTTGCTAAGAGGGTGGCAAAGAGACCTTGAAAAAAAGAACCGCGATAGCCGCTCTGAGAGGCAATACGATCCAGGGAAGAACTGGTCTTGCCTGGAAGGGCTATTTCAAAAACGCCAAAAAGATGGAGTGCAAAAGCAAAGACAAGAAGGCTGAGAGCGACAAGAAAGGGTGGGCTTTGGAACTGAAAAGCCCATGTCACCTGATTTCCAGCGGCTTTTAAAAAAAGAACAAGTACTCCCAGCATCACAAACCAAACATAAATCCCTGCCACAAAAGCCAATCCATGCCTCATTATGTTAGAACGACTCTCTCCAGCTTGACTGATAAAACCAAAAATTTTGAGTGAGATGACTGGCAAGACACACGGCATAAGATTCAAAATAAAACCTCCCAACATTCCAGAAGCAAGGGCAAGCAGCAGCAGAAAGAAATTTGGGGTCAGGGTTTGATTATTGACAATATGTGTATCACTTGAAGTCACAGTTGGCTTATCGAGAGAATGAGGCTTCAAAAAAGCATCATCAGGCACAAACTCTTTTTCTATTTTTAAAAACTGATTTTTTATTTCTGGCGAAACGCTCTCCCCTATGGAAGTTGATAAAAAGGCTCTTCCAGGAACACAGCTTGCTGCATTACAAGCCAACCACGAAAGAGTGCCTCCAATTTTCCAGGAGTTCTTTTTTGTCAAATCTCCTTTTGGCGTGATATGAACGCGGAGCAGCGCTTGTTTTTCATAGCCATAGAAAGGCTTCCCGTCTGGTCCTGTGAACTGCTGCGGCAGAGAAAACTCTAAGACACTTGCACTCCAACCCTGTGGCAAATCCCATTTCATCGAGGGAGGAAACCCAACTCCCCCAGGAATACGCCAGTAAACATGCCATCCTTTTTCCAAATGAAGCAGAATATAAACCTCAAATGACTCATCAGGCTTGATGGCATCTGTGGCAGTAATAAGATAGGGCGTAACGTTTTGATCTAGCTCTGAAGAAGCACCTCTCACTCGATGAGCAGTAGAAAAAAAGCTGAAAACAAATAAAAAAACGAAGGCAGCTTTTGTAAAGAATTTCATGGTAGTTTTTGAGAGTTTACGAAGTCATTTTTCCAAAAAAGAATTCACCACAAAGAACACACAAATTACACAAAGAACACAAAAAAGAATTTTTTTAAAAAAATCGTAACCACCAACGTCATTTTATTTCAAAAAAATTAACAGGGATGGAAGCGATAAAAGCGATAGAGACAAAAAATAAATTTAGATCTTTCCAATAAATTTTGATGGCATTTTTCAAAATTTTATTTCGCTTTTTAAAAATCTTTTTTTATCCCTTCTATCGCTTCCATCCCTGTTAATAGTTCTTCTGTTTTTCCTTCCTTTTCATGATCGAGCATCTCTACATTCACATCCCTTTTTGTCCCAATATCTGTCCCTACTGTGCTTTTTATAAAGAGTCTGCAGGTCGAGAACGTGTAGAAGCCTTCATTGATGCACTGCTGGTAGAAGCAAAATTTCATGCACCAACGCTGCGTCCTCGCACTCTTTTTTTTGGAGGAGGAACTCCCAGCGCCCTCTCTTTCTCTCAAATGGAGCGGCTCCTGGAAGGGCTTCATGCCTGCCTGAACCTCTCGGCGGTGGAAGAGTGGACGATAGAAATGAATCCTGCAACGGTGGCTCTTGACAAAGCTCACTTGCTCCTTGCTGCCGGGATCAATCGCATTAGCATGGGAGTTCAATCCTGGGATGACACTCTACTCAAAGCGCTGGGAAGAACTCACTCTGCAGCAAAAGCAGAAGAATCATTTCACTTACTTAGAGAAGCAGGATTTCAAAATATCTCTCTCGATCTCATTTTTGGAATCCCCAATCAATCATTGGCATCATGGCAAGCGACCCTAGAACACACTCTGCGCCTTAATCCAGAGCACATCTCTGCTTATGGGTTGACCTATGAAGAAGGGACGGAATTTTTTCGCCTTCGCAAGCAAGGCATCATGAAAGCAAATGAGCATCTGGAAGCAGACCAGTTTGAACTTGCCACTGATCTTTTAGAACAACACGGATATCGGCACTACGAAATTTCTAATTATGCAAAACAAAGCCGTGAAAGCGCCCACAATATGGCCTACTGGCTAGGGAGGGATTATTTGGGATTAGGCCCAAGTGCTTTTTCTACGGTAGCAGGACGCCGCTGGCGTAATATTTGTGAGACTGGTCTCTACAGCTCCAGCACGATGAGTGGCAAGACGGCTATTGATTTTGAAGAACAACTCTCCCCACAACTACTTGCCATCGAACGAGCTGCTTTTGGCTTACGCACTTATCATGGTCTCCTTTTTGAAAAAGCGCGCCCCTGGCAAAAAGCGATGGAAGAGATGGAACAGCATGGCTTGCTCTACCGCACTTCGGATCGTTGGCTCCTGACACGCCGAGGAAAGTTGCTAGCGGATGTAGTTGGGGAAATTTTTATGTAATGTAACTTACCTCTAAAAAAAACTTGTTTTGAAGTGAGCAACTAAGTTTTAGTTTTTTCTGACTTCCCATAAAAACCCAGTGATGAAAAAATTCCCTCTTCTTTTGCTCCTGAGCGCGCTTGCGTTTGCTCCCCTGCGCGTGAGCGCGATGGAAAGAGAAGAAGATCCAAAAAAGGAAGAATCAAAAAAACAAGAGACTGAGTATAGCAAGCAGCAAGAAGAGAAAGCTCTTATTGAAAATGTTGGGCCCAGTTATGGTGGTGGCACCACAAAGGCTCTCTGGAAGAGTGAAGGCACTATCTCCTCAGAGGAATCAACCTCGATAAAAGAGCCAGCCTCAGAATATCTGGATAAAGAGACTGCCCCCTTTGAAATGGAAGAAGATCTTTCGAACCTAGACATCCTGGAACAAAGAATCCAAGAGGCTCAGAAGGTCATCACTGATTTGGGTGGAAAAGGGCCAGCAATAGAGGAAGTAGCATTACTTAGTCTTTATCAAAAATGGAGTAATCGATACGAACACTACAAAGAGGAGGCAGATATTCTTGAACGATCAAATAACATTGAAACAATTGCAGGGCAGCAAATCGAAGAGCGGCTAAAAGAGCTTGTACAAGCTTCTTTTCAGCTTGTACAGACGCTCGAGAAAAGTTTAGAGAGCCTTACTCAAAATGGAGCAACACGTGTTACTCATGTTGACCAAGACAGCAGTAGCAACAGAGAACAAAAAAACGATCACCCTGAGCCAACATGGCAGGAGAAAATGAATGAGCAAGATTTTAAGACGCTCCCTGATGAAGCTGTTTTTTGGACTGGTTATTACGAGGGAAATTGTGATGCAGCAAAAAAGTACGCAGCAAAAAGAAAGAAAAAAACCTTAGAAATGACTACAGGAGGAATCTGGCTAGATAAAGAGCATGGGCTTTATAAACCCACTTCTTTTTATGAAGCATCTGATGCTACTGAGTTATGGCGTTATGCTTCTCAAAAATTTGTTCAGGAAGTGTCAGGACATGTTGTGGCCTTTATCCTAGATAAAAAAGACCCTCGTTCCATTTACCATCTTATAGAAAAGCCTGCGTTAAGAAACAATCCTTCTGTTTTTTTAAGCCAAGAAATCCTTAAGCGTAATCTAGAAGATCCTCTTTCTCAAGAAGAACAAAAACTATTAAAAGAAAATCGTGCCAAGCTTAATGCACTCCTAGCGACCCTAAAGCCAGTAGAAGAAGCCTGGAATAGCATAGCCAGAGCAAATGATTTTACTGAGAGCAACACCAGAGAATTTCTTTTAATAACTAAAGAAACACTTTCAGTGTCTCAAAAAAAACTTCAATCATTAGAAAAAAATTTTAAAGAACCTATTCTTCACAACTACATTCAAGAAACTGCTGCCATCCTTGAAAGCTGGGATGAGCTTTGCACGGTAATAAGGCACCTTTACTTGAACCAAGTAGAAAAAGCAGTTAGTCCTAACAAAATTCGAGAAAAGAAATCACAAATAAAATATCTTCCCAGATTAGATGGATGGAACGAGCATTATGATTTACTGAATGAGGCAGCGAGAGTAGTCAATTACTACATTTTTAAAGCTTATCAAGATGCCTCAAGAAAAGAAGAAGCTGCTCAATGGAAAGAAGAATGCCTTAAGCTAGATGACACTCAAGTTCACGGAGAAGAGCTTGAACTAGAAGGCCCTTCTCACGATGAAGCAGTACTCAACATGCTCTACCCTGAGCCTCTTTTTACAAGGCTGGATCGTACTCCTTTTTTTCTAACTTACGCTTCTTTTCAAGACTGGCCTCTTCTTTTTGCAAAAGAAGAGAAGAATGATTTGACTTCCCAGGTAATGATTTCTCGTGAACCGATGTGGCCAAAACGCAAATTAGCAGAGCTTGGAATAGCCCGCCAATGGGAAGCTCAAGAAGAGATCGAACATCTTTTTGACACTCCTAATAAAAGAAATCTTTCCTATCAAGACTGGACGCATCAGCAATTGGCTGATCCAGCGCTGGCTAAGAAGCAACAATCCCGTTGGGAAAAACGAAAAGAAATACAACAACTCCGCCACGAATCAGATCGCTTAGCACGTCTTATCATCCATGAAATAACTGCTGAAGAGCAAGGGGAAGGAAGTATTCTTTCTCACTCAACATTGACAAAAGAAAAAACTCCTACTGATGTTACAACAAGAAGTTTTTTAAGCTTTCTGAGCCAAGGCACTCAGAAAAGTAAAAGAGCAATAGAGAGCCAGCCAGTAACTTTAGAAAGCCTTCAGCAACAATTTCAAAAAACTTTTTACGAAGAAAAAAACCTTACCGAAGAATGGCAAGTGCTAGCTCTACAAGAAGGAAAAGCCTTTGGCATTTCAGCAAAAGAGATGATCTTCAAAATTTTAGAAGTAGCTGATGACCTCTCACTCCAAGAGCAGCAAAAAGAAGTAATGAAGAGCTACGTCGATCCTACGCTCATGAAAACACATTGGAATGATTTCATGAAACGTCTAGAAGCACGAAATCAAGTGGAAAACTCCCTAGAGGCTCTTAAAGAAAAGAAAGGACTTTCTGAATCAGACTTTAAGAGCCAACAAGAAGAAATAGAAAAGATAGAAAAACGATGGAGAGAAAAAGCTAAGCAGAGCTATTCTCTCTCTCGCTTGGATCTACCAGAAAAAAGCCTTCAAAAAGTATTAGAGCAATTAGCAGAAAATGATAGTGCTGTGCTCACGCGTTGGAAGCGATTTGAAGAAGAGAAGAATTTAAGCCCTGAGCAAAAAGCCGATAGACAGCTCGAACCTTATCGTTACTCCTTAAAGCAACTATTAGATGAGAAAGCAAAAAATGCATTTGCCTTCTCCGAAGAAAACCTGACAACAGTCCTCGCTGCTCAAGAGTATAAAAAAACAGTCTATGAAGAAGCTCTCCGTGCTGCTCGAGAAAAAATTCCAGGAGCAGAAAAGGCTTGGGAGGTACGTGTTCAAGCAAGTAAAGAACAACTTGAAAAGCAATTGGCAATTTTTCAAGATCCAAAAAATTATATTAAAGACCAAGCTGTTTTGCATGGCCACCAGGCTCAACTCCAGGGAGTCTTACAAGGAGAAGAAGAAGCCTTTAAACTTTTTAAAAAAGAAAATAGGCGTTTAAATCGTATCGAACAAATCTGGAAGAATATTGAAAAAGGAATTGAGGAAGAGAATTTTCAAAAAATTCATCAAGCAGCAGAAGAGCATCATGGTGGAGATTCAAATGCTTGGAAAAAACTCTCTTTAGCAGAGCAAGAGAGATACCATGAAAAAGTAGAAGAAGAAGATCAGCCCTACAAGGAAGCAATAGCAAGCGAAGAAGGTTTTTTGGAAAAGATTGAAGGGACGTTAAAGGAGTTAGAGAAAAAGACCAGCCCACTTTTATCTCGCTTCTTTCTAACACAAGCTCTCGCTTATTATGAGGAGCGTTCTCAAAAATTAAAAGAGCGCCAAAAGATTTTGGATTGGGGAACGAAGAGTGTTGAACAGCCAGAAGAATTTTCAAAATTACGAGAAAAATGGATGCGCTCTAAAAGAGTGGAAAAATATCGCCAAAGAGCTTCTGAAATGCATGCTCAAGCTAAACATGCTTTTACTGAACCCATGGGATTAGGAATAGCTGGAGCATTAGGATGGAGTGACAGCTTCAGGAATGATGCTGGTGCAGCTGCTTATTATACATATGCCGCAAAGGCAGAGAAAGAAGGGAATCAAGAAGTAGCTAAACTGTACTTCCAAGCAGGAAAAGCTCGTGAAGCTCAAGCAGAGACCTTGAAAAAAGGGCAAATTACCATCGCATTGTTACAAGAAAAAATAGCAAACGTATTAGTAGAGAGCAATTGCGCGCTTGATTGTTACCGCAATGCTGCAGAGGCAGAGAAAAATAAGGATCAAAAAGCAAGAGACCTCTTCATTCAAGCTGGGAAAGCTCGCGAAGCTCAAGCAGAAGCATTGAAAGCAAAAGCAGAGGCATTGAATCAAGGAGATGAAGCTATAGCAGCGTTGCAAGAAGAAATAGCAGAGGCATTAGGTAACGCAGTTTATTGTTACAGCTATGCCGCAAAGGAAGGGCAAAAAGGAAATCAAAAAGCAGCGAAACTCTACATGCAAGCGAGAGAGGCTTGTGAAGCTCGGATAGAGGCGTTGAAAAGAGGCGATCAAGTTACCGCAGCGATCCAAGAAAAAATAGCAGAGGCATTAGGACCATGGAGTGACAGCGCAGCCACATATGCAGCAGAGGGAAATACTGAATACTACTGGCATAAAGCTCAAGCCAAAGAAGCGGAGGCAAGTGAGCTTCAAGAGTTCTTGAAAGCTCCCTCTCAGGGAGATGAAAAAGCCAAAAGACTCCATGAACTCATCGCAGCTGCAATAGCAGGGAAAAATGATAAGGCATTAGATGCCTATATTGAGGCCGCTAAAGCACAATCGCACGGAAACGAAAAAGCAGTTGAATTTTATGTTCGAGCAGGAAAAGCCAGCGAGGCTCAAGCAGAAGCATTAGATAGAGGAGATAAAGCTACTGCAGCGTTGCAAGAAAAAATAGCAGAAGCATTAGGAAGGGCAGCCTATTATTATAACCTTGCAGCAGAGGCAGAGAAAGAAGGAAATCAAAAAGCAAGAGACCTCTTCATTCAAGCTGGGAAAGCTCGCGAAGCTCAAGCAGAAGCGTTGAGTCGAAAAGATGAAGTTACCGCAGCACTGCAAGAAAAAATAGCAAAGGTATTAGTAGAGAGCAATTGCGCGCTTGATTGTTACCGCAATGCTGCAGAGGCAGAGAAAAATAAGGATCAAAAAGCAAGAGACCTCTTCATTCAAGCTGGGAAAGCTCGCGAAGCTCAAGCAGAAGCATTGAAAGCAAAAGCAGAGGCATTGAATCAAGGAGATGAAGCTATAGCAGCGTTGCAAGAAGAAATAGCAGAGGCATTAGGTAACGCAGCTTATTGTTACAGCTATGCTGCAGAGGCAGAGAAAAACGGAAAGCAAAAAGAAGCTACATCCTGGTGGTGGCATCAAGTTTACGCCAAAGAAGCTGAATCTTATCGGCAAGATGCTCAGAAAAAAGAAGCTGAAGCAAGTGAGCTTCAAAGGCAGGTAGAAGCTCTAGCTCTGGCTAAGAATCAAAAAAAGTAAGAACTTAGCAACTTTGAAGACAGATTTTAAAAAACGTGGCTCAAAACGCCCTCCCCTTCACTTTGGATTAAGTCCCTTGCGTCTGCCATTTCGCCACACCGGCTTTTCTTCGCAACGCTTTATAAAACCTAAAGCGCGAAGCGCCTATTAAGCTCAAACTCAAACTTGCAACTCAAACTTTTCTTGCAACGCAATAACCTGCCGGTGGCGGGACTCGAACCCACACTCCGCTTTCGCGAAAAGGGATTTTAAGTCCCTTGCGTCTGCCATTTCGCCACACCGGCTTTGTATCCGTTTAGCAGAACGGATTAGAATATAGGAGATTGAAGATAGAAGATAAAAAACAGGAGTCAAGATCAGCACAAAATGAAAACTTATTTTTTTTCCAAAATAATTTGCACTTCCGAATGAGAGAGTTGAGCGGCTGTGACAATCTGCTCTAGAGGAACTCCCATTCGATAAAGATTGTGGATCATTTCAGCTTTACCTTCAGCTTTACCTTCCTTGTATCTTCCATTTAATAACGTTTTTTCGGTACTCACAGCATCCCAACCTTTATCATAAGCAAGCAATTCTGCTTCGTTATAGGAAGCCACTTCCAAAAGTGACAGCGCTTCCTTGATAGAATCAACTTCTAAGAGACTTGGATCAACCACCTCTGTTTTTTCATTGATCTCTTTTAAAAAGCGGAGCCACAAAATAGCTAGTCTCTTTTCCCTAATACTAGTCGGTTTTAATTTAGGAAGTTCTATTAAGACGAGCTGAATATCTTCTAGATTCTTACTGCCGTCATTAGCGTTGGTCATGCGATAGTGATGAAACCACTCTTGCTCTTTAGAAAAAGTAGCGTCAAGAAGCGCTACTCCGTAAACAGGACTGAGCTGCTCATATTCTTCTCCTCTCTTAAGTTGGCGAGTATACGTAGCTGCAGTATTAAATAACATGCGCTTCATGAAATCACTCGTCCACTGTAACTGCATCTCCACAATAAAGTGACGCTGGTGATTATCTAAGCAACGAACATCGACAATTGAATTTTTAAAACTAGCAAGCTCGGGAACATTCTCTGATGGCAGATAAGTCAGACTTTCGATAACGCAATCCGGAGGTAAAGGTAAGATCGCATTGAGAAAATCTTGAAGCAACCTGGGATGTTGACCAAAGATTTTTTTAAAAACAAAATCACTTTTGGGATCCAGATAGCGAGGCATAATGAATAGGGCTAGGTGTTAAAGTGGGGATTAGAGGGTGTCTTGAAAAGACTAAAATTGCGCATTACTGCGTCGCTCCAGTGCTCGCGTCCTCGAGTATGTCCCTATACACTGCGGGTCTGTGCGCTTCGCTCCTGGTACTGCATCAATTTTATTCATTTTCAAGACACCCTCATATAGTCGAATTACTTAAAAATTACATGAAAGAACGCAGAGGTTTTTAGAAAAGGCAAGGCCGAAGAGCGAGCGCTATATCTTATAACGGGAGTAATGAGAACGCAGTCTTTTCCTGAAAAGATCACGTCAATTTTGTGTAATTTCTAAGTAATTTGACTATATATTCTCTCATTGACACTCATACAAGAAGGGTAGCGAATTATCAACCTGCTGGAGTGAATAGTCATCGCAACGATAGCTGGATCCCCGCCTTCGCGGGGGATACCGCTATAAATTGGCGGCATTTTCAACTTTTCACTTCAACTTGCGAAGCAGGCAACACAGCAACCGAAAGTTTATCGATGCGATGTTGTTTCATCGAGACAACTTGAAAATAAAAATTTCCGACAGTGACCGACTCTCCTGCATGGGGAATATGACCTAAATGATGGAGAAAAAAACCACCCATTGTTTGATAACGATTTTCTTCATTCTCTTCATCACGAGGTGACATTCCTAATTCTTCAGCGGCTTCTTTATAATTCATCATGGCGTCTACAAGCCAACTCTTATCAGTTTGGACGACAATCTGAGGATAATGCATTTTATTTTCTCGTTCTGGAAGAACACCTACAATGGACTCAATCACATCTTTGAGGGTGATAATGCCAACAACAATTCCAAATTCATTCACGACGAGAGCCATGTGGCATTTCTTAGAGCGAAACTCTTCAATAATTGCAGAAGGACTCATCGTCGAAGAAAGATAGAGTGGTTTGGTAATAACATCTGCTAATTTGACAGCTCCAGTCATCGAAAGATTAGCCCACAGCGCTTTGACAGAAACCATACCGACAACATTGTCTTGCGTGGTTTTAAATACAGGAAACTCGGAATGCCCACTAGAAATGATATGCCGCCAGTTTTCTTCATCTTTGTCATCGAGATTAAGTGCAATGACCTGAGAACGAGGAGTCATTAAAGAAGCAGCGCATTGCTCATCGAGCTCGAGAACTCCTTCAACCATTTCTTTTTCAGCAGCATTAAAAATCCCACTGTGAAGACCTTCATCCATCATGTGAATGACCTCTTCATCGGAAGTTGGTGGCGTAGTATACAAAGAAAGCCCCAAACATTTTAAAATAGGAAGCAAACAAAAATGAAAGACTGCTATTACCGGCCTCATCCAGCATGTTGCTCCTTGAACAAAACAACTGAGCCCATAGACAAACCATGAAGAAGAATATGATTCTGCTACTATTCGCGGCAAGGCAATACCAAACAAGGAAAGAAAAAGTGCCAATAACGCACTGAGCACAACTAAGATTAACAAATGTTCTAGAGCAGTTGTGCTGCTTGGAATAGTGAGAAAGTTTTCACCAACATACAAAATACCGAGAACAAAAAAGAAGACTGCTGTGAAGCGCAAAGCAGGTCGTGAAGAGCGCAGAAAAAAGATTTTTTCAACATGATCTTTCCTCATCCCCAGACAAACATCTGCAAGGATAAAAACACCACCGATAAAAATGAAAATCAGTGGTTCAAGAATATTTTTGATAAAAAAAATCATGGAGAGAGAAAAATGCCAGACTACAAATCAATAGCTTTGTCAGATGAATTTTAAGTTTTTTTAAGCAGGATTTTTTTAGGGCTAACCAGACTTCAGAGCTTACTGTTACTGAAGCAACAGCAAGAGCAGCAGATTTATTTTGCCCAGCTAATAAGCTTCAACTCATGAGCCTGCAATAGCAATGGATGTGTTGGAATCACACGAATATTGAGACCATATTCTCCGCTCTCTGCCGCTGGTAACTCTCCAGAATAGGCATAAACACCTTCGGAAAGAAGTGCTCCATGTCTCATTTCTTCTACGTGTGGAGTTAAAATAACATTTCTGTCGATAGGTCCAAAACAAGCTTGAACACGAACATATTCAGGCTTGATGTTACCAAGTTGCACGGAAGCGGTGATGGGAACTTTTTCTCCCACAAAAAAAGAACAGTGATGTGGTGTGCAGAGAATCTGATGTTCTAGAACTTGAACCTGAGGCCAAAGCGCAATCATCTCATTTTTCCAAAGGCTAAGCTCTTTTGCCCTAGCAAAGTGATCAGCTTCCATCTTTTCATAGGCAGTAGCAGCAGGCTCATAAAGAAAACGACTATATTCTTCCACCATACGATTAGTATTGAAGAGTGGAATAATAGTCCTCATCGACTCGCGCATTGCCTGAATCCAGGCTACTGGCAAGATACCATCTGGTTTTGCGTAGTAGAGTGGAACAATTTGCTGCTCCAAAAGATGAAACAGACTGGCCACATCAGTACTATTTTGATGCTCTGGGCTCTCCCCAACAAGGTCACTTCCAATAGCCCATCCATTTTTCCCATTGTAGCTTTCTAACCACCATCCATCCAACACACTGACATTGATACCTCCATTGAGAGGTAGTTTCATCCCACTGGTCCCACTTGCCTCATAAGGCCGCAAGGGGTTGTTGAGCCAAAGATCACATCCTTGATAAAGACGACGCCCGATGTTGATGTCATAATCTTCAACAAAGACAATACGGTTTTCAAAACGAGGGTCCCGCGAATAACGATAGACTTCCTGAATAATTTTTTTTCCTTCCTCGTCAGCAGGGTGAGCTTTGCCTGCAAAGATAAATTGCACAGGACGCTCTTTGTTTGTCACAATCCGTTGTAACCTTTCAAGGTCACTAAAAATAAGGCTTCCGCGCTTGTAGGTCGCAAAGCGTCTTGCAAAACCAATGGTCAATACATCCTTATTCAGAATATGGTTTACACAACGCACTTCTTCTGAGGACTCCCCATTACGCAAGCGTTGGCGCCGCACACGTTCACGAAGAAAATCGATGGTTCGTTCTTTGAGCATCTGATGAGTACCCCAAAGAGCTTCATCGGGAATATCAATGACTCCACGCCAGAACTCAGGATCATTCTGACGATCCTCCCAATTCTTACCTAAGTAGCGTTCATAAAGTTCGCGAAACTCTCCTGCAGCCCACGTCTTGGCATGAACACCATTAGTAATACTTGTAATAGGGACTTCATCGAAAGGAACATCATGCCACAGCTCTTGCCACAATTGACGGCTCACAGCGCCATGAAGTTGACTAACTCCATTGGTAAAGCGGCTTGTTCTTAATGCCAAAATTGTCATGCTAAAAAGCCCATTAGCATCTTTTTCTATTCGTCCTAAACGCATCAACTCCTCCCAGGTGATTCCTACTTCTGCAGGATAATGGGAAAAATAAGTTTTCATGAGCTCCTCACTGAAAGCATCATTACCAGCAGGAACTGGCGTGTGTGTTGTAAAAATCGTAGAGGCCGCTACTGCTTGAAAAGCGGTATGAAAATCGACTTTATGTTCTGAATCTTGAACAAATCTTCTAATTCTTTCTAACGAGAGAAAGGCAGAGTGCCCCTCATTCATGTGAAAAACTCTAGGCTTGATTCCAAGAGCCTCTAAAGCCCGCATTCCTCCAATACCAAGGACTATTTCTTGTTGCACTCGCAACTCATTATTTCCCCCATAAAGTGTCGTGGAGATATGTTGATCGGCAGCACTATTTTCAGGAATGGTTGTATCGAGTAGGTAAATTTTGATACGCCCCACCGCAACTTCCCAAATACGTGCCCAGAGCAACCGTCCGGGCAACTCGACTTTCACCTTCAAAGTCTCTCCATTTATTTTTACTTCGTTGACAGGAAGGTGATAAAATACCTGATTGAGTTCCTTGGCTTCTTGCCGCCCATTGCTATCAATCTCTTGACGGAAATACCCATCGCGATAAAGCAGTCCCACTGCTGTAAAATCAAGCCCAAGATCAGATGCTGACTTGCAATGATCTCCTGATAAAATACCCAGCCCACCCGAGTAATTAGGGAATGATTCGTGCAATCCATACTCTGCAGAAAAATAAGCCACGGCAGCATTGGGGCGTGAAGAGCCATAGGTATCAACTCTCAACAAATAATCCTGAAAATTTTGATAAACTTTTTTTAGCTCTGAGAGATAACGATCATCAGTTCCTACTTCGCTTAACCGCGACTGGCGACAGAGTTGCAAGACACGCACCGGATTATGATTCGTTTGTTCCCACAAGGTAACATCAAGATCTCTAAATAAACGCCGTGCTTGAGGTTCCCAACTCCACCAAAGGTTGTAAGCAAGTTCCCGTAACGGTTCCAGCGAAGAAGGGAGTTTGGGAATGACATTGAAAGTCAAAAGAGTCTGTTCAGGAATATTCATAAGAAATTGAAAAGGCTGTAGGCTCTAGACTATAGGCTGCAGGCTGCAGATCCTGCAAGGTCGGGGTTAAATTAAGAAAAAAAGCTTGCCTCCTTGCGAAAAGAACGAGATCGTTATCAGCTCCTTTTCAGGGCAGTTAGCTCAGCGGTAGAGCGGCTCGTTTACACCGAGTTGGTCGGGGGTTCAAATCCCTCACTGCCCATTCTTCTGATTTTTTAGAACTAAATTTACGGCGGAGTAGCCAAGTGGTAAGGCTGGGCTCTGCAAAAGCCCCATTCGTCGGTTCGATTCCGACCTCCGCCTCCATCTTCTTTTTAAATTTTCTAAAAATTTAAAAAGAAGAGTCGAGGTCAAAAGTTGAACTTGCTTCAGAGGGTGTCTTGAAAATGAATAAAATTGATGCAGTACCAGGAGCGAAGCGCACAGACCCGCAGTGTATATGGACATACTCGAGGACACGAGCACTGGAGCGACGCCGTAATGCGCAATTTTAGTCTTTTCAAGACACCCTCTCAGCCAAAAAAAACTTCTTTCACCACCTTACAAGCAAGGCCTTAACTAGGGTTCACTGCGAAGAATTTCTTTTTTTTCAAGCAAAACATTTAAAAAAGGATGGAAAGAACCGATGCTAGGGGGAGTCTCATCTTGAAGAGTTTTATACTGCTCTAACACTCTATCCCATACTTGGGGAACCTCTCCCATTTTAATTGCTAGAGCTTGAGTTTCTAGTGCTCTTCTTCTTTGGTCCCATTCATACCAGAGCTCCTGATTACTTATATTGTCTTCCCAAGTTCTGATATACTTCTCCGCATCCGATTGTTCACGCTCCCAATAAGTCTGTTCTTGCAAATTAGCAGATGCTTGTTGCTGGGAATTATGAGAAAACTTTTCCCATGCTTCTTTTGCTTTCTCAGCTTTATCGAGAGCCTCTTCATAAAGCTGATCAAGTTCTTGATAAAGCCCATTTACGCGAACGCGTTCCTCAGCAAAAGCAAGTTGATCTCCTTGTAGATTGCTAAAAAGCAGCTTGTTTTCTCCGCAAAAGATGTCTCTCTCTTTTCTATGAATCTCGTTGAATGCTTTATACGCCTCCGTTCCAGCATTACTTGCCCCTTTCCAAAAGCCAATAATAGCTGGCGGAAGCTTTAAGTCTACTGCCCTTTCAGCATTGAGACGTCCTGCGATTGTTTTATTTTTAAGAGAGTCAATTTTATCAGTAGTTGCCAGTAAGCGATCTATTAAAAATTCATTATTGAAATTAGGAAGATGAGAAAATTGTGGCTGCATCAAAGCCAATACAGCTGCTACATGAGGCGCAGCAAGGGAGGTTCCTTGAGAAGTATCATAGTGATTATTGCTCTCTGCACCAGTAGCTGTAATACGAACCCCTGGCGCAGCCAAATGGACAGTTGCAGGCCCATAATGGGAAGAACCAACTGGTAGACCATTTTGGTCTAAAAAAGCAGCCAACTGATCCTCTTCATCTGTGGCAGCAACGACTAAGACATTTTTGTGAAATTGGCTCTCTTCAATACAAGATGAATTAAAGTCATTATTACAACCTTGGTTTCCAGCTGCCCTCACAATGATTGCATGAGGAGCCTGGTCTATTATTGACTGATAAAAAGCCATTGGCTCTTTTAATCCATAGCTATAATTAAAAACAGGAATGTTGATGTGCCTCTTATTTACAAACTCGTTAAGAGCCCATTGTAGAGCATCGTCGCGTGCTTTTGAGTCAACTGTTGCCACTTCTCCTGGCCTTTTTGGTTCAGCAATTTTACAAATCATCAATTTTACTTTCCAAGCAATACCAGCTATCCCCCTCTCATTATCGCAAATAGCCCCAATGATACCTGCGCACATACTTCCATGACCACGATCATCACTGGGCCAATGCTCGCTTGTATCAAAGCCATCAATACCGATCCCCCCTTCGCTATCTTCATAAAAATTTCCTTCCAGATCCTCGTGATAAATACGAGCTCCAGAATCTAAGATTCCTACAACAGGAAACTGATCCTCAGAGAGCTGCTCCATCCTTGGCCTAACATGCTCCCAAGCAGTTTCCATATCAATTTTTTCAAGATTCCACTGATGGCCTTGTTGGTATTGTGGATCATTAAAGCTTACTAACTCTTTGTCTAAATAATTTGGGGCACAGCTGATGACAGGCAAATTTTTTTCTTTTATTTTTGCTTGGGTTTTTTCTAAGGAATCAAAAGAGTGCTCTTTGAGCAAGAGACGATAAGAATTTTTTAAAATAGAAAAAGGCTCAATCTCGTCAACTTCAGACTTCATGTCAGCTAAGAACGCTTCAGGATTCTCATCCTCCTTGAGTTTGACAATTAATTCATCAGCATACATCTCTCTTCGTTCAGCCCTATTGATAGATGTATCGAGTATTCTTTCTACACGGAGATATCGTGATGCTGGAATTTGCTTAGTTACTGTCGGAATTTTTAAAATTAAAACTGTTTTTCTTTGCCAAGGATCTAGCCAAAACTCCCTTTGATCAATGAGTTCAGCCTCTGGATAGTCCTTTTTCACTTCATCAAAAAACGGCAGGAGAGAAGAGTGTGGGGGACTGTATTTTTGTGGTGTCCTTTCTCCTTGTGGAGAAGAAATAGAGGACTTTTTTGCTCCTGTCGCAGCCTTAACCTCAAGCTCTGGATTATTTTTTTCAACGAAAGCAGTTGAGGAGAGCTGAGTGGGAAGTTGAGCTAAAGCCTCTTGCTGAATCTTTGTTTGAGCAATATCACTTTCTTTTAACTGTTCACCTTCGCTCAAAAACGTTTTTAAAGCATTACTCTTTTCCTCTACATTTTTTAAGGCAGAGTGCCACTGCTTCTTTGTAGTCTCCTCAACGAGACTTAGCTGATTTTGAAAAAGAGCAACACTATCACCTAGTAGAGTGTGTGCCTCCTGCCCTTGCCTCATTGCCTCATTCCAACGATGCTCTTTCTCCTGCAGTGGCGCTAAGAGAGCGGCTGTTTTGGCTATTTCAAACGCAACATGAGCATAGAGGGCTTCGTAGTAAGGTTTCTGAACCGTCAACCAATGTGGAAGCTGTTCTACTTCTATTTTGTTAATGAGATTGTTGGGCATTTCTAAACCGTCATGCTTCTTTAACAACTCCCATGCTGCTGTTGTTTCCTTTGCATTTTGAACGGCTTTTTCTAATAAAGGGAGCCTCTGTTCATCCAACACCGTAGTCTGCGCCTCGTAAAAATGAGCCTGCGCTTGACTCTCTGCATGGCGTAGCTGGGCTTCTAACAAACGCACTTGAGTCTTTTTTTCATTTTTTAAAAACTCATCCATGTTCGTTTGTCGCTTTTGGTTCGCTTGCATGCGCAACAAAGAAGCAACGGGCTCTTTGACCTCCTCATTCATCTGTGCAACATCGTTGAGCTGATCCAGCAGGCCTTTCCAAGCAAACACAGCCTCACTCCAGCGATCTTTAGCATGACGATTGATCCGAGTCTGTTTTGCTTTTTGATAAAGAGTCATGGCTTGCCCATAAGCACCATCCAAGCGCGAGAGCACCTCATTTACCTTCGTGATTTTTTCAGTGATATCGTGTTCGTCAACCTGTTGATCTGTTACTTCGTTTGCCGATGATGCTGGAAGCTTCGTGACGTAGGAATCTTCCTTTAATTGATGCTGTTTGGATTTTACCTTGCCTTTTCCTAATAGCGAGCCACCTCTCTCTTCCCATCTCAACTGTTCTCTTACTTGCGTTAACTGTTCTTCTTTTCCAATTTGCTCTTTTAATTCCCAGAACCGTTTTTTTTCGAGAGTCAGTGTTTCTTGTTTTTGATCTAACTCTTGAATGCTCTTTTGGGTTACAACAGCCTCGGCATACTTATCTAATAAACCTGCAACAGTTTCGGTTTGGAAAATGGCTTTTTCGTATAACGCTACTAGAGCAGGATTTTCGTTTGCTGACTTGGCCTTCCGATGATAGTCAATCGACTCATAAGTCCAGCTCATTGCACTTTCATTAAGTGCATCAGCAGCCTTATTCCAGCACCCTCCTTCTTCTTGATTTCCTGCAGCAATTGCTTCTTGAGATTTTTTGCGACATTCATCAATCACTGTAAACTGCTGTTCTATTTTTTCTCCAAGGTGCTTTATAAAAGAGTCAGAATTTTCTAAATAAGCAGCTCGAAGAAATAGCCGCATAGCTTTTTGCTCATCTCCTCTTGCTAAAGCAGCTGCTTGTTCTTTATAAATCTCAGCTGACTCCTCCCAAAGAGCAGTTTTTTTCTTTCTAAGCTCATCTTTCCGGGCTCTGGCCTCACGAGCTTTTCCGTAAGCATAAGCAGCTCCGGGACAGCCTGCGTGACCGCCCAAGGCAAGAGCTTGTTTCTTTAATAGCTCTGCTTGCTTTTCATCTTTTTCTTTTACGGCAGCTGCTTGTTTTTCATCTCCTTTTTCTAACGCAGCTGCTTGTTTTTTCCAAATCTCAGCTGATTTTTCCCAAAGAGCAGCTTCTTTGTCCCCAAGCTCATCTCCTTGGGCTTTGGCCTCACGAGCTTTTCTGTAAGCATAAGCAGCTCCGGGCATCCATTCAAAACCGCCCAAGGCAAGAGCTTGTTCCTTTAATAGCTTTGCTTTGGTCGAATCTCCTTCTCGTAAAGCAGCTGCCAATTTATCTACTACTTGCTCCCAAAGAGCAGCTTCTTGCTTTCCAAGCTCATCTCCCCAGGCTCTCGCCTCACGAGCTTTTCTATAAAAATAAAACGGGCTGCCATCCGAACTGCTATTTAAATTTAAAGCACTAACTTGTTTCTTTAATGGCTCTGTTTGCTCTTCATCTCCAGCTGCCAATTGATCTGCTGCTTCCTCCCAAAGAACGGCTTCTTTGTCTCCAAGCTCATCTTTCCAGGCTCTGGCCTCACGAGCTTTTCCGTAAGCATAAGCAGCTCCGGGACAATTTTCCGAACCGCCCAAGGCAAGAGCTTGTTTCTTTAATAGCTCTGCTTGTTTTTCATCTTTTCCTTTTACGGCAGCTGCTTGTTTTTCATCTCCTTTTTCTAACGCAGCTGCTTGTTCTTGCCAAATCTCTGCTGACTTCTCCCAAAGAGCAGCTTCTTTGTCTCCAAGCTCATCTTTCCGGGCTCTGGCCTCACGAGCTTTTCCGTAAGCATAAGCAGCTCCAGGCAGTCCTTCCCAACCGCCCAAGGCAAGAGCTTGTTTTATTAATTTGTCTGCTTGTTTTTCATCTTTTTCTTTTACGGCAGCTGCTTGTTTTTCACCTCCTCTTTCTAAAGGATCTGCTTGTTTTTTATAAATCGCTGCTGATTTCTCCCAAAGAGCAGCTTCTTGGTTTCCAAGCTCATCTCCCCAGGCTCTGGCCTCACGAGCTTTTCCGTAAGCATAAGCAGCTCCGGGCCATTTTTCCCGACCGCCCAAGGCAAAAGCTTGTTTCATTAATTTGTCTGGTTGTTTTTCACCTCCTTTTTCTTTTACGGCAGCTGCTTGTTCTTGCCAAATCTCTGCTGATTTCTCCCAAAGAGCAGCTTCTTGGTTTCCAAGCTCATCTCCCCGAGCTCTGGCCTCACGAGCTTTTCCGTGAGCATAAGCAGCTCCGGGCCAATTTCCCCAACCGCCCAAGGTACAAGCTTGTTTCTTTAATCGCTCTGCTTTTGTTTTTTCATTTTGATTCCAAGCAGTTTTCACTTGCCCCAATAAATCTCCACTCTTCTCCCAAAGCGCTGCACTCTCTTTGTCTCCTCTGGCGTAAGCCATTCCTTCTTGAAAGGAGCTCCAAGCAATCATGAGATTGGCATCCACAATGGCTTTTTCTTTAGCAGAAAAAGTTTCTTTCCATTCCCTGTGATTTTTTTCTAGTTCAGGAATCATCTCGAGCACTTTTTCCCAAGCATGAAGAAGGGAAGAGGTTTCCTCTCTTTGCTCTTGATCCTGATACGCTCTTTTTTGTTTTTCTGCTACTGTTCTTAGCTCTTTAAAAAAGGGTTGGTGCTTTTCTTTGTAAGAAGTTAAGGAAACCTGAGGCCTATCATCATAAAGCAAAGAATTAACATCATTCAGAAGTTTCTCAAATTGCTTAAGAGCTGTTGTTTTTTCTTGTTCTAAAAGCTCTTTCTCTTGTTCCTGAGTTCTTTCTTTTTGAGTTGTTTTTTTCTCATCAATAAGAGGGTCCCATTTTTTAGTGCCAGCAGCACGTGTCAGCTCCTGAGTAATACTTCGCAGGCTTGTTTCAAGAGCCTCTTGAGCCTTTTGAGAAACCTTCACTAACTCTCCAAGCCGATCTTCAATTTGCTCACCTGCAATACCAATTTCACTTTGCTGTTGCAGATCTTGAAGTGCTTTTTGGTAACGCTGGTAGCGTTGTGACCAAGTGTGATAAAGGTCACGGAGTGCTTGTTCTGAAATGGCTGGTCCTTTTCCTCCTAAATCAGCAACGATCTCTCGAGCCTCTTGGGTTCTTTGTTCCAGGGTGGTGAGATCGAAAAGATCTTCCTTTTCACTTTCTTCATCAGCGTCAACTAGTGACGAGTTGGACTGAGGATCAGCAGTGGGAGTCGGTTTCAGAGTGTTATCATCGATGATCTCTTCCTTCTCAACAAACGCTTCGAACTTAATCTCTGTATTGTTGTTAGCCGCAGGATTGTTAACTCTTTCAGCTGCTGCTTTCTGAGCCTCTAACAATGTTTCGTAGGTATTTTTTTCGAGGGTTTTTTTTGAATCACTCGACTCTTTATGCTCCTCTTTTTTATCCGCTTCTATCATCGCGCTTACGGGCAAGGGTGCCAGCGCACAGGCGCTTAGGAGTAGTAATAGTAAATGATTTTTCATGGTTTTTACGAAAAAAAAGGAATTAAATATTTCCCCTTTATCTAGAATCTTCAAGCCTATTTATAGTGGATTAAATTGAAAATTAGGATTTTTTGTAAAAAAATCTTTTTTGCGCTCTTTGCTTAATACTTCTGTTCTTTGTGGTGAATTCTTTTTGAAAATCAAATTATGTTGGCGTCAATACTGTTTTTTTATGAAAACCAATTCTAATAAAGCACCCCACCCTTCTTCCCAACGCTCGTGGTGGCTTACGCTCTCTGCCTTAGGGGTCGTCTTTGGAGATATTGGAACGAGTCCGCTCTATACTTTTCACACAGCTTTACAATCCCCCATTGTCAAAACTGCTGATTTTCCTTTAGGTGTAGCCTCACTCATCATCTGGAGTCTACTGGCCATTGTCACTGGCAAGTATGTGTTTTTAGTCATGAGAGCTGACTATCACGGAGAGGGGGGCCTCTTTGCGTTACTGGCATTGATTGGAGGAAAAAAGTCACTGGCAAGCAATCTTCGCCTCCCTCTCTTAACGCTCCTCATTCTTTTTGGAGCCGCCCTACTTTATGGGGATGGTGCCATTACCCCTGCTATCTCCGTGCTCAGTTCTGTAGAAGGGTTACAAAATTCTTACCCTTCGTTAACTCTTTTTATTCTCCCATTGACGGCCTTGATTCTTGTGGTTCTTTTTTCAGTACAGCATTTGGGAACAGGACGTTTAGGAATTTTTTTTGGAGGCATCATGCTGGTCTGGTTTCTCACACTTGGGATTTTGGGTGCCTTCCAAATTGTTCACACCCCTTCTGTCTTAGCAGCACTCAACCCTTGTTATGCTTGGAAAATTATTCAGGAAGCAAAATTCACAACGATCTTTTTACTCAGCTCTATTGTCCTTGCCATCACAGGCGTGGAAGCACTCTACGCAGATATGGGGCATTTCGGACGAAAAACCATTGCGCGCGCTTGGAACTTTATTGTCCTACCCTGCCTTATCCTCAACTACCTTGGGCAAGCTGCCATTGCTAAAAACAATCCCTCTGCGTGGAAACAAAATGTTTTTTTTGAACTGATCCCTCATGGCCCTCTGAGCCTCCTTTTTGTAGGGCTCGCAACCGTGGCTACTGTCATTGCTTCTCAAGCATTGATCTCAGGGGTTTTTTCGCTCACAGCACAAGCCCGGGATTTAGGATGTCTCCCTCGATTTTTGGTCATCCACACCAATAGACTGCAGAGAGGTCAAGTCTATCTTCCTACTATTAACTGGCTCTTAGCGATTATCTGTCTTTTATTGGTTTTTTCTTTTCGCTCTAGCACCAATCTTGCTGCAGCCTACGGACTGGCTGTGATTGGAACAATGATCATCACTTCCATTGCCTTTAGTGTGACCATCGTGCGTGTTTGGAATTACCCTCGCTGGATAGGTGCTTGTACTATGGCCGCTCTCTTAATGTTAGAGCTTCCCTTTCTTTTCTCATCACTAACTAAATTTGCCCATGGTGGTTGCTTTCCTTTGCTAATAGCAGCTGTTCTAGTAGGCATTATGACCACGTGGCATCGAGGCAGATGTCTTATTCGAAAAAAAATAGACTCTTGCTCTCTTGAAAAACTCGCTTCCATAATGAGTACTTGCCAGCAAGGACTACCTGGTACCGATGTCATTATTGATTTCAACTCACATCCTAACTATGCAGCAGCTCATGCTCTTGAACTGATAAGGCTTCGCGGACCACTGCGCAAGCAGGTCATTCTCCTAACACCTGTAGGCACTGCTCAAAGCTACGTCCCTTTGAAAGAAGGCCTCAAGGTCACTCCCATAGAACCTCATTTGTGGCACATCATTTTTTATTATGGTTATATGCAAGAAATCAATATGCCTCATATTCTCAAGCTCACAGCGCCTCAACTTGGTTACGAGATGAAAGAAGAAGAAACATTTTTTCTACTTCCAAGAGAAACAATTGTCGAATACAGGGGAAAAGAAATGAGGCGTTGGCAGCGCGCTCTTTTTGGCTGGCTCTCCCGCAATATGAGCTATGCTCCCAATTATTTCTTTATTCCTGCATCTCAGATCATTGATTTTACATGGATCATGAGAGTCTAGAGTCTTCCATCACATCAGCAACCGCCTCCGCTGCATGGCGAGGTAAAATCATCGAAGCAGCATGAGCCATGCGTTCACGACGAGGGTGATCTTTTAAAAGATTGGCAAGGAGACGCACAAAAACTTCCGGAGTCATTTCCGATTCTTCTAAGAGTGCAGCAGCACCTGCTTTTTCAAAGACGGCAGCGTTAAAATGTTGATGACGCTCCGCTGCAAAAGGAAAAGGAATCAAGATGGAAGGGAGTCCAAAAAGAGAAATCTCACTTAAACTAGCTGCACCAGCCCTTGAAATAACAAGGTCAGCAGCGGAATAAGCTTCATTCATTTTGTGATGGAAAGAGGCCACATGAGCAGGAATTCCTTCACGTTGATAATTGACAGCAGCAAGATCATCATCTCTCTCTCCTGTCAAATGAATTATCTGCAGAGAAAGCTCCTTCAACAAAGGAGCTGATCGAAACAATAATTGATTGATTTTGCTAGCACCTTGACTTCCTCCCATTATCAAAATTGTTTGGTACTCAGGAGAAAATTTAAAAGCTGTCAGAGCTGTGTCTCGAGGCAGGCGCTTTCCAAGATCATGCCGCACAGGCGTTCCGGTCACCTGGCAAAGACTAGCAGGAAAAAAAATCTTACACTCTTCCAACCCAAGCAAAACCTTACTTGCCCAACGAGCAGTGAGTTTATTGGCCCTACCAGCAATGGCATTTGACTCATGAATATAAGAAGGGATTTTTAAAAAGTGAGCTGCAACAATGGGTGCTGCTGAGGTAAATCCCCCCATCCCTAAAACAGCTGCAGGACGATAACGTCGATAGAGTTGCCGACAATGAGTAAAACTTTCCCAACCTCGCCTTAGAAATCTTATAAAAGCAGGCGAAAGAAGCGATGGCATTCCAATAGAGGGAAGTTTTTCAATCCGAAATTCAGGGTGATTGCGCAAAGCAAGCGCATCAATCTCCTTTTCTGAAACAAGCAATAAAACCTCATTGCCTCGTTCGTGCAACACTTCAGCAACGGCAAGCCCTGGAAAAAGGTGTCCTCCAGTACCACCACAGGCTATAATAAAATATTTTCCCATAAAGAAGGTAGCCTACTTCATCACCTCGCTAGAGTGAAAGTTATTAGTTTGCTTCGTGTATCATTTTGGTCTCAGCAGCTATTGTGCTATCCCCCCTTTTATCCTTTATGAAAATGTGGCAGCTCATATTCTATAAAACGATTTAAAAATCTTTTTAGAAAAAGAGACTGAGAGGGTTTCTTGAAAATGAATAAAATTGATGCAGTACCAGGAGCGAAGCGCACAGACCCGCAGTGTATAGGGACATACTCGAGGACGCGAGCACTGGAGCGACGCCGTAATGCGCAATTTTAGTCTTTTCAAGACACCCTCTGAGGGTTTTCTCTCTCTATCTCGAAATCAATGAGTGTGCGCCATCAATTGAGATAACTTTACTATCTCTTCAATAAAAAATATAACGGTGTACTGTTTATCACTTCCATCCTTGTGAATCTTTTCTCCGAAATTCAACGTCTCAAAAAAGAGCGCCATGCTGTCATCATTGCACACAATTACCAGAATGCTGATATTCAAGAAGCGGCTGATTACGTCGGTGACTCGCTAGGACTTAGTATCCAAGCGGCTCAGACAGAAGCTGAGGTTATTGCTTTTTGTGGCGTTCACTTCATGGCTGAGACAGCCAAGATTTTCAATCCACACAAGAAGGTCGTTCTTCCTGACCTGGAAGCCGGCTGCTCTCTCGCCGAATCCTGCCGCGCGGAAGAACTAGAAGCCTTCCTAAAAAAGCATGCTGAAAAAAATTATTATGTTGTCAGTTACATCAACTGCAGCGCTGCTGTGAAAGCTCTCTCGGATGTGATTTGTACCAGTGGCAATGCTGTTAAAATCATTCAAAGAGTCCCAGAAAATCGCAATATTCTCTTTGTGCCTGATCAAAATTTGGGAGCCTGGGTCACTGAACAAACAGGCCGTTCGATGACTCTCTGGAAAGGAAACTGCCACGTTCATCTCGAGTTCACACGTGATAGCATTCAGCGCATCCGCAAGCAACATCTTGAAGCCAATCTCGTCGCTCACCCCGAATGTTCTTATGCTGTGAGGCTCTTAGCAGATGAAGTTTGTTCCACCGAAAAGATGATCTCTTACTGCAAAGAATCACCTGCCAAAACTTTTATCATTGTCACCGAAGAAGGAATGCTCCATCGATTACGCCGTGAAATCCCCGATAAAACCTTCATCCCAGGACCAACGGAGCACTGTGCCTGCGCTGAATGTCGTTTTATGAAAATGAATACACTTGAAAAACTCTACCGTTGCCTCCGTGATTTAAAACCAGAAGTCATGCTCCCTGAAGAGCTTCGTCAACGTGCAGAAGTACCATTAAGGCGTATGTTGGAGTGGAGCAAGTAGAACTTCCAAAAATATTTTGGACAGATCTAGTTGAAGTTGAAGTTATAAAAAGTGGTATTGAAGAATAGAGCTGACAAACGGAAAGTATTTACTTCAACTTCATCTTTCAACTTTAACTCATCTCAATTTTTTCAGAAAAAATTGAGATGATCGTCCCCGTAGTTCAACGGATAGAATAGAGGTTTCCTAAACCTTTGATGTGGGTTCGATTCCCGCCGGGGACAGGCGTTGTTGGATCAATCAACAACGCAGTTGAAGTGAAAAGTTAACCCGAGTTCCGCAGTTGGGGTGGATGATATTTTGTAACAACTTGGTCTGAAGGTGTTTTTTAAAAGCATGAGGTGTATGTTTCATACATAAGTGATTTGAAAAGATGAATGGCCAAGGTATTGCGAAAGATCGCCATTCATAACTGCGGAACTCGGGTTAAAGTTGAAGGAAAATACCCTTAATGAATCTCTCCGATACGATCCCGATTTCTCAAACAGCATTCTATATTACAAAACAATGAACTTTTCTCATCATCTCAACACACGCGTGATCCACGCAGGGCAACACCCAGAGCCGATCACAGGGGCTGTCATGACTCCTATTTTTCTTAGCTCGACTTATGCACAAGAAAGTCCTGGCAAACATTCCGGCTATGAATATTCACGAACAGGTAATCCGACACGTCATGCTTACGAAAAATGCATTGCTGATTTAGAAAGTGGCACTCGTGGATTTGCCTTTGCCTCTGGAATGGCCGCCACAGCTACAATCTTAGAGCTTCTTCAACCGGGTGATCACATTCTCGCGATGGATGATCTCTATGGTGGCACCTATCGTATTTTAGAACGTGTCCGCAAACGCTCTGCTGGACTAGAAGTGAGCTTCATCGATTTCACACAACCTGAAAAGATAACCGCAGCACTCCGTCCCAACACGAAAATGATTTGGGTCGAAACGCCGAGCAATCCGATGCTCAAGTTGGTTGATCTCAAAGCCGTGGCAGCTTTTGCAAAAAAACATCGTCTTCTCGCAGTGGCTGATAATACTTTTGCAACGCCCATGGTGCAGCGTCCCTTAGAATGGGGCTTCGACATCGTTGTGCACTCAGCCACAAAATATATCAACGGTCATTCTGACATTGTTAACGGAGTTGCCGTTATTGGCGATCGTCCAGAATTGGGAGAACAACTTCATTTTTTACAAAATAGCACCGGTGCTATTGCGGGGGCTTTTGATAGCTTCTTAGCATTGCGCGGCGTGAAGACATTGGCCATCAGAATGGAACGGCATCAACACAATGCCATGGAACTTGCCTCTTGGTTAGAAAAGCATCCGAAGGTCGCTCGCGTTATTTACCCTGGGCTCAAGAGCCATCCTCAGCACTCACTTGCTTGCCAGCAGATGAGTGGATTTGGAGGGATGATCTCCATTGATTTAAAATACACCTTGGAAGAAACCAAATCTTTCTTACAAAAAACAGAACTCTTTACTCTCGCTGAAAGCCTCGGTGGCGTAGAGAGCCTCATTGAGCATCCTGCGCTCATGACTCATTTGGCAGTTCCTAAAGAGCAACGAGAACAACTCGGCATTCGCGATGGCTTCGTTCGCTTGTCAGTGGGAATAGAAGAGGTCGAAGATCTCAAAAAAGATTTGGAAGAGGCGCTGAAGTGAGTAGTTTTGCAACTGCCAATGTCGTTTCATTTCAAAAAAAAAAATAGAAGAACTATTAACAGGGATGGAAGCCATAGAAGGGATGAAGAAAAAGGATAAAAAACAAACATTCTTAGCGACAATAGCTGGATCCCCGCATCCGCGGAGATGCCGCCATAAAGTAGCGGCACTTCTATCATGCCCTTTTCAATTTAATACACTATATAAGAACTATGGCCAATCATCCGATCTCTCTCGTCTCGCCAGTCCAAATTATTCAGGCCTCGATGGCACATAATAATAATACTTTTGTAGGACCCGAAGCCATGCTGCCCCCAACCGGATTAGGAGACCATCCTAACGCCTCTGTTAATGTGCCAGCAGGAAGCGTTGTTACTGACAACTATGCGATGCAAGCCAATGATCAAACCGCTTTTCTTTTTGGCCCTACAGCGGACAACCGATCTGCCACCCCCAGTGATTACACTACTGTGGATGATACAGCTAAGTTAGTGAGTCAGGCTGCCATCGATAATGATGTCATTGATAAAGTGATTAGGGATGCAAAGCGTAAAAAAAAGAAAAACGCTACCACCGAAGAAGAGGATGCCACCAACCTGACATCAGCCTTCGAACGTCCTGAGGAAGCCCAAGAAGAAGAAACAGAGAGCAAAAATAGTATTTTAGTTGCGAGCTATGGCCGTGTTTAAGAAAAATCGATGTCCTCTCCATTTCCTTACACAAGCTTCGACCTCACTCACACTCTTGAGGAAACAATCCCCTCATGGAATGGAAGCTGTGGTTTCCATCAAGTAACCAAGCTCGATTATACGCCCAAAGAAAACGAAATCTCCTTTCGAGTGCAGCAGCTCAAAATGCATGCAGGCATTGGAACGCATCTCGATGCGCCAGCTCACTGCAACCTAGGCACACTTTCCATAGAGCAACTCTCTCTCAATCATTTAATTGCTCCCTGCGTGATGATTGACCTCTCAGTCGCTGCCCATGAGCGTTACACGGCTTCGGTAGAGGAAGTCCAAACTTTTGAAAAGGCTCATGGCATGATTGATCCCGGAAGCTTTGTGATTATCAGAACAGGATGGGAGCGTTTTTGGAAAGAACCAGAACGCTATCACAACAACTATCTTTTTCCTGCCGTTTCAGCAGAAGTGGCTTCTTTGTTATTAGAACGCAATGTGGTGGGATTAGGCATTGACACACTCTCCCCAGATCGGCCAGGAGAGGGCTTTCCGGTACATGCCACGCTCTTGGGAGCTAACAAATATATTGTTGAAAATATTGCCAACTCCGCTCTACTGCCACCTAAAGGAAGCATTACCTTTGCCCTTCCGATCAAAACCCATAGAGGTACGGAAGCTCCTATGCGCCTTGTAGCGCTGATCAAAAAGTGAACCTCATTTTTGACAAGAGGCTCCTTTTCTTGATAGCATGATGAATTTATGCGCGAAAACATTTCGATTATAATCCCCTTCTACAACGAAGAAGAAAATGTCGAAGCAATTCTTTACGAAACACGGCTTACCAATCCGGATGCTGAGATCATTGCTGTAAACGATGGAAGCCGTGATGAGACAGAAGTTCTGATTAAGAAATTTTCTAATATTCGCCTGATTTCCTTTCCTAAAAATTTAGGTCAAAGCGCCGCACTTTATGCAGGGCTGATCAACGCCTCTCACTCTCTCTGCGTCCTGATGGATGGGGATAGCCAGAATGATCCTGCTGATATTCCGATGCTTGTTCAAGAAGCAGAACATTACGACGTGGTCTGCGGCTATCGACGCCATCGCCAAGATAATTGGCAAGTCAAAGTGGCTTCCAAAATTGCCAACTGGACGCGCAAACTGTTTACGGGCGACAGTGTCCGCGATGCAGGATGCACCCTGAAAGTAATTCGCAAAGAACATCTCCGTTTCTTAATTCCTTTTAACGAAATGCAGTGCTACATGATTGCGATGCTCGAACACGCAGGACTCACCTTAGGGCAGTTCCCAGTCAACCACCGCCCTCGCCGTTTTGGCAACTCTAACTACACGATCTTGCGAAGAGCCTGGCGCGGTATTTGGGATTTGTTAGGCATTACATGGCTGCTACGCCGTCAGATATGCTGGCCAAAGGGATATCCGTTGCTTAACAAAGATTGAATTAAGGTTAACTTTTCTTCTCGCAAAAATATGGCCTTAATCAATTATTTTCCCATTGCGAGAGCTGTAAAAAGCGCTGTTAGTTATTTTACTAAACAGTCATCACCCTCCTCCACAAAAAAGGGAAGTTCTTCTCTAACACCAGCAACGAGCAGCTCTAGCTTATCAGGAAGAATCACTCCTATTGAGGAGTTAAATAATAGACCCAGTAGCCATCCTAGAACATCCTCACCCACTCTCCCTATTTTTACTCACTATAAGGGGGGGACCTCATCAAACGATTCTAGAGATAGCGATAGCTTTTTTGTTCATGATCCAAGGAGGGATACCGTAACACATTATGAAGGCATTGGTGATGGCTCCTTCTATTGGGAAGGTCCAAAAATACGAGCGAGTTCCTTACGTGAAAGCAGTAATACTCCTCCACCAATTAGCCGTTCTTCAATATCTTCTAAAACATCGACCTCTACACGCTCTGTACGTTCTACAAGCTCTCCAGTAGCAGTAAAATCACAAAAAATAAGGATAGAGGATAAAACTCGTTTTTATGAAATAGTCCAAACTGAATTGAACTCGCTGGATGAAAAAGACTATGAAGAAATTAATACTTTTTTTAAACAGTACAGACCACACGTAGCACGCTTCTACGTCATGGGCTATTTTTTAAACAAATTAGATGAGAGTAAATATCCTGAACTAGGAAGTCGTACCTTCCGAGAAGCAGTAGCAGGAAAGATGTCAGATAGACTATTAGAAAAAAGCTCAGGACAATCAGAAACAACAAGGTCCTCCCCAATGCGAGGCATCACAGTGGCGTCGATCTGAATTCAGTGCGCAAGTCTAAACAATCTGCCACTGAGGCCTAATCTCCTCAGTCACCGAGCCCCTCTCTCCCAGCAATAGCCGATGCCATCCTGCAAAGGCAATCATGGCGGCGTTGTCTCCCGTAAGCTCAAGAGGAGCCAAACAAAGCCTCCAGCCTTGGGTCTCGCAGAGTTTTTTTAACTCGCGACGCAAGGCACTATTAGCAGCAACTCCTCCGCTGAGAGCGATGCAATCGAGATCACGCTCCTCTGCAGCGCGACGTGCTTTTTCTAAGAGCACAGCAACCACGGCCTCTTGAAAGGAAGCGCAAATATCAGCGAGTTCTTGGGACTCTAACTTCAAGCCCTCCTCACCATTGGTTCTTTTTTCTAAAAAATAGCGAACAGCTGTTTTTAATCCGCTAAAGCTAAAGTCAAGGTTTCCTTTTTCCATCAAAGCTCGTGGAAAAAAATAACGCTTCGGATCTCCTTGGCTTGCGAGGCGATCAATAACAATGCCACCTGGATAAGGCAGCCCTAAGAGCTTAGCAACCTTATCAAAAGCCTCTCCAGCGGCATCGTCTTGGGTGCGCCCCAAAGAACAATAGTTACCAGCTTGTATCACTTCCGTCAGTTGTGTGTGCCCTCCACTCACCAGCAAAGAAAGATGGCGTGGAATAATCGTCTCACCAAAAAAAGGAGAAAGCAGATGTCCTTCCAAATGATTCACACCAAGATAAGGAACACCTAGTCCCAAAGCCACTCCCTTGGCATAAGAAGCACCGACAAGCAACGCGGGGGCAAGACCAGGGCCAGTCGTCGCCACCACTGCTCCAAGATCGGTCGGAGTAAGCTTGGCCTCTTTCAATACTTGATGAAACAGAGGGTCCATATCGCTGAGGTGCTGACGGGAAGCCACCTCGGGAACAACCCCTCCGAAAATAGCATGTTTCTTGACTTGCGACGCAATGAGACTTGCAAGCAATTGGGAAGGCGGTTGCAAAATCGCAACAGCCGTTTCATCACAGGAAGATTCGATGGCAAGAATGGGTTTAGAAAAATTCACGAGCAAGCTGAAGGCTAGAGGCTAGCGGTAGAAGTTAGAAGTAACTTTGATTTCCAAGAGTCTTCTAATTCCTCAGGAGCATCTTTCACCTGCTCATAACGTTCATACAAAGCCTGAATCAAAGAGATTATCATTTCTTCACGTGCTACTGGCTTCTTGGAAGCAAGTGCTAGCGATGTTACTGGATAAGGAATTTCTGGAGGAAAATCATTTTCTTGCTGATACATATTAATACCTATGCCAAGAACCGCATAGGGAGAGGCTCCAGGAGATGTCTCCACTAACACTCCTGCTACTTTTTGGCCATCAATAAGAAGATCATTAGGTTCTTTAATTTGAAGAGAGGCAATAGGAAGCGATAAATTTTCTATGGCATCACAGAGGGCTACAGGACCTAGCCGTGAAAGGGATGGGATGAAATCCATGGTGATAGGAAGACGCAGAATCAAGGAGAGAAAAACTCCAAGACCCTTAGGACTTGACCAAGGACGATAACGCTTACCACGACCTTGGGTTTGTTCCTCAGCAATAACAATCGTTCCTTCTACAGCCCCTTGAGAAGCCATTTCTAAAGCAATATCATTGGTAGAAGTAACTGTTTCAAAAAAATAAAGAGGAGCTTTCCATGGCGATTTTTTTTGAAGCTTTTCGATCAAAAAGTAATCAGAAGAGACTGATGAATATAGCATGAATAAAAAAGTTCTAAGAACTATTGAGGCAAGTTGGTTTTAGGTCAACTGCAAGACTTATTCAATTTGTTTTTGAGAAGGTCCAGCTGCTGTTGCAATCTGCTCTATTGCAAGTCCCAAACGATACAAGTTAAGGGTCATTTCATTTTTTCCTCCAGCTTCACCCTTGGCCAATCCTGCAGCTTTTCCTTCCCTTTTACCATCGCTATAATAAGTACGCCAAATACCCTTTGAATCCGAAAAATGGGGTCAAAAATGGGGTCAGGGTTCGAATATGGACAAAAATAGTTTACTCCTCTATGAAGAGATTGACCCCCTTTCTGAAGACTGGGTTGCAAGGGCCTTCCTGGGCCATCGTAGATAGAAATACTATTTTCAAACAGCCCTAGGACTAACACCAAACTCAACACGCTTTGTACGAAAGCTGAGAGAAAGTTTTTCTTTGCTCGAAAAAGAAAGGGTGGCTGTTGCTGAGTCGTTGACAACATTGAGTTCTTAAAAAAGAAGAGAAGAACTTTACCAACAATGAGACCGCTAAGCTAGGAAAAATCTAGGCTCGAAGGTAATTGGAAGTATTATAGACTGGCACTAAATGTAACAATATGAAGGACTTATATGTTAAAGACCTTCACTTCTAAAAAGGTCCAGCTGGTAGGCTCCCCGAGAA
>JAIEQL010000030.1 GCA_019747735.1 Chthoniobacterales bacterium | reverse complement strand
TTGTGGCTAATTTCTTCCTGCGTTGGCTACGTTAGTAATTTTCTTAACTTAGCGCCATTCGGGACTAACCCCTTTTGCTTTTCCAACACCTGAAAAATAAGATCAGTCGTTGCCTTCAAATTTCTCTCAACACTAAACGCTGCTCCCAAGGTGGCACAATGATCACGAGCAATGATCACTTCTGAGGGGCGTTGAAGCCGCTCATACCACTTTCCTAAAGCCGCAGCACACGTTGAGACATCGGTTGGGTCATCAAGAACACTCCCATGGACTCCTTCTTGCATGATTTCAGAGCATCCGTTGAATCGTGTTGTGATGACCGGCAGACCTGCTGCTAAGGCCTCTAGCGAGGCATTGGAAAAAGGATCATAGCGTGTTGGGAGAATAAATAAATCAGCTGCTGCGTAGAGCAGCTCTATTTTTTTGATTGGTCCTAAAAAATGAGCATGAGGGGAACAATAACGCCGAGCATCTCCTTTTCCAGCAATCCAAAGTTGTATCTTTGCAGAGGGATTACTTTCTTTTAGTCGCTCAACTGCTTTTAGAGCTACTCTCAACCCCTTGCGTTCCCATCCTGATCCAACAAAAAGAAGCACGCACTCCTCTTTGCTCATATTAAAATGCTCACGTACTGCTTGCCGTTCTATGGCACTTAATGGCTTAGAAAGAGGAACTCCATTGGGAATGATGCTTATTTTTTTTTGAGGAAATCCAAAATAATCTTCGATTTGATCCGCTACCATGTGCGAGTTAGCAATGACATGCGTCTTTGCGGAGGGGTCATAGAGTTTTCGCTCCAGAGCCAAGACATGACGATGTCGAGAGCAATGCTCACGCCACCATTTTGTCGAAAAAAGATTTTTTCTTTCCCGTAGATCTAACCAAGCAGCATGCACCCCATCTCCAGCGCGAAAAAGATCACACCCTGGAACACGTTCCATAGAAAACAAGAGGTCGCATTTTTTTTCCTCTTGGTAAGTTAATGCTTCTTTTGCAAAAACGCTCAAGGAACGAGACAACGTTACCATCTCCTCTCCAGGCCATTCTGCTCTGGGCCAATCACCAGTTCCTAACAAAACAATACGAAAACCTTGCTCTTGTAATCCTCTGGCAAGCCGTAAAAGATAGGCCTCTGCACCTCCCGTAGAAGAATAGCCGCGTCGCAGGAAAGCAATAGTAGGGGTGGGTGGCATTAGGAAAGTTGAAGTTAAAAGTTGAAGTGCTGCTACGAAGTAGCGGCATCCCTGCGAAGGCAGGGATCCAGCTATGGAATTGAGTCCTCGTTTTTTCGAGTTTGCTTGCGGCAAAGGTTTAAAAAAAATGTGAAGCTTCTGCACTTCAACTTCAACTTTTAACTTCAACTCTTGTTGATGACAGATAAACATTCACCAACCTCAGTCCCTCCAGATCCATGGATCGAGGGCTTTCTGGAACATCTTGAAAAGAGGAATAACTATTCGCCACAGACCCTTCGAGCCTACCAACAAGGGCTCGAGCACTTTCGTCTTTTTCAACCAGCGCTTGCTTGGAAAGAACTTACGGCTGATCATTTTCGGGCTTATCTTTTGGAAATGATGAAACAAGAAGCGGCTCGAGCGACTATTCGTCTACGTTTTGCGGCCTTGCGAAGTTTTTTCAACTATCTCATCGATCAAGAAGAACTCTCCACTAATGTGCTCAAGCAAGTTTCTCTTCCCAAGCTAGAAAAATCGCTTCCCCATTATCTCACAATTCCCCAAGTCACCGAATTGCTGACGACTCCTGGCAAAGAAAAAAAATCAAAACAGGCTCCTTTGTGGATGGCCGCACGAGATTGCGCTATCTTAGAGTTGTTCTACTCCTCGGGATTACGACTTTCCGAATTGGTAGGAATTGACCTCTCTCATCTTGACCTCTTGGGAGCAACAGTGCGTGTCCTTGGAAAAGGTTCTCGCGAGCGTATTCTTCCGGTTGGCAAGATGGCCCTGGAGGCGATTGCTCATTATCGTCACTTAGCAAAAATAACCACGGGCCCTCTGTTTATCAACAAGAGCAGAAAACGCCTCAGTGCTACTGCCGTTTGGCAAATGCTCAAAAAATATCTGCGTGATGCCGGCTTGCCTGCAAGCTTGAGTCCACACTCCTTGCGTCATTCTTTCGCAACACATCTTCTCGATCGTGGTGCTCACTTGCGTAGTGTTCAATCCCTCCTAGGACATGCAAGCCTCTCGACAACCCAAATCTACACGCATGTTACCACCGAGCGTCTCAAAAAGGCTTATAAAGCCGCTCATCCGAGGGCATGAGCGTTGTTGAAACAGCAACAACCCTTGTTCTCAGTTGGCAGAAACTCTCCTTGAATCGACATAAGAGCCAACATGTTTTTCATTCCTACCTGGGCCTCAAAATGATCAGAGTTAATGGCAAGTACAGCTTGGTAAGCTTCAAGCGCTCGGCTTAGATTCGGCTTTGCATGAGGCAGGGAAAGAAGTGCGCTACGCGCTAGCTCAAGATGAGCAGCTATATTGTTAGGAGCCAACTTTACCACTTCTTCCATCGCAAAAAGTCCAAGCTCATAGAGTGGTGGTGTGCTTTGTAGGGCGACCTTAGCCATCCATCGATGAACAATCAGCCAATCAGGCAAGAGTCCTGCTAGTTTTTCCAAAACAATCAATGCTGTTGGATATTCTTTTTTGCTCATCAATATTTTTATTTTCCCTAACAAAAAAATCCCTCTCCCTTTTGCAAGGAACATCCTCCATTTATTCTTTTTCTGACGAACACTAAGCATCTGAGCTGCTTGCCGAGCTAGCCCTCGCGCCTCTAAAAATGAGGGAGCACTTCGAAGTAAGGCTTGCGCTAGGAGTAGTGCTGTTTCTTCTTTGCCTAACGCCAGTGCCTGGTGAGCTCGCGCCAACAAACTTTTTTGAGCAGAACGATAATCCATGTTTTATGGTTGAAGTAGCTAGAGAGATTAACTCATCTTCAGAGACATGGAATTACTAACTTGCACCCTTCCTCAACTAAAAAAAATAGCGAGCGGCAAAGTTCGTGAACTTTTTGACCTTGGCAACGAGCTTCTCCTGGTCGCCACCGATCGGATTTCAGCATTCGATTGCGTCTTGCCCAACACCATTCCTGGAAAAGGAGAAGTCTTAACACGACTCTCGGCCTTTTGGTTTCGTACTCTGAAAGATAGAGGAAATCATTTAATCGAAACAGACATCGCTCGCTACCCTTGTGTTCTTCAGCCTTACAAGAGAATCCTAGAAGGGCGCTCTATGATTGTTCAAAAAACAAAACCACTTCCGATTGAATGTGTCGTGCGTGGCTATCTTGCAGGAAGTGGGTGGCAAGAGTATGAGCAGTTCGGTACACTAGGTGGAATGAGAATTCCAAAGGGATTGCGTCAAGCAGAAGAGTTGCCAGAGCTTTTTTTTACCCCTAGCACCAAAGCCACAGAAGGGCATGATCAACCGATGAGTTGGAAAGAATGTCAAGAACTTTTGGGAGAGTCCCTCGCTCAGGAAGTCAAAGAGAGAAGCTTCTCACTTTATGCACAAGGGAGGAAAATAGCAGCGGAGCGAGGCATTATCATCGCTGATACTAAATTTGAATTTGGCCTCTGCGGAGAAAAACTTCTCTTGATCGATGAATGCATGACCCCTGATTCCTCCCGCTTTTGGCCCATTGATCACTATCGTGTTGGCACTAATCCTCCCAGCTTTGATAAACAGTACCTTCGTGATTACCTAGCAACTTGTGGTTGGGATAAAAAGCCGCCAGCTCCTGTGCTCCCTCCAACAGTTATTGCTAAGACTGCTCAAAAATATCAGGAAGCATTGGTGATCACTTCATCATCCTGAAAACAAGGGCTGCCGAATTCAGGCAGTAACGAAAGCCGGTTGGTGGGGGGCCATCATGAAAAACATGCCCCAAATGACCACCGCAACGAGCGCAGAGGATTTCATCACGCGTCATTCCATGACTATGGTCAGTTTTAATGACTACATTTTCTGGAGCATATGCCTGAAAAAAACTTGGCCATCCTGTGCCAGACTGGAACTTAGAAGCAGAAGAAAAGAGGGGCAGATCACATCCTGCACAAAAATAAATTCCCTCTTGATGATTATCGAGTAAATTGCCGCAAAAAGGAGCCTCTGTCCCTTGTGCTCTCAATACTTGATAAGCCTCAGGAGTCAGTTCTTTCTTCCACTGAGCATCAGTTTTAATCACTCGAGCAACAGAAACTAGAGGCCCGGGAAGCCCATTTGGCCCAACAAGACGAACAGAAACAGTATCCATAGGAGTAGCTGTGACAGTAGAAAGAAAAAATAGAAAAAGGGAGAGAATATTCAAACCAGGAGTGTTTTTAAAAAACTTTTCCGCTTATTGAACGACTAAACTTTTTCACTTGCAAGACTGGAGCTCGCAAAAAAGGGGTCAGTCCCGGGATCCCGGTATCCCGGGACTGACCCCTTTTTTGAACTTTTAAAATTTTTCTCAAAAAATCGTACTCACTTCTTTTTCTATTCACTATAGTAACAAAGATGCACTTTTTTATTTTGTCACTACTAGTCATTCTCGGAGCTTATTTGATAGGTTCCTTCCCAACAGGTTATTTAGCTGGAAAGTGTTGCCATATCGACATTCAAAGTCATGGGAGCGGCAATATAGGAGCAACCAATGTTCTGCGAGTCCTCAATAAAAAATGGGGGTATACTGTTTTTGCGATCGATTTGCTTAAAGGAACTGCTGCTGTAGCGGCAGCAAGTGCTTTGGAAAAAACTTTGCATCTCGAACCAAAAAGTTTTCTCAGCTCTCTTGCGGCTCTCAGTGTCCTTCTCGGACATAGTTTCCCGATTTGGTTGGGATTTCGTGGCGGCAAAGGAATTGCTACTGCTGGAGGAGTTATGCTGGCTCTCTTCCCTGTTAGTTTTTTGATAAGTCTTAGCTCTTGGATTATTATCTTTTATTGGACCCGCTATGTTTCCCTTGCTTCGATTGTTGCCTCAATAATGCTTCCTTTTTCCACAGTAATTTTTTATTGCCTTGGCTTCTATTATCCTCAACTTCCTTCTCTTATTCGAGAAAATGGAATTTTAGTCACCGCCTCTTTTCTGATGGCTGTTATTACAGTGGCCAGGCATCGCAATAATATAAAACGTCTCTTGACTGCGACAGAATCTCGTTTTGAACGGAGAAAGAAACCTCTATGAGTTCACAAAAAAAAATTGGCATCATTGGAGCAGGTAGCTGGGGCAGCGCTCTCGCCGTGCTTCTCGCAAAAACAGGAAAGGAGATTATTCTCTGGGGGCATCATCCTGAGCACATTAAAAGCCTTCAGCAAGCCCGGATGAGTGCTCTCTATTTACCAGGAATTTCTTTTCCAACAACAATTCATCCCACTACGGACCTTGCAGAAGTGGCCACAGCTGAAATTATTTTTTTTGTTGTCCCTTCTAAATTTCTACGAGAAGTAGCCACCTCCCTTAGTCAAGTAATCAGCTCTCAAGCCCATCCTGTCTTGATTAGTTGTACCAAAGGTATTGAATATACAACCGGAAAACTGATGAGCGAAATCATCGAAGAGCTTATTCCACAAGCCTCTGTCGCCGTTCTTTCAGGACCTAATCTCGCAGTTGATATTGCTCGAGGTCTTCCTGCCGCAGGAGTTCTCGGATGCAGTGAAAAAGCATTGCTCCCTTGGTTACAGGAAATCTTTTTTAACACGAGCTACCGCGCTTATACCAGTGACGATATTCGCGGCATTCAATTGGGAGGTGCTCTAAAAAATATTTTTGCCATTGCCGCCGGTGTTTCTGATGAACTGGGCATGGGAGAAAATGCTCGCGCAGGACTGGTCACTCGATCCTTAGCGGAAATGACACGCTTGGGAGTTGCGATGGGAGGAGTGCGCAAGACATTCAGTGGGCTCAGTGGCATTGGTGATTTGATGGCCACTTGCTTCAGCTCCAAAAGCCGCAATTATCAAGCTGGGAGAGAACTCTGCCATGGAAAATCCTCCGTAGAAATTCTCAACTCGATGACCATGATCGCAGAGGGATTTTTTACCGCACGCAGTGCTCAGCAATGTGCACGGGCTTTGCAAGTGGAAACTCCTATCATCGATGAGGTCGTTGCTGTACTCGATGAGGGAAAAAAAGTACAAGAAGCCATCAAAGAACTTTTTGGGCGTCGCCTACGTTCTGAAGCAGAAGAATTATGACTGCACCTCACCTTACTGCACGAAACCTGTGCCAGAGTTACCATTTAGGGCATACCTCTTTGGATATTCTTCGCGGGATTGACTTAGAAGTTGCCTCTGGCGAAAAGCTCTTTCTTCGAGGCGCTTCGGGAGCAGGCAAATCAACACTTCTTTATATGTTAGCAGGGCTTGAAAGACCGCTCTCTGGAGAAGTTCTTTTTGAAGGGCATGCTCTTTTTTCCATGAAAAGCGCTCCTCTCGCGCTCTTGAGAAACAAGCGAATGGGGTTTGTTTTTCAATCGTATTTTTTACTTCCAGAATTGACAGCCTTAGAAAATGTCCTTCTCCCAGCTATGCTCGCTGGTCATGAGCGAGAAAAAAAAGCACAAGAGCTTCTTAGCCGTGTAGGACTTAGCAGTCGAAAACACCACCTGCCTTCAGAACTCAGTGGCGGCGAGCAGCAACGCGTCGCTATTGCTCGAGCCCTTATTAATGACCCTGGAATTCTCTTTGCTGATGAACCCACTGGCAATCTTGATGCCTCCACAGGAGCCACTATTATTGATCTCTTGCTCGATCTTACAAAACAAGATCAGCGCACTCTCATTGCGGTGACGCATGATCCTGTTTTGGCGGCACGTGGAGATAGGGAGTTGGTAATAGCTAATGGACTTCTTATTTAGCCCACCATGACTTCCCTCTCATCCAACACTCCTCACATTACCCCTATTCAAGTCATGTTCTTTGACACCGATGTAGGAGGAGCAACTCACAATACCGCTTATCTGCGGTTTATTGAAACAGCGCGCACGCTCTTCGCCGTGGAGCTTGGATTAGATTGGAAAGGGATGCAGAACACTTCTATTTTCCCCGTCATCCTGCGCACAGAAATCGATTATCGCCGCGCTGCTCTTGTGGGAGACAAGCTAGAAGTTCATTCTTGGCTTGGCGAGATCACGGCCGCTCGCTTTTGGTGTCATTTTAAAATCATGCGTCCTGCCGATGAAGTCCTCATTGCGACTTGCCAGCAATCTTTGAGCTTTGTTCAGATGCCGGAAGGAAAACCACTCCGTCTCCCTCGAGGCTTTCCAACGCCTTTTCTGCCTACACCTAAAAAATAGAAGAACTAATTAACAGGGATGGAAGCGATGGAAGGGATGAAGAAAAAAACAAAATGACTAAAAAGATATTTGTTATGCAATATTCTGCTTCAACTTTTAACTTCAACTGAAGCGAAGCATTTTATCCCTTCCATCCCTGTTAATTTCTTTTTTTGAAGAATACGTTACACCTCTTCGCTCTTCACTTTTTATGTCTTCCCATTTGATCGGCCTAACTGCAGGCGACCTCTCCGGAATCGGCCCAGAAATCGTTACTAAGACAATCTCTCACTTTGAGCGACATCCCGAAGAGCTAGAGGGGGGCACATTAACAATGATTGGAGAAAGCCAAGCGCGTTATCCTGGACATCCTGATGCAGAGAGCTCACAGGCTGCCATTGCTTCGCTAGAAGAAGCCGCTGCAAAGGCTTTAAAAGGGGAGTTGGCAGCCATTGTCACTGGCCCTGTTAGCAAACATCAACTCCATCAAGTGGGATTTCCCTTTCCCGGTCAGACCGAGTTTTTTGCAGCGCGCGCAGGGGTCAGCAACTATGCGATGCTCTTAACAGGAGGAAGGCTCACGGTTGCGCTTGTTACAGCACACCTTCCGCTAAACCAAGTAGCAAGGGCTTTGAGGAGCGATGAGATTGTGCGCGTTGGGAATTTGCTCCTCGCTTTTTTACAGCGGCGCAAGATTGCCTCTCCTCGAGTTGCGGTTCTGGGCCTCAACCCTCACGCAGGAGAACAAGGGGATCTGGGAGAGGAAGAAGAAAAAATCATCACTCCCGCTATCACGCGATTGAGACAAGATCACCCTGGAATGCTCATTGCAGGACCGTCAAGCCCAGATACTGTTTTTTGGCATGCACTTCAAGGCGCCTACGACGGTCTTCTCTGCATGTATCACGATCAAGGACTGATTCCCCTCAAGCTCCATGCCTTTGAGGAAGGAGTCAATGTCACTCTAGGACTCCCTTTTCTTCGCATGAGCCCTGACCATGGAACGGCTTATGATCTAGCCGGAAAAGGAGTAGCCTCTGCCCAGAGTATGATTGCCGCGGTACGACTAGCGGCAAAGATGGTTGTTAATAATTAACAAAGAAACCAATTATTTGTTAATAAATTTTAGTTGAAAAAAGAAGTCGTTGCCATTATCTTATGCAATCTAATTATCCATTTTTTATGAAAAATAAATTTTTATCCTCTCCTCTCTTCACTCTTTTGCTAAGCGCCTGCCTCCTGTTAGGGGGTGCCTCAGCCTCTATAGCAAAGACAAAAAGTTTGAAAAAAATTAATGTAACAATGACTGGAACAGTGCCCTATTGGATAAATGGAAGCCAAGCGATTCAAAATGTTGATATGTATCAGGTTGTAGATACAGAAGCTAATGACGACTATTCTTTTAACTTTTTTGAAAAGAACAGGTTATATGTTTTAGTTGATGATACACTCACCATTCCTACTAATTTTCTTATACCACAACTGATAGATCAAGGTCCCGGGTGCAGTTGGTCTTTTGATCAGACTAAATGGTCTGCCACCATCCTGGAGGGAGCCAATTGTCTCTCTGCTCCAACTTACAATGAATACACTGATACAACCCCTCTTCTCCATCATGTTACTGCCTTGAAATATGATATACTTGCTGAAGGCAAGGTCGTGCTGAAAATAAGTTCAGATCCTACAAGTAGTGACTTCACGAGGTATACCATGACAATGAACATTCATGATAATTTGGCACCCTCTGCAACAGATACCACTTCTTCTCAAAGCTATAATCTTCAAGGGGGACCGCAGGTGCTCTCTGTCCCTCTGTATGCAACAGATGAGCTTGGCGTTCCAATAAAAGATGCCGCTGGCCAATATCAGTTTACTCAGTTTTCCGTAGATCTCGGGTCTTCCATATACTCTTTTTCTAAATTTCCTCAACCAACTGGCACTACCGGTATACAATGGACTGGCTCTGAAACTAGTTGGAAGCTTAGTCTATTAGACCAAACCGACTCTTGCATTAACTACGATAACTTTAGCACCTCATCTTTTACTTCTGGGGTATCTACTCTAACATCTAGCTTTACCACCACAAAACCAGGAACCTCACAAGTCAGAGTCACCTCTGAAAAAAACCCTAGCTTTTTAGGAACTATTGAGGATGGAAGCGATGAGGTTGCCTATACAATGACCATTGTTGTAGTGGACAACTCACCAAAGCCAGACCCTACAACTGATGAGACACACGATTCTAGTCAACCAGCGCCGGTTACTAATTGATTAATCCCATTAACAGCGCTCCTTTTCGTGACTATTCAGGCTCTTCGCGAGGCAACACGAGAAGGAGCTTTCTGTGAGGCGGCTATCCCAGCGCAAGTTGAGTCTCTCCAACGGAAAGAAACCTCTTCGGCAAAACCTTTTTATGAGCTTCTCTTGCGCGATGCAACGGGGAGCTTGGTTCTAAGAGCTTGGAGTGATAAGCCTGCTTTTGCCGCTTGTGAGCAACTGACTGCGGGCGATTTTGTCGAAGTAAAAGGGAATTTTTCGCAAGGATCGTTTGGACTGGATGCTCCCGGTTGGATGGTTAGCTCACTGGATGCGGAAGGGATCTCTCTTTTGGTGGAGGGCTCGCCGGAAGAGCAAAAAACTCGGGAAACAACCTATCAAGGGATTGTAGAGGCGATCGCCACTATTGAGGACCCTCGTCTTCGAGAGCTCTGTAATTCTTTTCTCAATCACTATGGTCCTCGTTTTTGTCGTGCGGCAGCTGCCCGCAGCAATCACCATGCTCGACGAGGTGGCCTCCTAGACCACACAGCCCGCATGCTTCAAGCAGCTCTCGCTCTTCAAGCAGTCTATCCTCATCTCCATCGTGATTTGCTCATAACAGCAACCCTCTTTCACGACAGTGGCAAACTTTGGGAAACCTGCCCACCAGCTCAAGGCTTTGGCATCACGCCCGATCTACGAGGAGAATTGATGGGGCATCTTTCTATTGGCATTGAGCTGGTCAATGCTCTTTGGCGCGAGCTTCCCAAAGAAGAATGGAAGGAATTACAGCCTGCTTCCGAGGAGGTCCGTCTCCATTTGCTTCACCTCATTGCGGCCCATCATGGCCAGCTAGAATATGGCTCCCCAGTCCTTCCCAAAACCCCCGAAGCGATCGCTCTCCATTTGATCGATAACCTCGATGCCCGCCTCGAAATGTTTCAAGAGGCCTACACTAAGACGCCAGGAGCCACTTCAGGCTTCTTTGAATGGACGCGCCCTCTCGGCGTCGCTCCAGTAGCTCCCTTGCAAAAAGTCTCTCTGTAAAGCGAGAACAGAAAAAAGAGACGCTAGCTTTTGGCCAGCGTCTCTTCAGTGTTACAGAATGCTTCAGTTACTTAATGAACAGAGACATGAATGGGGTCCTGAAGGACATTTTCTTTTGTTTGTTTGTCGTATTGAACGTCAAAGTTAATGGTAGCACTTTTGCCAGCAGAATTACCCTTGAACTCAAAAGAGAAGATATTATTTTTATCCTCTTTTTTCTCACAAGTAATAGCTCCAAAACTTGGAATATTACCGGTTATATTTTCCTCCGTTATATGTGGCTTAATAGATTGGAAGTTAGTTCCAAGGTTAAGCAACTTTTTTTTAAAAAAAGATCTTTTGTGCCGAGTTTTCGGATGCAGAAAATCTTTCGCTTATTTAGTTTCGTCATCCTACAAATGAAGAAGCTTATAATCCTAAATATGTGCATGGAAACAGAAAATCTGACGCTATACACTCGGGCTTAAAAAAGTTTTTACGCCATATTTTCCATTTCCATTCACGTTTTTAGGATAATTCAATTTGCCTCTTGAACTAAGATCGGCGATAGTTTCTCCCCGTTTCCTTCGATGAGATTTTTTTCATGACTACTGCAGATTCCACTCAAGCTGAGAAAAGTAAAAAGAGCACCTCTTCCTGTGTCTCCACTCAAGCTGTTATTAATCTTACTTTGACGCCAGAGCAAAAAATAAAAGCGCTAGCAGATATGTGGCGTATTCGTCGCTTTGAGCAACAAGCCTTGAAGTTTTACAATCAGGACAAAATAGCAGGCTTCCTTCATCTCTACATTGGGCAAGAATCGATTGCTGTTGCGGCTGCTTCTCTCATGAATGGTCAGGATGAAATGATTACCGCCTACCGCGACCATGGGCACGCTCTCGCTGTGGGCATGAGCATGGAGGAATGCATGGCCGAGCTCTTTGGAAAAGCAACCGGTTGTTCGAAAGGAAAAGGAGGCTCAATGCACTTCTTTGCCCCTGACAAACATTATTGGGGAGGCCATGGGATCGTCGGAGGACAAGTTCCACTCGGCCTTGGGTTGGCTTTTGCTTTGAAATACAAAAAAATCCCAGCCTGTGCGCTCTGCTTTCTGGGGGATGGTGCCGTCAATCAAGGCCCTGTCAGCGAATCACTCAACTTCGCCTCTCTCTTTGAGCTGCCGCTGGTTATTATCATCGAAAACAATGGCTACTCAATGGGAACGAGCCTAGAACGTTCTTCCTCGATCCAACACTATTTGGCCCAGCGTGCCGAAGGATTTGACATGGCTTGGGGTTTGGCTAATGGAAGTAACTATTATGAATTGAGAGCCAAACTTCATGAAGCAATGGAACGGGCCCGCAGCGAATCAAAGCCATTTTTATTGGAAGTAGCAACCTATCGTTATTACGGGCATTCCATTGCCGATGCGAATGCTAAAAAATATCGGAGCGCTGAAGAAATTGAAAACTACAAAGCCAATCATGACCCGATCATTCTTTGGCAAAAACAACTTCTGGAAGAAAAGCTCCTCACAGAAGAGTCAATTACTGCTATTGATGAAGCCGCCAAAAAAGAAGCGGCCGCCTCGGTCGCCTTTGCAGAAGCCAGTCCTTGGCCTGATCCTGAAAGTATCTTTAGTGATGTTTATTATGAAGTAGACCAAGATAGCGAAGCTGGACGAACCGGAGCTCATTTTTTTAGTGATCGCGTATAATCTCTCCATCTATTTCTATTTACAATCTTTACTCCAAGCACAACCGCTTACTATGAAAACACAAATTATTTCCTCTCTCATGACTTTATGGTTGTTCTTAGCAGCAGCTTTTGCCCCTTCGACTCTTTTGGGGCAGCTTTCTACTCATAATATAGCTTTACTTAATTTCATTTATCCCCCGAGGCTTAGTTTTTTAAAGAGTCCTTTCTTGGCTGCAGCTGCTCCTACAATGCCCTTAGAAGAAACCTCTGTGGATAATACAGGATCAACGATTGGTTTTGGACTCATTATTAGTAATGGCGAAACTCTCCCTATTAGTAATGATGAACCTTCTATCTATTTTTCCGATGATGCACTCTCTGACCTTGGTAATCGTCTTTGGACAACTTACAGCCCAGAAAAAAAAGTGGTTATCTGGGATGAGCGAGGTTTCGCTTGTATTGGGATCGCTCAGTGTCTCTGGAATCCCGTAGGTACAACATCATCCTTTGGTGAGGATTGGCCAGCAACAGCTCGTTTTTTAAAAAATCATGGGATTGCTATTGAAGAGTGGATGTTGGGGCCTTGCCCTTGGTCTACAGAAAAAGAGTTTAATGATGCCCTTCAAAATGATCCTCGCCTTCAACGACTTATAACCCTTCTTTCGACTCCTGCAGCCATCACCGAACAAGCTCATTGTATTGTTGAGAACTTCAAGCAAGCATTCTCACCGATTTCAGAAAGTTCGATCTTAAAAAACCTTCCTCCAGGAGAAGCAAAATTATTAGCAGCCTACTTCTGGGCTGTTTCTCATTGTTATGGTGACAACTGTAAACCACTAGGTCTCTTTGCCCTTATTGATTACGTCCATTACAAAGGGGAGGGACTTGGCGGCGGCTATAATACTCAGTCTTGGGGACTCCAACGCGTCTTGTGGAACATGCAGAATGTCGATCCAGAATTTGTTCATACACACACCGCCCTTGAGACCTTTATAGTTTCTGCTAAGCAAGTCTTAGAAGAGCGCATTACCAATTATCGGATCGAGAGAGATAGAAATAATACTCCGGTGACTAACGACAAACCAAATGCTAATTTTGATGAAGCCCAATACAGAAAGCTCTGGCACGATCATCTGGATGCTTACCTCTCCTGGCCACAAGAGTTCAATAACGATCTTGAATAAGAATTTAAAAAATCTTTACTCGTTATTCTTAACAACATTCCCTTCTGATGCCCGTCATTGATTATAAAACAGCACTCAATCAAGCTTTTGCAGAAGAACTGACTCGTGATGAATCGGTCTTTCTGATTGGAGAAGAAGTTGCCCAGTACAATGGAGCTTATAAGGTCACAAAAGGTCTCTGGGAGCGCTTTGGCTCAAAACGTGTTATTGATACACCGATTAGTGAGGCCGCCTTTCTCGGACTCGGTGTCGGAGCCGCAATGATGGGACTTCGCCCTGTAGTGGAACTCATGTTTTGGAGTTTTGCTTATGTTGGGTTTGATCAAATCATCAACAATGCTGGCTGCGTTCGCTACATGTCAGGAGGTCTCATCAATGTGCCGATGGTTATCCGAGGCCCTGCTAATGGTGGGACTAATGTTGGTGCAACTCATTCTCACACACCGGAAAATTTTTTAGCGAATACTCCCGGATTAAAAGTGGTTGCTCCTGCGACCCCTTATGACGCCAAAGGCCTGATGATTGCTTCGATTCGAGACAATGACACTGTCTGTTTCATGGAAAATACACTCCTCTACGGCGAAACAGGAGAGGTGCCTGAAGGATCCTACACTATTCCTCTTGGGGTGGCCGATATCAAACGTGAAGGAACTGATGTTTCGTTTGTGGCTCATGGAAGGGCTGTTTTAACAGCCTTGGCAGCTGCTGAGCGCTTAGAAGCGGAGCATGGTATTTCTGCAGAGGTCGTTGACCTTCGCTCCATTCGTCCTTTGGATGAAGAGACGATTTTGCATTCTATCGCAAAAACACATCGCGTTGTGCTCATTGATGAAAACAAACCCTTCTGCGGCGTTAGCGCACAGATTGCAGCAATGATTGCTGAAAAAGCCTTCGACCAGCTCGATGCTCCAGTGCTTCGTGTGACGGCACTCGATGCTCCTGCCATCTACAGCATGCCGCTGGAAAAGATTCAGCTTCCAACCAGTGAGCGGATCATCGCTAAAGCACTTACGTTATTTTAAAAATGATTAACAGGGATAGAAGCGATGAAAGGGATAAAATGCTTTGCATTAGTTGAAGTTAAAAGTTGAAGCAGAATATTGTGTAACAAATATCTTTTCAGTCATTTTTGTTTTTTTCTTTATCCCTTTCATCGCTTCCATCCCTGTTAATTCTCTTCCTCTACCATCTCTGTAAATAACTTCTTTTCCTATGCCCAAAATCACAATGCCCAAACTCAGTGACACCATGACGGAGGGAACACTCCTGCGCTGGTGTAAGCAAAAAGGAGATGCCGTTGACATTGGTGACCTCCTTGCAGAAGTAGAAACAGACAAAGCCACAATGGAAATGGAAGCCTTTGAGGAAGGCACCCTTTCTGAAATTTATGTCGAGGCTGGTGGTAAAGTTGCTGTGGGAGCTCCGATAGCCTTGATTCTAGGTAAAGATGAAAAAGCCGAAGCCTCTGCACCAGCTACGGTGGCTGTTACTGCTACGAGCAAAGCTACGTCATCTCTCACAACGACTTCTTCTCCAAGTATTGCTCGCCGTGTCCTGCCACCAACTCTTTCTCAGGCTGCAAATATTTCTTCCACCCGGATCAAAGCCTCTCCGCTTGCTCGTAAAATCGCAACCCAGCGCGGCCTGTCTTTAGAAACTGTAGCAGGAAAAGGAACTGGCCCTGGTGGGCGCATTATTGCTGCAGATGTGATCAACGCTCCGTTAGTCTCTGCAGTCTCAGCTCCTGTTGGTGTCGCTGGAATTGCTGCTATTTTGCCAACGTCTATTGTTGACAATCCTGAAACTGAGATTCCACTGACAGGGATGCGCCAAACCATTGCGCAGAGGCTCTTGGCCAGCAAAACACACATTCCTCATTTCTACCTCTCCATCGAAATCGATGCTGCTCCCATGATGAGCTTTCGTAAGGAATTTAATAGTAGCGGAGAAAAAATTACTTTTAATGACATTATTCTCTTAGCCGCTGCACGTGCGGTCATAGAAAAGCCAAAAATTAATGCTGCTTTTGGTAGTAATGCCATTTTCCAATATGAACATGTCAATCTTGCAGTGGCTATCGCAGTGGAAGATGGCTTGGTCACCCCGGTTATTCGCAGTGCCCAGAATAGGACCCTTCAAGAAATTAGTGCAGCAGTAAAAGATTTGGCCATACGGGCACGGAACAAAAAATTAAAACCAGAAGAGTATGCTGGCGGAACCCTCACTGTTTCTAATCTCGGCGCCTATGGGATCGAACAATTTTTTGGCATTATCAATCCACCACAAGCAGCGATTTTGGCTGTAGGTGCGATTGTCAAAAAACCAGTAGTCGATCCTCAAAGTGACGCCATTGTTGTAGGACATCGCTTGATCCTCACACTTAGTGGTGATCATCGTGTCGTCGATGGAGCGGTCGCTGCAGAATATCTTGCTACCGTGCGCAAACTTTTAGAAACGCCAAGCTTGCTTGTGCTCTAGTCCTAAAGTTAGTTGCTTAAGAAAAAAGAATTTTTCTTTCAATTTCTTCTACTGGTTATTTTTTATATTTTAAATTGAAAAGAGCACGCCATAAGCTGGCTCTTTTTCCTCAGGACTGCGTTCTCAGATCTCACATTATAGTGGATTAATTCACTATACCTAAACTTTAAAAATGACCTCCTCAACTCCCTCTTCTGGAAAAAAAGTAACAGCTCTATTGCTTGCATTGCTGACAATGGCTCTTTTCATGTCTGCTATTGGCTTCTGGAAAAAGAAACAGATAGATGACTCAACAAAGACTTTTAAAAATGCTCGCAGGCCTTCCATTGCCGTTACTTCTATTGTTGTCGAATTACAAGTCTGGCAATCGTGCTTAGAAGCGGTTGGTTCACTCTCCGCCGCACAAGGAGTTATGCTCTGTGCTGATTTGCCTGGTGTTGTTTATAAAATGCCCCTTGGACCAGGAGGAACTATGGTCAAAGCAGGTACTCTTTTAGTTCAGCTGGATACACGACAAGAAGAGGCGCAGCTCCGCTCTGCCGAAGCAAAGCTAGCATTAGCCAAGAGTACACTCGAACGCACAGCCAATCTGAGTCAGAAAAATGTGGTGCCCAAAGCAACGCTTGATGATGCAAAAGCCCAGTACGATGCAGCTCTGGGAGCGGTGGATGAAATTAAAGCCATTATTAAACGAAAGACACTTACTGCTCCTTTCGATGGGATGTTGGGCATTTCTCCCCTTAATGAAGGCCAGTATCTTCAGAGTGGGGCGCCGATTGTGCCTCTTAATTTGCTTGATGTCTTAAGTATTAGTTTTGCGTTACCTCAAAAAGATTTTAGTGATTTAAAAATCGGTCAGGAACTTCGTGTGACTGCAGAAGGCGTCCCCCATCACGTTTTTAAAGGAACCATCACACAAATTAATTCCGAACTCGATACGGCCACACGGAACATTACCATCGGGGGTAGCATCAAAAACGAAGACATGCTCCTGCGCGGTGGCATGTTTGTTTCCATTGAAGTTGTTCTTCCGGAGAAAAAAAATGTCATCACCATTCCCGAGTCCGCTATCAATTATGCTCTCTATGGTGATTCTGTTTTTGTCATTCAACCCATGAAGGACCTTAATGGAAACTCTTATCAAGGTGTTCGAGAGCAACCTGTGACCTTAGGAGCTACACGAGGGGATCAAGTAGAAGTTCTCGCGGGGCTGAAAGCTGGTGAAGAAATTGTCACTTCAGGAGTTTTTAAATTACAACCAGGGTGCCCTGTCAAAGTCGATAATAGCGTACAGCCTGAAAATGAGGCTGCTCCCAAGCCGAAGGATAGCTAGAGCATTTTAAATAAAACTATAGCCATTTTATAGCATCGTTAAAAATTTTTGTAGTCGATGCAGTGCCAGGAGGGAGGAGCTTGAGAACCGCAGTGTATAAAGGTCAAGGTTTCGACGAGCCAACTCGCTATATTTCCAATGGAAAAATAACGGCGTATTTTCAGAATCAACAATCACTACACCTCAAACATCATTCCAGCGGAGGCTGGAATGACGGTTAGATGAGAACGATGTTAAACCCTGAAAATAGAGAGCGCCCTTTTGACCATGCTTTCAACGGATATAACTTTATTTAAAATTCTCTAGAGAGAAAATCGAAAGATATTTTTTGTGGTGAAATTGAAGTGGATGAATCTTATTTTGGCGGAACTGGCAAAGGCAAACGTGGGAGAGGTGCCGGTGGCAAGGTGCCTGTTTTTGGACTTCTGAAGAGAGAAGGCAAGGTTTCCACACAAATTATTTCTGACGCATCATCAACAACTCTTCTTCCTCTGAGAATGCGGAGGATCCTTTTTTTGATAGTGCAACTTTTATCAATACTGGAGTTCCCCTTTTAGGAATCTTTGCTGGAACATTTGTTGTTCTAAAATGGGTTGCTAATTGTAATAAGAAAAAAAGAAAATGCTAACCTCTCTCAAGCTGCTCAAAAAGTAAGGGAGAAGAAAATCGGTCCCATCGATGAGCAGAAAGGAGATCACGATTCCAGCGATGCATCCCTTGATCTCTCATCTTCTGCTTCCTCTAGTTCTTCAAGTTTCTCTCATCTTTTGAACCTCTTAGAGGAGGAAGAAGGAGGTAAAGAAGAGAACTCGTTAGAGGATTCTTGGCACATCTCTCCTGATCACTCTGAGCATTCGACCCGCTTGCTATCAGGGTTTAGTGACTTAGAAAATGATTCTTCGCATCATAACTCAAAAGAAGATTCTGATGATGCTGATTAGGAGTTAAGAAATCCTTTAGATTGAGAATTAAACTCTGAACCATACCTTTGACGTTTCCAACAGTTAACCCGAGCTTGACTTTCTAGGCTGCCTCTCCCATGCTTAACCCCTTCCCAAAGAAAGCAGGTGAATTACTATGCCAGAAGTTATTGTCCGTAAAGGAGAACCTATCGATCGTGCGCTCAAGCGCCTCAAAAGCAAACTCGATACCGAGGGTATCCTCGATGAAGTGAGGCGTCTCCGTGCTTTTGAAACCCCAACGCAACGTGTGAAGCGTAAAGCTAAACTCAGCGCAAAAAAAGCTAAGGCTAAACAGCGTTACAACGCTCACTAAGCAACACTACCAATGTCGCTTGGCAACGGTAATAAAAAAAAAGTAGTTATCATGGGCTGCGGTTTTCTTGGGAAGGCTGCAGCTCTTCTTTTTGCCTCGAGGGGATGGGATGTTGTCGGTCTTGCACGGCATGCTGTTGTTTTTGAAAAAACAGATTGCGAGAAAAATATTTCTTTTTTTTCTTGCGACATCACCAACCCAGCATCTGTAAAAAGTGTGGCAGCTTCCATCGCTAATTCCTCCTTGATGATCTACGCGGTGAGTTCTGGCAAAGGAGGAGCTGATGCCTATGCCTCGATTTATGTAGAGGGGTTAGAAAGGGCCATAGAGACTTGGTCTCCCCAAAAGACTCTTTTTGTCAGCAGCACCTCTGTCTACGGGCAATGCCATGGAGAGATTGTTACTGAATCTTCTCCCTCTAACCCGGAACGCGTTACGAGCCAACTTTTACTTAAAGCGGAAGAAAGTGCTCTTGCAGCAGGAGGGGTTGTTGCTCGCTTCGCTGGAATTTATGGCCCTGGAAGATCAGTGCTGCTCCAAAAATTTTTAGAAAGCACTGCCGTTCTCGAAGAAGGTGGTACTCGTTGGATCAACCAAATCCACCGTGATGATGGAGCCGAAGCACTTTGGGTCCTTGGCACTTCTCCAAAAGCTTCTGGCATTTACATTGTCTCGGATGATACGCCAATGACACAACGTGATCTTTACTCCATCATGGCGACGCACTACAAAAAACCATTGCCTCCAGAGGGCCCAAGAGACCTCAACCGCAAACGCGGTTGGACTTCCAAGCGCCTCTCCAATGCCCGTTTAAAGAACCTCGGCTGGCAGCCTGCTTTTCCTAGCTATCAAGATTTTCTCATTTCATGAAAAAAACACTCTTGATCCTCGATGATGAAAAAAACACTCGCGAGGGGCTTCAAGAAGCCTTTCGAAATAGTTACGAAGTTTATACAGCAGCGACTATTGATGGAGCACTAGCTGCCTTGGAAGCCGATCCAGCTGATGTCATCATTACTGATTTGCGACTTGGGGGAGAAGATGGGATGAAGTTCATGGAAAAAGTGTTGGCACTACCACATCCTCCTATTTGCATTATGATGACAGCTTATGGCTCTGTGGATACAGCTGTGGAAGCCATGCGAAGGGGTGCTTATGATTTTGTGACCAAGCCAGTCAATATCGAGAGGCTTGAAATGCTGGTGCGACGGGCTTTGCGAAGCCACGAAGTGGAAAAAGAAAATACGGAACTTAAGCAAGAAATCAAAAAAACGTATGGGTTAGAACAGATGATCGGCCGTTCGTCTCCGATGGTGGCTATCTTTGATACGATCAAACAAATTGCCTCTTCCAAAGTAACGGTACTTATCCAAGGAGAGAGCGGTACTGGAAAAGAAGTAGCGGCCAAAGCCATTCATGCTTTGAGCCCGCGCGCAAAGGAGCGTTTTGTGGCCGTTCATTGCGCTGCTTTATCTCCACAGCTCTTAGAAAGTGAACTCTTCGGTCACGAAAAGGGAGCTTTTACCGGAGCCACTGAACGGCGTATCGGGCGATTTGAACAAGCGAGTGGGGGCACGCTTTTTCTTGATGAAATTGGAGAGATTGATACTAGTGTTCAGGTGAAAATTCTTCGAGTGCTTGGAGAGCACACCTTTGAACGCGTGGGTGGCAATCAGACTCTCTCGACCGATGTACGGCTGATTGCAGCAACTAACCGTGATTTAAAAAAAATGGTTGCCGAAGGAACCTTTCGTGAGGATCTTTTTTTTCGGCTCAATGTGGTGCCATTAGTAATGCCGCCATTACGAACACGCAAGGAAGACCTTCCTTTGCTCGTCGATGCTTTTTTAATTGAAATGGCAAAAGAGCATGAAAAGGCTTGCCGACATTTTTCTTCAGAAGCCATGCACCTTCTTCTTGAGTATGAGTGGCCTGGCAATGTACGAGAGCTTCGCACTGCTATCGAACATGCGATTATTCTTGGGAGAGGAAAAGAGCTGGAAGTGCTCGACCTTCCAGAAACAGTACGCCATGGCAATGTCTTCTCATCAGCAGAGGTAGCTCCCTTTTTGGAAACACGAACGCTCAATTTGGGAAAAAATAAAGGCGTCATACTTCAACGAGCGCTGCAAGAATGCCATGGCAATGTCTCTCAAGCCGCCAAGCTTCTTGGAGTCAGCCGACGGACATTGCATCGGTGGATTGGGTCATCTTAGGAAGATGCTCCAGACAATATTCCTTGCCATCAGCAGTCACGCGAAAAGAAAGCTCGGGTGCTATTTGCTCTGTGCGATGGCACGTCTGACAATAGTGGAGTGAAGTGTTTTCCAGCTCTGGCTTTTGTTTAAAAAGAGAGACTGTGAGTTGAGGAAAGTTTCTCTTTTTTTTGTGATGACGGCCTTGAGCGTGGCGATATTTAAAAAGTAAGAGTGGCCAAAAAAAGAGAAAGTAATTGGCGAGGGTCACCACAAGCGCTACTTGTGCAGCTCGTGGTTCTGCAAGCGCTCCGATCGTTGTTAGTAGACAGCTTAGGAATGCAAGCCAGCTGATGCGAAGTGGAATCACAAAAAGGAAGAGCACCTTATAATCGGGATGGATCGTCGCAAAAGCGTAGAGGAGCGAGAGATTGAGAAAGGTGTTGGCTCCATAACTTCCAAAAATAAGAGCCACAATCGTACAAGCAATCATCCCGGTCACATAAAATAAAGTCGTCCGAAAGGCCCCCAAAGCCTCTTCCAAGCCATCTCCTAAAAACCAAAGAAAGAGAAGTGCAAAGAAAATCCAAAATGGCTGAAAGGTTTCAGGAATAAAAATCCAAGTCACAAGCCGCCAAATTTCCCCGTGAAGAATAGCTTCTCGATTAAGCATGAGTAGCGATTCATATCCAGGGGCAATCAAATGCAGCACAAAAACAAGAGCATTAAAAAGAGCTACAAATCGAATCAGTCCAGGAATAGCAAGCCAAGGGCAACGACGTTCTAAAGAATGAAGAAAATGCATAAAACCCAAAGCATAGCGATTGCTTCCTAATGGTAAAAGTTTTCTTAATTCTAAAATTGTTTTAACTTAATGCTATGAGCCCACACGCTACCAACTGTGAACTCGCATCGCAACGCGATGATAGAGTTACACTCCTTGCTCCCGCAAAAATAAATCTTTCCTTAAAACTTTTTAAAAAGAGAGAGGATGGATTTTATGAGCTGGAAACCTTGATGGCACCTTTATCTTTAGCCGATGAGATCGAGATAACATTGATCGGTGGCGCTGTTTCTCAAAATGTTACGCTCCTTTGTAATGAGCCCTCCCTTCCTACTGGTACTGATAATCTCTGTGTTCGAGCCGCTCATGCTTTTCAACAAGCAACTGGAATTGATAAGCCCGTAGTGATTACCTTACTCAAAAAGGTTCCCCACGGTGCTGGCCTTGGCGGAGGCAGTAGCGATGCTGCTGTTGTCCTAAGAGGGATGAATGAGCTCTTTCAGGAGCCATTAGTGATGGAAGAACTTCAGGAACTTTCTTCTTCTCTTGGATCTGATGTTCCTTTCTTTTTAGATCCTCAACCAAGATGGTGTCATGGTCGTGGAGAAGTGCTGGGAGAATGTGTAGCGCTTCCTGCTTGGAAGCTACTTTTAATAAAACCTCCTTTCCCAATAGCAACTTCGTGGGCTTATGGACAGGTTGCAGATAGAGAGAAAAACAGCCATCTCTCTTCGTCTTGTGATCACCAGCTTGTTGATGGGATCACGATTTTTAATGATCTCGAAGCGCCCGTTTTTGAAAAATATCTACTCCTTCCCCTGCTCAAAAACTGGCTTCAAAAACGCTCTGAAGTAAGAGCAGCATGGATGAGCGGCTCAGGATCAACGATGGTTGCTTTGCTACAAGAAACCATCACGATGGATCAAACAACACTACTCAAAGAAGCAATCATAGCTGATTCTGGGAAAACTTTTTGGCTAAAAGAAGTAACTGCCACTCTGCCCGCGGTTGGCAGATACAACTAATTCGAGATAGGAGGAGGGAGGTAGACTATACGGTTATCTGGGTTCAGGATTATTTGTAGAGGGTGTCTTGAAAATGAATAAAATTGATGCAGTACCAGGAGCGAAGCGCACAGACCCGCAGTGTATAGGGACATACTCGAGGACGCGAGCACTGGAGCGACGCCGTAATGCGCAATTTTAGTCTTTTCAAGACACCCTCTAACTTAAGCTTAACAACTGGATCCCTACGTCATTCCTGCGAAGGCGAGAACAAGCAGAAATGCCGCTACTTCGTCTCACCATCCACCCCCAGCACCTCCACCACCGCTATCACCGCCTCCTCCTGAAAAGCCACCCCAATCATCATCGCCTGCAGAGCCGCCTCCCATACCCCCTCCAAAACCGCCAAGAAACCAACCTCCTCCTGAGTTTTCTAAACCTTGACGACGACTTCTCCAACGAAGAAGAGAAGGAATGATTATCATAAGGAGAAATAATCCGAATGGTGAAAAGAAAATGCGCTGCCAAGTTGGTGGTGCTTTTTTCTTCCTGAGGGGAGAAGCCTGATACTCTCCTGCAGTTGCTTTCATAATCGCAGCAACACCAGCAGTCATCCCTTGATTATAATCGCCACGCTGAAAAGCAGGCCCCATGACATCGTCAATAATTCTTTTGCAAAGAGCATCGGGGAGCGCTCCTTCCAAGCCATAGCCTGTCTGAATACGAATTTGATGGGTAGTGGGAACAACAAGCAGAAGAACTCCATTGCTCAGTTTTTTGGTGCCAAGATGCCAAGCAGTGTAGAGGCGCTGTGCATTGTCATCCAGAGAGCTGTTGGTAGGGAGCCCAGGAGCAATCCAGACGACAATTTGCGTCGATGTTTTTCGATCAAAACTTTTCAGTTCCTGGTCAAGCTGAGTGGCAACAGCTGGAGAAACTAAACCTACTGCGTCATTAAAATAATGAACAGGTGGTGGTGGAAGCGTGTTATCAGCTCGAAGAACTGATACGATCAAGGCTAGAAAACAAGCGCTGAACAGAGCAATCAACCGGAAGGGAAAAGCCACCATGATAAGGAACCTCAATTTTTTTGAGGTTCACTGAAATCAAAATGCACTGCTGGTGTTTGAGCTGCCTCTGGAGTAGCAGTAAAATAAGGCTTCGGAGCATATCCCATCACACCAGCGACAAGGACAACAGGAAAGGTTTTCACTTTAGTGTTGTAATATTGAACAGCTGTATTGAAGCGCTCTCGTTCTACAGCAATGCGATTTTCTGTGCCTTCCAGCTGAGCTTGAAGATCGCGAAAACTTCCATTCGATTTGAGATCCGGATATTGCTCGCTCACTACAAGGAGGCGAGAGAGCGCCGATCCTAACTGGCCTTGAGCTTGTTGAAAAGCTGCCAGCTGAGCAGGATCGGTGGGAGCTTGATGAGGGTTGAGCTGTACTTTTCCGACAGAAGCGCGCGCTTGCGTCACTGCTATCATGGTCGATTTTTCAAAATTAGCTGCCCCTGCAACAGTCTGCACCAAGTTGGGGATAAGGTCAGCACGACGTTGATAGACATTTTGCACTTGAGCCCAAGAAGCATCCACAGCTTGAGAGGCTGTTACTAAGCCATTGTAACTCCCTATTACAAAGGTAACGCAGGAAGCAACAAGGAGGATGACCAAAGTAACAATGATCAGAAAAATGCGAAGGGTGTTATTCATAGTAATGGGCAAAAGTTTTGTTGAATAAATGTAACGGTACTCAGCGGACGTGAAAAACTGAAGTTTTGTTTTTATTTTCTGTGTTGCTTCACAAGGAGTTGAAGTTGATGCTGCGTAATGCCCATTTACCTAAAAGCATTGATAGCAACCACCCTATTTAACGCTCCCTGCGCGCTGCTTCTAGGCGCCATTACAGGCTCCTTTCTTAATTGCTTGGTTTATCGGTTGCCGCGCAACATTTCGCTTCTTACCCCGTCACGCTCTTTTTGTCCCATTTGCAAGCGATCTCTGCCGTGGTACGAAAATGTGCCACTGTTAAGCTGGATCTTTTTACGAGGCCGCTGTGCTGGGTGTCAGGCTCCTATTGCAGGGCGTTATTTTTTAGTGGAGCTGCTCACCGCTCTTCTTTTTTGGGTATGTTGTTTTCGTTTGGGATTTCCGGAGATTATTGCAGGATGGCTTTTCATCGCGCTCTTAATTGTCGCTACTTTTATTGATCTCGAGTGGATGATTATTCCAGATCTCATCACGATAGGAGGAGCCGCTAGTGGTATGATCTCCTCTTTTTTATTTCCATCACTGATGGGGACAACTTCTCGAACGACGGCTTTTCTCTTCTCGTTAGCAAGTGCAGTCCTTGGCTATCTCTTGCTGTGGGGAGTCTTGGAGCTAGGGAAAATGGCTTTTGGGCGTCGCAAGGCCTCTTGGAATCAACCGTGCTCCTTGCAGTTTTTAAAAAAAGAAGACCGCTTTTTGTTGCTCTTAGAAGGCGAAGAGCTTTTTTTGGAAGACCTACTGTTGCGTCCTTCCGATAAAATTGTTTTCAAAGCCGAGAAGCTTCAAATTGCAGAAAAGCAGTTTACTTCTGTTGTTTGTGAAATCACAAAATGTGGTGTAACCCTTTTTCAAAAACACAAAAAGGGGTCAAAAAAGGGGTCAGTCCCGGGATCCCGGGATACCGGGACTGACCCCAAAACTAATGGACTGGCACCAAATATGACAATCTGTAGAACTGACCCCTTTGTCCCGCTTCAGGCTGAGATTACTGAACTGACCCTCCCTCGCGAAGCAATGGGATTTGGGGATGTCAAATTTCTCGCTTGTATTGGGGCTTTTCTCGGCTTCAAGGGAGCGCTTTTTTCCCTCTTTGCAGGATCTTTGGTGGGAGCTATAGCAGGAGGGCTCTTGCTCCTTATCACAGCAGGCCGATCAGGTAGGTGCATCCCTTTTGGTCCTTACTTAGCCCTGGGAGCGTTGATTTGGTTTTTTTTTGAACCATGGATTTTTGGGAAAATTTTGGTTTTTTAGAGTAATTTAGATTCAAAGACTCATTTAAGATCGACACCAAATTCATTTTTATTAGCCTCAAGTTTTTTGTCTGTTGCACCTTAAACTTTTAAACTCTTTTTATGAAACTTTGTATTATCGGTTCAGGATATGTCGGACTGGTCACCGGCGCTTGTTTTGCTGAGGTAGGACACCATGTTCTCTGCGTTGATAATAATCAGAAAAAGATCGAGATGCTCTTAGCTGGAGAGATTCCGATTTTTGAACCAGGCCTTGAGGAGCTTGTCACCCGTAATGTAGCGGCAAAGCGATTGATGTTTTCTAATAGCATTGAGGAAGGAGTTGCTTATGGAGAAGTAGTGTTCATCGCTGTGCCAACTCCACCCCAAGCTGATGGAAGCGTCGATCTGTCTTACATTGAAACGGTCGCTCGTGAAATTGCAGGAGTGTTAAAAGAGTATCGCGTGGTTGTCGATAAAAGCACTGTCCCTGTCAAAACAGGAGAAAAAGTCGCCGAAACAATCCGTCGTTACAACAAGATGGGATGTGACTTTGATGTGGTCAGCAATCCGGAATTTTTGCGAGAAGGATGTGCTGTAGCTGATTTGATGAAACCTGATCGGATTGTGATCGGAAGCAATAGTGATCGCGCGGTGGCACTCATGAAAAAAATCTACGAGCCATTCATGGCCCCTGTTTTGGTCACAGATATCAATAGTGCTGAGCTTATCAAGCATGCAGCAAATTCTTTTTTGGCCCTTAAAATTTCCTACATCAATGCCGTTGCCGCTATTTGTGAGGCTAGCGGAGCTAATATCGAAAAGGTTGCTGATGGTATTGGAGCCGACAAACGAATTGGGAGAAATTTTCTCAATGCGGGACTCGGCTATGGCGGTTCTTGTTTTCCAAAAGATATTGCCGCTTTCATTTCTATTAGCCGTCAGCTGGGTGTCCCTTTCACTCTCTTGGAAGAAGTGGAGCGCATCAACAAGGCAGCACTCCATCGCTTCCTTGAAAAAATCCGCCATGCTCTCTGGGTTTTGCGAGATAAAAAAATTGCTGTCTGGGGCCTCACCTTCAAGCCTGATACAGATGATATTCGCTGTTCGGTTGCCATGGACCTTGTCGCACAGCTCTTAAAAGAAGGAGCTCACGTCACCGTTTATGATCCTAAGGGGATGGACATAGCACGTGAACTGGGAACCATCAACCAGGCTACTTTTGCCGCTTCCCCTCTCCAAGCGGCTCAGAATGCGGAAGCGCTCATCATTGCTACCGAGTGGCATGAGTTTGCCAATGTTGATTTGGCAACCCTTAAGAAGAACATGCATACGCCACTGCTTTTTGATGGCCGCAATCTTCTTGATCCTGAAACAGCGCGTGAGGCAGGTTTTACTTACGTGAGTGTGGGGAGGGCTTAACTGAAGAAGTTTGAGTATAAAATTTGAGTTTGAGTCATCTTCGCTGCTGCCCAGCATTTTGGAGCGAGCGCCGAAGCGACGACGCAATGCATCGGCTACAGAATTTTTTAATATACTCTAGTAGTGTCCTCTCAAAAAGGCCTCAAAACTCATTCGTGAGCCGCCTTCAGGCTGCACTTCTTCTAGCAACAAAGCTCCCTCACCGCACATCAAGAGTGGTTGTTTTATTTCTAAATTTATTAAAGCACCCGGCAAGCATGATGTTATCTGCACTGGCATCACTTGTGCTGAAAAGACTTTGAGGGTCACTTTTTTTTCTGAAGGAAAAATAATGGTGCCATGAGCTCCTGGCTTCGGATTCATAGCGCGGATAAGTCGATCTAATTCGATGGCAGGACGAGACCAATCAAGAGCTGCATCAGCACGGGTAATGCGATGCGAGTGGGTGACGAAATCTTGATTTTGAGGGAAACGAGGCGCCACTCCCTGCTCAAGCTGCAAGAGCGCTTCTCGTAAGGTTTCGGGAGCCATGGCACTTAAACGCTCTGTTAGTGTACCGGTTGTTTCGCGAAGATCTAAAAGGAGTTTCTGACTCAGCAAAAGATCCCCCGTGTCCAATCCCTCCGCCATGTACATGATCGTAATGCCACTTTCTTGGTCTCCAGCAAGGATGGAGGCTTGGATAGGAGAAGCTCCCCGATGCCGTGGCAGAAGAGAAGCATGAACATTGAGACAAGTAATCCTAGGAAGCGCTAGCAGAGCTGGTGGCACTATTTTCCCATAAGAAAAAGTAACCATCACATCAGGGTGTAACGCTTCCAGAGAAGCTAGCAGTGCCGGATCACGAAGATTCTCTGGCTGAAAAATGGGCGTTGCAGGCGCAAGAGTCCGCACAAGCGTTTTCATCGCAGGAGCTGTTAACTCCCGTCGCCTTCCTGCCGGACGATCTGGTTGAGTGAGAAGTCCCACCAAATCATGTTCTGCAGCCAGCATGCGCAGCACAGCTTCTCCTATCGAGTTAGTACCAGCAAAAAGAATGCGCATCTAGGAAAGATCAAGAGTAATGCGTAATGAGTGGATTCACACTTTTACCCTTTACTCTTCACTTGTTGTGTAAAACGTCACCTAAAATCTGATAGAGCACTTCCACTGGTGATAAGGAGGCATCGATATCTTTGCGCAGCGACTTATTGTAGTAGTGCAACATTGGCTTTGATTCGGCTTCGTAGGTTGCTAAGCGGCTCCTAATAATTTCTTCGTTGGCATCATCCAAGCGGTTATCTTTGAGGGCGCGGTTTTTCAATCGTGTAATTAACTTGTCACGATCAGGGCAAGAAAGATGAAAAATATGTTTTACATCAATATATTCCTCCATGAGCTCTGCTTGAGTGACATTGCGGGGAATGCCATCCAAAATCAGAAAATCGCGGCTAGGGCGAAATTGCTTGGATTCAATCATGGCTTCAATCCACTTGACCCAAAGCTTCACCGTTATTTCATCAGGCACTAGTTTTCCTTTGCTTGAATATTTTAAAAATTCACGCCCCAATTTGCTCTGAGCATCGAGACCACGAAACACATCGCCGCAGGCACAATGATAAAATTGAGGAATAGTTCCTAGTGTGCGACCTTGGGTTCCTTTGCCGCTACCAGGAGCACCGAAAATGAGAATAGTTTTAAAACGGGTCATGGGAAAAAGAAATTATGAGAAAAATAATTAAACTTAAAAACGTGAATGGAAATGGGAAGTATGGCGTAAGCACTTTCTCATTGAAGAACTGCTTCCTCAAAAAATTTAAGCGGTCTCACTAAACTCCTTTGGCAATCTCTCTTCTACAATCTCACAAAGGACATGAAGAAGAAATTTTTGTGCTTCCTGAATACGTGCTGTTACCCTTCCTGGAACGATGATCTCTCTATCTGCAACCCCAGCGGTAAAACCTCCGGTTTTTCCAAGAAGAGCTATTGTGGTAATACCGAGTTTTTTAGCTTGTTGGAGAGCCTTCAAGACATTGCGTGAATTACCACTGCTGCTGAGTCCGATAAAGATATCTCCTTTTTTTCCGAAAGCGAGCACCTGACGTGCGAACAAATCATCAAAATGATAGTCGTTGCCAATAGCTGACAAGAGGCCTCCATCGGTGGCAAAAGACATAGCTGGATAAGGACGACGGTCATCACAAAAGCGACAAGTAAATTCATTAGCAATATGCGCTGTGTCACTGGCGCTGCCGCCATTGCCACAGAGCATTAACTTATGACCACTCTTTAAGGCCGTTGCGACAAGCTCAGCAGCCTCTTCCAAGCAAGATCGAAACGGTGGCAATGTTTGGAACGTAGCAATAACATCGGCAAGAGAGCGTTCAAATTGGCTTTTTGCAGAAGAAGTTTGATTGAAAAAATTCATTCGAAAAAGGTATAACTTGGATTAAGGCCTTCGTAAGCGTGCTTGTGTTGTATACGAAGCGTTAATGAGATCATGGATGCGTTGCCCTGACAAGGGGCGTCTGCTAAGACAATCGAGATTTCCATCAGCTCCTATCACTGCCACTGCAAAATCGGATTCAACTCCATAGGCTTTTCCTACAGCAAGACCGTCGAGCACTGGAATAAAAGGAATGTTAGACCCAATGCGTCCCTCTTGTTTTGTGAAAGCAACGCAGGCGATCATTCCTTGAGCTGCTAATTTTTCATACATTCCTCGAAGCTCCCAAAGTTGGTAATGGAATGCCCATGTTTTAGGGGAAGGGGTTATCACCAAAAGTACAGGCTTCCCACCAAGAGCAGCAAGATGCTCTACTTTTCCTGCCTGCTGCCAGGAAAAATCAGGAGCGCAAGTGACCACGCTCGAAGCGACTTCTGTGGCTGAGAGCGAGGTAGTAGCAACCAAGAGCAAGATGGCAAAGAAGAATATTTGCAGATTGCCATCTCTAGTTGCTTTGTAATAGTTCACAGTTGGGAGTTGGCAGTTGGCAGTACCTTGTTGAGCGTTTTTTTTGTTATCCATCTTCTTAAGTTTCATTCGTGATGAGTAGGTACTCCAAACTGCCAACTATCATCACGCGGTGGTGATCAGACGGTCATCAACTCGGCTTCTTTGTGCTCCACATGCTTATCAATGCTAGCAACAAATTTGTCCGTGATTTTTTGCATTTCTTTCTCGCTGCGAGTGAGATCATCTTCTGTCATGGTACCAGCCTTTTCCATTTTTTTCATGGCCTCCATGGCTTCACGGCGATGAGCTCGAATCCGAACACGAGCTTCTTCGGCGAGTTTTCCAACCGTACGAACGAGATCTTTGCGGCGCTCTTCACTGAGTTCAGGAATTCGGAGGCGGATCACTTTTCCATCGACCATAGGAGTGATACCAACCTTACTTTCTAAAATAGCTTTTTCAATATCCTTGATGGTTCCAGCATCAAAAGGCTGTATCACAAGCAAGCGAGGCTCTGGAGTGGTGATAAGGGCCAGCTGCTTAAGCTTCATGCTGCTGCCGTAAGTGTGAACATCAATTGATTCGACCAGCATGGGCGAAGCCTTGCCGGTGCGGATGGCATTGAATTCATGCATCATAAATTCAATGCCTTTTTCCATGTCTTCTTCTGCTTTTAATAAAACAAGGTCAGCGCTCATAAATAGTTCGTAGTTGGTAGTTCGTAGTTAGCAGGATTGATTTTCTTTTCAGTTTTTCTGAAGAGAAAAATACAAAATCATTTGTTACTTAGAGGGTTTCTTGAAAATAAATAAAATTGATGCAGTACCAGGAGCGAAGCGCACAGACCCGCAGTGTATATGGACATACTCGAGGACGCGAGCACTGGAGCGACGCCGTAATGCGCAATTTTAGTCTTTTCAAGACACCCTCTTGCTCTCATTGTTGACAAGTGTTCCTATTGTCTCTCCACAGACAGCTTTCATGATATTGTTGGGTTCAAACATATCGAAGACAATCACGGGCATTGCATTATCCATGCAGAGACTAAAGGCCGTCGAATCCATGACTTGTAGGCGTAATCGTAAAGCTTCCGCAAAGGTGAGGTGCTCAAATTTTTTCGCCTTGGGATTTTTGGTAGGGTCGCAGTCGTAGATGGCATCTACCTTTGTTGCTTTGAGGATAACTTCTGCGCCAATTTCATTAGCACGCAGAGCGGCAGTGGTGTCTGTTGAAAAAAAAGGATTTCCAGTACCTGCCACAAAAATCACAATGTGCCCATTGTCAAGATGGCGTAAGGCGCGCCGTAAAATAAAAGGCTCGGCAACGTGATTAATATGGAGCGCCGTTTGGACGCGTGTCGAAAATCCGAGCTCTTCTAAGGTACTCATCAAAGCCATCCCATTGATAACTGTCGCCAGCATCCCCATGTAATCAGCCGTAGCACGGTTCATCCCTCGATGACTTGCGGCTAACCCGCGCCAAATATTACCCCCGCCGACCACCACGGCAACTTGAACTCCCATTTGAGCAATAGCCCCAATCTCCTGTGCAATCCGTTGCACAATGAGCGGCGAAATATTGTCATCACTTCCTGGCTGACGAAGAGCCTCACCACTGATTTTAAGAACAATCCGACGGTATTTTGGCGAAGCAGAAGAAGAAGTCATGGTAGGGTGCCGATCCTAACAAGCACACCTAGAAAAGACAAGGAACTTACTCTACTCTTTTGATTAAAGAGCCTGAGTATTATTTTGATATTTTAGAGGGTTTCTTAAAAAGACTAAAATTGCGCATTACGGCGTCGCTCCAGTGCTCGCGTCCTCGAGTATGTCCATATACACTGCGGGTCTGTGCGCTTCGCTCCTGGTACTGCATCAATTTTATTCATTTTCAAGACACCCTCTTAGAGCATATTAAAAAATTCTGTAGCCGCGCATTGCGTCGTCGCTTCGGTGCTCGCTCCATTGAGTATTGGCTATACACTCCCTCGCTGTGCGCCTCAGCTCCTGGCACTGCATCGACTACAAAAATTTTTAATGATGCTCTAAAATGACTGTAGTTTTATTTAAAATGCTCTAGAAATAATCGCAACGCTTTGACAACTTTCACCGCCGTTATTCAACCCATCGACAATACCTTTCCACTATGAAAACTTTTTTTCTTCGCTGCTGTTTGCTCGGTATGATTCTCGCTGCTTTTTCTGCAGCACAGGCTGAGTTTCAAGAACAGACTCATCAGCGCGGTGACGGTTATGGAGAAATTATCCTTATTACTGGAGGACCATTTTCTTTTACTGGGCATGTTTATAAGACTCTCTTTTTGAATGATTTTCCTGAAGCTCAGTGGAAGGCACTCGATCCTCAAAAGTTAAAAAAAGAATTTCATGCTCATGCTGTTGTTTTAAATGGACCACGCTATGCCTTAATGGATCACTCTTGGATCATGGATCCAGGCAAGATTGTTTCTTTTGATGGTCTGCAAGCACGCTTTTTAACAGATGTTACGATTCCAGCTTCGGACGTACTTTCTGGCGGTTCGCGTCCCTATACAGAGCAAGCAGCCAACCGTACGACTCGGTATCTTTTCAAAAAAGGACGTCCCATTTATGAGCTGATCTCTCCTCAAGGAACTCATTATGTCATGATTAGTTATTGTCAAATAGTTGATCCCAATCTCTCCCAAGCAGATTTGGCAACCTTGGGAAGCCGCCTCTCTCTTCCTGTGGGATGGCGCTATCAGACAAAAATCTTAAATCACGATGAGATTTTGCAGACCTCAGGAACTGCTTATGTGATTCAAGATAATTTGAAAAACGGCTATCAGCGGAAGTAGTCGCTTCGCGACAATCCCCAGGCGAACTGACAGAACACAATATTTTTAAAGAATCAATCTTTTTCTTATTGCAATGAAGTGACAGTGAAAAATAGCGTAGCCGTTATCAAGAAAAACGCTCAAAAACTGCCAGCTGTGAACTGTCATCGCAGCAGCGATGACTTATTTAGGCCACTGAGGAGGATTGGCGCTATTATTAATAGGCATAGAAGAATCATCCCCACCAAACATTTTCTTTTGTACGAAGTTAGAGGATCCAGTGATATCTTCACCAAAACCGCGAACGGTGTTGCAGCCTGTCATCAAGAGCGAGAGGCTCAAAAAAAGGAAGAGCAAAGGAAAGAGGAGTATTTGTGGTGTTTGTTTTTTCATAGGGAAAAATATTCTAATATTGAAAAGTTTTAGGAGCTTAAGTGGCAAATAGAAGAACTTCAACTTTTCACTTCATCTTGTTCGCAAAGCGAACACTGCAACAAGTCATCAAAGCTTTGGAAGTGATGCGCATAAAAAGGATAGTGTTTGGTATCGCCAATCGAAGGTTTATAGCGCCAATGTTTATAAGACCAGAGCCATCGTTCAGGATGTTGGCGCAAGCCAGGCTCAAAGGCATCCCAGCAGGCTTGGGTCAACGATTCTTCAGTGCTTGTTTCATCGATAGGAATTGCTGGAAGGTAACGATACACGTAACCACCTTTGGGGTTTTCATAGCATTCTACTGGAATGAGCGCAGCCCCTGTCCTCAGTGCTAATGCTGCTGGTAAACGAGTGACAGGAACAAGCAGGCGTCCAAAACAACGAATGATGACAGGGCCTTGATGAGGCTTCAAATTGAGGTCGGTGAGAACACCTATTTTTTTTCCACTCTTTAAATGACGGAGCATTTTCAACATCGCTCTCTCTTGAGGAAAGATTTGTTGTCCCATGCTCGTTCTCCAGCGATCAAAAAGAGAGCCCAAGAAAGGGTTCTTGAATTTCTGTGCAATGACTGGAAAGACTTCGCTGTAATAGGCGGCAACCTGGCCTGACCATTCATAATTGCCAGCATGCAGTGAGCAATAAATGGCGGGTACTCCTTTTTTTCGATAGCATGGATTAGGGTCCCATTCTTCAATTTTTCCAATCTCTTTCACCAATTCAGGAGTTAAGCGTGGAGACCAAAGAAGCTCTAAAAAAGTTTCTGCAAAAACGCCGTAGGACTTGCGACCCACTTCCCAACGCCGCTTGGAATTCATCTCTTGGCCAAACGCCGCTTCCAAATTTGCTAAGGTCACAGCACGACGGTGATGATCAATATAAAAAAAAGCAGCGCCGATTATTTTCCCCAAAGGTCGCAACCAACGCCATGGAAGCCGCTGCACAAGCCATGCAGCAAAAAAGAGACCTCCATACTCGAGACGATAACGAAATTTTTTCCAACGACTCATGAGAATAAGAATAAGAAATAGCCACAAAAGAACACAAAGAAACACAAAGAAAATACTCGTTATTTCTTAAAAAAGTTAGCCGATTATTTCGCTGACATTTTTTCAGTTGCTTATAAGTAACTGAAAAGGGAAGAGAACTTTTTAAGAAAATTTGATTCTTTCGTTTGGCGTCTTTGTGTTTCTTTGTGTTCTTTTGTGGCTATTCATTTTTAGCTAGCTTCCTCGACAATGCGCGGAAAGAGCGGCTTGGCAGCCCCTGGCTTGTAATTTGGAGGGAGCGATGGTAAGGCGATTTTGTGATTAAGAGAGAGTGGTTCTAATTGGAGTTGCTCCAAAATAGCGGCAGCAGCATCTGGCGCAACTGGTATTAGTAAAGTCGCTGCGGTGCGCGTCGATTGTATCAGCGTCGTCAAAATCCCATCCAGGCGATCGGCTGCCGCTGAGTCTTTAGCCACTTTCCAAGGAGCAGTGGTATCCACAAAAGCATTAGCACGGTTGACGATGTCGACCATGATTTCAAGGCCAGCATGAATTTGAGAAGCCTCCATTTCAGCGCAATATTTTGTCAGAGCTGCTTGGTTTTCTAGGAGTAATTCTGCGCACTCCTTTGGAAGCGTTACCGCACGGATTCCCTCGGGCCGGTAGCGATGAGTCATGCTTACCGTTCGATTGAGTAAATTGCCTAATCCATTGCTCAGTTCGCTATGGTAGCGATTGAGGAGTCTCTCTTGGTTAAAGTCAGCATCACGTCCCATGACTACATCGCGCATGAGATAATAGCGAAGCGCTGAGGCGCCATAATGTTCTATAGTTTTTGTAAGATCAAAAACGTTCCCTGTGCTCTTGCTGATTTTTTCTCCTCTCATGGTCCAAAACCCATGTACTAACAACTTTGGCATTTGATCGTCACTAAATCCCATGGCATGTAACATACAAGGCCAATAAACTCCATGAGCCGGAATCAAAATATCTTTTCCAATGAGATGATAGTTGCAAGGCCAGCGTTTGGAAAAATCAGGGTTTTTTGAACTTTCTTCCCCAGGGCTATATCCTGCAAAACTGAGGTAATTTAGGAGAGCATCAAACCAGACATAGGTCACAAAATTAGCATCAAAAGGAAAGGTAATGCCCCAAGTAAGACGGCTTTTAGGGCGAGAGATGCAGAGATCACCGGTTATCTTCGCAGCAGCGTTTTTTAGTTCGCTTTGACGAAAAGAAGGAGTCACAAATTCGGGATGCTTTTCTAAAAACTGCGCTAACCATTCACAGCAGCCTGAGAGACGAAAATACCAATTTTCTTCTTTTAAAAAAGTCACTTCACCCCACTCCGGACCAAAGTTTCCTGCGGCGTCACGTTCTTTGTCCGTGAGAAATTGCTCTTGGCGAATACTGTAATGTCCTTCATAGGAGGCTTTGTAGAGCCATCCTTCAGCAAAAAGTTTACTTAAGACTTGTTGAACAACAGCGCCATGATGAGGGTGGGTGGTAGCTGCCCAAGCATCATAAGAAATAGAAAGGGTCCGCCAAAGTTCGATGAATTGATGGGAAATTTGATCGACAAAAACTTGGGGAGAGACTCCTTGTTTTTCTGCAGCTTGTTGAACTTTTTGTCCATGCTGATCGACCCCAGTTAAAAAAAAGACCTCTCGCCCTTGCAATCTTTGATAGCGGGCCAGCACATCAGCTACTATTTTTTCGTAGGCATGACCAATGTGAGGAGGTGCATTGGTATAATCGATCGCTGTGGTAATGAAATAAGGCTTCATGAATTGAGCTACAAGTAAGATATAGGACGCAAGCTACTTTTCAAAAATTCTCTGGAGTAGGCTGCGGCGATGACGTCCATCAAATAACGTGATCTTCGCGTTAGCGCGTGCTTTTCTCATCCATTCGAAAAACAAGAGTCCTTGTTCTTGCTGTAAAAAATTTTCTTCAATAGCTCCTCGATGCTCCTTCCAATCTGCCTCAGCAAGCGGAGTTCTCTCTTGTAAGTAAACAACAACATCGCCTAAGGAAGTATGTTTTAGTTCGCTTAGCTCACCTGCTTGAAGAGGTAATGTTGCTAGTAATGCCTCTTTTTGCCATGGGGAGAGCTGTGAAGAGCTCGCTGCTTTTTCTGGGCTTAAAAAAGGAAGAGATTCCGCTTTGCAACCAACTAATAGAGCAGCTTGGGAAAAACTCTTTCCTGTAGTGAGTGCCTCGCGAATTTTTTGGACACGTTGTGTAGCGACCTTTCTTGCCTCTTGAATTGCTTGTTCTTTTTCAAGGAGCTGTTCCACCTTTTTTTCTACCTCAGAAAAAGAGAGCGTTCTTGAAGGAGTTGCTCGTGTGAGCCTTAGCAGATAAAGAGAAGATCCACTTTGAATGACTTCCGAAAGATCACCATTATTGACAAGTTTGAAAGCAGCATCGACGAGCTCTTGAGGTAGCTGATGAGTTTGCTTTTTTTCTTGGTGTTCTGGTGAAAGCGCGATCGCTATTTCTTCGCCTTGCTTGTTGAAGTCAGCGGTAACAACGGCCTTGTATCCATTGGCCTCTGCTATTTTTTCAAAAGCTTTTCCGTTTTGTAACTCCGCTTTTGCTTTTTCTTTTAAGGTTGTAAGCTGCTCTGCAAGTTGGCCTAGAGCACGAACACGTTCTTTCGTGTCCGCTTTTTGTTGTTCTGGAGATAAGGCCGCTACGACATAACTCACGGCTCTTTGATCCTCGCTGGTAAAAAATTTCTTATTCTTCTCGTAAAAAGATTTTTTCTCTTCGAGAGAGAGAGTTTTTTTCTTCGCGTCATTGAGATAAGAAGCTGCATTAAAAAAAATAGCTTCTGCCTTGAGCGGCTGATAAACACGAGCTGCCTCACGCACTTGGGCTTCGCTCACGACAATAGGGGAGGTGATTACTTCTTTCAGTTTTTTTAGAGAGAGAGAATCACTGATGACTTCTTCTAATTGGCGCTCCGTGAATCCTCTGGAGGCTAGGCTTTCTTTCATCATACGAGCATATTTTTCACCGTCAAAAACACCGTGAGTTTGAAATAGAGGTAGCGCTTGGATAGCAGTTGCTATTTCTTTTTCCGTAGGGACAATTTTAAGAGCCTTTACCTCATGTTCTAAAATAAGAACATTAAAAATAAAGTAAGAGAGAGCAGCTTCTTCATTCTCTACAAATCCACCCATGTCACGGACAAAATCAGTAAGCCCAAGTGCTAAGGCTAAACGATAATTACGGGTTTCCCGCTCGACTGTTGCGCGCTGAAGCACTTTGCCATACATCGTACCAAGGTCATTAGTGCCAACCTGTGATAAGTTTGTTCGATTATAAAGCCAGATAAAAGAAACTATCGTTAATAAAACGATGAGGAGGGTTAGGGAATGTTGGTTTTTACGGATGGCTGAGAGCATAAAAAATAGTCATAAAAAAGGGTTGCAAAGAGTCACTTATACTATACTTTTTCATCCATTGAAAGAATGTTCTGGGGGGAACAACAACCCGTCACGCCTTTGGTGTGGCGGGTTGTCTTTTTTGTATCATCTCAAAAATCCGGAGAAATATCGAAGGAGTGCCATGAAGACACCTTTTGACCTTTTGCCTAGAAAATTGGGATGATACTTTTGAAGTGCTCTCTTTTTCCCTGAAACTGCATACGCACCCTTCAGGTTATCTTTGGATAGCGCCGAAGTCTTGAAGCCTTGTCTTAAGAAAAAAATTTCAGCGCTTCTACCGCGCCCTTCTCCATTTAATACACTACAACTTTATTTTGGGCACCTAGGCACTGAGTTTTTTGAAACAATCTCGACAATGTTTCTTATGCGGTAGTCCCTTTCTTGGCGATTGGATCACCTTGTTATTCCTTGTCTTACTTTGTTGCCCTGAAATAATTTGAGGATGGCTCTGGATTGATTATCTTGATTTTAATAATGGCTACTTCTTGATTTTGATTAACAAATCGTAGCTCTGGAAGCTCGTCACCTGAAGTCGCTGCGATTGCCTCAAATACCCACTCTCCCGCGTTATCATTAAAATATCCCTCCCAATTAGTGAAAAGTTTATTTTGAATCACAGAAGAGCTTCGATCAAGGTGCCATAGGCTATAATTATAGATTGTTTTTTTGCCTTCTTTTCCTCCAAGGCCACCTTCGTACTTAACGTAATGAGTGCCATCATTAAAAAAATGTCCCATAGAATGCCCTTCATGTTCTATTTTCTGTAATTCATCCCCTCCAACTACCATCTTAATCTCATCACCTTTTATTTGAAACCAATCACCATGCTCAAGGGTAATGACCGGGGGCTCCGTTGAGGGATGTTGTGTTAGGCCATAAGAAACAGTGTTGGCAGAGATGGGGGCTATTGTCGCAACAATAAGAAGTAGTGTTAAGATATAGTTTTTCATTGCGTTACTAATTTTTACAATTTTTGATTAAATTAAGCTTGGGGCTTGAAATTACTACAAAACTATTAATAAGACAAATAAAAAGGTGGATGACAAAGCTATTGTGATTTGAGAGCGCTTAGCATAGGCTGCGCTGCGGAACTCTGGCTAGACTAAGACCTTGGACACGACACCTCCACCTCCCAATTTTCTTCCCTCTACTCACCTGCCAGGAAGATCCAGGACACTATCAGCATGGAGTGCCTTACTCGCGCTGATTTTTTTTATTCTGATGGGGATTTTTTATCCTCTTCTTTTAAGAGGATCTATTCGTTTTGTTCTTTGGGCTGCAGAGCCGCTCACTGGCCTAAGTATTCAATCGCAAGAGCTGATCGTTCACTGGGGCAAACCTCTTTTGTGGCGGCAGGCAACCATTGTTACAGGAACATTTCCTCATGAGAGTCGCTGCGAATTTCAGTCATTTTCCTTAGAGTTAACCTCCCTTTGGCGGATGCTTTTTGGAGATCATCTCATGATTGACTCTCTTGTCGCTAGCAATGGAACAGCTCGCTTGGATTTGCGTTCCACGGAGTTATTAACTGGCTCTTCTTTTTTCGAAAAAATGAGAAGCCTTGTTCATGAATTTTTCCAAACACAACTTATTCCTATTGCCTCTTCTTGCTCCTTTAATAATGTTTCTTTTTCTCTCATTACCGATACGCAGTCCTTCTCTGCCGAAGGGGTTTCTTTTTTCCTCTCTCAGAAAAGTCTAGGGAACTTCTCCTATAATAAAGCGCTTATCGTTGCAGAGCCATTGCATTGTGAGTTGGAAAAGGCTTCTTGCACCACTGCATGGAATGGTAAGACCATTACACTGAATAATCTTTCTCTCTCCCAAGAGATCCATCTTCGCTCGCTGCAGTTAACTCCACATCCTGATCGGATGGAATTTGGGCTTGTATCAACGCTGTTTCACGGATTATTGCGTGCTGATGGATGCATTAGAAAAAAGGAATCCACTTCGAGTTTTGAAGGAGCCATTTTAGCTCAAAACCTACCCATGGAACGGCTTTCCAAATTCTTAGGTCTTGCCAAAAAAATTTCTGGGAATCTACGAGAAGGTCGTCTTATTTTTCGGGGTGCTCCTGCTCACTGGATCGATGCAGAAGCTTCGCTACGTATGCTGGCAGATAATTTTCGCTATGGAAAAAAAGAGTGGGCAGCTCTTTCTATGACAGCGAATCTCTTCGGTCGCAAAATTTCGCTGAGTAATTTTCAATTAAAGCAACATGATAATTCTGTTGTGGCCGCTGGAGAAATGACCCTTCCTCAAGAATGGGATAATATTGGTCAAGCTCCTTTTCATCTAAAACTCAGAGCGGATATTGCTGACGCTACTCAGCTTGGAGATTTGGCAGGCTCTCCTTGGAATGAAATTACCGGAAAACTCTTGCTCGAAGGAGATCTTCAAGGGGCAGCCCATTGTGCTCAAGGGTACTTCAAGGCTCAAGGAGAAGAGATGGCTCTGCAAGGGCTTTCTATTGATGCCTTCAAGCTAGATCTTCTTTTCAAAAATGAAAAAACAGATTTTCAACTTTTCTTTCATAATCTCTTGCAAGGAAGGCAAAGGATGAGTGGTGAGTGTCTAGGTTCGTATACCCCTGGGCATTGGTTCTTTTCTAAGCTCCTTCTCCAACAAGAAAATAAGAGGCTTTCCACAACACTCTCCATTTTTCCACAAGGAATCGAGGCCACTCATCTTTCTCTAGCAGAGCCTAACAATCTCTTTTCGGGAAATCTCTTTCTTCCTATCGACACCAAAGCCTTATGGAATGGAGGTTTTTTAGCTTCTTCTTTCGTCTTTAGAGCGCCTCTTGAGAACACTCTCATCCCACGCTGTTTTACTCTTACAAAAAAAATGCTTCAAGGCGATCCTGTCACCATCATGCTTCCTAAAAATTTTTACGAGCCAACATTCTGTTTTAAAAAACCAATTTCTTCTTCTTTGTTGCAGGTAGGTTTTAATGCTGGATTACAAAATGCCCCTTCCCCACTGGATATTCCAGAAGTAGAGGTGAAGCATTATTTTTATTGGAGATGAGAAGCGTTGTTGATTGCTTCAACAACGCAGTTAAGGTGAAAAGTTGAAGTTGAAGTTAATTTCTCCCCTGGGCATTATTATTACTTCGCGAGGAGATAGAGTTGATTTTGATTTTTTCTTTCAACAAAATTTTTTATTTTGCGAAGCCCAGTTCCATAGCTGGATCCCCGCCTTAGCAGGAAGGCCGCTATTAACCTAAAAACGTGAATGGAAACAGAAAATCTGACGCAATATACTCGACCTCAAAAAGTTTTTTCAATCGGCTTACGTACCAAAAGGTACGCTTCACCGATTTAAAAATCTTTTTTAGATCAAGTCCTTACGCCATATTTCCCATTTTTATTCACGTTTTTAGGATTAACTTTTCACTTCAACTAGTAATGACAGAAATCAAATTTCAACGCACAGGAATTTTGTTTGTTGTCTCTGCTCCCTCTGGGGCTGGGAAAACAACCCTTTGCACAGCATTGCGACAAAAACCTGATTTTGTTTATTCAGTTTCTTGCACCACTCGTCGCCCACGCCCTGGCGAAATAGAGGGAGAGGATTATTATTTTCTCACTCATGAAAATTTTACTGAGAAAATGAAAGCCAATGCTTTTTTAGAATATGCAGAAGTGCATGGAAACTTTTATGGCACCTTAAAGAAGCCAGTGCTAACACAGTTAGAACGAGGAATTGATGTCCTCATTGATATCGATACACGTGGGGCAGCTGCCATCCGGGCCAATCAAGATCACATTATTCAGGATGCTCTAGCGGATGTTTTTATCATGCCTCCTGATCTTGAGGAGTTGCGCCGTCGACTAGAACGACGTGGTACAGAGAATGCTCAAGAATTAGAAATCCGCTTGGCCAATGCAGCTGGTGAAATGAAATGCTGGCGAGATTATCGATACACCATTATTAGCGGCTCGATGGAAGAAAACATTGAAAAATTTCGCGCAATCATGCGAGCAGAGCGCTATAGAAGTAGCCGCTTTTTTTTAGAAAAATAAACAATGAACAACAAAACTTCTTCTACCATTGTCCTTGGCGTTGCTGGCTCTATTGCCGCCTACAAAGCTGCAGAGCTTGTCAGTCAGCTTCGCCAACGTGGTCACACTATTTTTGTAGCGATGACATCGTGTGCTCATAATTTTATCACCCCAATGACACTGCAAACACTCTCGCGTCATCCTGTGTTGCAAAATCTTTCCCAAGAAGAAGCACAAGAGAACCAAGGCTGGCATCCAGGCCACATCGAGCTTGCCGATCGTGCCGATCTTTTACTGATTGCTCCTGCAACAGCTAGTATTATTGCGCGTCTCGCTCACGGTTTTGCCGATGACGCTGTGAGTGCTGTAGCACTTGCAACACGAGCACCACTACTTATTGCGCCTGCTATGAACGGAAAAATGTGGGAGCATCCAGCAACACAAAAAAATGTACTCACGTTGCGCGAGCGTGGCGCAGGGTTTATTGGTCCCTCTGCCGGCCTCTTGGCATGCGGCTATGAGGGTATTGGGCGTTTAATTGATATCTCAGCCATTATGACTCAAGCAGAAGCGCTTTTAAAAAATAATTCACTTCCTCAATAAGGGGCTTGCACATTTTCTTTTAATTGATTGTTATGCTCGGATCATCTCGCTACTGCGAAACGAAAGGGGTGAATTCAATGTCTACTACTAAAAAGAAAGTTGTGAAAACTAAAGCAAAGGCTCCTATAAAAAAAGCAGCCACTAAGGCTAAAGCGATTGTTAAAAAAGCACCTGTTACAGCTAAAGCAATTGTTAAAAAAGCACCTGCTAAAGCCAAAGCGATTGTTAAAAAAGTATCAGCTAAGGCTAAAGCTGTTGCTAAAAAAGCCCCAGCTAAGGCAAAAGCTAAGCCAGTGGCTCAAAAGAAAGTTGTTGCTAAAAAGAAAAAATAATTTTCTTTTATTACAATACCTTTTCAAAAAAACCCAAAAATTGGGAGAAGTGCCTAATAAGCACTTTTCCCAGTTTTTGTTTTTGAAGGTAATCCAAACTCAAACTGTCATCGCTTGAGTGATGGCGTTACACCCTTCGCTTTCCCATGACTTCTAACTCCCAAAAAAGTAACTTAAACAACAAACACTGTATCGTTGTCATTCCCGCACGTTGGGGATCAACACGTTTTCCTGGAAAATCGCTGCATGCCATTGCCGGGCGTCCACTGGTGCAGCATGTTTGGGAGCGTTGTTTGCGGGCGCGCCTTGTGAAGCGTGTCGTTATTGCAACAGATGATCGGCGTATTCAAGATGTCGCTGAAGCTTTTGGAGCAGAGGTGGTGATGACTTCTAAACGTCACCAATCAGGGACAGATCGTATGGCAGAAGTTGCTGAGCACTTAGAAAAACAAAAAACAGCTCCCGCTTATTTTATCAATGTCCAGGGAGATGAGCCCCTCATTGATGCGCGCCTCATTGATCGCCTTGCTAAAACAATGCTGCAAGATCCTCAAGTAGAAATGATCACTGCGGCAACTCCCTTAAAAGAAGAGCATCAACGAAACTATCTCAATCTTGTCAAAGCTGTCATCAACCGTCATGGCAATGCTCTCTATTTTTCTCGCAGTCCTATTCCGTTTCATCGTGATGCTCATGATCCCAAATCAGCGGTGGTCCCTTTGTTGCATCTTGGTATCTATGGATTCCGACGTGATATTCTCAAGCTATTTGTGAGTTATCGTCCTTCTCCTCTGGAGCGTTGTGAAAAATTAGAACAACTGCGTGCTCTTGAAAATGGCATTAGCATCCGCGTCTTAACCACATCTCATCAGGCTTGGGGGGTTGATACTCCTGAGGATGCGAAACGGTTGGAGGCATTGTTGAAGCGTTCTTAGTAACTGCCAACGTATTCTTCACAAAAAAGAAATTAACAGCGATGGAAGCGATAGAAGGGATAAAAGAAGATTTTCAAAAAGCGAAATAAAACTTTGAAAAACGCCATCAGAATTTATTGGAAGGTAATTTTTTTTCTTCATCCCTTCTATCGCTTCCATCCCTGTTAATAATTTTTCTGTTTTTTTATGAGATGAAATGACGTTGATAGCTACTAGTATGTTAATACGCCAGCACTAACCAACTCCTCTTCTGTCGTAATCCCTTCGGCAAGCAACCTTGCTCCCTCTTGGCAAAGTGTCTTCATTCCTAGCTCTAGAGCTTTTTCACGTAGTTGATCTTGAGAGGCACGTTGGCTAATAAGAAGTCGAAGTTCGTCGTTCATGAAAAGCATTTCAAAGATAGCCCTTCTTCCTCGGTAGCCAGTATGATGACAGTGAGCACAACCAGCATTATTGCATAGTATGCATATTTTGCGTACAAGGCGTTGAGCAAGGACGCCGCGGAGTGTCATGGCGATCATCAAAGGATCAAGACCCATATTCATCAGTCGTGTCACAGCTCCGATGGTGTCGGCTGTGTGGAGTGTTGTTAACACGAGATGACCTGTGAGAGATGCCTGCAAGGCCATTTGCGCGGTAACAGCATCTCGCATTTCTCCAACCATGATGACATCAGGATCATGGCGTAAGCACGAGCGCAAGATGCGTTGAAACGAAAGTCCAATTTCTTCCTCAACGCTTATTTGTATCATTCCTTCTATCTCATATTCCACAGGGTCTTCGGCGCTCATGAGTTTCTTTCCTTCTTTATTGAGCTCTTGCAAGCAAGTATAGAGCGTGGTTGTTTTTCCAGAGCCTGTTGGTCCTGTCACAACAAAGAGCCCATGGGGCTGTAAAAGAAAATTACGAAGTTCTTGCTGGAGCGAGGAGGAAAGCTCTAAGGAAGGAAGGTCTTGAAAAAGATAACAACGATCAAGAAGACGCAACACGACACTTTCTCCCCATGGTGTTGGCAATGTGGCAATACGAAAATCAACGCTTCCATGAGAAGTACTACGATGAAATCGCCCATCTTGAGGAAGGCGCTGCTCACTGATATCCATATTGGCAAGCAGCTTAATACGAGAAATGATAGGAAGGGCTAACGCTCGCGGAAGTGACTTCTTTTCGTAAAGCACACCATCAATTCGATAACGCACAGCACACTCTTGCTCAAAAGGTTCAAGGTGTAGATCGCTTGCATGCGCTTCTATGGCTTGATCAAGCAGCAAGTTGACGTATTGAATGATAGGGGTCTGTTCAGAAAAATTCACAGGGATGGAAGAGGGAGAGGGAGAGGATTAACAGGGATGGAAGCAATGAAAAGGATAAGATGCTTCGCATCAGTTGAAGTGCCGATTTTACGGAGGCATCCCTTCCATCCCTGTTAATCATTCTTCTGTTTTTTCTTTGTGAGATGAAATGCCATTGATCAAAAGTTTGCTTTGAGTTATTCATCCTGCTCCACATTTACCTACCTACCTTTTTTCTTATGTCATTGAAATACCCAAAATACGTACGACCACTTTTTTATGGAGTTGTTTTTTCTTTGCTCGTTATGACGGCAACAGTTCATGCCGAGATGAAAGTTGGGATTGTTGATATGAATCGTGTGTTTACCGAGTACAACAAAACAAAACGAGCACAGGCCGATTATTTGGTTGTTGAAAAGGGTGTTAATAAGGATATGGAGGATCGCCTTGCTCTTTTAAAACAAGAAGTTGAAAAGATTAATCAGCTTGATGCAGAGTTAGACAAAACGGATCTAACGGGAGATGCTCTTCTAGCCAAAAAAAAGGAACGAGACGAGGATATTGCTAAAGCTAAAAAGATGGATGAAGAAATCTCGGAGTTTCGTGCATCCAAGCAGAAAAAGTTTCAAGATGAGTTCTTAGAAAAAAGAAAAGAGATCATTGGTGAGATTATGAAAATCATCGATGAGCAGACTCAAATTCGTGGGTTTGATCTTGTCTTAGATAAGTCAGGATTAAGTGCTGGAGCCGTTCCTGTCGTTCTTTATACACGTCCTGAGTTTGATATCAGTAACGACATCATTACTATTTTGAATAAAAAAGATGAGGCCAAAAAAGATGATAAAAAATCGAAATTATGAGGCTTGAACAAATTGCTGATTTGATAGAGGGGGAAGTTGTCACCCCCTCTGAGGTCGAAATTACCGGTATTGCTTGTCTCCGAAATGCTGGCCCAAGCGATCTTGCTTTTTATGCGAGCCAGCGTTATTGGAAAGAGCTCTGTGCCACTGAAGCAGGAGCGGTCTTAGTTCCTTCTGATTTTCAGGAAACAGCACCTTGTCCTATCATCAAGGTTAAAGATCCCTCAGCGGCCTTTGACCTCATTGTCGCTCGCCTTGCTCCCAAGCCTATTTCTCCTTCTCCGGGAGTTCATCCGCAGGCTGTTGTTGCCTCAAGCGCGATTTTAGGAGAGGAGGTCGCAATTGGTCCTTTTGTGGTGATTGAAGAGGGAGCAGTGATTGGGGATCGCAGTGTCATTGGAGCACACGGATTTATTGGAGCCCACACAGTTATTGGAAAAGAGTGCTTGTTCCATCCGCGTGTTACCGTGCGTGAACGTTGTACTATTGGGGATCGCGTGATCTTGCATCCAGGAGTGGTGATAGGTTCTTGTGGCTTCGGGTATATTTTTCGCAATGGGGAGCACCAAAAAATTCCACAAGCAGGAAGCGTCCACATTGAAGAAGATGTCGAAATTGGAGCTAACACAACAATAGATCGCGCTCGTTTTGGAAAAACAATCATTGGGAAGGGAACAAAAATTGATAATCTCGTCCAAATTGCTCATAACGTGGTCATCGGAGCACACAATATTATTTGTGCTCAAGTAGGCATTTCAGGGAGCACACGTACGGGGAAGGGAGTGACTCTTGCAGGTCAAGTCGGTCTTAGCGGTCACATTGAAATTGGCGATGGAGCTATCATTGCTGCTCAATCAGGAATTAGCAAAGATGTTGCTCCTAACTCACTGCTTGTCGGAAGTCCTGGAAAGCCAATAGACCAATGGAAGAAAAATAATTTTTATTATCAGCGTCTACCTCAACTTTCAGAACGTCTTAAAGCATTAGAAAAAAAACTTTTGTAAGTTTTGTGCCTAATTTTCTGAAACTTCTCCGCCCTGTACCGCAACCGCATCATCACGTGGATATGCGACTTAAGAAGGGATGGCACAGACGTAATTTTTTAACACGAGTCATTATTCCTTCGCTGTTTGTTGGTCGTACAGGTTCTTCTCGTACAGGAAAATTGCCCGTACTTTGTGCCGAGGATCTTGGAATTACATGGATTGGACACTCTTCTTTTTTAATCCAAACCGAAAGGCAAGCGCTTCTGATCGATCCTAATTGGGCACGTTGGCTAAAAATCATTAAACGCTTGAAGCACCCTGGGCTATCGTTGGACGAGTTACCTGCCATTGATCTTGTGCTCGTTACTCACGCCCACTTTGATCACCTTGATAAAAAGACATTACGTGCTGTTGCTGCGCATCAGCCTATTGTTGTCCCAGAGCATGTCGGAAATCTTGTCGAAGGCTTAGGATTTCAAACTATTCATGAATTGGCTCGCTGGGAATCGCTGAGCTATGGTGATTTTAAAATCACATTGACACCAGCGTTTCATTGGGGTGCACGGTTGCTGCATGATCAACATCGGGGGTTTGGTGGTTTCTTAATTCAATACAAAGGAAAAACATTATTTCACTGTGGTGACAGCGCCTATTTTTCTGGGTTTTCAGAGATTGGAAAACGGACCAATATTGACATTGCACTGCTTCCAATAGGAGCCTATGACACGGTCAGTGGACGCGATGCCCATATGAACCCAGAAGAAGCGCTAAAAGCTTTTAAAGAATTAAAGGCAAAAACATTTATCCCCATGCATTATGGCACCTTTCGTTTAGGCTATGAGCCCCTTACAGAGCCACCAGCACGCTTGCTGCAAGCAGCAAAAGAACAGGGCTTAGAAAAATCACTCTGCTTTTTGGAGGAGGGGGAAACGGTGGTTTTTTAAAGCAGCGCTATAGAGGGTTTCTTGCAAAGACTAAAATTGCGCATTACGGCGTCGCTCCAGTGCTCGCGTCCTCGAGTATGTCCATATACACTGCGGGTCTGTGCGCTTCGCTCCTAGTACTGCATCAATTTTATTCATTTTCAAGACACCCTCATATAGTGGAATAAATTGAAAAGTGCACGTCATAAGCTTGCTCTTTTTCCTTAAGACTGTGTTCTCATCTTTCAGGTTATCTTTGGATAGCCTAAACTCTTCGGCCTTGTCTTAAGAAAAAATCGCAGCGCTTCTAACGCGCCTTTTTCAATTTAATCCACTATAATTTCTTTTTTTGAAGAATACGTTACGAATGCTTTAACTTGCTATTCCAATGCGCAATCTCCTGAGCTTTTGCGGCAAAAAGAACATCAGTGCTATCTAGGATGCTGATCTTGGTGATCGTATCTCCTTTTTGAATTGCGTTGACGATCTCTTGTCCTTGGTCAACAGCGCCAAAAACAGTGTGTTTTCCATCAAGCCAGAAAGTGGGGACATGGGTAATAAAAAACTGACTTCCATTGGTGTTAGGGCCAGCGTTGGCCATGGAGAAAATACCAGCACGATTGTGTTTTAATTCAGGAACAATTTCATCAGGAAATTGGTAGCCGGGGCCGCCGCTTCCTGTGCCGGTTGGATCACCACCTTGGATCATGAAATCAGCAATAATACGGTGGAATGTTAACCCGTTATAATACCCACGGCCTGCTAGATTGAGGAAATTAGCGGCTGTTAGAGGTGCTTTGTCTGCAAAGAGAGTGGCCTGAATGTCCCCTTTGTTGGTGTGAAGAATAATACGAATAGGAAGTGGTGAAAGTTTTTGCATAAAGAAGGCTTTGTGAATAACAGTAATGGATGCCAATAAAAGAAAAAAATGTTCGTGTTGGGTTGGTTCAGATGCGATGCCATCAAGAACCACAACTCAATTTTCAAAACGCAGAAAAATTAATACGAGAAGCTGCAGGGCGTGGCGCAGAGATTGTTTGCCTCCCAGAATTGTTTTTAAGCGAATATTTTTGCCAGAGCGAAGATCATCGCTATTTTCAACTAGCAGAGCCGATTCCAGGTCCTTCTACAGAGGCTCTTAGCGCACTTGCTAAAGAACTTTCTCTTGTGTTGGTCGCTTCTCTTTTTGAGCGCCGAGCACCAGGTCTCTATCATAATACCGCAGCCATTTTGGATGCCGATGGAACATATCTTGGAAAATACCGCAAAATGCATATTCCAGATGATCCTCTCTTTTATGAAAAATTTTATTTTACGCCAGGAGATCTCGGCTTTCGCTCTTGGACTACGCGAGCAGGAAAGATAGGAGTGCTCATTTGTTGGGATCAATGGTATCCTGAGGCAGCCCGTTTGACGGCCCTTCGAGGGGCAGAGATTCTTTTTTATCCCACAGCTATTGGATGGCATCCTAGCGAAAAAAAAGAATATGGAGTGCAACAAAAAGAGGCATGGCTCTTAGCTCAGCGAGCTCATGCTTTAGCTAATGGAGTTTATGTCATCGGCGTTAACCGCATTGGGAAAGAGGCTCCTGCGGGCGGTGCAGGACTTGAGTTTTGGGGAAATAGTTTTATTGCCGCTCCCGATGGATCTCTCCTTGCAGAGGCTCCCCAGCAAGAAGAAATGGTGCTGGTAGCCGACCTCGACCTGACTCGTATTGATCAACAGCGCACGCATTGGCCTTTTTTGCGGGATCGTCGTGTGGATGCGTATCAAGGCATAGAACAACGCTATTTGGAGTAAATGAACAATTTTTGAAAACGGTGGTTTCAAAATTTCAATCTACTATCTTCCACTACCAATGTTTTCAGAGACGTTGTTCGTTACCTGATCTCAACATTTCTTAAAAAACTAATGATGAAAAATTTTTTCTTTCTTTTGCTCTTGAGCGCGCTTGCGCTCGTGCTCGCTCCCCTGCGGGTGAGTGCGATGATGGAAGAGGAAAAAAAGAAAGATAAAGAGTTGGTTGATTCAAGAGAAACCCTCAAAAAAAATGCCGACGAAAAATGGCTAGAGGCTCAGAAAAAAGCAGCTGAAAAAGTTAACAATCCTTCGGCTGACAACAATACGGAGACTAAGGTCGAGGCGTTTGTTGAAAAGGAAGAGATAGTCGAAGATAACACTCTGAAACCGACTCCCAATGCCGATGCTCGGCTAAACTTGTCAGAATCTCCTTTTGATGAAGAAAGTGAAAAGGAAGATCTCTCTGATCTAGGCATCCTGGAACCAAGACTACAAGAGGCTCAAAAGGTCATTGCTGATTTGAGAGGAAAGGGGACTGCAATTTCAGAGCAAGAACTCCTTAATCTTTACGAGAAGTGGAGTAATCGATATAAGCGCTACAAAGAGAAGGCAGATGTTCTTGAGCGAGCAAATAACATTAGAACAATCGAAGGAAAGCAAATCGTCGAAGGACAGCAAATCGAAAATTTACTAGAAGAGCTTGTGCGGGAATCGGTTGAGATAGTGAGTATGCTTCTCCCAGCAATTGATTTAAGCCATTTTGTTCCTCTAACGCGCTATCAAGAAGCTTTGACATTTTATGCTCAAAAGAGCCAAGCTGCTCGCGCTCGCCAAGCGCTTGCAGAGAGCCGTCACTCCCTTGCTACTGCTATTGTGAAGGGTGATCTTGATCTAGAAGGACTTCAAGAAAAGGCAAAAAAAGAAGAGGAAACTGCTTGGAATTTAAAACGTGAAGAGTTGAGAGCGCGCGAAAGAATAAAAAATACTCTTCGATTGGATGAAAAAGAAAATGTAAATGAGGTTATCCTTTCAGAAACAACTCGTTTATGGAGTAGCTTTACTTCTGCAAAAAAGAAAACAGAACTTGCAAAGCTTTGCACATCGGCTCAGAAAGCAGAAACGAGTGCTTTAGTAGCAGAACAGCTTGCTCTTTCGAGTGCTGATACTCGTGAAAAAAGAATTGCTTTGTGGAATGAAGCTCATGAACAAGCAAGCAAACTAAAAGCAGCCTGGACTGAAATAGCTGAGCTTTACCAAAAAGAGAAAGAGCATCCTCCCTATTGGATCAAGTCACGCTGGATAAGCGAGTTTGAAGCCGCAGAAAATAAAAAAGCGTTTTGGAGAATGAAACATCTTGTTTATGACGCTAAGAAAGAAGAACTAGGAATTGATAACGTTATAACGGATCCTCAGAAAGAAAACGAAACAGCCGTATTATTAGCTAACGTTGCTTCTCTTTGGGAGTACGCATTAAAATATTCTCAAGTCAACTATGACTCTGCATCAGAGCGTTTCAAAAAAGAGTGGAAAGGAGAACTTCAGAAAATTAAACAAGGTGGAAGAGATTATCGTGATCGGTTGATCCAATATGCCCATGGCAGAGTTCATCTAGATCCTAGAATCGAGACTATCTTGAAAAAACCTTACACGACGGCGGGAGTACCAACTCCACTCAGCTCCCTCTCTGAAGAAGAACAGGAAGTTTTTCCTGGAGGAAGAGTTGTTGCCTTTCGAGAATTTCTTCCCACACCTAAAGAAAAAGGCAGTTTTTTAAATTCCACATCTCATGATGAAAATTTGGATCTAGATTCAAAACTCAAAGTACATGCGAAGATTATAAAAACTAAATCAGGTGAAGTCATTCGAGTAGAAGAACTCATTTACTCAACAAGCCTTTTAGGTGATCTCATCAATCCTTCTTCGTCTCAAATAGAAGAACTCAAGGCAGCAGCTAAAGATCCAACAACGCTTGAAGCTGTCAAAGACCATCTTATAGCTCATCGAGAAATGGAAGCTGGTGATCTTCTAATTACTTTGCCTGAAGGGATGAGTAAGGAAATGTTTTTAAAAGAGCTAACAAACATTCCAGGAGCTCAATTGGAAGAAGTTTTTGAAAAGTTACGAATCTACCAGTTCTCTTTTAAGCCTGACCATGAGGAGCAATGGGAGGAAGTTTGGGAAAGGGCGTTTGAAGAAGCTATCAGATTAAATGTGAAACCGGAACCTGATTTTTTTTTTCAGGCAGCGGTAATTCCTAACGATCTTAAGCGTGAAAAGCAATGGAACTTGTTCAATAAAGATTATGGTATTCAAGCTCCAGAAGCGTGGGATATTCAACATGATGCTCCTTTAATTAAAGTTGCCGTTTTTGATAGTGGTATTCAGCATGATCATGAAGATCTAGAAGGAAATGTTGATAGCAAGATTTGGTATAATAGCTTTGGAAGTACAATACCGACTGATCAAAGACCGACTGATCAAAGAGGGCATGGAACAGCTGTTGCGGGGGTTATTGGAGCTGTTGGTAACAATGGCAAAGGAATCACTGGCGTGGCCTGGCATGTGAAATTAATCGATTTTAAAATAATTAACGAACGTGATAAAACTTCTGGCAAAAAATTTATAAAAGCTATTAACAAAGCTATTAAGGAAAAAATTGATATCATCAATTGTAGTCTTAGCCTTATTGATGAAGAAGTTAGCTGCTCGACAAGGGGTAATCCAAAATTAGCAGCACATCCTTTTTCATTTGATGTGTTCTGCGCACTCAAAGAGGCGCAAAACAATGGAATAATACTGGTAACTTCGGCTGGAAATAGTGGAAAAAATAATGATGAAATTGTTCACTATCCATCATTTTATAAATATACGTGCGTTTCTAAATTGGGTGTTGAAAGTTTTACCGAAGAGCTGCCGAACATGCTTGTCGTTGCAGCAACCGAGAAAGGAGATGCTAGCAATTCTTATCCCCTAGCTAAGTGGATTGATAAAGGCCAAGAATGCGGTTCCAATTATGGAGCTCAGACCGTGGATATAGCAGCTCCTGGCAAGAAAATTTATACAACAAAGCTTCACTCACAAGAAGAGACTTGGTGGACATCATTGTTTGGCAAAAAAAAATATGATTATATAACAGGCACTTCAGTAGCAGCGCCTCACGTAACTGGGGCGTTGGCCCTGATGAAAGCTAAATTTCCTAACAAAGCAAAAAAGGGAGCAGATCAGCTTGTGAAAAAACTTCTTGATAGCGCAGATCGTATTCCACAACTGCAAGGTCGAATCAGGGAAGGTAGGTATCTCAATTTAAAAAAGGCTTTAGGGGGAGAGGATGATCCTCCTTCTGAAAATCTTTTATTGCCAACTGTAACGCGAGCAACAGAACAATCGGATGAAGAGGCATCGAAAGAGGAATATGATGAAAAAAACTAACAGGTTTTAGTGATTGTGCTATTTACTCACGTTTCGAAAAAACCTTGTCTTGAGATTGAGATAGATGAGTTGATTTAAGAACGCTAGTTTCAGATTTTTCAGCAATCCCAACACTTCCTAAAAAACCAACGATGAAAAAGCTTCCCCTTCTTTTGCTCTTGATCGCGCTTGCGCTGGCACCCTTGCCCGTGAGTGCGATGATGGAGCCAAAAAAATCAGGAGAAGAAAAAAAGAGCGAGACGACAAACCCGCATGAGGAGACGCTTAAGTATACTAAGGACGAAGAAACAAAAGCGCTCATCGAAGAGCACAACAAAGCAGGCAATCCTAATTCATTTAAGGTTTAAGATGATAGATTCCGTGAATTCTTTTCCTTCTGATTCTTTTGAGCACTGCCCCGATTGCATGGCCACGTATCACAATAGAGCATTACAACCTGGGGAAGAGTTGCTCTGCAGGCGTTGTGGCAAGCGATTGAAAAAATATTGTGATCTTTCCTCACTTCAAGCTGCCTGGGCTCTGGTAACGGCCTCTGTAATTTTTCTAGGAATGGCTAATTATAGCCCTTTAATGATTTTCGATGTCTCTGGCAATACTCAGTCCAACCTCATGATTACTGGAGTCACCAGTCTTTTTCTTCAAGGATATTGGCCCTTAGCTCTTTTAGTTTTTTGTTCTGCTATTGTATTGCCTAGTGTCCATCTTTTATCACTCTGGTATCTTCTTGCGGGATGTTGTTTGAAGAAACGTCTACCAGCTATGGAAAGCTTATTAAATCTAGTGGAGATCCTCACACCATGGAACCTCATTCCTGTTTTTGCCGTTTCGATGGTCGCTGCCGCGGTCAAATTAGATCAGGTAGGAGATATCGAATGGAAAGAAGGAACATCGTGGATTGCTTTGTTGGCTATTTCTTCGCTCATTATGATTCGTCTTTTTGATAAAAAAATGATGAGCGAAGTGATTGCGTCTCTACCAACCTGCCGTTGGTAGGGTTTATGAACATGAACAAACCATTTTCTCCTGCCGACCACAATCGGTTCTATCTTGTCTCTGCGTTGGTCATGACAGGATTGATTTTATATATTCCTTCTAATGTCATTCCAGTCATGACAATGACCGTTAATGGTGATGTGCAAGCCCTCACCGTGATGGGGGGCGTCCGGGAGATGCTAGAATCAGGGTTGTGGCCTGTGGCGCTCATTATTTTTTTGGCGAGCATTGTTGTTCCTTTTTTGAAACTAACGGTTATGAGTGCTCTCTTGCTGTTGCAAGGAAGGCGTTGGCATCAACGTGTACGGAGCATGCTGCGACGCATCATGATTACCATTGGGAGTTGGGCGATGATTGATATTTTTTTACTCTCCATTATTGCTGCTGTGGGGCAACTCGGCATGCTAGCCAGTGTTCATGCTGAACCGGGAGCTCTTTTTTTTGCAGGTGTCTTGCTTTGTAATATTTTTTCCTATGAATTCTACAAAGCTTCTTGGATTTGGGAGCCGTCAAAAAACTAACAAGGAATGACTTCAAAGCCTCTTGTTGAAACGATTCAAAAACTTAGATTCCAAGGGAATGAAGAAGAGCTATTAGCTCACTTATGTAGTAATGCTGGGGCTATCAATATTGATGGAAGGAATATTTTTGCTGGGTACGCGCGTGGAGGCGGTCTCATTTTTGGAAAGCTTTTTGAGTCGTTAAAAGCAGATCCTATCTATCAAGAGAGCCGTCTCTTAGCAGGTAACGAGAGCCATATTTCTTTAGATTGCTTAGCCAATATTTTTCTCATTATGAAGTATGGGGTGAAAAATTTATCGGGAGCCATCATCGAATTTGGTAGTTATCGCGGTGGCACAGCTCTCTTTATGGCCAATACGGCTCGGCGTTTAGAACTGCCTGTCATGATTTATGCATTAGATACCTTTGAGGGAATTCCTGAAGAAGATGAGAGGCTTGATTTTTATCGAAAAGGAGCGCTTGACAATGCGGATTTGGAACAATTTTTGGAGCGAAAAAAGAAAGCCAAACTAGATTGCTTGATCCCTATCAAAGGTACCTTTCAAAAGACAATGCCATTGCTTCTTCCAAAAATAAAAACCATTGCTCTAGCCCACATCGATTCGCTTGCTTATGCCTCCACTAAATATGCATTAACTGCCATAGAGCCTTTGATGCACCCTGCCGGAGGATATATTATTATAGACCATGCTACGCGTGTCGCTTCTTCACTAGGAGCTTTTCAAGCAGTAGAAGAAATGACTCAAAAACAGAGGCTTCATGCAGAACAAACCGTGCCTCATTTTGTTTATCGAATGCCGAAATTATGACAGAGCCTATTTCACGTCTCGCTGGTTTGCTGGATCAAAGTGACAATCCAGAGGAGCTTTTATATCAGCTGCATCAACTAGATGCTTCTTCGATTTTAGAAGGTCGCCATGTCGTCGCGGGAGCTGCTCGTTCTTTTGTGCTTCAGTTGGCAAAAGTAGAGGAGCTTGTTGAGAAGGATCCTCTTTTTCAAGAGAGCTTTCTTTTGGCGAATGAGAGGACGCTTGTGGTTAAAAAAAATCTTCAAAATATTTTTTTGATCATGAAATATGGACTGAAGCATTTAGAGGGAGATATCATCGAGTTTGGATGCTGTGCTGGCGGATCGGCTATTTTTATGGCCAACGTGGCGCGCCGTCTTGGAATGAAGTCGACTGTTTATGCCTTAGATACTTTTGAAGGAATGCCAGCAGTAGATCCCAGATATGACTTGCATCGTGCTGGAGAGTTTCAGAGCGATCTCTCGGCTCTTGAAGGCTATGTAGAAGAAATAGGGTTAGAAAATATCACCTTAGTAAAAGGTCTTTTTCAAGAGACAGCTCCTGCACTTTTACAAAACACCAAAAAAATCATTTTAGCCCATATCGACTGCGATATTTATTCTGCTGTCAAATATGCGATAGCCACAGTGAGCCCTTCCATGCATGAGTCAGGAGGATATCTTGTTCTCGATGATCCTCTCTGCCCTAGCTGCTTGGGGGCATTTCAAGCTGTTGAAGAGATGTTGATCTGGGAAGGGTTTAGGGCGGAGCAATCTTGCCCTCAATTGGTTTATCGTGTGCCTAAACTCATAGCAGGGCGATGAGAGTTGAAGTTAGAGGGTGTCTTGAAAAGACTAAAATTGCACATTACGGCGTCGCTCCAGTGCTCGCGTCCTCGAGTATGTCCATATACACTGCGGATCTGTGCGCTTCCCTCCTGGTACTGTATCAATTTTATTCATTTTCAAGACACCCTCTCAGCTCCTGGCACTGCATCGACTACAAAAATTTTTAATGATGCTCTAAAACATAAAAGTTCTTTCAATTTATGTGCAAAGCAAATTGACACTATTCCTAAGAGCGATATTATCTCTTTTTTACAAATGCGGGTGTAACTCAGTTGGTAGAGTGCAACCTTGCCAAGGTTGATGTCGAGGGTTCGAATCCCTTCACCCGCTCCATTTTTTAATGATACTAAATAAAGGTACTCCGGAAAAATGGCTAAAACTCAATTGACGAGATCGTGATCCTGGATCCTCGCCTTCGCGGGGATGCCGTCACAAAGTGAAAGCACTTCAATTTTTCACTTCAACTGTCCTGGCTCCGTACGGACTATGATTGAGCCGCTTCGGTGGAAAGAATCTCGTTAACAAGATTGGCGAAGTCAGCAAACCCGCTGCTTGGAACAATCACGGTATTGCGACGACCTTGCGATTCTTCGGTAAGGCGCAAAAATTTTCCTCGCTCATTCTCACGAATTTGAGCTTTAAAAAATTTGCGCTCAATTTGGAGCTCTCGTGTTTCCAGTGCATCGTTATGCGAGTACTGGTTGTAAGAAGGAGAATAAGATTGATAAGAATCGTTGCTCATAAAAGACATCATTTCTAAGAATGCCGCCCAGGAAAATCAATAATTTAATCGTTGAAAGCAAAAAAGGGGTCAGTCCCGGTATACCGGGATACCGGGACTGACCCCTTTTCGTTCTTTCATGCAATTTAGGTTAAGGTAATTTGACTATATGACCCTTCTTTCTCTCTGGCTCTTGCTTGTTTGGATGATTCAAAAAATCATTTGGAAAAAGCAAGGGCTCGTTTCTTTTCTATTAACAGGAGTCTTTACAGCCTCATTATTGCTGCTTCCCATCAGCGGCCTTTCTATTGCGCATTGGATTATGAGCTTTGTTAGCAGTTGGAGTGCGCCGCTTACGGGGCTGCTGTTCATTGCAATCTTAGAATATACTTTTTCTTGGAAATTTTTTTCTACTGCTGATTGGAAGGCTGCTTGGTTTTTTGGCGCAGGAGCTGCTCTGCTGCTCTACCCTTCTGCTTTGGGGCTTGGAAAAATAGATACCTATGTTTGGGGATGGGGTTCTCCATGGTTGCTTGGAGGCATTGGTCTCATTGCGCTGTTTTTAATTTTCTTAAAAAATCGTTTTGCAATTCTCCTGATGCTTGCCTTTGCCGCTTTTTTACTGAGGCTACAGCCTTCCACTAATTTTTGGGATTATCTCATTGATCCTTTTTATGGAGCTGTGGCGATAGTGGAAGTAGTAAAACTCGTAATTAAACCGGTTAAAAAATTTGACAAATAAAGAAAGTACTATCTATTACCTGCCTAACTTTATTCCTCACTTCTTTTATGAAAAATATGAAAAAAATCATTCTTCCTCTTGTTGCATTAGTACTGGCAGGTAATTCATTGTTAGCTCAGCAATACCCTTCTGATCCGAACTGTAAACCTTCGATAACATCAGCCAGCTACGCTAGTTCCCAAAGTGCTAATGCTATTGATAAGCAATTTGATGTATCAGCTAGTGATGGGGACGGACCTGCCTTCACAGCAACTTGGTCTTTTATAAGATGGAATCCTAACAAATTTTTAAACGACCATCATCAGGAAGGCCCTTATCATACAGGTAGTAACGATCTCGAGATTACTCTTGAAAATCATACTTCTGTTAATTTTGATTGCTCATCCTATTTATGGGCTAAAGGAATAGGGGAGTGCATATCAAGTTCAGATGCTTCGATCACGTATCAATCAGACGGGCAATTTATATTAAAATCTATTCCTGCGCATTCCAAAGTAGTGATACCTTATAATGAAGGTATTGTTCTTGACCCAAGGGGTTGTAAACCTCTTGCAGACTTAGACCTCATTGCTTTGTTTACTAAAAAGTTGGAACAATCTACTGATGTAATTTTAGGGCTAATAAACTTTAAGCTTTCTCGTCAGCAGGACGCTTCAGAAAATATTCCTACAAGCCGCTCTTTATAATGCCGCTTTTTTAAACAACAAATCTTGGTGAAAAAGATAAGGCGCAATATTTCCCATAAGAATTGCTTGAGTTTCTTGAGCATTAAAGCGATCGATCAGGTTTAGCCGGCGACCTAATAATTGGGCTCCTTGGGCGGTCTCTTCCGAATGATCAGTCAAGGGAAGGCTCACGATAAAATAAGGAGCCTTTGCCTGCATTTGGGCAATCGTGATGGTTGGTTTGTAATCATAGGGAAGGACCTCTAGCGTCTCCGGCAGGAGAAACCGATACGATTCTTCACGAGCATTAAAATTAATCGGAACCCAAACTTCCTGATGGTCGATGGCAGCTTGTGCCGTTGTATCAAAATGCCCCAGAGGCCCATCAAATGGGGCTAAGAAGGCCCCATAGCAAAGATAGAGTAAAAGAACTCCCGGGCACACAAAGAGGCCTGTCCATTGAGGAGCTCTGATTCCAAAAAGGGCAAAGCCAAGGACACTTCCAAGAAGCAGCCAATAAAAAGCAGGATAGTGATAAAAATTCCATACTGCCGAGGCGAGATGATGTTCGAGCAAGAGAGCTAATCCAGCTAGACCAGCTGTGACCACCGCAACAGCAACGAGTGTCAGGGCCAAGATCCAGCGAGGAATGGCCTCCCAATGCAGTGCGAGCAAAAGCGCCAAGGCTGGCATAGCGAGCAAGAGGTAGCGTTCGTCACGTTGATTGGGAAAAGAGAAAATGACAAAGACTGCCACAAGCCAGTTCCAAAGGTAGATTTCATCAGGATTGCCCATCGATGCTTCTTTTTTAAAAAAAGGAGAAAAGCGACTGTTGGGAATAGAAATCTTGAAAAAAGAAATCAGCTCAGTGAGTAAAAGAAAAATCACAGCCGGCATCAGCAATCCCGCATTCAGAGGATAAGCGATGACGTTGCGCCAAATGCTGGAACCACCAAAGAAAAAGTTGAATAAGTATCCACCAACGCCACCAGCATCAAATTTTCCACAATTTTCACGGACGATAAAATCGTGAAAGATCGCTTGCGGATGAGGGTCCCCTAAAAACCAGAGTCCGAAGATACCAAGTGCAATAAGGCTGAGGAGTGCCATTTTTCCAAGATCGCGAACAAACCAGGTTCTGTAGGCATAGTTGCGTGTTTGGAGATACCACCAGCTTAGGCCCACAGCAACAGGAACGAGCAAGGCAAAGGATTTGTAAAGCAGTCCTATGCCAATAATCACACCAAGCAAAGGCACGATAGCCCAAGAGTGAAAAAGTCGAGGCCATTGTAGGAGCAGGAAAAAAGGAGCAAATAGCCAGAAGACCTCTGGGGCGCTTGTGAGGAAGCAGCGGCCATAGCGGAAGGTGCCAAAGAAACTTAAAAAAAGGAGTCCTGCCAGGAGCCCCGTTTGTAGTTTTCCCGAAAGTCGTTTTCCAAGGAACACTAGCATTAAGGCTGTCGCTAGTGTGTAAAGGACATTGGGATAGCGAAGATTAAACAGAGACCAACTTTTAACAAAATCGGTCGAGATCATCCCCTGCCAAAAAAGAAGGGGCGGTTTTGTATTGGCATGACGGGCAATGGGAGACTGCAATGGTAGCCAATGACCGCTCAGCGCCGTGGCACGAGCAATTTGAGCATAAAGCAGCTCATCACCATTGGTCGCAGTGTGATCACTTCCAAGGCCATAAAAATAAACAAAGACGGCAAAGAGTGTCGCTAGCAACCAGAAAAGAAGGGCCTTGCGAGGAGGTAACGCTGAAGAGACAGCGATGGTGTTTTGCGGAGAAGAAAAGTTGGAAGACATGGGATCAAAAAGTAAAGAGTAAAGAGTGAAGGGTAAAGAGTGATTTGTGCCTGCTTCTGTGATTGATTTTGTTTGGAAAGGAGTGAGTTGCATTAAATTCTTTTTTTACTACAATGGAACGCTTATGAGCAGCACAAAGCGCAAAGGCATTATCTTGGCGGGGGGATCTGGAACCAGGCTTTATCCTGTAACCAGGGTCATCTCCAAGCAACTTCTTCCGGTTTATGATAAGCCGATGATTTATTATCCCTTGAGCACCTTGATGCTAGCAGAGATTCGAGAGGTGCTTATTATTTCTACGCAGCAGGACCTTCCTCATTTTGAGCGGTTGCTAGGGGATGGAAGTGACTGGGGGATGGATTTTCAGTATGCGGTGCAACCGAGTCCTGATGGGCTTGCGCAAGCTTTTCTTATTGGAAAGAATTTTATTGGTAAAGATCCTTCGACACTCATTTTGGGAGACAACATTTTTTATGGGCACGATTTCCAAGAGCAACTTGTCGAAGCAAAGGAACGTCAAGAGGGGGCAACTATTTTTGCTTATCGTGTGCAGGATCCCCAGCGTTATGGAGTTGTTTCTTTTGATCCTCAAGGCAAAGCGGTGTCGCTGGAAGAAAAGCCTGAACAACCTAAGAGTAACTATGCCGTGACGGGTCTTTATTTTTACGATGCTCATGTGGTAGAGATGGCAGAGAGCCTCAAACCATCACCACGAGGGGAGTTAGAGATCACAGATCTTAATCGCCTTTATCTGGAACAAGAAAAGTTGCACGTCAGAACCATAGGGCGAGGGTACGCATGGCTTGATACAGGAACGCATGAAAGCTTGATCGAAGCAGGTAATTTTATTGAAACCATTGAACATCGCCAAGGCCTTAAGGTGGCTTGTCCTGAGGAGATTGCCTATCGTCTAGGCTTTATTAATGCAGAGCAACTGGAGTGCTTAGCCGCTCCTTTGCTTAAAAATGGCTACGGGCGCTACCTACAGCAAGTGCTCCAAGAAAAGTAAATTTTTTTTTGATGAAAATTATTCCGACAACCATTCCTGATCTATTGCTTATTGAGCCTATTATCTTTGGCGATGAACGAGGGTTTTTCTTTGAAAGTTTTAATCAAAAAGAATTTTCAGAAAAGACCGGTGTTACACTTCCCTTTGTGCAAGACAATCACAGCCGCTCGCGACAGGGGGTGCTAAGAGGCCTTCATTATCAGGCACAGCAAGCGCAAGGAAAACTAGTGAGAGTGATTGAAGGGGCTGTTTTTGATGTCGCCCTCGATTTGCGGCATGCCTCACCGACTTTTGGAAAATGGGAAGGGGTGGAACTCTCTTCGGAAAATCGACATCAGCTTTGGGTGCCCCCTGGCTTTGCTCATGGATTCTTGGTACTGAGTCCAATGGCTCAAGTTTTGTACAAAACGACCGATTACTATGCTCCCGAATATGAGCGGAGCATTCTTTGGAATGATCCCGCCATCGGCATTAAATGGCCTTCTGTTGGTGAGGTACAGCTTTCTAAAAAAGATTTAGCAGGGGCTTCTTTTAAAGAGGCCATGGAGTTGGATCGTTTTTAATTTAAAAACTCATTCTTGGATATGGCCATTTCTTATATTTCTTCACAACAATTTTCATGGCGCGAGCTTTTCCTTCCATGGAGAATTTTCATGCGATTTGCTTCTAACTGGTCTTTGCTCAAGCAATTTACCTGGAGAGAAGTGGAGAAGCGTTACAAAGGGACGACGCTCGGTTTGCTTTGGTCGTTGATTACGCCTATTTTGATGCTTTCTGTCTATACGATTGTCTTTGGTTTTATTTTTGGCGGTTCTTTTGGGCATCCTGGAGAAACCAAAACACAATTTGCGCTGGGGCTTTTTTGTGGGTTGCTTTTTTGGGATTTAATCGCAGCAACCATGGCTGCTTCCCCAATGTTAGTGATTAATAACTCTAATTTTGTGACAAAAGTGATTTTTCCCTTGGAGATTTTACCAGTCGCCATGATTGCCTCCATGTTGGTGCATATGGTCATTGGGTTTGGGCCACTGCTGCTTTTTATTCTTCTTTCTCAAGGGGTGATCCATGTAACAGCGCTCTCTGTTTTTCTCATTGTGATTCCCGTTGTTTTTTACACTCTTGGCATCTCATGGGTTCTTTCGGCTATTGGAGTCTTTTTGCGAGATATTGGCGCGATGATGCCAGCTGTGATTACCGTGCTCATGTTTATGAGTGCTATTTTCTTCCCAATCACAGTGATTCCTGAAGCATGGCGATGGGTTATTATGCTTAATCCTGCAGCGGTGCTGATTTCGATGGCACGCAATGCAGTGGTTTTTAATCAATGGCCCGATTTCTATCTTTATGGATTACAGCTGCTTTTTAGCCTTGTCGTGGCAACAGTGGGGTATGCCTTTTTTATGAAGGTGAAATCTGCTTTTGCAGACGTTCTGTAGGCAATCTTTATTAAAAAATGTCCTCCGAAATTGCTATTTCCGTTAACAATGTCTCCAAGGCCTATACGATTTGGCGTGATCCCACTGCTCGGCTCAAACATCCATTGCTAAACCTCGTAGCGGAGATGGTGCCTCCTTTGCGAAAAAGGATTGATGAGCATCTTCAAGGTCTATGTAGTGAGTTTTATGCTCTCAAGGATATTTCTTTTGAGGTTAAAAAAGGAGAGTCTGTGGGGATTATCGGACGCAATGGTTCTGGAAAATCAACACTACTGCAGATTATCGCAGGAACACTCCAACCTACTGAAGGGTCTGTTACCGTAAATGGGCGTGTTGCTGCACTCCTTGAACTTGGAAGTGGCTTTAATCCTGAGTTCACAGGTCGCCAAAATGTTTACCTCAACGCTTCTATTTTGGGTTTGACTCGCGAAGAAACAGAGGAACGCTTTGCCGCCATCGAGGCTTTTGCTGACATTGGAAAGTTTATTGACCAACCGGTAAAGACCTACTCAAGCGGAATGGTAGTGCGATTGGCGTTTGCTGTTCAATCGCAGATTGATCCTAATGTGCTCATTGTTGATGAAGCCTTGGCTGTAGGAGATGCAAAATTTCAAGCACAATGCTTTGAACGGCTACGGCAACTTAAAGAAAATGGAACTAGTATTCTTCTAGTAACTCATTCGAGCGATCAAATTGTAACACATTGTTCAAAAGCTGTTCTTTTGGATCATGGTGATCAAGTAGAAGCAGGAGAGCCTCGACATGTTGTCAATTGCTACATGGATCTTCTTTTTGGTAAGAAAAAGAAAAATATAACAGAGAAGGCTCCTGAAATTGTTATAGCCCCCAAACCGTTGAAACAAAAAGCTGCTTTATATGATATTAGTTATAGTGAGGATCTTTTTTCAACACATCCTGGATATAATAAGTATGAATATAGGTGGGGAGATAGGGCAGCTACTGTATTAGATTTCTTTTTAACTGCAGGTGATCATCCGTATCCTTCTTTTATAGAAAGTGGTCAAACAGTTACTCTTGCACTTGCGATCAGATTTAATGAGCCTTTATATCGGCCTATTGTGGGAGTAAATATAAAAACGAAAGAAGGCGTTCTTGTTTATGGAACTAATTCTGAGTTTCTTGATCTCCCTTATTTAAAAAAACAGCTGCAAAAAGGTTCGGTGGTGAAAGCAACATTTCAATTTCATTGTCCTCTCGCTCCTGGGGATTATTTTCTTTCTGTTGGAATAGCAACTAAACATGGCGAAGAAGTTATTCCTCACGATCGCCGTTATGACTCTATTCATTTACAGGTAAATTCTAAAAGTCGATTTTTAGGGCTTACTAATTTAAAATTAGCAATGAATGTGGAAGAAGTTGCCTAATTAACGATGAGAAATATTTTAGAAACTACTGATTACGTTTTAAGTTTTTCCGATCAAATTTGGATGCGATCAGATTATCAAGGGATTGCATATAACGATGGGGATGAAATTGAACAACGGTTGGCTGTTATTATCGGGCAAGTTAAAGATCGCTCATTGCATTCCGTGGAGCTTTGCCAACATTGTACCGACTGGCCCTCAACTTATCATTTAAGCAAAGTAAGGGCAAATATTCTGCGTCCGTTTGAAAAAGAGTTCCAAGGGAAAAACATCCTTGAAATGGGAGCTGGTTGCGGAGCCTTGACGCGTTACTTGGGAGAAATAGGGGCAAATGTTCTGGCTTTAGAGGGGAGTGTTAGGAGAGCTACTATCACTCGTTTAAGAACACAAGAGTTAGAAAACGTAACAGTAGTAGCAGATAATATTTCTTCCTTTTCTATCAATCAGCAATTTGATTTTGTCACTCTTATTGGTGTTTTAGAATATGCTGATCTATTTATTTCAGGAGAAACTCCAGCAATAAGTCTTCTCAAGATAGCTCGATCCTTCTTAAAACCTAATGGAAGAATTATTATTGCTATAGAAAATCAATTAGGACTGAAATATTTTGCAGGTGCCCCCGAAGATCATCTTGGCCAGGCTATGATTGGGATTGAAGGAAGATATGGAAAAAAACAACCAAGAACTTTTGGCCAGGCCGTATTGGGAAAAATGCTAAAAGAAGCCGATTTTATTCAACAGCAATTTTTAGCTCCCTTTCCGGATTATAAGCTCCCTATTTCTATTGTCACTGAGCAAGGAATGGAGGAAGAGCATTTCGATGCTTCTGTTTTTGCTTGGCAAAGTGTCAAGAGTGATGAGCAGCTTCCTCTACACACTCATTTTTCTTTAGAACTAGCATGGCAAGAAGCTTTTAAGAATCGATTAGGAATGTCGCTTTCTAATTCTTTTCTCATTGTTGCTTCGCTTTCGGAAAAAAGTCCCTTGCTGCCTTCTACAATATTAGCTTACCACTATAGTACTCGTCGTACTGCAACATATTGTAAAGAAACAACTTTTAATTACTCCGCTGATGGAAAAATTGATATTTGTTGTATGCCCTTAAATGGTAAAAAAGGAGAAGAAACTTCCTCTTTATTAGTGCAACATATATTCCCTAGATTGGAAAGGTATGTTAAGGGAACTCTTTTGTCCCTTAAACTAATAAAAATATTAATGGCTGATAATTGGTCTATCAGCGATGTCGGGACATTTTTAACTCAGTATACTGAAATACTAAAAAAACTTCTTCCCTTTAGTGATAGCAGCTTACGTTCTCCCTATAATATTATTTCAGGTAGTTTTTTTGATGCGATGCCTCAAAATATCATCTTGGATAAGAACCAAACTCCTATCCTTTTTGATCAAGAGTGGATTCTCAACGAGCCGTTTGAAGTGGGTTATTTATTTTTTAGGGTATTGTTTTTAATAACCAATGCAATGACTCACTTTGGATTTTCAAAAGAGGGTATTATTACTTATCATGAGCTTATTGATAATTCGTTAAAGAGAATAGGCATTCCATTAAAGGAAGCTGATTATCACCGTTATTTTCAATTAGAATTACGGATTCAAGCTGCTATTTCAGGAGTTCTAGAACAAGAGAGAGTAAAATGGAATAAAGAAAAACTTCTTCCGTTTAGGACAGCTTCCGTTGAGCAGCAGATTTCTCAAGAAGTTTCTCTTAAGAAAAAAGATAATACTTTCTGTTTAAAAGACTGCAAATTAGTTGCCTCTACATCAATACAGAATGCTAAAAAAGATTGTTTTTCAATAGGATCTTTTTTATTAAAAAAAAAGAAATCTATTACAACCCCTCTTTTTAAGTTTTATAACAAATTACAAACTAAGAACCAATATCATCATTGGGTAAAACAATACGATACTTGGACAGCGCTTCGTCATAATAAACTTCTTCAAAAGTTAAACTCTCCGCACTCCTTAATAAGCCCAACAATTTCTATTCTTCTTCCCGTTTATAACCCGCCATTGCTATTTCTTAAGAAAGCTATTGAATCTGTTCAAGCTCAAGTTTGGGATAAGTGGGAGCTTTGTATTGCTGATGATGGCTCTACAGATCCCAAAATAAGAGAATACCTTTCTGCTATTGCCCAAGCGGACTCTCGCGTGAAGCTGTTGTTTTCTACCAGGCAGAGAGGAATTTCCTTTGCAACAAATCAAGCTCTTTCATTGGCTTCCGGTGATTTTGTTGCTTTTCTCGATCATGATGATGTCTTGGCTCCTCATGCTCTTGGAGAAGTAGTGCTTGCTATTAGAGATACTCCAGAAGTTGGATTGATTTACAGTGATGAAGACAAGATGGACGAAAAAGGGCGCCGTTGTGACCCTTTTTTTAAACCAGATTGGAATCCTGATTTATTAAGAAGTCTCAATTACTGTTCCCACCTGAGTGTCATTCGACGATCCCTTGTGCTTGAGGTGGGGGGGCTCGATAGTACTGTTGATGGAGCTCAAGATTGGGATCTGGTGCTGCGTATTACCGAGAAGCTTTCTGCTGATCAAATCAGACATATTCCAAAAATCCTCTACCATTGGCGTATTTTACCAGGATCAACAGCGCGTTCTGCAAAAGCTAAGCCACAGATTATTCAATCTGGAAAAATTCTTCTTGATCATCATTTGCAAAGAACAAAACGCCCTTTTCGGTCAATCACAAAGATCCATGATGGAGGGCATTGGCGCATAGAGTATAAGCTTCCGGATCCTCTACCGTTTGTTTCTATTATTATTCCTACACGTAACGGTTATGACCTGCTCAAGCAATGCATAGAGAGTATTGAAACTAAAACTGATTACCTGTACTACGAAATTCTTATTGCTGACAATGATTCGGATGATACTGCTATTTTAAACTATTTTTCTGAAAAAGAAGATGGGGTGAAAATTCGTATTGTCAAAACTCCTGGACCTTTTAATTACTCTTTCATTAATAATAGAGCCGCTAGGCAGGCTCGTGGAGAGGTGCTTGTTTTTCTCAACAATGATATCGAGGTTATTGAAAAAGGGTGGCTCACGGAGCTTGTCTCTCATGCAGTAAGGCCAGAAATAGGAGCGGTGGGGGGATTGCTTTATTATCCAGATGGAAAAATCCAGCACGCAGGAGTGGTCTTAGGGATAGCCGGCCCCATGAAGGTGGGAGGTGTTGCCGGTCATGTAGGAAAGTATTTTTTTCCTCACCAACCGATTGCTGGGAATAGGCTCAATGTGGTCCAAAATTTTTCTGCTGTAACGGGAGCTTGCTTAGCGGTGCGTAAAAAACTTTATGAAGAAGTGGGAGGTTTTGAGGAGGTTCACCTTCCTGTGAGTTTCAATGATGTTGATTTTTGTTTGAAACTTCTTGCTGCTGGTTACCTAAATCTCTGGACACCTTTTGCTGTTTTAGTCCATCATGAGTCAGCGACTCGCGGGCTTGAGGACACTCCTGAAAAAATAAAAAGGAGCCATCAAGAAATTGAGTTCATGCGGCAAAAGTGGGAAAAAATTCTTGATGCTGATCCGGCTTATAATCCTAATTTGACACTAGAACACGAAGACTGGAGCCTTGCTTTTCCACCGAGGATTACTTAATCGCAAAAAACCAAATGTCCTTTGATGTTGCTATCTCTGCCAAAAACATTTCAAAAGCTTAGCTGTGCGTAAAAAACTTTATGAAGAAGTGGGAGGTTTTGAGGAGGTTCACCTTCCTGTGAGTTTCAATGATGTTGATTTTTGTTTGAAACTTCTTGCTGCTGGTTACCTAAATCTCTGGACACCTTTTGCTGTTTTAGTCCATCATGAGTCAGCGACTCGCGGGCTTGAGGACACTCCTGAAAAAATAAAAAGGAGCCATCAAGAAATTGAGTTCATGCGGCAAAAGTGGGAAAAAATTCTTGATGCTGATCCGGCTTATAATCCTAATTTGACACTAGAACACGAAGACTGGAGCCTTGCTTTTCCACCGAGGATTACTTAATCGCAAAAAACCAAATGTCCTTTGATGTTGCTATCTCTGCCAAAAACATTTCAAAAGCTTATACCATCTGGAGCAATCCAGCTGCTCGAGTAAAACATCCTCTTTTTAATTTCATGGGAGAGATGATTCCTTCTTTGCGCAGGGGGATAGATCAAGAGCTTCAAGGTTATTCTAAGGAATTTCATGCCCTGCGCGACATTAGCTTTGAAGTAAAAAAAGGAGAAACCCTCGGAATTATTGGACGCAACGGTTCTGGAAAATCAACACTATTGCAGATTATTGCAGGGACACTCCAACCTACAGAGGGCTCTGTAACAGTAAACGGACGCGTTGCCGCGTTGCTTGAATTGGGTAGTGGCTTTAACCCCGAATTCACGGGACGCCAAAATGTTTACCTCAACGCCTCTATTTTGGGCCTAACTCGCGAGGAGACAGAGGAGCGTTTTGCACAGATAGAGGCGTTTGCTGGTATTGGGGATTTTATTGATCAGCCGGTCAAGTCCTATTCCAGTGGGATGAGTTTGCGCCTTGCCTTTGCGGTACAGTCACAAGTGGATCCTGATGTTTTGATAGTTGATGAAGCCTTGGCTGTTGGTGATGCTAAATTTCAGGCACAATGCTTTGAGCGGCTGCGTCAACTCAAAGAAAGGGGGACGAGTATCCTTCTTGTGACTCATTCTAGTGAGCAAATTGTGACCCACTGTTCGAAAGCCATCCTCCTTGATCATGGCTGTCAAATAGAATCAGGAGAACCGCGGCATATTGTCAATCGCTATATGGATCTTCTCTTCGGCAAGAAAAATATCACAGAGGGCACTCCTGAAGTTGTCGTGGCTCCTGAACCGGCAAAGCCAGAAGCGCTTTTATATGACATTAGTTATAGAGAAGATCTTTTTTCCACACGTCCTGGATATAACCCGTATGAATACCGTTGGGGGGATCGGGCGGCAACTATTTTGGATTTCTTATTGCTTGTAGGTGAAAATAAATATCCTTCGTTTATCGAGAGCGGTCAAATAATAATGCTGGTTCTTGCTATCAGATTTAATACGACATTATATCGCCCTATTGTGGGAGTGAGTGTAAAAACCAAAGAAGGAGTTTTAATTTATGGGACTAATACAGAAATACTCGACGAGCCAGTTTTAAAAGAGCAAGGAAGTAGTGGATCTGTTGTTCAAATTGTGATACAACTTAGCTGCGACCTTGCTCCTGGTGATTATTTTATGTCCATGGGAGTCGCAACGAGGAACGGAGAGGAAGTAATTCCTCACGACCGTCGATTTGACTCTATTCATTTACAAGTTAATGCGAAAAACAAATTTTTCGGGTTAGTACATCTAAAGTCAGCAATGGCAGCAAAAAGGATTTTTGCATAACAGTTGGGAAGAGCTTGGATAGCAAAAGCATGAATCAAATCGATGGTTTTTTAACTGATCTTGATATAAAAGACCTCAAGATTGCTTCCTCGCTCCCTTTAGATAAGCCAACCATGTTACTTGTGCTTGGTCCCGACCGTTCTGGCACAAGTTTAACAGCTCGTTTATTGGAGTGTCTTGGAGGGAAAAATTCAAAGCATCTTATGCTTCCTAATGAGGGTAACCCAACAGGATATTTTGAGGATATGGATGTTTACTCTTTTAATGATAATGTATTGCTGCCTCGTCTGGGACTCTATTGGCATAGTATTAGTTGTGTGGATTGGAATTGTTTAACCTCTTCTGTTCGATCTCAATTAGAGCAAGAAGCATTAGACATTATCTGCAAGAACTACTCTCCCATATCATCACACTCTCTTTTTATTCTTAAAGAGCCTAGGATTGGTATGCTGCTTCCTTTTTGGCTTCCAGTTTTACACCGCGCAGGATTTGACGTCAAAATTATTAGTATTCTCCGTGATCCCATGAGTGTAGCGCAATCTTTAAAACGTTGTCATGGTTTTTCCATTACTCATGGAGGAGTATGGTATGTCGCAAGATGGCTTGCTATTTTGGTTTCTATTCAAAAGCTACCAATAGTGTTTATTTATTTTAATGACATTTTTATTAATCCCTTAAAGATTATTAATCTAATAGCTAATCAGTTGCAGCTAGCTTTATCCAATGACATTGAAGAACAGATTTGCACTTTTACTACCACTTATCTTGATAGAAGGCTCAGGCATTTTAAAACTAATAAAAAAGATCTTTTGCTGGATTCTAATTTGCCTGTAGTTGCTGTTAAAATATATAATGCTCTTTTAAATGTTTGTAGAGATCAACACATTGAGAAGGCAATCAAAATAATTTCTTCGATGAAACAGATTTTTTTGGAAGCTCAACCTCTCTTTAAAAAGTTTGATGAGGTTTTTAATAGCTATTATTATAGCGAAACTCATATAATAGGCTAGAAGTAGAAAAAACAACTTTTACTACAACCTAAGTAAACAGATTGTATTTTAAGAAATCATTTTTATTATGCTAGGTAATGTTATTAAAAATATTAAAAATAACTTTATAGAGAAAGTATTTTTGAAACCAAAGCAATTACTTAGTAATAAGATTATTATTTATCATATAAAAAAGAGTAATTTTTTCAATGAAGAATGGTACTTGCAAGGCAATCAAGATGTAGCAGATGTTGGGATGTGTCCCGTTTTTCACTATGTTAATTTTGGTTGGTTGGAAGGTAGAGATCCTCACCCAATGTTTAGTACTAATTGGTATTTAGCGAATAATCAGGATGTTGCTATTAATGGAATCAATCCACTATATCACTATTATAAATATGGACAAAAAGAAGGCCGCAAACCACATTGGAACTGTAATTTCTTGCCTCTTTGTAAAAAAGATCAAGACTCTATAGGTGTAAAAGAATTTACTTTAAACCAGTGTGATAGTGAAGTTATAACTCCCTCTCAAGATAACAATGAAATTCTTGATCCAGTTTTTGCAATCAAAGATAGAAATCACTATATTAATTTATCAAAAGAAAAAGATGATAGTGGAATTATAGATGTTGCTGATTGTCCTCGGTTAATAGCAATATACTTACCTCAGTTTCATGAAATTAAAGAAAATAATGAATGGTGGGGGAAGGGGTTTACAGAATGGACAAATACAAAAAGAGGACTTTCTTTTTACGACAACCACTATCAACCGCATGAACCACATTCTAATATTGGTTATTATGATCTTGATGATGAAACAGTATTAGAAAAACAGGCTAGCCTAGCTCAACAGTACGGTATTTATGGGTTTTGCTATTATTATTATTGGTTTGATAAAAAAAGATTACTTCAAAAACCCATTGATCGACTTCTGAAAACAGGAAAGCCCAATTTTCCATTTTGTTTTTGCTGGGCTAATGAAAATTGGACGCGAACATGGGATGGGGGAGCTACGGATATTCTAATAGAGCAAAAGCATTCTGTCGAAAATGATGAGCAATTTATATTAGATCTTATCCCTGCTTTTAGTGATCCAAGATATATTAAAGTTAATAAAAAGCCTCTTGTTATCATCTACCGACCGATATTATTACCAGACATCAAAGCCACAACAGAACATTGGCGAAAGATGTGTAGAGAGGCAAATGTCGGGGAAATTTACCTTGCCTACATGAGATCTTTTGAGATGTTTAATCCATGTGAATATGGGTTTGATGCAGCAATTCAGTTCCCTCCGGCAAATATTCCAGCTACTAATCTTTCTTCAAATATAAGACTGCATACAGAAAAAGAATTTTCAGGATATATTTATGATGTAAAGGAGATGGTGGAATATTACTCTTCGGAAGAAGCTCCTTTTCCTCTTGTGAGATCTGTTTGTCCTTCATGGGATAATACAGCTAGAAGGATGGAGCGCGCTACTTCTTGGATTCATGCTACACCAGCTAATTATTATAACTGGTTATGTAACGCATTGGAGGCGACAAAGAAAAGTTTTGAAAAAGAGGAAAGGTTTGTTTTTATTAATGCATGGAATGAATGGGGGGAAGGTTGCCATTTAGAGCCTGATAAAAAATATGGGTATGCATGGCTAAATGCGACAAAAAGAGCACTTATGTCATCTCAATTTCAATCAGAAAAAACAAAAAATAGCACAACAAGGCTACAACACCTGGTTGTTTATCAAGAGCGATGGATGTTGCTTGAAGAAATTTTTTCAGGACCACTGAATTATGAAAAATATAGCTATTTTACTAACTATACAAGACTGTTTCTATTATTACTAATGAAAGGAGTGTCATTTTTTATAAAGGAAAATATTCCATATGGTGCAATAAAAAATGATGTTTTTTCTTTGGAAAAAGAAGATTCCCTTTCCAACTTTCATTTCTTATTATGTGACAATCAAAATATTAATACTATATGTTTTGTCATTTTGCAATATAACCAAGTAAATGCAACAAGACAATGTATTGATTCATTAAGGCAGTTAAATGCACACCACAGCAAACTCCATTTTGTTATAGTTGATAATAAATCTAATAGTGAAGCAATTGAAGAAACAATGGATTTATTTCGAGCAAAAGACATAACAATTATCTTTAACCAGAGAAACTATGGTTATGCTCGCGGAAATAATATAGGCTATCGTTTTGCAAAGGAAAAAATCAAAGCCGAGTTTATTATTATAATAAATAATGATATTATTATTGAGCAAAAAGAATTTATAACTTGTTTTCTTGGGCTTTATAAAACTCAATCTTATTCGATCTTAGGGCCAGACATAATAATACCAGATGGGAGGCATGAAAATCCGCTAAATAATTATATCTATAATTTTGAGGAATGGCAGGCATTAAAAAAACTATATGAGCAAGAAAAAAATCAATATTTAACGTCAGGAGAGGCTGAATTTAAAAAAATGGGTATTAGCTCGCCTGAAAGTGACATGATCATAAATCCTATTCTTCAAGGAGCAGTTTATATTTTATCTCCAATTTTTATCCAGTCTGAAGAGGCCGTATTTAATGAAAAAACATTCCTTTATGGAGAGGAACTTTTACTAGCCATGAATTCCCTGCTGCATGGGCATCTAATGCTTTATTCGAAGCAATTACGTGTCCTGCATGAGGAGGGTGTTTCAACGCAATCCTTAGAAGAGAGCGAGAAGTATATGCAAGGATATAATAATGCAATTTTATCTAGTGGATTATGTTGTTCATGGATAGGGCGTTATCTTGATTCAAAAAAAGGTTTTTTTATGACGATGGAGGCTATCAATGAATCAAATTTTGCTAATCTCATCGATCAGTATAGTAAAAACATATTAATTGATCTTTTATTTTGTCAGCCTGGATTTCATGGGGGAGGAGAATATGGTAAAGCTATTTTTAAAAAAATAGCTCACGAATTTAAAAAAAGAAACAACTGTCAACTATGGGTTGCACTCAATACTCGACTTTATATTGATTCTTGGATATGGGATTATTGTAAAAAATATGCTATTAATATTATTCAAGTAGAAACTTTTGATGATATTGTCAAATTAGTTAATAGTGAAAAGTTCACCTTATTTTTTGCTCCTGCTATCGTTATTTATACAGGATATGAATACATGAAAAAAGTAGGAGAGAGTGTCTTGCTTGCTAACAAAAAAACAAAAGTAATTGGCTGCCTTCATGATGTAAGAGACCTTGAATTAGCTAATAATTTTTCAAAAATAACTAAATATCGACAAAAACTTAGATGCAGTAAGGAATCTTCGTTATCAGCTAAAGAATTTCAGTATCAAGAAAAACGCCAACGCCAAATGGTTGAGAGCCTGAAGCTGATGTATCAGAATATTTGTACAAGTGCTTCTATATCTCAATTAGTAACAGTTTCAGATTATAGTTTAAAAAGCATAATTCATTTTATAGGTCATTGTAATAACCTTCCTAAAATTTGTTATCCTCCTATTAAAAATCGCCCAGAGCCTCAGCCATTCAAGCTTAACGGTATTTCTTTGGATTCTATTAATTATGCGCTTATAATGCATGCTGCACGTTTTGAGAAAAATGCAATATCTGCAGTAATAGCTTTTGATGAGTTGTGTTCTGATAAAAAAATGAGCTCTATTATCAAAAATCTTAAAATTCTTTTGTTAGGTATCAATTCCATTGACGAGCTAGATATACCTCAGATAAAAAATCCAGAGAGATTTCTTACGAGCGATATCTTATCCGCTGAGCATTTAGAATTTGCACTTCAAAAAGCTTCCTTTTTAATTTATCCTTCCTTAAATGAAGGCTTTGGTTCACCGCCTGTTGAAGCAATGAAATATGGTGTGCCAAGTATTGCTTCTAATATAAGCTCCATTCCTGAAGTTTGTGGTAATGCAGTGATTTATTGTGACCCCTATAGCATTTCTTCAATTAAGGAATCCATTATAAAAATGCTTCGGTGTTCCATTTCAAAAGAGGCAATACAAGAACAGTATGACTCTATTCAGGCGCGCCAAAAGCAGGGAGTGGATGAATTAGTAAATATAATTTTATCTTAAAATACTATTTTGTATGGGAGCTTTTTATCAATCCAGAGCACCTTTACGTCTAGGTTTTGGTGGTGGGGGAACTGATATACCTCCCTATTGTGATGAGTTTGGAGGATGTGTCCTTAATGCGACTATTGATCTCTTCTCCTACTGTTCTATTTCTCCAAGAAATGATAACCAAGTGTTTTTTAGCACCAAAGATTCCAGCATATCTTGTATTACTTCTTCAGAAAAAGCGCTTCCTTTAGAAGGAGATTTTATTTTTCATAAAGCAACTTATAACAGAGTCGTTCGTGAATTTAACCAAGGAAGGCCATTGCCGTGTAACATTACTACCTATTCAGATGCACCTATAGGTTCTGGTCTAGGAACATCGTCAACAATGGTAGTAGCCATTTTAGGAGCTTTTAAAGAATGGCTTCATCTCCCATTAAGAAAAGATGAAATCGCCCATCTTGCTTTTGAGATTGAGCGTATAGAACTTGGCTTTGCCGGTGGAAAGCAGAACCAATACTCTGCGGCTTTTGGAGGGATCAATTTTATTAATTTTTTCCGAGAAGGAAAAGTCGTAGTTAACCAATTAACAATCGAAAAATCAATTCTTAATAAATTGCAAGATAGTTTACTTCTCTATTACACAGGAGCCTCGAGAGATTCTTCGGTAATTATTAAAGAACAAGTTAATAACGTTAAGATAAAAGCTCGTGACCCTGTGCTCGCAATGCATGCTCTTAAAAAAAATGCCATAAAGATGAAGCAATATCTCCTGACTGGAGATTTGGGATCTTTTGCTGAGGGACTTGCTCAATCCTGGGAGGTAAAAAAGAAAATGGCATCGACCATTTCTAATAATAATATTGATTCTATCTTTGGAATAGCTAGAAAAGCAGGAGCTCTTTCAGGAAAAATTTCTGGAGCTGGAGGGGGCGGATATATAGTATTTATGGTGGATCCTTCTCAAAGAATAGAAGTGGAAAAGGCGTTGCAGCAATTAGAAGGAAACATACAACGATTTCATTTTGTTCCTGAGGGAGTGACTTCATGGAAGAATACTGCTTTTAATGAAATAAAGGCCGGTTTAAATTAATAGACTCATGAACAAAGAAAAAAAAGAGATCAGCATTTTTGGCCTTGCTACGCTCGATTATGGAGAAAGTCACGAAGCTTTATTAACAAACCTGCATGCTCCAATATCTGCTTCGGTGAGGAGAGGGCGGAACGTTGTTACCGGGTATGGGCGTAGTTGGGGGCTTGAATTTGGAGGGATAGATGTTGCCCTGGCTAAAATGATCCTATTTACAAGGAAAGCATTGAGCTAGCTCATGAGCTAACACTTGTTGCAGAACATAAATTAATGAATCTCTTTTTAATTATGAAATATGGAAGGCAAGGATTAGAAGGTGATATTATAGAGTTCGGCAGTTATCGAGAAGGATCTGCCATTTTCATGGCAAATATTGCACGGAGGCTTGGCATGAAAGGAATGATTTATGCTTTAGATGCATTTAAAGGCATGCCGACAACGGATAAATTACTGGATTTTCACTCCGCTGAAGACTTTAAGGATACTTCCTTTGAAGCGTTGCAAGATAAGGTTAAAGAATTAGGGCTTGAAAATTTGATTCCCCTGAAAGGGCTTTTTCAAGAAAGCATTCCTAAAAATCTTTATAGGATCAATAAAATCACTTTAGCTCATATCGATTGTGATATTTATGATGCAGTGAACTATGCCATTTCAAGTATGATACCACAAATGAATCCATGGGGAGGTTATTTAGTTTTTGATGATCCCCTCCAAAGTTCTTGCTTAGGAGTCTTAGAGGCGGTAGAAGATATGATTGAGGAAACTGGTTTAAGAGCTGAGCAAGCTTATCCTCATTTAGTTTATAGAGTTCCTAAATTAGAAGTTTAAGCTGTTTATGCTTATAAATACTACAGCTATTATTTTAGCAGGAGGAAATGGATCTCGTTTAAAAGAACTTACTAAGGAAACTCCAAAACCACTCCTAAATATAGCAGGAAAACCTTTTCTCTTTTATCTATTAGATTATTTAAATAATGAGGGGATTACAGAAGTTGTGTTAGCTATAGGTTACTTAGCATCTCAATTTAAGCAAACTATTGGTGAAGGATATAAAAATATTACTATTAAATATTCTATCGAGGCAGAGCCTCTTGGTACGGGCGGAGCTTTAACTCAGGCCCTAACCATGACCTCTCAAGAAAATATTTTTGTTTTTAATGGGGATACTTTATTTAAGGGAAACCTTAAAATGCTTCAAGAAATTCATAGAGAGGCAACTGTTCCGCTTTCTTTAATGCTACGCTATGTAGAGGATACAGCTCGCTATGGGAAAATAGACTTCAAAGATAAATATGTGAGAGCAATACAGGAAAAAGGAAAAGCTGGCCCGGGATATATTAATGGAGGAGTATATTTACTTTGTAAAAATCAATGGCCTATTATGGAGGAAAAAACTTATTCATTAGAATCAGAAACACTCCCTTTTTTAATATCAACTAATAAAGTAGCCTGTGTTGTTAGTAATGATTATTTTATTGATATAGGCATTCTTGAAGATTTTTACCGAGGCCAATCTGAATTAATGAATTTTAGTGATCGTTAAGTATGAATTTTACTATGAAAAAAGTCTTTCTGTTTCTATTTATTTTTTTAATAGGTTTTTCATTACTAAGATGCATTATTACACCAAGCCCCATCTATGGGGGTGACGAATATGCCTACCTAGCATCAGCTCATTGTACTGATAGCCAAAATCGTCTTGCTGAATATCAAAAAGACCCTGGTTTGCAGCGAGTCAATGATCCTATTTACGATGCTATTCTTAAAATAGCTATGAGGCTTTCAGAAGACCCGACCTTAGTTATGCGCCTCTTCAATTTGCTAATATTTTATGGTCTTGTTAGTATTACTGGATTTTATTTTCTTAAACAACAAAAATTAGAACTAGCTCTCTATCTTTATTTGTTTCTACTAGGCCTACTCCCCAGTGGAATTTGGGTTCTTTCTATTATGCCTGATGTTGTTGTGTCAGGGATTTTCTCTTCGTTAGTTTTTATCTACATCTACTATTCTCAAAAAAACAAGCTATTTATTAATTTCATAGCGGGGGTAACCATAGCTGCCCTTGCCTATATAAAACCTCATGCGATAGCTTTTTTTATGGGCTTTGTCTTATATTTGATTATTAATGCAATTATTGATACAGAAAAAAGAAAAAATTACTTATTGTGTCTATTCGTTTTTTTGCTAAGTATCATAGTGACTCTATTTCTAATTAATGACTATTTTTATAATAGCCCTGGAGTGAAGCCATTATTTATAGGTAGTCTATATAAAAGTGCTTTGGCTGGGAATATTGGCGATAAAATAGCCATTGTTGACAAAATCAAAAGATTGTCTTGGTATGGGTTTGGCTTTGCGAGCTTTTTTTTATTAATTTTTCCGTTAGCCATTGTCAGTTCTATCTCAATTGGAATAAGGTTCCTTGCTAGGGAAAGATATTTTGCTAGCAACGAATTTCAGTTTTTTCTCTTAAGTATAATATGTACAGGTGGTCTTGTTGGAATGGCTTCCCTATTTTCAATATTATCGATTGTAGAGTTTGAATCGTTAAGAATATATGGAAGGTATTTGTTGCCAGTTTTTCCTCTTTGGCTGGCTCTATCTGCGATGACTATCAGTAATAATGATTGTTCTGATCAAGAAAAGAAATATGCAATTTTGGTAGGGGCATCCTCTTTAATATTAGGGGCTGTTTATCTCTTTGCTAACTCGTTTAGAATATATCCATGGGATTGTCCTGAATTATTTTCTCTTTTTTCTGAGCATAATGATTATTGGAAAGTTACTACAGTTCCTTATATTAGAGAGCTGGTTGTTGTTTTAATAGTATCAGTGCTAGGGTGTTTTATCTTACAAAAGACAAAACAAAAATTAATATTATTAACTTCTATTCAAGTTTTAATAGCTTTTGCGAGCTTAATTTGCAGTGTTTCATGGCAATCTAACCATGCTAGAAACATGGCTGCTTGGTCGGTTTCTGCCAAGAGCTGTGCTGCTTTAATTCCTAAAGAATTAAATGCTACGATCATTGCTTCTGAAAGATATGGATATGCCTCTTGGATTGCTTATGGTTTAAACTGTCAACCTGCAATAGTAGAGCTTCCAAAAGATGCTACTATTAATCAAAAAGATATTCCTCCTGGAGTTGACTGTATAATTACGACTCCAAACTATAGTCCTAATTTTTATTTTTCCAATCGTGTGAAGGTTGGAATTCTCGATGTGTTTATAATTAATGAGCGCGTTGGTAATGTCTTTGCTCTTCCCAAAAAAATAAATACTGACAATGATATTACTATTTCATTAACAGATAAATATCCAGTTAACTATACGAGTATAGGATTTAGTCCCTCAGGAAACTGGGGAGCTCATACGGAAGCGAAAGAAGCAGAAATAGTATTTCCTTTTACTCTAGAAGTTGGTAACTATCTTATCACTATTAATGCATGGTCGGATCTAAATCAATTAGAAGAATTAATAGTTTTTTGTGATAGCAAAGAAATGAAAATGAATTTAGCAAGGGCTCCTCAAAGTTATTCATTCGAAGTTCACATATCGAGCCCAACGGATAGGGTTATATTTTGCTCAAGTAATTTATCTAGAAAATATCCATGGGGGCCTCTTGTGGGAGCTGCCGTTAGTAGCATAGAAATTAAAAAAACTAACTAATTTTTATTATAATGGAGGATGAAAATAAAAATAAAAGTAATGTTTTTTTAAAAAAATCTCAAATAGATTTTTTGCCAGAGTATATTAATCTTTATCAGAAATGTTTTCCTAACGCTTTGCATCTTAATAAAAGTTATCTTACTTGGCTTTATCAAGATAATCCTTCAGGAAGTTTGGTTGGAGCCGATGCTTGGTGTGGAGATGAAGTAGTTGGTCAAGTTGTTGCCATTCCTGGCGAGTATATATTAAACGGCAAACTAGCAAGGGGGTTATTGGCTGTTAATGTTGCTGTTCACCCAGAATTTCAAGGGCGTTTCTTATTTAAAAAACTTGGTATTAAGACGTGCGAGTATGGAGCTGAAAATGGGTATGAGTTTGTTATTGGTGTTGCTAATAAAGTGCCAACTCCAGGGTGGGTAAGACAAATGGATTTTCAATTAGTACAGCCTTTAGAGGCTCTTTTAGGATTTGGTAATCTTAATATTAATTGGAATAGTATTGTTAGTGTAGAACAGCTTAAACATAAATGGTCAAAAGAGAGTCTTCAGTGGCGTATTTCTAATCCTAATAACCCCATTTATGTCAGAAGATCAGAAGAGAGGTTGCAATGTTATGCATCAGCAAAAGGAAAAATGCTTGCTGTTTATACAGAGCTCTCACCATGCCTGAAAGTTAATAATATAGAAGATACAGTTTGCCGTTTCTTTTCTCCATTACGTCTTTTTTAGCCCTAGTTCCTGATGGAGCTTCTGATTTTAAGCATTATAAAAGTATTCCACAGCGCTTTCGTCCATCACCTTTAAATTTTATTTATAACTCACTTAATCAAAGAATTGAAAAATTAGAAAGAGGCCATATTAGTTTTTCATTTCTTGATTTTGATGCTTATTAATATGGAGAAGAAAAAAACTATTGCACTTTTTCTTTTTGCTCATCAAGATGGTGAATTCGGTGTGTTTCAAAAAATTACTGATGAAATAGTACAGAAAAATGAGGTCTATTGCGCTTATTTAACAAATGGAAGCTTTGGTGGAGTGCCTCCAGAGCGGCGAAATCAAGAATCATTGGTAGTGCTATCACAATTAGGAGTAAAAAAAGAGAATATTTTTTTTCCAGGCTATGATTTTTTAATTCCAGATGGTTGTTTGCCTGAATATTTAGGGGTTTGTTTAGATTGGATAAAAAATTGGCTTTCTATCCATGCAAATCTAGCTGTTATTTATATACCGGCTTGGGAGGGAGGGCATCAAGACCATGACGCGCTTCATGCCATTACAGTGGATGTTGCAGATCGACTAGGAATATTAACGCAAGTTTGGCAATTTCCACTTTATAACGCTTGTCATTGTTTGGGGCCGCTCTTTAGGGTACTTCATTCATTACCTGAAAATGGGAAAAACAACAGTGTAGAAATCTCTTTGCAAAATCTTTTTCGGTTTTTATCTTATTATTTAAGTTATCCATCACAATTCAAAAAATGGCGTGGACTTTTTCCTTTTGTAAGTTTTTATTATCTTATTAATGGCACCCAAATACTCCAGCCCGTTTCTAAGAAAAGGATATTCTAACGTCCTCATCATGGCAATTTGCTTTATGAAAAAAGAAAATTTTTTAAATGGCAAAAAATGGAAGAAAATCTTTCATTTTTGCGTTTCAATTTATTAAATAATTAACATAAAAAAAATGAATAAAATAGCTGTTGTTATCCCTTGTTATAAGGTAAAAAAGCATATAGCTGATGTTATTGCTAAGATAGGAATCAGTATTTCTGCTATTTATATCATTGATGATTGTTGCCCTGAAGAGACTGGAAAGCATGCTAGCAAAATAGTCGATAAGCGAATTAGAGTGTTATATCATTCAGAAAATAAAGGTGTTGGGGGAGCTGTTATTACAGGCTATAAAGCAGCTCTTGCTGATGGAGCTACAATCATTGTTAAGATTGATGGCGACGGGCAAATGGATCCATCTTTTATTTTAAATTTTATCGCTCCTATTCTTAGTTGTGAGGCTGACTACACAAAAGGAAATAGATTTTATGATATTGAATCCATTCGCCATATGCCTAAAATAAGATTATTTGGGAATATGGCTCTCTCTTTTCTTACTAAACTTTCTTCTGGATATTGGAATTTATTTGATCCAACAAATGGGTATACTGCTATTAATGCCTCTATAGTACAGTGTTTGCCGCTGGATAAGATTAATAATCGTTATTTTTTTGAAAGTGACATTTTATTTAGGCTTAACACCTTTAAAGCAGTTGTTATTGATATTCCCATGACTGCACGGTATCAAGATGAAGTTTCTAATCTTCGTATTTTAGAACAAATCCTTCCATTTTTAATTTTTAATTTATCCAATATGCTCAAGAGATTTTGTTATAACTATCTCTTTCGGAATTTTAATTTTGCGTCAGTTGAATGCATGAGTGGCATTTTTTTATTTTTATTCGGAATAATTTTTGGAGGTTTTAATTGGATTGAGAATTCTCGCATGCATACATTGGCAAGCTCTGGGACTGTAATGTTATCGGCTTTACCAATTATATTAGGATTTCAACTTATCTTAGGGTTTATTAATTACGATATGTCAACACTGCCATCTATTCCTCTTAGCAGACGTCTTTCTAATAGTAAAACGCTTAATTCTAAAGATAATCGTAGTGACAATATATAAATATTCTCTTTTTTAGGAACAAGATAACATAGTGAGTCTTCTAAAATGATTTTAATAACAGGAGCATCTGGCTTTATTGGATCTCATATATGTTTGTTATTTGAAAAAAATAAAATACCATATACTATTCTTAAACGCCAAGAAACTCAAGATAGCAATAGGGAGGCCTCTAATACCATATCGATAGAATGGCCTGAAGGAATTAACTTATTAGATTTAAGTAAATTTTCATCTATTCTTTATTTGACTTATATACCAATCTGTCAATCAATGTCTCAAGAGGCTATAGAATATGCCAACCTTTTGCCGATATCGTTATTTATTGACAGAATAAAAGAATCCAATCCAGCTTGTCATTTACTTTTTATTTCAAGCCAATCTGCTATTAGTCATACTGCCTCTAAATATGGAAAAATAAAGCTTGCAGCAGAAAATCTTATTAAAAAATCAGAGGTTTCATGGACAATATTAAGACCAGGATTAGTTATAGGAGCTAGCTCAAAAGGACTTTTTAGTAGAATTTCAACTCTCATTCGCTGGGTACCTATTATTCCTCTTGTGGGTACTGCTGATAATGTTATTCAGCCTGTTTATCTATCTGACATAGGGAATGTCATTATGAAAATAGTAGGTTCCCCGGAATCTTATGCTGCATGCGAGTATAATCTTGCAAGTTCGCCCATTAAATTTCATGATTTTTTAAGAAAAATTGCTATTAGTTTTCATTTAAAACGGCTCTTTTTACCTCTTCCTAAAAAATTAGTTTATTTTTCCTTATTACTGATCGAGCATCTATGGAAAAATGCTCCTGTTACCACAACAAATCTTCTGGGATTTCTGGACTTAAGAATTATGCCTGTCGAAGCTTCTTGGAACGCTCTTAAAATGAGCCCCACTCCTTTAGGGGAAGCTTTAAAGGGCATAGCTAAGGAGCAGGAGGCTTTAAATGACTTACCATTCCCTTATGATTTAGAAATAGAAGCAAAAATTTTATTTAAAACCCTTTTTTCTGTTTCTCCTTCTACTAAGCTAATTAAACGTTATCTTGATGCACATCAAATGAATAAAAGCATGGAAATTTGTGATCCATCTATAAAATATATTTTAAGCCATCAGCTTGATATAGAAGCTGTAGAATTAGCTATACGTCCTAAAAAAACGATTTTAACAAAAAAACTTCTTATGCTTACTTTTCTTGCAGAAATTGATCCAATTACCTCTCAAGCAATGGTCAATGAAAAAGATTGTCGCTTTTTTGCTTTTGCATCGCTTTTTTATTTTTTTATTCGTTCAATATATAAAAAAGTTAAAGGGCATTTTCTTTTATGGAGGCATCCAAAATGTATGACGCCATAATTATTGGATCAGGTCTTTCTGCAGTTTCTGCAGCCCTAAAGCTAAGGCCAATGAAAATCTTAATGCTTGATGTTGGTTTGTCTCCTCCCCCTCCTAATTTTTCCTCTCGAAATATTTATGTGATGCGTAGAGAAGGAAATGACTTATTTAATGGGCTTATTGGGGCTTCTTACGAAGCTTTTCAAGGATTAGATGGCAACTATATTAGCCCTAAACTTAAGGGGCCTCAAATGCGTTACTTTTGGGAGTGCCCACAAGGTGTTTCTCAAAATAATTTATTACATTTTGATGCTACAACAAGTTATGCTCGTGGAGGTCTCGCAAATGCTTGGGGAGCAGGAGTAATGAGATATACAAGTCGAGAGCTAGAAAGATTTCCCATTTTTGTTGAAGAGCTTAATCCTTATTATGATGAATTAACAAGTCATCTTGGTATCAGTGGAGAAGCAGATGATCTTGCATCTTTTTTTGGAAGCAGTTGCAATTTGCTCTCCCCCTTATCACTTAGTCCACTAGCCAGCTCTTTTTTAAAAAAATATAAACAAAAAAGATCTAAAAATAATATTTTTGTTGGACGCACAAGATTAGCTGTGCTTTCACAAGATTATCGTGGGCGACCAGCTTACAAACCATTACTCCAAGATTTTTTTCAAGGATATAACCATTCCATTTATAACCCTTTTTTTACAGTAGAAGAATTATGCTCTGAATGCTCTATTGATTATAGACCTGGTTTTTTTGCAACACGTTTTATAGAGCAATCTAATGTAGTAACAGTTGTTGCTAAAAATTTATCTAATAATTGTGAAGAGCTATTTCAAGCAAAGCAACTTTTTATTGGGGCTGGGGCTATCAATACCTCAAAAATAGTACTTCAATCCTTTAATGATTATGAAACAAAATTGCCTTTGCTCGATAATCCCGTAGCTTTTATTCCCTTTTTGGATATTTCCAAGATTGGCAAGGCGTTTCCAGAAAATGTCTTTCCTGGAGCGGAACTTATTGTTGTGCATAATGATAAAACTTATTCTGAACCAGTGCAAGCATCGGTATATGGGCTGTATGGCCCCATGAGAAGCGATCTTATTGCTGAACTTCCTTTATCTCTTAGAGGTAATATTTCAGCAATAAAATACTTAGGAGCGGCGTTAGGAATGCTTCAAGTCTTTTTTCCAGATAAGGCATCCCCTAGCAATTATCTTCAACTTCAAAAAGATGGATCATTAACGATTTGTCATGCAGTAGAGGATAAAAAAAAGTACTTAGATCGAAGTTCTCAATATTCTATTTATCCTTTTCTAAAACTTCTCCAAGGTATGAACTACTTTGCCTCTTCTTATTTGTGTAAATTTCCTATTGCAGGCAGCAGTATTCATTATGCTGGAAGCTTGCCAATGAAGAAAGATGCACAATCTCTTTATGAAACAGATAGCAATGGGAGGCTTGCACAAACCAATGCTGTTTATATTATTGATGCTGCTAATTTTCCATACTTACCATCAAAAAATCATTCTTTTACTATGATGGCTAATGCAATGAGAATAGCTGAGAGAGCAAAAAATAAGAATAATTAATATTGTAACGCATTATGATAGACTTCATCCGTAACCGATTAAAAGATTCTAGGTTAATAAATGTAAATTATGATGGAGAAGATCGCATACGAATCCACAATGAGATCCTTTGTCAAAAAAAAATGATGCAAGGTGTATTTGAAGATTTTTATCAGTTGTGCGTTACAATGGCTGATAAGTATTTTTGTAACGAAGGAGAAGAACTTGAAATTGGCTCAGGAGTGAGTTTTTTTAAAAAAATAAGACCTAATTTGATCACAAGTGATATTATTAATGCACCTCATCTTAATATTATTCTAGATGCTCAAAATATGTCTCAAATAAAAGATTCTTCATTGCGCTCTATATATGCAATAAATGTATTCCACCATTTTTCTGATCCTAGGCAATTTTTTTCTGAACTCCTAAGAGTGCTTAAGCCGGGAGGGGGGTGTGTCCTTGTTGAGCCATTTTATGGTCTGATTGCCAAAAAATTTTATTCTAATGTTCATCAATCAGAACATTTTAACCCATTTCAAAAAGAATGGGAATCAACCTCTGATATGGGAATTATGTCAAATGCTAATCAAGCACTTTCTTATATAGTATTTAAGCGAGATAGAGAAATATTTGAAAAAGAATATCCAACTCTTAACATAGTTGAGAGCAATCTCCTCTATAATTATCTGCGTTATTTTTTTTCAGGAGGAATCAATTTCAAGCAGCTTCTTCCTAACATCTCGATTCCTATATTAAAAATGTGTGAATCATTATTACGGCCCTTTGCTCATTACACAGCGCTTCATCATATTATTGCTATTAAAAAAGATTAAATAATCTATAATATTCAATGATAAAATATTTGACTATTATGATTATTACTTCATGGTTTTTATAGAGAAACGGTCGAATTTATGAATAAACTTAGACTTAGATCATTTCAACTTTTTTTAGCACTTCTAGTTATAACTAGCCTTTATTTTGTATTCAATTATATCTCTTGCTATGGTGTTAATATTCCTGTAAATGATGATTGGGATTTACTCCAAACAATTTTAAATTGGCAGAAACATGGGCTTGATTTAGCAAGTCTTGTTGCATTTCATAACGAACATCGCATTATTGTTTCGCGAGTTATCATAGGTTCTCTGCTCGCTTTAACAGGAGGAAATTTCAAAGCAGTTCTTTTTTTTAACGCGTTTATTCCTGTTTTAACGCTTTATTTGCTTCTTCAGTTTTTAACATCTTATTTATCAAAAATTAACATTTTTTGTTTGGTATCTATCCCAATTGCAATATTAATTACTGGTCGATTTCAGTGGCAGAACTGGTTATGGGCATTTCAGCTTCCTTGGTTTGTTCTTCCCCTTATTACTGTTTTAACAATAAGAGTATTATTTTCAAAATTACAATTAAAGCTAACACTAATATTAACAGTGATCTTATTGATCATTGCAAATTGTTGTATGGCTAATGGAATTGTTTGTTGGCTTGCTGTTTTGCCAGCACTTTTTGTCCGTTTGCAATCAGTTAATATTCGCACTAAATTTAGTATTTATTTTTCTTGGCTTTTTATGGTTTGCTTTGCCCTATTTTATGTGGTTATAAATACTAAAAAAAATATAGCCTCTTTATCTTTAGAAGTAACACAGTTAATTGAATATGTTGAATTTTTTTTGGCTGTTATAGGAAGTCCTTTTACAGCTGCTCAGACATTGTTAGGAGTTGTGAGTGCTAGTGGAATTGTTATTGGGATAATAAGTTGTCTAGTCACATTAGCTGTTCTAATTATCTTATGGAGAAAAGAGGCTCTTTTTACACCAATCTCTTGTATGGGGCTAGGCTTGTTAATTTATAGTGTGGGAAGTGCTTTGCTAATTACATTTGGACGTTATCAAATGACTTCCTGTTATCAAATAGAAAGCAGGTATACTACTCCCGCTCTCTACTTTCAAGTAGGCTTTATTGTGTTAGTTAGTATTATTACTGGAATAGTTAATAGGAAAAGATGGCTGCATTTTGTTAGTTTTTTTGTATTAATAATTTTTTTCTGTATAATTAGTTTCTTGGTTGTCAGGGAAAATAAAATTTTTTGTATTCATGGTGGAAATTTGCAGCTAGCTCATTCTTACCATCATGCATTATTAAGACTCTCTCAAGCACCCTTGTTAAAAGATAAATTAGATGTTGTAGCTCATAATCTACAAGGAAATAACTTGTTTCACATTATAGCTCAGCTTGAAAAATATAATTTGTTAAAATGTTCTCGATTTTGCTCGGATGATGTTTTGGTTGATTCAGTAGCATGTAATTTTCAAGTTAATGGAAATTTAGATGTAATAAAAAAAGAAGATAATGGAATGATTTCATTAGAAGGATGGACTACATTAGGAAAATCTCATCATCCAGCAGATGCTACTGTTTTGCTAGCACCTAACGGTAATGTTACTTGGGAGTTAGTGGCTATTTCTACAGCTGAACGCACAGCTCGCCCTGATGTTGTTACTGCATTACATTCACCTGATGCAATGTCTTCTGGTTGGATTATTAAATTACCAGAAACGGTGGTTAAACCAGATTTACAATTAGCAATTTATGATGCTGAAGCGAATGAATTTATTTGCCTTCCAATGAAAAAAGATATTCTTGCTATTACACCTCTAGCGATTCCAAATTAATGCGTTATAGTTTAATAATCTTTCGAATGTAATTTTTAATAAAGATAAAAATGGGTGATGAAAAACAAATTACCAAGATAATACGACAAGTTATTTATTGTTTATTTATTTTGTGGGGAGTATTTATCTTTTTCGGAACTATATTAATTTTACTTCCAGAATCACCGCGCCGCCCTTTAATAGCAGCTACAGATTGGAATATTATTAGTGGCAATTTTTTCCCTAATGGAGAACCAAAGCAAGGGGACTTACCTTGCTCTGTAATAACTTCTCCTGACGCTAAATTCTGGAGATCATGGGCTCCTGACTGTATAACTGATTGCGGTCATATTAGATCAGCATCTTTTTTTATTCGAAGTAACGTAATGGAATTACCTGTAGTTGGTTATCCTGCAGCACCGGGAAACAGAATTTATTTGAAGAACATGATCACTGGAGAAGAGCGCTCCTTTCGCTATGGTAATGCTCATGAAACATGGCAATTATATCTTGTTAATATCCCACATGCGTGGCAAGGGAGTCCTCTGTGTGTAGGAGCTGAATCATGTGATAAAAGGCGTTATGTTGGAATAGGAACACCCTATGAAATAGGGCGTATTACTCAATTAAAAAGAAGTTTTCCTGTTTGCCTGGCTTGGTCTACCATTATTTGTTTCTTATTATTTTTAATAACAATTCCTTTTAATAAATTGCTTCAAAAAATCATTGGTAAACAATCAACACAAATAGAATTATTATTTTTCCCATTAGCTGCAATGCTATTAGGATATGTTCTCTTTTTCTTTTATTATGCATCACCTATGATAGGGGGCTTTTTTTCAATCCTATCACTTATAAGTGGATTTGTTTTTAAGCGAAAAAACATTTGGCAAATGATACGTCAACCAAAGATTTTTTTTACAAAAAAGCCAACTCTCTTACTTTGGATTATACTTGTTGGCTTTTCTTGGTTAGTTTTGAACTCGCAACATACTATTTCAGTTGATTATGCTGCTAACTATCGTTTTTCTCCTGCTTGTTGGAGTACAGATAACCAAATACCTATTACTATAGCCAAAGCATTAGCTCAAGGAAAATCTCTTCATGGTCTTCTTGGTTTATGGCAAGTTTCAGATCGTCCTCCTGCTTTAGTAGGTCTTGGTGTGCCATTATGCCAGCTAACAAATTGGTTTTTTGCTGATTCCAACTCAAGTCAGCTAGGAGGATGGCTTTTTAATCTCCTTGGTATTTGTGTAATGGCTACTTGGGTTTTTCCAATTTGGGAATGTTTAAAGATAGCTGGATTGCAAGGAAAAATGAGATGCTATGCTATTAGTTTATTAATGGTTTCTCCATTCATTTTCTTCAATACAGTGTATGTTTGGCCTAAACTTATCTCGGCAACATTAGCTTTTATGGGGTGGTTATTTTTAAATCGTTTAAAAAGAGATTCTATCAGAGAACCGGTAGTTGCAGGGCTTTCTTTTGGGGCTGCATTGATGTGTCATGGGAGTATTTTTTTTGGTCTCTGTGCTATGGGGGCGCTTTGCTTTACAAGATTATGGAAGCTCCAAAGGAATAATCTATTGTTGGTGGGAGTCACTTGCTTATTAACAATACTTCCTTGGCTGTTTTTTGTAAAAAAAATTGATCCTCCCGGAAATGCATTAACAAAATATACTTTTGCAGGAACCTGTGGTTTTAATGAAAAAAATAAAAGCCTTTTAGAGACAGTAAAGGAAGCTTATAAAAATGATACTGTTGAATCATGGAAATATCGCAAGTCCCTTTTAATAAAAACATTTTTTGGTTATTATAAACCACTAGTAGGATGTGTTGGTTACCCAGACCCGGGGCTTGCAGTGCGAAGTGCTCAGTTTTACTATTTGATTCCAACATTAGGATTACTAATGATCCCTTTTCTTTTTGGAACTTATTTTTATTATCTTAATAAAGAGAAGGTAAGAGTAAGAAATAATTTTAGTGCAGATACCTTTTTAAGATTAGGAATTATAGGAGTATTGATGCAAGGATTAGTTTCATGGGATCCATTTGTATTACATCATTTAGCATATAGTTCCATCTTTTGCTTGCACCTAACTGCAATCATTTATCTTTGCCAATTTACTGCAGTTATTCGTAATAGCTTTTTAATTATTTGGATGATGCAATTCGGAATTATTTGGATTATTAGTCCTGCATTGGAGTTTAACTCAGTAAATATAGTAAATTTTATAGGATCATTGATTTTACTTGTGTTACTATGTGTAATAAACTACGCTTCTCAGAAACAATTTTACAGAATTATTCATCAGGGGATTTCTTAACTATTTTTACTGATGGAGAAAGTTACTCCTGAAGAAAATCAGGTATAATATATACGAAATGATTCTAGTATGCTAATTCAAAACAAGGGATACTGTCACTGTTGTAGGACAGAAGTAACATTTCAAATCAATAATGACTGGCTTAGAGATCATTATATATGTCTCAAATGTTTTTCAATACCTAGACAGCGTCACATACAATATATTTTAGATACTTACGTTACAAATTGGGAAAAATTACATACTCATGAATCTTCACCTACGAATGATTTTATTTCTAGGTATTCTCATTCTTATTCCTATTCACACTACTTTGATCAAATTCCTCTTGGCGCTACAAATAACGGCGTGAGGTGCGAAAATCTAGAGGCTCTTACTTTTAAAAATAATACTTTTGATTTATTTATAACACAGGATGTTTTTGAGCATATTTTTAATCCTCAAAAAGCATTTCAAGAAATAATAAGAGTGTTAAAATCAGAGGGAGTTCATATTTTTACTACTCCTAAACACAAGGGATTATCTAAAAGTTATTGTAGAGCCGTATTAGTAGAATCAGGAATTGAATATTTGCACCCTTCTATTTATCATGGTAGTCCTATTGGGGATGGACGATCACTGGTCACATGGGATTATGGTGATGATTTTGAAGAGCTCATTTTTAACTGGAGCCATGCATTAACGATAACATATGTGATGAAGGATAGAAGCAAAGGAATTGATGGGGAATACATAGAAGTTTTCGTAACTAAAAAACTAAGGGCTTCTTATTAACTCTATAAGAAAATAAAAAACTAGACTTCTTGTTTTTTACATATTTTTGCTTAACAAGATGCAATTTGGGGATTATAAAAAACAACCGATTAATTATCGTTAATATGATAGAAAGTAAAAAAAATCCAAAAAACTATTCCTAATTTAAAATCAAAAACCATGTCTAATACAACTTATCTAACAGAAGTAAAATTTGCTCCTTCTGGTCATTTTTATTCACCTCATCCTTGTTTGGAAGATATCATAAAAAATCAGAATAGGGTGTATCCACAGCGTCCACGAACTCTTCCTGGAGTTAATCTCCATGAGGAGGAGCAAAAAAAACTACTTAATCATTTTATTCAATATTATAAAGACCTCCCCTTTCAGGCATCAAAAACTAAAGGACTGCGTTATTATTTTGAAAATCCTTCTTACGGCTATTCGGATGCCATTCTTTTGTATTGTATGATACGAGATTTAAAACCTAAAAATATTATAGAGGTTGGCTCAGGCCACTCTTCTTGTGTCATGCTTGATACCAATGAGTTATACTTTAAAAATTCAATAAATCTTACGTTTATTGAGCCAAATCCGAAGCTGTTGCTTTCTTTAATAAAAGAAGAGGATAAACAACGTCATACAGTCATTCAAAAGAGATTGCAGGAGATTGATCTCAAGATAATTTCCTCACTTAAGAAAAACGATATTCTCTTTATTGATTCTTCTCACGTGGGGAAAATTGATAGTGATGTTAATTTTCTCTTTTTTAAACTATTACCCTCTTTGCCTTCCGGCGTGTATATTCATATTCATGATATTTTTTACCCATTTGAATATCCCTTAGATTGGGTGCTTGAGGGAAGGGCTTTTAATGAGGCATATATGCTACATGCTTTTTTGCAATACAATGATAAATTTAAGATCAAATTGATGAATGATTTTATGACTCACTTTAACCCGCAGTTTTTTGCAGAAAAAATGCCTCTCTGTTTAAAAAATAGTGGAGCAAGTATTTGGTTAGAATCATGACGATGTATGAAAACTCATGACCTTAGTGGTTCATGAGTTTTCTGGTGCTCTATGAAATGTGTCATCTTAGCAGGAGGGGTTGGTACGAGGATTAGTGAAGAGAGTGTTGTGCGTCCCAAGCCGATGGTGGAGGTTGGTGGAAAGCCGCTTCTCTGGCATGTGATGAAGATTTATTCAGCGCATGGGATCCATGATTTTGTAATCTGTGCTGGTTATAAGGGATATTTGATTAAGGAATATTTCGCGAATTATTTTCTGCACATGTCTGATGTCACCTTTGACATCAAAAATAATCAGATGGAGGTTCACCAGCGCTATGCAGAGCCATGGCGAGTAACGATTGTTGATACTGGTGAAGAAACGATGACAGGGGGTCGTTTAAAAAAGGTGGCTCGTTATGTCGAAGGCGAGACATTTTGTCTGACTTATGGCGATGGAGTTGGTGATGTCGCCATTCCTGATTTACTCACAGCCCATCGTCGTGCAAATCGCCTAGCCACCATTACTGCCGTGCAGCCACCAGGCCGCTTTGGAGCTTTGCAAATCGAAGACGGCGTTGTTCGAGGCTTTATTGAAAAACCCGAAGGCGATGGTGGTTGGATCAATGGTGGCTTTTTTGTGTTAGAGCCAGCCATTTTTTCTTATATCGAAAATGATCAAACGATTTGGGAACAGCAGCCACTTCAGCGTCTCACCCAAGAAGAACAGCTTCATGCCTACGAGCACCGTGGTTTCTGGCAACCGATGGATAGTTTGCGTGACAAACAACTCTTAGAGCAGCTTTGGAAAAATGGAAGTGCTCCGTGGAAGGTTTGGTAAAAATATTTTCAATTTCTATGGCCACTTTTTTATTTTCCAACACCTACGCTGGAAAAAAAGTTTTTCTCACTGGTCACACTGGTTTCAAAGGATCGTGGCTAGCAGAGTGGCTCTTGCAGCTTGGAGCGGAAGTGCACGGTTATGCTCTAGCGCCTAAGAAAACAGAACCTTTATTTAATCAGCTGGGATTGAGTTCCCGCCTGCATCATCAGGTGGCTGACCTTCGCGATAAGGACACGTTGGAGGAGTCTCTCCTCTCATTTCAGCCCGATTTTGTTTTTCATTTAGCGGCGCAACCCTTAGTGCGCTACTCGTATCTCGAGCCTGTCGAAACCTATGAGACCAACGTCATGGGGACAATTTACCTCCTCGAAGCATTGAGAAAATATCAGTCACAACGCCCTCCAAAAGAGGAGCCTCTGCCTGCAGTCTTTGTCACAACGGACAAATGCTATCACAATAATGGGACCGGCATCCCTTTTTCTGAAGAGCACGCACTCGGTGGAAAGGATCCTTACAGTTCTAGCAAAGCAATGAGTGAGTTTGCTGTAGCGGCTTATCATCACTCTTATTTTGCATCTGGATCTCAAATCCGCTTGGCAAGCGCTCGTGCGGGAAATGTGATTGGTGGAGGCGATAAGGGTGTCGATCGTATTGTGCCTGATTCTATTCGTGCCTTAGAAAAAGGAGAATCGATTGCGGTACGACATCCTAACTCCACACGCCCTTGGCAGCATGTTTTGGAGCCGCTCAGTGGTTATCTTTGGCTAGGGGCTTCTTTGCAAAAAAGGCCTGAGCTTGCGACAGCTTTTAATTTTGGCCCTAATCCACAAGAGCACTATCGTGTGTTCGATTTAGTGGAAGAACTACTGAAGCATTGGCCCGGAAGATGGCACGACGCCAGCGATCCAACAGCGCTCCACGAGGCTACTTGTTTACATCTTTCTATTGATAAAGCAGCTTCTTTGCTAGTTTGGCGGCCCATTTGGAGTTTTAAAGAAACGGTAGCACAAACCATCAAATGGTATCGCTCTTATCATGAGCAACCTACAATGGCTCTCAAAGTGACACAACAACAAATAGCAGCCTATGTTGCCGAGGCTTATGAAAAGGGCCTTGCGTGGGCAAATTAACCGATTTTTTTTTCATGAATAAAAAAGCAGAAGAGCTCAAAAAGGAAATTCTCCGTCTCACACGAGAATATTCCACACTTCTGCATCAGCCCAATTTACCTGCTTCCAAGCAGCAATTACCGTTTGTGCCAGGAGAAACCACGATTCCCTATGCTGGTCGTGTGTTTGATGCTGACGAAGTGGAGGCAGCTGTTGGGAGTACCCTCGATTTTTGGCTAACGCTAGGAAAGGAGGGGGCGGCTTTTGAAAAAGAATTGGCTTCTTTTTTGGGAGTGAAATATTCGCTTTTGGTAAACTCAGGCTCCTCTGCCAATCTCGTTGCCTTGGCAGCTTTGACAACGCACAAACTTCCCACGCACAAGCGCCTGCAGCCAGGTGATGAAGTGATTACCGTTGCAGCGGGATTTCCCACAACGGTGGCTCCTATCATCCAATTGGGAGCAGTTCCTGTTTTTTTAGATAATCATCCCTCGACGGGAAACATCGATGTAGCCTTACTGGAAGAGGCTTTCTCTCCCGGGAAAACAAAAGTAGTTATGATGGCTCATGCACTGGGCAATCCTTTTGATTTGGGAACGGTCCTCGCTTTTTGTCGACGTCATGACCTTTGGTTAATCGAAGATAATTGTGATGCCTTGGGATCGACTTATTCTCTGCCTTGCGAGCAGGCAGCGGCTTTAGGTATTACCGAAAATTCTCCAGGGATTCCTTCCAATGGAAAGTGCATTACCCGCTACACCGGCACTTGGGGTGATCTTTCAACCCAATCTTTTTATCCTCCGCATCACCTGACAATGGGAGAAGGAGGTGCGGTCAATATCATCTCTCGATCGCCGCTTAAGGCTTATGCAGAGAGCTTTCGCGACTGGGGGCGTGATTGTTGGTGTGCCTCTGGCAAGGATAATACATGCAACAAACGCTTTGAATGGCAGTTGGGTGAACTCCCCAAGGGATACGATCACAAATATATTTATAGTCATCTTGGATTTAATTTGAAACCACTCGATCCTCAAGCTGCGATTGGGCGTCAGCAGCTGAAAAAGCTTCCCTTTTTTATCGAGGCTCGCAAAAAAAACTGGGAATACCTGCGTGTTGGATTAGCTGATTTGGAAAACTTTTTTGAATTTTCACAGCCGACGCATACGACTGCTTGGAACAAAGAAACTGGTTTTACCTGGGATGGTTCTGGTTGTAAGACGGATTGTTCCTGGTTTGGATTCATGCTGCGTGTGAAATCATCAGCGCCTTTTTCTCACACTGATTTGGCACGGCATCTCGACCAAAAGAAAATTGGTAACCGCATGTTTTTTGGTGGCAACTTGGTAAGGCAGCCAGCTTTTGTGCAACTCAAGCGTGATCGTCCTAGTGCGTTTCGTGTTGTAGGACAACTTTCTGGAGCTGATGAAATCATGAGTAAGGCTCTCTTTTTAGGAACCTATCCTGGATTGACTCGAGCGATGCTCGATTATGAGATTGGAGTGATTCGGAGTTTTTGTGTTCCTTCTTGACTGTGAAATTCAATCTGTTAGGCCTCATCCATGATCACTCAACAACCACCGGTACATGCTTTCAGCTCTGATTTAGCAGAGCCCTCTTGCAAAGATCTTTCCTTCGATTCTATTCCCTATGATGTAGAGCTCGTAGCAGCAATCGAAGAAGCTAGGGCTTCCATTAGACGCGGAGATTTTATCACACATGAAGAACTTGAAAAAGAATTCTATTCATGGTGTTTCTAATCATTGATTCTCCTGAGGCGCGGCGTGACCTTAGAGCTATTCAACGTTATATTTCCATTGATTCTCCTCAAGTAGCTCTGCGTTTTGGACATCGGCTCTTTTCGAAAATTCAGATATTGAAAACGCATCCTGAGATAGGACGTATGTTTCCTGAAGCAGGTGATGGAACGATACGAGAGCTTATTGTTGGCAATTATCGTGTGACTTACGAAATCAACTTTTTGAAGAAGCAGGTTGAAGTTCTTCGCTACTGGCATGCCGCTCGAGGAGCCCCAAAAATCCGTGAGTATGAGTAACCCCCCCTTTTTTTCGCCACTGCCTCGAGAAGACCTTGAGCATGTCTTAACCCACACCAAGCCGCTTTGGGAGCAGATGCGAGGAGGTCGGATTTTTGTGACGGGGGCCACTGGGTTTTTTGGAATTTGGTTGTTGGAAACTTTTTTGTATGCCAATGAACAATTAAAATTGGGTGCAGAACTTGTGGGTCTCAGTCGCAATCCCGCTGCTTTTGCTGAAAAGGCGCCTCGCATCGTCAACCATCCAGCAATTACAATGCATGCTGGTGATGTGAGAGACTTTATTTTCCCAAGCGGAAAATTTTCACATGTGATTCACGCAGGTACGACCTCTAGTGTGCCCGTGTCCCCCTTGGAGATGCTCGATACGATTATTCAAGGAACACGACGCGCGCTTGATTTTGCAGTTGCTTGTGAAGCAAAGCGTTTTCTTTTTGTCAGCTCTGGTGCGGTTTATGGCGAGCTTTCCCCAACAATAGGTCCCGTTTCTGAAACATGTCCCACTGCTCCAAACCCCATGAATCCGTCCTCGGCCTACGGTGAAGGAAAGCGCGTGGCAGAGTTATTGTGTGTTCTTTATCATGAGCAATATCAGTTGAAAACGACTGTGGCGCGTTGCTTTGCCTTTGCGGGACCTCATTTGCCACTCGATGCTCATTTTGCTTTAGGGAATTTTGTTCAAGCTGCTTTAGAAAAAAAACCAATCGTAATCAAAAGCGATGGAAGCTCCATTCGTTCTTATTTGTATGCCGCAGATCTGGTCGTCTGGTTGTGGACTATTCTCTTTCAAGGTAAGCCGTGTCACCCTTACAATGTTGGCTCAGAGCGCGGTTTCACCATTCGAGAAGTGGCTGAGCAAGTTCACCAAGAGTGTCATCTACAAGAACCGATTCGCGTTGAGACAGGAGGTGTCTCTACCTTTTATGTTCCCAGTACCCAACGCGCTCAACGAGAATTGGGCTTGAAAGAGTATTTTTCACTGCGAGAGAGTATTCGAAAACATCGTGATTGGTTGAGAAAGTAATTTTTAAGAATAACTTCTTTCTCAACAGCAATCTTTCCATTACAACGTATCGTCACTATGAAAAAGCTTCTCATTACTGGTTCCTCTGGTCTCATCGGCTCTGAAGTCGTTCGTTACTTTGGTTTTGAACAAGGTTATCAGGTTCATGGAATCGATAACAACCAACGGGCTGTTTTTTTCGGAATTCAAGGCGATACGCGTTGGAATCAAGAGCGGCTCGTTGCTGAAGTGCCTCATTTTAGACATCATGAAATTGATATTCGTGATCGGGCTGGGATTTTAGCGTTAGTAAAAGAATTAAGACCCGATGTCATTGTGCATACAGCAGCACAACCTTCGCATGATCGCGCGGCAGCTATTCCTTTTGATGATTTTGATACCAATGCTGTGGGCACGATGAATCTTTTAGAAGCTGCTCGGCAGTTTTGTCCTGAGGCTCCTTTTGTTCACATGTCGACCAATAAAGTCTATGGCGATGCTCCCAATCTCATTAAGATGAAAGAGCTCGAAACTCGGTATGACTACGATGACCCGATATATGAGCATGGGATTGCAGAGCATTTCACTATTGATCAATCGAAGCATTCTCTTTTTGGCGCCTCTAAAGTTGCCGCTGATGTCATGGTGCAGGAGTATGGGCGCTATTTTGATATGCCAACCTGCTGCTTGCGTGGAGGGTGTCTGACAGGACCTAATCACTCCGGCGTCGAGCTTCATGGTTTTCTTTCTTACCTAGTCAAATGCAATCTGGAGGGAAAAGAGTACAAGATTTACGGTTATCAAGGAAAGCAAGTTCGGGATAACATTCACTCTCTCGATGTGGCCCTTTTCATGGCCGCTTTTATCAAGGTTCCGCGAGTGGCTGAGGTTTATAACTTGGGTGGCGGAAAGGAAAACAGCACCTCCATTTTAGAAGCCTTCAAAATGACTGAGGCGTTGACCGGAAAGAAACAAATTTTTACTTACGTCGAACAAAATCGCCTCGGAGATCATATTTGCTACTATTCTGACCTTCGGAAAATGAGAGCTCACTATCCGACCTGGGATATCACCCAATCCTTGGAGGAGACGATGAAGCAGATTGTGAGAGCGTGGCGGGGGAGAAGTGGCTAATAAAAAGGATAAAAGGATGAAGCTACTCATCACCGGTATCTGTGGATTTGTAGGCAATGCCTTAGCTCATGCTCTAAAAGAACAACACAGCCATCTTGAGCTTGTGGGTCTCGATAATTTTATTCGTCCCGGAAGTGAAGGCAATCGTCGGGCGTTAAAAAAATTGGGAGTCCAACTGTTTCATGGTGATTTACGGATGGCGAGTGATTTAGAGTCGTTGCCTCGTGTGGATGTCGTTATTGATGCCGCAGCCAACCCAAGTGTCCTTGCGGGAGTTGATGGAAAGACGAGTTCACGCCAGTTGATCGAGCACAATCTTGGGGGCACCATTAATATGCTGGAGTATTGCAAACAGCATCAGGCACGCTTCATTTTGCTAAGCACGAGTCGCGTTTATTCGATCCCACCGATGGCAGCTCTGCCCGTGCATGTAGTCGATGGTGCGTTTCAACCGGCTCAGGAAACGGACTTGCCAACTGGCATTACAAAGCACGGAGTTAGTGAAACTTTTTCAGCGGAACCTCCTCTTTCTCTCTATGGCTCGACCAAGAGAGCTTCGGAATTGCTGGCATTGGAATATGGAGCGACTTTTGATTTTCCTGTTTTCATCAATCGTTGTGGCGTTCTTGCAGGAGCTGGGCAGTTTGGGAGAGCCGATCAAGGAATTTTTTCTTACTGGATCAACAGCTATTTGAGAAAACGTCCACTGAAATATATCGGCTTTGATGGTCAAGGACATCAAGTCCGCGACTGCCTGCATCCTCGTGATCTTGCATCGCTTGTTGCCATGCAGCTTCAAGGAACTGTTCCATTGATAGAAAATCGCACGGTGAATTGTTCCGGTGGTACCGCTTCTGCTTACTCTCTCCGACAGCTTTCCCAATGGTGTGCTCGGCGTTTTGCTCCTCATGAGATTGCTGAAAGTCAGGAAAAAAGAGCCTTTGATATCCCTTGGATGGTTTTGGATTCGACCAAAGCCAAGCAAATCTGGGGTTGGCAGCCAAAGCTTAGTCCGGAAGAAATTTTAGAAGAGATTGCCCTTCATGCAGAGGCTCATCCTGAGTGGCTGGAATTGTCGGCTCCTTTTTGATAACAAAGTTTAACTTAACACAGCTTAAAAAATGACGTTACAATTGAAAAAAATAAAAATGGAAAAACTTAAAATTTCAATATTATTAATCTTAATATTAGCATTAGGATATTCTCTATCGGTTTTTTTTGTTGTAAAAAAACAGAATATTCCTGAAATTGAAGTCTATAAGTTTTTAGAAACATACTCTGGAGCAACAGAAAAACTCCAATCGATTAACCGCGGAGCTCCTTTCAATTTCTTATTTGCCAATGGTGTTAAATCTCCCTTAACTTTTAATCTCAAGTTAGGAAAGCCTGCTAGAAGGGGGGTGCAGTCCCTTTGGGTTTATACATGGCAAGCATATAATCATAGTCAAATAACAATTGAGTATCAAGGGAGAACAATTGGAACAGTTAATAATCAAGTTAAAGAAAAAATCCTAACGCCAACTCTCTCTTACGTTGGCAATCTTGATATTAAAAGAGGCAACGTTGTTCTAAATGTTACTAGCTCTAGTAATGATCCTATTCATTTTTTTGAGCTAGGGTTGGCTATATTAGCTCCAGAAGGAATGAGTCATGATAGAATTCTTAACATCCTAAAAGAAAAGCCAGCAGAGCTTGCTCCAAAATTTTCTTCAGTCCTGTAGGTTATTGGCGTTACCCCGAGTTCCGCAGTTATGAATGAAGATTTTTCGCAACATACTCGGCCTCAAGCTGTTTTTTCAAATCACTTATGTATGACACATACACCGCATCCTTTTAAAAACTACCTTGAGACCAAGTTGTTACAAAATATCATCCACCCTAACTGCGGAACTCGGGTTAACTTATAGCACATAAAAACTGAGTTAATATGGAGTTAGTACCCAAAAAACTCTATGCAAAGAAAGAAGAGATTGCCCTTCATGCAGAGGCTTATCCTGAGTGGCTGGAATTGTCAGCTCCTTTTTAAACCTAAAATATGATCCATCCGCCAGGAATGCTCCATCTTTATTCAGTCGTTATTCCAGCTCGCGATGAAGTGGAGTCGTTGCCAGAAACATTGCGTGATATTTATGAAACGTTTTCTGCTGCTGACATCACTCATGAAATTGTTGTAGTAGACGATGGTTCTACTGATGGCACATGGGAGTTATTACAGCAATTAAAAGAAAAAGAGATTCCTACCTTAAGACCATTTCGCAACGAAGGAGCGCATGGTTTTGGTCGAGCTATTATTTATGGATTAGACCATATCAAAGGGGATGCGGTAGTGATCATGATGGCGGATGCTTCTGATTCACCAAAGGATGCTGTGAAATATTGGCGTCTGCTCAATGATGAAGGATATGAGTGTGCCTTTGGAAGCCGCTTTATGCGAGGAAGTCAGGTGATTGATTATCCTAAGGTCAAACTGTTGATCAATCGTATGGCCAATTTTTTTGTGAAGGTATTATTTGCTATTCCGCTGAATGACACGACAAATGCTTTTAAGGCTTACCGCCGTTCTGTCATTGAGGGATGCCGTCCTTTAATAGCGCCTCATTTTAACCTCACTGTTGAAATTCCATTGAAAGCCATTGTGCGCGGATATTCATGGAAAGTGACCCCTATCATGTGGAGCAATCGTAAATATGGCGTTGCCAAATTAAAAATCAAAGAAATGGGGAGTCGCTATCTTTTTATCTGCCTCTACCTTTGGCTGGAGAAGTATTTTAGCCGCGGAGATTATCGGAGATAGTAAATTTTTTATTTATGCATTTTCTTACAAAACAAAATCGATCTTTATTGATCATAGGAGTGGCGCTCCTCTCTTTCTGTTGCTTTTTTTTAGGAGTTAAATGCGGCGTTATTTTTCATTTTGGAAGTGCCATTCCTTTCTGGGATCAATGGGACGCTGAGGCTATGAATTTGTATAAGCCCTTTTTAGAAGGAACACTAACACTTGATCAGCTTTTAGCGCCTCACAATGAGCATCGAATTTTTACTACACGTTTGCTAGCGTTACTGCTTCTGAAAGTGAATGGACTTTGGAATCCATTGTTTCAGATGGTGGCCAATGCTTTCTTTCACCTCGTTGCTCTTTTAATAACGCTGGCGGTGCTTGTGTACACATTAGGAAAAAAAACATTTTTTCCGTTCTTGCTTCTTCTTGCTCTTTTTTTCTCCATCCCTTTTGGGTGGGAAAATACGCTCGCTGGATTTCAATCTCAGTTTTATTTTGTCCTCATTTTTTCTCTGCCTGCCCTTTTTCTCCTTATAGAAAAAGAACCTTTTTCTTGGTTATGGTGGACAGGCATTTTCTTTGGGGTGGTTTCTTTTTTCTCTTTGGCTTCAGGAGTTTTTGCTCTTGCAGCAGGAGTCATAGTGCTAGGAGTTCAATATCTGCTGGGGATTAATCGTTCTCTGCGTTGTGCCGTGGCGCTTCTTTTATTGGGATCGCTTGTTCTGCTCGGGATTAAGATGACACCAACAATCCTAGGTCATGCTCCTTTAAAAGCTCATTCAATACGGCAGTTTTTAGAGTCCTTGATGATAATAATGAGCTGGCCTTTGCCAGGACAAATAGGATGGTTTTTGGTGAGAAATATTCCTGTTCTCCTTTTTTGCGGAAATTTTTTGCTTCAACCAAGATCGTGTCATGATCGTCGCTGGATTTTGTTAGGGCTTGTGATTTGGAGTAGCATTCAAATAATGAGTATCGCTTACGGCCGTTCTATGGGATGCATGGCCCCTCGTTATACAGATTTTTTTGCTGTGTCTGTGTTGATAAATTTCGCCTGCTTTTTTGATGGGATCTCTTGGAAGCCAGGAAAAATAAAAGTGCTAGCACTAGCAACTTGGACAGTTATCATTTTTTATGGACTTTTTTCCTGGTTTTACAAAGTGGGTCTTCATCAGTTAGAAGAAAAAAAATAAACTCTCTTATTCAGGAAAAGAATGTCACCTATTATCAACGCTCAGGAAATATTCATGATCTCCAAGATAAAAAATTTTTAGAAATTCCTTACCCTAGTGCAGAACGCCTAGCCTTAATTCTTTCTTATCCTGCTGTCCAACAAGTTTTGCCAAGCAATATCCACAAACCTTCTCCAGATGGAACTGCCGTAGAAGGTCGCTATGATCAAGCTGTTGCCTTTTTATTGAGTCACTATTTTATTTTGATAGGATTGGGAATTTTGATTGCATTGGGGGCCTTGCTTCTTGTGCTATTTTAACTCTGTTGCTTCAACTTCTATGGACCCACTCCTCACGATCTTACAAAAAGAGGCGCGAACTTCTCTTCCTGATTTAGCGCGACAACTCAGTCTTTCGGAAGAAGAGGTTGCTGAAAAAATGCATCATTTTGAAAATAGTGGCGCTATTCTTGGTTACCACGCTGTGCTCGATCGTGACTTGTTAGAGCCCAATGCTGTGAGGGCTGCTATCGAAGTGAAAATTACTCCAGAACGAAATGGAGGATTTGATCGTCTTGCTAATCGGATTGCACAATTTGAGGAAGTTCAGAGTGTTTACCTTATGAGTGGAGGGTATGATTTACTTGTTGTGATCAACGGCCGTTCACTTCGTGATGTTGCAGCTTTTGTTGCTAACAAACTGAGCAATCTCGAGGGAATTCAAGCATGTGAGACTCGATTTCGTTTGAAGACCTATAAAGAAGAAGGTCTTATTTATCCTTTAAAAGAGCCTCCAGAGCAGCTTTCGGTTACGCCGTAGGAAACAAAAAGTTTGAGTTTGAGTCATCTTCGCGCTTCGCGCCTATTAAAAGCTCAAACTCAAACTGGCAACTCAAACTTTCGTCGTTTAACGTTTTACTTTCCTCCGATAAACACAACTCCAATGATTAATGACAGGCACTAATCACAAGATTGCTACCACCGTCGCCGCCATTCCACGTTCTGGAATTCGTGATTTTTTTGAGATTGTTCAATCGATGGGGGATGTGATTTCCCTTGGTATTGGAGAGCCCGATTTTGTAACACCTTGGCATATTCGAGAAGCTGCGATTTACTCCTTGGAGCAAGGAAAAACTTCCTATACTTCCAATCTCGGAACGCCACGATTGCGCAAAGAGATTGCCAATTATATCGGGAAAAATTTTGGAGCTACTTACTCTCCTGAAAATGAAATTCTTGTTACTGTTGGCGTCTCCGAAGGTATTGACCTTGCTCTGCGAGCCTTGATTAATCCAGGAGATGAGGTTCTCTATCACGAACCTTGTTATGTTTCTTATGCTCCCACCATTGCGCTGGCAAGAGGATGTGCCGTTGCGGTCCCGACAAAATTCGAGGAAAAATTTAGGATCAATATTGCTGAGTTAGAAAAAAAAGTGACGCCGCGCACGAAGGTTCTCATGTTAAATTTCCCCACCAATCCGACAGGCGCAGTGCTTTCGCAACAAGAGCTGGTCGAGATTGCAGAGTTTTGTCAGCGGCATGATCTCTTGGTAATTTCGGATGAAATCTATAGCGAGCTTATGTTTGATGGAGCCAAGCACCATTCGCTCGTTGCGCTGCCAGGGATGAAAGAGCGAACGATTTTACTGCATGGGGTTTCCAAAGCTTTTGCAATGACGGGATGGCGTATCGGTTTTGCTTGTGGTCCAGCTGAGATCATTGAGGCGATGATGAAAGTGCATCAATATTCCATTATGTGCGCTCCTGTTATGGGGCAAGAGGCCGCCGTAGAAGCCTTGCAAAATGGAGCTCCCAGCGTGATCAAGATGCGCGAAGAATACCAACGTCGCCGCAATTTTGTCGTTGCCGCCTGTCGTGAGTACGGTTTGGAATGCCTCAACCCTCAAGGGACTTTTTATATTTTCCCCAGCATTGCCAAAACAGGATTGAGCAGCAAAGAGTTTGCACTCCAATTACTCCGTGAAAAAAAAGTGGCCGTAGTCCCTGGAACCGCCTTTGGAGCGAGTGGGGAAGGTTTTGTCCGTTGTACCTTCGCGACTAATATGGAAAAACTTAAGATAGCCTTTGAGCGGATTGGAGATTTTCTTAAGGAGCGGCAATAGGATTTTGTGCAGGAAAAAGTGGCGCTGTAGTAGCAGGGCCTGAGCTCTTTTCAAAAAAGGCAGCAGGAAGGGAAAGATTACTCATCCTTGTTTATTTTTTGTAATAAAAGAGCACACCATTTTCCTCGTTGGAAGTAAGTGATTTCTTTCATGCCTAATGTCATAAAAATATCAAGGATGACAGTTCTCTCCACCACAAGAATGCCTGAAAGAATCAAATGTCCTGGGGTATTGATAGAGTTCACAATTTTAGCTGCTGCTGTGCTGAGTACCGAAGAATAAATGTTAGCAGTCACTACATCCCAGGTGCCAGGCGGGGTCCAGTGCAAGAGATTAGCGTGACGAAAGCGAATATGGGAAAGGTTATTCCTGAGTGCATTTTCTTGAGCGATGGAAACACATTGTTGATCAAAATCGATTCCTAGAATTTTTTTTGCGCCAAGCGATGCTCCTGCCAGAGCTAAAATTCCTGAGCCAGTTCCCAGATCCAATAAAGACCATTTTTTCGGTGGAAGTAATTTTTGAATATTTTCTAACAAACGCAGACAGTTGCTAGTGGTGGCATGATCGCCTGTGCCAAAAGCCATGCCAGCTGGAATGTAGAGGCGTTTTTTAGAAGAAGTTTTTTGGCAATCTTGTAAAAAACTTTTTTCATCATTGTAGAGGAGTAGTGTTGTGCCGATATGTCGAGGGTGCTTGTTTTTAGAGGCTGGCGGAGTCCATGTGGCAGCATTAAAGGGACGCACAGAGCCACCAAAATTTTTGAGCAATTTTTGAGCCGTTGCCTTATTGGTGTAAACATCCAATCGGAGCGTGCGTGATGCTGGGAATGCTTTGAGGACTAAAAATTCTGGTCCGGCAAATTGCAAACGCTCTCTCCAAGCATCCTCCCAGCGGGTTGTTGTAAGGCGGCTCCAGAGATGAGTTATAGTGCTTTTTTTTATGGAAACAGAAGGAGTTGTTGTCATTTTTTTAAAAACAGGATTGCTGTTATTGCTAAATATTGATTCATAGAGGAGATGACTTTTTTACATTGGTTTCAAACAAACTTTCTCCATCTTGATCAAAGCCTTGTTCGCCTTGTTGAGCTTTATGGTATCTGGATTTACGGTATTCTCTTTGCAATTATTTTTTGTGAAACAGGATTGGTGGTGACTCCTTTCCTGCCTGGGGATGCGCTTCTTTTTGCCGTAGGGGCTTTTGCTGCTGCTAAGCCAGAGGGAGGTATTCGCTATCCCTATGCACTCGGCCTTCTTATTGTTGCCGCTGTTATGGGTAATAGCGTGAATTTTAAATTAGGAGAATGTATAGGTAGCCGTATCTTTAAAGAAAAGGCTTTGATCTTGAAGAAAAAATATCTGGATCAAGCTCATCTTTTTTTTGAGAAGTATGGTCCAAAAGCGATTGTACTAGCTCGTTTCTTACCGATTTTTAGAACACTTGTTCCTTTTGTAGCAGGCATGGCTAAGATGGATCTGAAAAAATTTTCTACTTACAATATCATCGGAAGTGTTTTGTGGGTTTTCTCCATGATGACAGCGGGATTGCTCTTTGGCCGTATTGCCTGGGTGCAGCAGCATTTTGAAACGGTCGTCATAGCCATCATTTTAGTTTCAATGTTGCCTCTTCTCTATGAAGCGATCATGCATTTTTGGGGAAAAGTCAACGAAAGAGGTGGCTTGAGTAAAAACTCCTCATAGTTTTTTTAAAATAAAACTTTCTAAACAAGAGAGAAGAGGGTTGTCTTTTTCACGTTTCAAGAGAGAGATATGCGTATCATCAAGAGAGGGAAGGGAAGAAAGATTTAATACGGTGAGATAATTGGGGATCATTCTCTTTGGAAGGACTGTAATTCCTAAACCAGCTTTTACTGCTGCCAGTTTTGAAGCATAGCTGCTACTACTAAAAACAATTTGCCATTTTATTTGAGCAGCTTCTAGGGTGGTGATCGCTCTTGAGTAATAAACACATGGTTGAGGAGAAAGCACCAAGGGAAGAATTTTCTTTTCTTCAAGCATAACTTGGATGTGGGGATTTCCTACCCACTCTAACTTTTCAGACCAAATATCTACACTATTGGGAAAATCTTCTGGTCTGCTCATTTTTAGTAGAACCATATCAAATTCATTTTTTTTAAAACGATCCAACAAGTGGAGGGTTAGGTCACATTCTACATTGAGTAAAACATGAGGATGGCTATGAGCAAATTCTGCAAGAACTTCAGCTAATAATATGGTGGCAAAATCTTCTGGGATACCAAATCGGATTTTGCCTTTGAGTTCTGGCTCTTTGAAGCGAGATACACATTCTTGATGAAGGTTTAAGATTTTTTGAGCATAAGAATAAAAAATTTCTCCTTCTGTGGTGAGAGAAAATTTTTTTCCACGATGGAATAAAGGTTTTCCAAGAGCTTTTTCTAATTTTCCTATCTGTTGACTTACTGCTGATTGAGTCCTAAAGACGCGTTGAGCAGCTTTGGTGACACTTCCAGTTTCTACAACAGCAAGAAAACATTCTAAATTTAGTGGGTCAAAATTCATATTTTTATTAAAATTTTTAATAAATTGATTAAATATTATTAATTTTACTTAATCAAATTTCCTGGTATGCTCCTTTTTAAATTAAAAAAAATTATACATTATGTCATTAATATTAAATTTATTTTATATAGATCGGCTTGCGGGCATTATGATCTCCTTGGTCGCCTTTATCGGGATTTTAATTTTGATTTTTGCAAGAAGATATATGGATGGTGATGCCAAGCACGGCTCTTTTACACTGAAGCTCCTTTCGCTGGTGTGTGTTTTAGCAATGCTTGTTAGTGCAAATCATTTACTTGTTTTTTTTGTAGCCTGGGGAGTTAGCAATTTTCTCCTAGTAAAGCTGATGATTCATAAATCGCATTGGAAGCAGGCCTATCGTTCGGGATCAATGGCAGGGAGGAACTTTTTCCTAGGACTTATTTTCTTAGGGTGTGCCTTTTTTTGTCTCTACCAAGTCTCAGGAGAAACTTCAATTCAATCAATTTTGAAAATTTCTTCCTCAGATTTAAGAATATATTTTTCTGCTATGTTCCTTATTGCAGCAGCAATGACGCAATCAGCGATATGGCCTTTTCATCGATGGTTGTTGAGTTCGCTCAATTCTCCTACTCCTGTTTCTGCACTTATGCATGCAGGGTTAGTCAATGGTGGAGGATTCTTGCTGGCTCGATTTGCTCCACTTTTCTTAGAACGCCCATCTCTTTTAAATCTAGTTTTTACTTTAGGGATCTTAACCGCTTTTTTAGGGACACTTTGGAAACTCATGCAGCCTGATGTCAAAAAGATGTTGGCCTGTTCTACAATGGGACAAATGGGTTTTATGATGGCCCAATGTGGATTGGGGCTTTTTGCAGCAGCAATAACGCACCTCTGCTGGCATGGACTATTTAAAGCATATCTCTTTCTTTCTTCTCCTTCTGCGGCTCAGGAAAAAAAGTATCCCTTCCCTGTTTCAAAAACTTGGACTGGTTTCTTGTTCTCACTTTTTGGAGGAGCAGCCGGGGCTGCTAGCTTTGTATTTGCTAGTCATACCCCTTTTTCTTTTGATTCAACACTGATCCTTGTCTGTGTCGCTTTTATAGCAGGCACACAGCTTTCCATGGTATTGCTTCAAAATTGTTTAAAAAATTTTCCCAAAGCAATCGCTGTTTCCACACTGTTAGGAGGATGCTATGGACTCAATATTCTTGTAGCGGAGAAATTCCTTGCGCCGCTCTCTCTTTTTCAACCCCAACCGATGAACCCATTTTATCTTGTTGGTTTATTTGTCCTTATAGTGAGTTGGCTTTGGATTCTAAGAAAGAGTGCAACTCAGCATGAAGAGCCATCAACATTTTGGTTAAGAAGTTATGTAGCAAATATCAATGCCAGTCAGCCAGCAGCGGAGACTATCACTAACTTTCGGAATGACTATCAGTACAAATAATGACTAACCATACTAATCACATGAATTCTTCTCATCATTTTTCTACAGATCACATCTGGTCCAAGGTTCCACCTTTTTGGCCGTTAAGAAATTTAATAGCAGTAAATCCTCTACTTGGTTTTGATGCCCTCCCTTTTGATACGGCTCTTCAACAAGGACACCACTATTTTCAAAAGAAAAATATCCCTGAAAAAATGGGGATTGTTAATCAAGTAACAATCAAATGGCTTCAACTCTTTTTAGATCAAGGTCAGGCTACTATTAAAATGCCGTTAAGAGATCATGGATTTTTAAAAGCCATCTGCCAGCTCCTCCCCTTTGATAAAAAAGTAATACCAACCACACAAAACTCTTTCTTTAGCACGCTTCCAACAGCACCTGAAGAAATCATCGAAAAGTCACTTGCTTTTCTAAAAATATCCTCTGAAGCACATGAGGAATTTTTGACACTCATGTTAACAACGCTTCCAGGATGGGCTTCCTACATTAACTACCTTAACTACTGGAAAAATGATCAGCATGTTCCTCGTGAAATAGATATTCCTAAGGATGAGTACTTAGCTTTTCGTTTGTTACTTACTTGCTTGCTATGGCCTGAAGCAAAAGAGCTCTTTTTGTGGGGACAGCACGAATCGTGTTCTAAGGAGGCAGAGCAGACTCTTCAGAGAGTAAAAACTAATGAAAAAAATTATCGTGATAACTTAGTGAAAAAACTCTCCATGCAAAAAGAGCAGGAGAAACTTTCCCCTGAAGCACAGCTGGTATTTTGTATTGATGTTCGCTCAGAACCTTTTCGAAGAGCTCTAGAGTTACAAGGAAATTATGAAACCTTTGGATTTGCTGGATTTTTTGGAATTCCTCTGAGTATCGAAAATAGTCTCAATGGCGAGCATTATTCGTCTTGTCCTGTTCTCCTAAAGGCAAAACATCGCATTACAGAGTTTCCTACCTCTCAGCATCAAGCTTGGAAAGAAGGATACCAGAAGTTGTCGTTATTTAAAAAACTCTATCAATCCGTAAAGTACAGTTTTACTTCTCCATTTGCTCTAGTCGAAACACTCGGTTCTCTTACTGGTTTTTGGATGTTCTTAAAGACATTTTTTCCAGACGTTGCGCATTATCTTAAAAAGCATTCTACAGGGCTTTTTGAGGTATCAAGTCCTATTGCAACGATCATCGATTCGATTTCTTTCGAGGATAAGTGTAACTATGCTGCCGGTGCACTCAGAATGATAGGCCTCACTCAACATTTTGCTCCACTGGTGATTTTTTGTGGTCATGGTAGCGAGACACAAAATAATACTTACGCATCTGCACTTGAATGTGGTGCCTGTGGCGGCAGACCAGGAGCTCCTAATGCTCGTGCATTAGCAGCTATTCTTAACGAACCTAGTGTGAGGAAGGAGTTGTTAAGTCAAAATATTACTATTCCTGAAACGACCTATTTTTTAGGAGCTCAACACAACACAACAACAGATGAAGTTGTCATTTATGAGCATCATCTACCCGAGATTTTTTCTCATCACCTTCCTACATTAAAAAGAGACCTTCAATTGGCTCGTGCAAAAAATGCTCAATGGCGTTGTGAGCAGCTAGGCAGAAAATATTCTCTGGAAAAAGCTCCTATTCACGCAATCTTACGCTCTCGGGATTGGGCGCAAGTCAGGCCTGAGTGGGGATTAGCGAGAAATGCCGCCATGGTTATTGGGCCACGCTGGCTTACGAAAAATCTAAATCTAGAAGGAAGAACATTTTTACATTCATACAACTATAAGGAAGATGAAAAAGGGGCGTTACTAACAGGAATTCTCACAGCCCCACTGATAGTCGGTTACTGGATTAATATGCAGTATTTCTTCTCCACTCTCGACAATGTTGCCTATGGGGCAGGGAGTAAAGTTACAAAAAATATCACAGGAAAAATGGGAGTGATGCAGGGAAACAGTAGTGATCTAATGAATGGTCTACCGCTTCAATCTGTTTATAAAAATGATAAAGAACCTTATCACGAGTTATTAAGACTTCTTGCTGTCGTTCATGCGCCTCAAGAAATAATTGACAGAATTGTTCAGCAAACACCCATACTAAAAAAACTTTTTGGTAATGAGTGGATCAAGCTTGTCTGTATGAATCCTTCTAATAATAAGCCTTATCTCTTGAAAAAAGATTTTTCCTGGGAAGCACTCTGACTTTTATCGCTATTTTAAATAGCTTAAAAAGATCTGACGTATTCCAATAGGATCTGGTCCCAGTGATAAAATTGCAGAGAAATACCGATGCATCTTCAGCTTGGGAATATTAAGAATAGTAAGATTGCCCTGAGAGACTTCATTTTCAACACTCATTCGTGAAACAAAGCTTAAGCCCATATCAAGTGCCACGCTCTTTTTAATAGCTTCAATACTGGGAAGCTCCTGAGCAATTTTCACTTTTTTTATATTTACTCGTTTAAGATGTTCTTCGACACATTGGCGCATGCCGGATCCTTGCTCGCGAAAAATGAAAGAAGCTTTCGCTAATTCGCGAAGGGTTATAAAATGCTTTTTTGCAAAAGCATTTTTAGGAGAAGCAATGACAACAATTTCATCTTCAAAAAAAGATTGGCTGCGCAAATCTCGTCGGCGACAAGGGCTCTCGATAAGCCCAATGTCAATGCGCTGATCTAAAAGAGCTCCAATAGTTGAAGTGCTATTTCCTCCCAGGACTTCAATGGTGATAGCCGGATGTTGTTTTTTAAAAAGGAAAAGCACTTTTGGCAAATAGTATTGCATGATGGTGTTGCTGATACCTACACGCAGGTGGCCCTGAAATGCCTGTCCAGGCTGATGAAGTTGTGCAGTGAGCTCTTCTTCAAGCGTTGCAACACGTCGTGCATGCGCCAACAAAATAATGCCAGCCTCTGTCAACGTTACGCCATGGCGTGAGCGAATAAAAAAGGGAGTATGGAAAGCTTCCTCGAGGAGCTTGATGTGTTGAGTGACGGCTGGTTGAGAAATGTGAAGAATCTTAGCAGCTGCACTGACGCTCTGCTGAGTGGCAACCTCACAAAAAACTCGAAGACGATAATCCATAATGAGAGCGTTTCTCACATATAACTTAAATTTATGGATAATAACAAAACAATATTATTCAAGTTATAAAATTATGAAGACGATAAGGCATGAAATTTCATTGCCCTCATTTTCGTTCAGGAGTTGCGTTGACCTGTTTTATCGCTGTGCTTGCGATGAACGTGAGTCGTTTTCCTGGTTTAGATCAGATCGGAGTTCTGGCTTTAGCATTGCTGCTGGGGCTAGCGGCACGAATCCTGCTACACATTCCAGAGCCGCAAGAAACAGGGATTCATTTTTCGGCCAAGGAGCTTCTGCGTGTTGGAACGGTGCTCGTTGGAGTGCGGTGTAATTTTGATCTGCTAGTACATGTAGGGCCGCGCATGATCATTGTTGTTGCGAGTGTGGTGGTTGGGGGTCTCTTGTTGATTACGTGGCTAGGGCGTTGTGCAGGACTTTCAGAAAAACTTTCCTTGCTTCTGGCCATCGATACTTCCATTTGTGGTGCTTCAGCAGTGGCTTCCGTCGCTCCTACGTTACGTGCCACAAAAGAAGAGGTGGCTCTTGTTATTCCGCTGGGCAGTCTTATTGGGACAGTTGGGATGCTTGGTATCACAACAGCAGCTCATTTATTTTCGTTAACACCAATGTCCTTTGGAATACTTTCTGGTGCAACATTACATGAAGTTGCCCAGGTGATCGCTGCTGTTTCAGCCCTTCCTGCATCGATAGAATCGGGAATTGCTACGAAATTTCTTCGTGTGCTTTTTCTTGCTCCTACCATGTTGGGTTTGGGGTTTTTTCTGATGAGACGAGGCGCGAAAGCTGGAGAGGTGGGGCAAGGAGGGGTTTATACCTTAGTCAGTTCTGTTTGGTTTGTGTTTGGTTTTTTGATCGTTGGGGCGGTGCATACAATAATGGAACGATGGAGAAATATTTCTCTCGTTGCTAGTGCAGATCACGTGATTTTGTCAGTCGCAACATTCTTAATGACCATGGCAATGGCAGGTGTTGGGCTGCAAGTTCGCTTGAAGTATTTGCGGCAACAAGGATGGCGCATCCTAGCTGTAGCTGTGTCTGGCTGGTTGTTCTTGGTTGTTATTGCTTGCACAGAAATTCATCTACTGCATCTCTAAACTTTGAATAGAGTTATGAGGTCACTCTCAGGTTTCGATCGAAACTTTTCTTTTTTGTCAACGAAAAACTTTTTAATAAAAATAATTTTTTTTTAAACATTTCATTGACTCTCATGGCAAGTGAGGTATCGTACTCAACCCCGGCAATGATTTTTAGTCATTCGATTCCGGGAATGTTTTTAACCGGTCTGCATCGCAGACACCGGAAATGATCTTTGATAGCGCTGATCTGATTTTACATAGCTAATCAAAAATCAGATGGATTAACTAAAATACTTTAATTAAAAATATTTATTTAAACAAACAAAGCAGCAAAAACTGAATTGTGCGTTTTCTGTCGATAACAACTAAGTTTTAAATAGACCGTTAAACTGCCTTATTGTGAGTATTCTTACAAGAGGTAGCTTTAATAGTGCTTGAATTTGTTTCCCGCTTTAGCGGCGAGGAAACGCAAACTTTTTCAACGGAGAGTTTGATTCTGGCTCAGAACGAACGCTGGCGGCGTGGATAAGACATGCAAGTCGAACGGAATTTTATAAGGTAGCAATACTTTGTAAAGTTGAGTGGCGAACGGGTGCGTAACACGTGAGTAATCTGCCAAGAAGTGGGGGATAGCTCGCCGAAAGGCGAATTAATACCGCATGTGGCTTATAGAGACATCTCTATAAAGCTAAAGTCGTAAGACGCTTCTTGATGAGCTCGCGGCCTATCAGCTAGTTGGTGAGGTAACGGCTCACCAAGGCAATGACGGGTAGCTGGTCTGAGAGGACGACCAGCCACACTGGAACTGAGACACGGTCCAGACACCTACGGGTGGCAGCAGTCGAGAATTTTTCACAATGGGGGAAACCCTGATGGAGCGACGCCGCGTGGAGAATGAAGGCCCTTGGGTTGTAAACTCCTGTCATAAGGGAACAAGAAAGTGATAGTACCTTAAGAGGAAGAGACGGCTAACTCTGTGCCAGCAGCCGCGGTAATACAGAGGTCTCAAGCGTTGTTCGGATTCATTGGGCGTAAAGGGTGCGCAGGCTGTGTGGTAAGTCGGATGTGAAATTTAGAGGCTTAACCTCTAAACTGCATCTGATACTGCCATGCTAGAGGACTGTAGAGGAGATTGGAATTCACGGTGTAGCAGTGAAATGCGTAGATATCGTGAGGAAGACCAGTGGCGAAGGCGAATCTCTGGGCAGTTCCTGACGCTCATGCACGAAGGCTAGGGGAGCAAACGGGATTAGATACCCCGGTAGTCCTAGCAGTAAACGGTGCACGTTTGGTGTGGGAGGATTCGACCCCTTCCGTGCCGGAGCTAACGCGTTAAACGTGCCGCCTGGGAAGTACGGTCGCAAGATTAAAACCTAAAGAAATTGACGGGGGCCCGCACAAGCGGTGGAGTATGTGGCTTAATTCGATGCAACGCGAAGAACCTTACCTGGTCTTGACATGCATCTCTAAGTCGGTGAAAGCCGGCGATCCTCGCAAGAGGAAATTTGCACAGGTGCTGCATGGCTGTCGTCAGCTCGTGTCGTGAGATGTTGGGTTAAGTCCCGCAACGAGCGCAACCCCTGTGAACTGTTGCTACCTTAGCTTCGGCTAAGAGCACTCTGTTCAGACTGCCCTGTGAAACGGGGAGGAAGGTGGGGATGACGTCAAGTCAGCATGGCCCTTACGACCAGGGCTGCACACGTACTACAATGCCCAGAACAAAATGAGCCAAGACCGCAAGGTGGAGGAAATCTATAAATCTGGGCCCAGTTCGGATTGAAGGCTGCAACTCGCCTTCATGAAGTTGGAATCGCTAGTAATGGCGCATCAGCTACGGCGCCGTGAATACGTTCCCGGGCCTTGTACACACCGCCCGTCACATCATGGAAGTCGCTTGTATCCGAAGTCGCTGAGCTAACCCGCAAGGGAGGCAGGCGCCTAAGGTATGGGCGGTAACTGGGATGAAGTCGTAACAAGGTAGCCGTAGGGGAACCTGCGGCTGGATCACCTCCTTTCTAAGGAGATATCTAGAGTGCATTAGAATGCTCTAGAAGGTCGATCGCTAAGACATTTTTTCGAAAATGAGATGCGATAAAATCCTAGCGAGCGAAAGTTCGTCATGAAAACGCAAGTTTTCAGTAGGTTCGACGAAAACGCACAATTCAGTTTTTGGTGTCAAGTTTGTGTTAAGTAAAATAATTTTTCCTCGGATTCAACCCAGTTCAATTCTCTTTTCTTTAAGAGCTCTGCTCTAAAAAATTATAGGGGGTATAGCTCAGTTGGTAGAGCGCCAGCTTTGCAAGCTGGATGTCCGGGGTTCGAGCCCCCGTGCCTCCAGATTAGTTGTCAGTTCTCAGTTGTCAGAATTCTAAAACTCGAAATCATTTCAAAAAACTGTACTAAAATTTTTTCAAATAAAAAAATTGGAATTGGTAATTAAAAGTTACTGACAACCGGCAACTAACAAATTAATAAGCACCGGGCCTGTAGCTCAGCTGGTTAGAGCATGCGCTTGATAAGCGCAGGGTCACTGGTTCGAATCCAGTCAGGCCCATGTTTCTAGCAAATAATTTGAAAAAAAAGTTGAAACTCGGTCCATTGAAAATTTACAAAAGTTTTTTAGTTAATCCATTTTTATTAATGGCTGTGTAGAGTTACTACGAGCAATCGTAGAGATCTGCGCATCACCATGGACCAAGTTCCAGTGGTTGTTCTTTGACATCTGTAGATAGGGTAAAAAATACAACACTACAGCTTTTATGCTGTAGCGCAAATTTAGAGCTGAATCTGCCACTTACTTAAAAAATAAGTGTGCAAACGAGAATTTCAGAATGAAACAATATTTAAGCTACGAAGAGCACATGAAGGATGCCTTGGTGCCAGCAGGCGATGAAGGACGTGATAAGCTGCGATAAGCTACGGGGAGCGGCAAATACGCTATAATCCGTAGATTTCCGAATGGGATAACCCGGCTAAAGTAATGTTTAGTCACCGCTGTTTGAATACATAGAACAGCAGGAGCAACACCCGGTGAAGTGAAACATCTCAGTAACCGGAGGAAAAGAAAGCGAAAGCGATTCCGTTAGTAGTGGCGAGCGAATGCGGAACAGCCCAAACCAAAGGACTTGTCCTTTGGGGTTGTAGGACCCCGATCCATTTTGTGGATAGGTAGTCAGGAGATTAGGTGAAGCATATGGAAAAATGCTCCATAGAGGGTGACAGTCCCGTAACCAAAAATCAAGTGACGCCTAGGGAGTTCCTGAGTAATGCCATTCACGTGAAACTTGGCATGAATCGACGGAGACCACTCCGTAAGGCTAAATACTCGCTGGCGACCGATAGTGAACTAGTACCGCGAGGGAAAGGTGAAAAGAACCGCGATGAGCGGAGTGAAATAGTACCTGAAATCATGTGCTTACAAGGTGTCAGAGCCCGCAAGGGTGATGGCGTGCCTTTTGCTTAATGAGTCTGCGAGTTAGTATCAGTGGCAAGTCTAAGTCCTTCTGGGATGTAGGCGAAGCGAAAGCGAGTCCGAAATGGACGCCTAGCTGCTGGTACTAGACCCGAAGCGGAGGTGATCTACCCATGGTCAGGTTGAAGTCTCGGTAACACGAGATGAAGGACCGAACCGGTGAACGTTGAAAAGTTCTCGGATGAACTGTGGGTAGGAGCGAAAGACTAATCAAACCCCGTCATAGCTGGTTCTCCCCGAAATCTATTGAGGTAGAGCCTTGCGTGCTGACTTATGGAGGTAGAGCACTGGATGAACTAGGGCCCATACCAGGGTACCGAATTCAATCAAACTCCGAATGCCATAAGGTGAAACGCAGGAGGCAGAATGCGAGGGATAAGCTTCGTATTCGAGAGGGAAACAACCCAGATCAGCAGCTAAGGTGCCTAAATACCGCTTAGTGGAAAGGATGTGAGATTACTTAGACAGTGAGGATGTTGGCTTAGAGGCAGCCATCATTTAAACAGTGCGTAATAGCTGACTCATCGAGTGATCTTGCGCCGAAAATGATTGGCGATCAAGCGGTATACCGAAGCTCTGGATGCATTTTTGGTTCGCCAGAAGTGCGTGGTAGGGGAGCGTTCTTGGTGCATTGAAGCCATGGGGAAACCCTAGGTGGAGTGCCAAGAAGTGAGGATGCAGACATGAGTAGCGATAAGCCGGGTTGAATTCCCGGCCGCCGTAAACCCAAGGTTTCCTGGGGAAGGTTCGTCCTCCCAGGGTTAGTCGGATCCTAAGGCGAGGCCGAAGGGCGTAGTCGATGGACAGCAGGTTAATATTCCTGCACCGACTTTGGTTAAGTGTCATGAGGACATATGTTAGGAGAAGGGCCGTCGTTTGAAAGTGGCGGTTTCGCAAGATGACATGGAGGCTTCGGCTGATATGGATTCTTCAAATAATGTATCGAGAAAAGTCATGGCATGTTCCCAAGGTCGTCCGTACCGTAAACCGACACAGGTGGGTGGGCATGAATATGCTCAGGCGCGTGAGTGAAACCTCGTTAAGGAACTCGGCAATCTAGCCCCGTAACTTCGGAAGAAGGGGTGCCCCTAGCAATAGGGGCCGCAGTGAAGAGGGTCAACCGACTGTTTAACAAAAACACAGCACTCTGCTAAGACGAAAGTCGACGTATAGGGTGTGACACGTGACCAATGCGGAAAGATTACGGTAAGAGGTTAGTCGCAAGACGAAGCTTTGAGCCCAAGTCCCCGTGAATGTCGGCCGTAACTATAACGGTCCTAAGGTAGCGAAATTCCTTGTCGGGTAAGTTCCGACCTGCACGAATCGTGTAACGAGTTGACCGCTGTCTCAACGAGGAGCTCAGCGAAGTTGTATTGGCGGTGAAGATGCCGCCTGCCCGCAGTAGGACGGAAAGACCCTATGCACCTTTACTGTATGCTGTCACTGGTTTTTCGGTTGTGATGCTTAGTGTAAGTGGGAGACTTTGATTCTTTGCTTTCGGGTAAAGATGAGTCGTCAATGAAACACCACCCTTCAAAATTGGAAAATCTAACCTTAGCCCATTATCTGGGTAAGAGACCCTGGCAGCTGGTCAGTTTGACTGGGGCGGTCTCCTCCCAAAGAGTAACGGAGGAGTGCGAAGGTTGGCTCAACCCGGTTGATAATCGGGTGACGAGTATATGGATATAAGCCAGCTTAACTGCGAGACACACATGTCGAGCAGAGACGAAAGTCGGCCCAAGTGATCCGGTGGTTGAATGTGGAATTGCCATCGCTCAACGGACAAAAGGTACGCTAGGGATAACAGGCTGATCCTGCCCAAGAGCTCATATCGACGGCAGGGTTTGGCACCTCGATGTCGGCTCATCACATCCTGGGGCTGGAGAAGGTCCCAAGGGTCCGGCTGTTCGCCGGTTAAAGTGGTACGCGAGCTGGGTTCAGAACGTCGCGAGACAGTTCGGTCCTTATCCACTGTGGGCGCAGGAGAATTGAGGGGTTCATTTTCTAGTACGAGAGGACCGAGAATGACGAACCGCTGGTGTTCCAGTTGTCGTGTCAACGGCATTGCTGGGCAGCTATGTTCGGAAAGGATAAGCGCTGAAAGCATCTAAGCGCCAAGCCTATCCCAAGATTAATTCTCCCTGAAGAGCCGTGGAAGACTACCACGTTGATAGGTTGTGGGTGTAAGCACAGTAATGTGTTCAGCTTAACAATACTAATGCTCGTTCGGCTTTTCTGTTTTCATTCGGATTCTGTTTTCCTTTTTAGAGTTATCTTTATTGATCTCTTTATTAGTTAAATAGTTCCAAAAAAACAAATTAAACGGCCTAAAAACTCGGACTTTTTACTACTATCTACAGAAGTCAGCGAATAACACTGGAATTATATCCATGGTTTGTTCTTTGAAAAAAATACAAGAGCGACTTATAAAAGAGTCGCCAGGGACCCGAAACTCACTGTAAATCAGTGTTTCGTCCTCTGGTGACCTTAGCGCAGTGGAACCACCCGTTCCCATCCCGAACACGGAAGTGAAACGCTGCAGCCCCGATGGTAGTGCATCTATAGGTTGTGCGAGAGTAGGACGTTGCCAGTATTACCGGCCCCGGCTAAGAAATTAGCCGGGGCCGTTCTTTTTTATACAGCCCCGATTAGGAAACAAGCCGGTGTTATTTTTTGAGGAAATAGGTGTAGAGTAACAAATCTTATCGATCGACTACTTGAAGATAGGGGTTCGTGATTTTCTGTAGTCTGCAACTTGATAAAAATTTGAACGAAACATTATTTCGTCTTCTCTAAAATAAAGAACATATATGGGGGGAAGTTAAATTTTCTGAACGTTTTTCTTTCTGAAGCATATCTATATTTTATATCATCTGTTTTATAACTAACCATCCACCCGATAGTATGAAGAAATTATTACTCCTGGCATCAATTTCGATGACAGTCTCTGCTTGCTTAGCCGGGCAAAATTCAAGTCAACAAGCTACTGCTTATTCAAATATTGCGACATATGTCCAAGAAAAGAGTGTTCCAATAAGCCGTATTCCCGCTTATGAAGTAACTGTTGCTGATTTGGTCAATACACCATGGGATGCATCAAGTCCTAAAAAACAACTTTCTTGGTATAGCGTAGGAGATTATAATGGAGCTCAGTTATTAGAGCCGCTATCAATTACGTTAGAAAAAGGTCAAGATCTTCTTATTCATGTTGGTAATACTAACGGTTTGTGGAATCGTGGCCTAACTATTCAGACAGGAGATGGGCTCGAGACTGATGAGGTTGAGATTGCCTTGCGCACGCTTAATTACGGAGGATGGGGTAACTGGCGTAACTGGCTGTTATCAGCAACACAACTTCCTTTGGATTGTCTTAATAACGTTTTGCACTATATGAAAAAAGAACAATATATTACATATCATTTTAAAAATAATTATGCAGGAGAAACACGTTTAGAGATGGCCTATTGTATCGACGATCATGGGGTGATGAACAACAATAGGTGCAATGAGAATGGTAAAAAAATCAACGTGAAGAAGCTTTTTATAACTACAAAGTGACATCTTTTTCAGAAACCACTCGTAATAAGATAAAAGCTTTTATTGCGAGTAATTGTCCTTTTTCCATCATGTGATCGAATGCCAATTGCTGTGAAAACGGCACAGGATCTAACAATGCCGGCAACACGTATTTTTTCATAATTAAAATCATTGGAATGGCCATTGCGCAAGGAATTGCGCTGGTATGGAGCTGCTCCTAAATGTTGAGACCGCTCGATGAGCATAGCGTGATTGATGAGTACAGAAATAGTCTGAGGCAAGCCTTCGAGGCCAGTCTCTAGGATTGGGTTGAGTATGTCTTGAGAAAGTGTAGTGTCAGTGTATTCGGTCATGCCGCTGTGAGATAGTTAGTTTTGTTTTCAAACTAAACCTAACCACTCTGGACCGAGCCTTACGCGAGCAACCCATGGGGTGCTCGTAAGGCTTCATGGCTACCTCCGGTTATCTGACAACTCCACCTCTAACAAGAGACAGAAGTACTAAAATCAAAAAGACCTGAGGAAACCAATTTACAGACGAGTTATTGCACTACCGTTTTAGACAGCAATGCTTTAACATAGGACTTCTCGGCCTGCACCCATCATCTACTCATTATAAATCAAAATGAGATTTTTTTACGCTAATGAAAAAAAAATCAAACCTTCGACTTCATCCCATTCAGACTATTGCTCAATTGTTCGATGCTGACTTCAAGCGGCACCATCTTGCTGATCCTTTAACTCTACCAGAACAGATTGACTGGCAGCGGACTCTTCCTTTTTTATTCTTACATGGAGGATGTTTTGCCGTCTTCTGGGTTGGAGTCAGTCCTGTCTCCGTGGGTGCAGCTTTCTTTTTTTACTTGATCAGAATGTTTGCAATTACCGGGTTCTATCATCGCTACTTTTCACACAGAACTTTTAAAACATCGCGAGCTGCTCAGTTTATATTTGCCATCTTAGGAAACAGCTCTATGCAGAGAGGACCCTTGTGGTGGGCAGCCACTCATCGTCATCATCATCACCATGCTGATGATGAGCAGGACATGCATTCTCCTTCGCGAAAAGGTTTTTTTTGGTCTCACATCGGTTGGCTAACCTCTATGAAGAATTTTTTTACTCCCTATCAAAAAGTGCCTGATTTGAGTCGCTATCCTGAATTAGTTTTTTTAAATCGCTACGATAAAACTGTTCCTGTTTTGTACGGTCTTATCATGCTTGCCATTGGCGCCACTCTTGAAAAAAATTTTCCTTCTCTCCAGGTAACAATGTGGCAGTTTTTTGTCTGGACCTTTTTTATTAGTACGACATTGCTACTGCACGGAACCCTTTTCATTAATTCCTTAGCTCATCTCTGGGGCAATCGTGCTTACGAGACTCATGATGACAGCCGTAATAATTGGTGGCTTAGTCTTATCACGCTCGGTGAAGGTTGGCATAACAATCATCATCGTTACCCACATGCAACGAGACAAGGATTTCGATGGTGGGAAATTGATATCACTTACTATTGTTTAAAAATTTTATCGTGGTGCGGAATTATTTGGGACCTCAAGCCGGTTCCTGCGTCTGTGTTAAAAGAAGGTGCTACAGTAAAAAAATCAGCCCCTTACCATTCATGAAGCCTCCTCATATCGCGGTTATTGGAACCGGAATTTCTGGCTTAGCAGCTAGCTATTTTTTATCCCGTCACGGAAAAGTTACTCTTTTTGAAAAAGAAAATCGCATTGGCGGTCATTCGCACACCGTTTTCGTTGATGAAGAAAAAAATTCTCACTCAACAATTTCTATACCGATTGACACAGGCTTCATGGTGTATAATGAAGTTACCTATCCGCTCTTAACAAGGTTATTCCAAGAGTTAGAGGTGGTAACGGAGCCAACAATGATGTCCTTCAGCGTACAGCATCGAGGTGACAATCTAGAATACAACGGCACAAGCCTTGAGCTTCTCTTTGTGCAACGTCAAAATCTTTTACGCCCTCGCTACTGGAAGATGCTGGCACAGATTGCCCGTTTTCATCGTGAGGGTCTTGCAGAGTTGATCAATCCGAAATACGAAAATCTCTCACTAAGCGACTATGTCTTGAAATGCGGCTATGGTGACGATTTTTTTAATTGGTATCTCTCTCCGATGGCAGCTGCTGTTTGGTCGAGCCCCCCAGAGAAGATTAAGGAATTTTCAGCACACAGCCTGCTCCGCTTTTGGCACAACCACGGCTTTCTAGGACGTGATACTCATCATCCCTGGCGCACCGTTACTGGAGGCTCTTGTCAGTACATAGAAAAACTGACTCGATCGTTTCAAGATTGCATTGAAAAAGAGGCAACAATAAAAAACATCATGACCGTCCCTCAAGGTGTTCAAATCAACTTTGCGGATGGAAAAAGCTCTTTGTTTGACAAAGTCGTTATTGCTACTCACCCAGACCAAGCCCTTCAACTTTTGTCTTCGCCCACAGCATTAGAAAAAGATTTACTCTCCTCTTTTCGATATCAAAACAACGCAGTAATCCTCCATACGGATCCTCAATTCATGCCAAAGAGGCCTCGTTGTTGGGCCTCTTGGAATTACCGCATCGATATTAATCACGATAAAACTCAGCATCATTCGACTCATTATTGGATGAATTCATTACAAAAAGTTTCAAACCAACATGACTACTTTGTTTCTCTGAATCCCCATGTTTTACCCAGTAAAAATAGCATCAAGAAACAACTTCAGTATGAACATCCCCTCTTCGACCTCAAAGCTGTAGCAGCTCAAGGGCGCCTTTCTGAGCTGAGGCGCGAAGGCCTTCAAACTCACCGCTATTTCTGCGGTGCCTGGCAACGTTACGGTTTTCATGAAGATGGATTACTCTCAGCTGTTGAAGCCTGCAAAGCAATTTTGGGACATGACCCTTGGCAAAAAAGATGAATCGACTCTACGAACTACGAGTAAGTCACTGTCGTCTTAAACCAAAACCGCACGAATTTTCTTATGAGCTCTTCATGCTCTACCTGAATCTTGACGCGCTTGACCAGACCGCAAAAACAACAAGGGGATTGAGTCACAATCATTGGAATCTTTTTTCTATTCATGATCGGGATCATATTGATCTCGGAATTCCTGGAGGCATCGTACCCAACCTTTTAGCTTGGCTAGAACAACAAGGAAAAAGTTTTCCTGAAAAACCAGAGATCTACCTTATGACTTTTCCCACCGTTTTGGGTTATGGTTTTAATCCGATTTCGTTTTACTATCTTTATTCACGCGAGAAAAAACTTATCGCTGTCGTCGCAGAAGTTGTTAATACCTTTCGTGAGATGAAACTTTTCTTGATCGAGGATTGCGATGCCGATGGCATTTGGAATGCTCGCCTTAAAAAAAACTTCTATGTTTCTCCCTTTTCAGATCCAGGTTTGGAGTTTGATTTTAGGATAGGAGCTCCGGAAAAAACATGGCGTGTTCATATTGATGATTACGAAAATGAAGAGCGAATCTTTCTCAGTGCGATTCGCGGAAAAGCCTATACGTTTTCTTCTAAGCGAATGCTCTGGTATTTTCTAAAATATCCTTTCTTATCCTTCTTTATTATTGGACGAATTCATTGGCATGCTTTTCTTCTCTGGAAAAAAGGTCTTCCTTTTTTTAAAAAATCAGATCGCAAAGAAGCACAGCAAGATTTGCTACGTCCCTATAAAAATTAAAAAAAACAATGAGTCACACTCCCGTTACAGAATTTGTCCCCCTCACAGCAGAAGGTTATTCGAGCAAAAGCATCTGGGAATATTTTGTCCTGAATGCTCTCAAAAAAATGAAAAGAGGCGGTCTCTGCGTGGAGACTCGTGATCGGCCCGCCCGCTATTTCGGAGAGCCTGGCGCGCTCATCACAGCTCATGTGACGATTCATGAACCTGCGGCTTTTTTCAAGCGTTGTGCTCTCTATGGCGATATAGGATTGGGACAAGCTTATAGCAATGGTCTATGGGATACCGAAGATATTAAAGCCCTCATTTCCTGGTTTATTGAAAACTTAAATTTTCTTCAGGGGAAAAACACCTCCGCAACAAATATTCCAAGCGTCAATTTTTTAACAATGCTGAATTGGGTAAAACATTTATTGCGTGACAACAATCTTACAATGAGTCGTCGCAATATTACGGAGCATTACGACTTAGGAAATAATTTTTATGCGCTTTGGCTTGATCCTTCAATGACCTACTCCAGTGCCAAATTTAAAGATCGCAACCAATCGCTTCAAGAAGCACAAGCATTCAAATACGATTCTTTATGCCGCAAACTTCAACTTCAACCTACCGATCATCTTCTCGAAATTGGGTGTGGATGGGGAGGCTTTGCTCTTCACGCTGCTAAAAATTACGGTTGTAAAATTACTGGCATCACGCTCTCTCCTTCTCAGGCGGGTTATGCGAAAGAAAAAATTGCGGCAGCGGGATTAGAAAATCAAATTAGTATTGAGATCAAAGACTACCGACACCTCAGCGGTTCTTATGATAAAATTG
>JAIEQL010000005.1 GCA_019747735.1 Chthoniobacterales bacterium | reverse complement strand
TCCCTATACACTGCGGGTCTGTGCGCTTCGCTCCTGGTACTGCATCAATTTTATTCATTTTCAAGACACCCTCTCAGCTCCTGGCACTGCATCGACTACAAAAATTTTTAATGATGCTCTAAAATGGCTGTAGTTTTATTTAAAATGCTCTAACTAGAATCTGGCTGTTCGCTAAGTTGCTATGTTAGAAGCCAGGAAATAAGTGGGTGTGCAGACGAAGTAATGGGTAACGGGTAATGAGTGAAGAGTGAAAGAAGCTGCGCAACTCTTTACCCATAACTCATTACTTTTTTTATTTCCCTATTTTCCGCAGAGGTAATCCTGAGAACAAATTGCTCTCAATTTTTTCCAGTGAAACACCTTTTGTTTCGGGGACAAAAAAGAAGAAGAAAATAATGAAAAGGACTTGAAGGCTGCCATACAAGAGAAAGGTATTTCCATTGCCAAGCTTGGAGAGCATGGTGAGAAAGGTTCCTCCAATGATGGCGTTGGAGATCCAATTGGCAGAGGTACTAAAAGTAATTCCCAGGTCGCGTCCTTTTAGCGGAAAAATTTCCGAACAAATAATCCAGATGATAGGCCCAGCGCTCATTGCAAAACCAATAATAAAAAGCAGAAGAGCAATGATGGCATAGTATCCAAGCACAGGAGAGGCTTCGAGGTTACTATTAAAGAACAAGCCAATGGCCACCATCGAGGTTCCCATGACTGTCAGGCCTGCATACATCATCGGTTTGCGGCCGAGTTTGTCGACAAAAGCAATGGCAATAAAGGTGGCTAACATATTAGTTAGTCCGACAATCACTGTTCCCCAAAGCTGCCCAGAGGTGCTTGCAAAGCCCGCTATTTTAAAAATACGAGGGGCATAATACATCACTACATTGATTCCTGTAAGTTGTTGGACAAGCTGTAGGGTGATTCCAAGAAAAATAGCACGACGAAAAGGAGCGCTGGAAAAGAGCATCTGAAAGCCAGCTTGTTTTTTCTCTAAAGCGCTTTTGATTTCGCTTACTTCGCGGTTAACTTCTTCTTCTGGCAAGAGCATTTTTTTGAACACTGAGATACCCTCCTCCTGAAACCCTTTTAAAAAGAGCCACCGAGGACTTTCTGGGAGAAATAACATTCCCACAAACATCAGAATTGCAGGAAAAGCGATGACTCCAAGCATGAGACGCCAATGACCCCCAATGATCCCATCAATACAGGCAGTGGTTCCAAAATACATATCACTAAAAAAAGCGAGAAGAATGCCAATGGTGATCATCAACTGATACATCGCAACCATGGTACCACGTATCTTTTCGGGAGAAATTTCTGAGAGATAAAGTGGCGCTGTGAAAGAAGCCAATCCCACAGCAATGCCTAAAAAGAAACGAGAGTAGATAAGCCAATAGGCAGAGTGACTTATAGCACAGGCGAGGGATCCTCCTACAAAAATAAAACCACTGAGGAGCATCGTCTTTTTTCGTCCAAAAAAATTGGAGAAGGTTCCCGAAATGAACACGCCAAAAACAGCTCCCCACAACGTTGCACTGACAATGAGCTCAATAACATGATCTGTGACTTGAAACTCTTTTTGGATAAATTCTTCCGCTCCCGAAATGACTCCAATGTCGAGGCCGAAGAGCAATCCCGCCAAAGCTGCTGTGATTCCAATAAAGTAAACAATCGTGCTGTATTTGGGTGTAGATGGTTTCATGAGGGTCAACCCAAATATTAATTGAGTGAGAAAGCAAGAAAAAAAATTGCTGGCAATGGCATTTTTCAAAAAAAGAAATTAACAGAGATGGAAGCGATAGAAGCGATGAAGAAGATTTAAAAAACGTGAAATAAAATACAGAGAGATTATTTTTTTTCTGCCATCCCTTCTATCGCTGCCATCCCTGTTAATAATTCTTCTGTTAGCTCCACCTCAGTCTGTCCCTCTCGAAAGCCATCAATGCAAGCCCTTGCCACCTTGATCAGCAGGAGTTTCCAGCGAGTTTCTGAATAAGGTTCCATAGCCTCAAAGGTAACTGTACAAGAAGCTTTAGGAGTAGGAGCAGCCTCCTTTTCAAAGCGCGTGAGAGGAGTTTTCCAAGAGGCAGCGTAAGGACCTATGATATTCCAAGAAACATTTTTGGTGCCGTGCCTCATCCAAAAAATGGCGAGCAAATAAATCTGGCGTATCCGCATTGCTGTGAGATTTTGGCGCGCGCTTTGATCCACTGTTTGGCTTTTGTCATGCCAGCGATATTGGTAGAGATAATCGGGAATAAAGCAGAGAGGCTCACAAACAGAGGCTCTTAGAGCGAATTCATAATCTTGGCACCCTTCAAAGGCAGGATTAAAAAAGCCAATAAACTCATGCAGATCTTTCCTGACAACTTTCAAATGGCTTGCCACATTGTTTTTTAATAGATCACTGGGTTTTTCCGGGCGCAAACGCCACAATAAGATGTTCCCTTGCTCATCACAATCAAGAGCCCGCGAGCTGATAAAACGGCTCATGGGATGGTGTCGGATCGTTCTGGCGAGGACTTCAAAAGTAGAAGGCATGAGTTCATCATCGCAGTCAAGATAGAGAATCCAGGAGCCTCGTGCTTGCTCAATGCCAACATTAAGGCTGCGGCAAATACCGAGATTTTCTTTATTAGAGCAAAAGGTTACTTTTTCTCGGAGCTCTTGAGGAACCTTTTGCAATAGGCATTCTGTCGGAATGGTTGGATCATCATTGACAACCAAGACTTCGACGGAGGCCTCTGGAGCCTTATCACAAGCAGAAGCGACGGAATCCAAACATTTTTTGAAAAAGCCAAGATGATGATAAAAACAGATCAGCACTGTGAAAGTGGGAATAGTTTCTCCTTTGGAAAAAATAGGAGCTGAAACATGGCGTAGAAAATGACGTGTATTTTTCTCAAGCTCTGCAGAAGGAATACCCAAAAACTCAGAAGCCCATTGCATGGAAGCTGCCTGTTGCCGAGCCTTGATCGGATTGTACCTCATGCTCGGATAAGCCACAGTCAACATTCCCTGGCAAAACCAATTGAGAAAACTTAATGGAGTGGTCAGGAAACAGTAAAAGATTTTTTTAACCTGCTTATCGCCACCAGTGCCAAGAGGGATGCGCTGCAAAAAACCAGTCAGTGGTGTGACAACCTTAATAAGGTTTTTTTTAACTAAGCTGGAGGCTAGAGGCTGAAGGCTGGAGAATTTTCTCATCTACTGAGTCCTCGGGTTAGCGAGGATGAGGATTAAGAGTATAGCGATGTTAAACTCTGAAAAAGCACAGTGCTTTTTTTAATGATGCTAATGATGGCTTAACCGATGGCACCCCTTAACCCAAGTCTCTTCTCAAGTGCCTCAGGTTCCATTTGAATCCCAATAAAAAATTCTCCAAATTCCGCATACTTGACGCTGACTTCATCAAAGCGCATTTCATAGACAATTTCTTTGATCGAGCTGGTTGTTTTGGCAAAAAGAGAAACGCCCCATTCTTGGTCATCCAGTCCTGTTGAGCCAGTAATGAGTTGCCGTACTCGCCCTGCAAAGCGCCTCCCGACAAGGGCGTGGCCATGCATAAGCTTTTTCCGAACCTCGAGCGAAAGGGCATACCAGTTTTGTTCTGGGTTGCGTCTTTTGGACATCGGATAAAAACAAAAGACAGGCCACTCTGGAGCGCCTGGCAGTGTTGGGTAAAGGCGCTCTTTCACATAAGCTTCAATCCGCTGACGAAACGCTTCCATTTGCTCTTCAAAGGCGATGGTCCCTCGAGCAGCTCCTTCACTTTCTAACTTCGCTGCATATTCTTCCTCATTCATCCCATACTCGCTCCGCTCTGTCATCGAGAGCCAGGAGAAGGTGGGGATCAAAACCCCAAATCCTAAAACCTGTTCCAAGCGCTTGGCATAAGAGTCCAGCAGTTGCAAATCAGGCATGACCAGCATTAAACCAAGATCAGCTTTGGGGGTGACCATGCTTAAGGTTACTAGCTGCGTACTTGGGAGCGCGCGGATTTCGCTGACGAGCGCCTCAAAAGCAGTGAGCTTTTCTTTTTGTTCCTCGTGATCAAAATAAGACCAAACCGTTTGATCTATTTTCAAAAAAAGATGAAGGACATGATTTCCTTCGATGGGAAGAATGGGCGTTGACGAGCAAGCAATGGAACAAGAAGAGGTGTTGGTCATAGTTATAAAAAGTAAAGGGTAAAGGCTGAAGAGTAAAGGGTCGCTTCGCGATGAGCTTCTTATCTCTCCCAGCCGTGAATGGGTATTTTAGAGGTTAACGCCACCAAAGGGGTCGGTCCGTCATATTGTCACATTTACTATTGCTACTATCGGTTTTTTTTATATGAGCTGAAATTTTTTTTGAAAAGTAGTCCATTTTGAGATAGGTCAGCACGATGCCAAGACAACTGCGTATTGAATATGAAGGTGCGAGATATCATGTGATGAATCGCGGCAACCATGGAGAAGCTATTTTTCTGGATGATGATGATCGAAGAAAATTTTTAGTAACACTTGGTGAGACATGTACTAAAGCCAGCTGGCAGATACATGCCTATTGTCTCATGAGTAATCATTTTCATTTGGTGATTGAAACGCCAAAACCAACATTAGTTATTGGGATGAAATGGCTCCTTAGTGTTTATACACAGCGATTCAACGCTAAACATAAAAAACGAGGCCATCTTTTTGCAGGGCGTTATAAATCACTGATCATTGATGGGTCGGATCAATCCTATCTGCGCAGAGTTTGTGACTATGTGCACTTGAACCCTGCAAGAGCTCATCTTCTCCAACGAGGAAAACTTTTAGAAAGCTATCCTTGGAGTAGCTTTAATCATTATTTGCAACTACCTCATCAACGAGCTCCATGGTTGAGAGTTGATCGTTTGCTGGGTGAGCATGGCATTGAAAATGACAACGCTTCTGGAGGAAAAACTTTTTCCAGGATGATGAATCAACGTTACTTGCTCGAGGCAGATGAGACCAAGGAGGATAAAGCCATTGATAAAATAATTAAAAGAGGTTGGAGGTTTGGTACTCCACAGTTCGTGGAGCTCCTTCATGAGAAAGTATCCTTCACTCCTAACAAAAACATTCATATTGCTGCTGAATGTAATGAAACAATGGAAGTTTTTGGAAAGCGCCTTATCCAAAAAAAACTGAGCGAATTGAAAATGAATTTCAAGAGCTTGGAACGTCTTCCTAAAACAGACCCTCTCAAAATAGAGCTTGCTGAACTTTTAAGATCACAAACAACATTGTCATTAGAGTGGATTGCGGCCCAGCTGAAAGCAGGTGTGCGAGGAACGTTGGTCAACTCGTTGTATAAAAAAAGAAGACACTCTAAATCAGCAATTCTTGAAAAGAAAGAAATGTGACAATATGACGGACTGACCCCTTTGGTAGGTGAAAGTTACAGTTCCTCCTTTTTAAAAGGTCAAGCTAGCTCTCAATCCAATGACCAACGCGTTAGGCAGATTTTGAGTAGTACCGGGATTGATGATATATTGGAGGTCGGGTTGAAGTGATAGGAATGAGTTTATTTGCGCCTGGTAGGTCAGTTCAAAAATCATTTCCATCCATGCAGGGGCGGTTCCTTGAGATTGTTGGATGCTGTTAAGGCCGGTGCTGGTCATTTGGCCATAAGTCATCGCAATTCCTAAAAGATCATTTTCTCGTTTTGGAAAAAGCCCTTTGTAATTGAACCCAGTATCAAAATAAAAGCTCATCAAATTGAGATTGGCTGGTTCAAAAGCAATGCGAGCAAAGGTTCCTAGGCCTCGATCAAAAGTTGGAGTGGGAGTAGAGTTGAGATTTTTTTTGTCAGCAAAGGTTAGAGGACGATAAATCATCTGATCAATAATCCAGTAGAAACCGTAGTCACCATTTAACGAAGTGCTCGGCGTAGCCATGTTGATAAAATTTCCTGAGCTGCCCCAAGCCCCTGCTTTTACCTGGCCAGGGAGTTCACGACATTGATAGCGATAGGCAGCTTCTGTAATATAAAAGAGACCATCTTGCTGGTTGAGGTCCCAATAGAAACCGTGATTGTTAACACTTTGCGAATAGACTCCGTCAAAAATACCCGCTTTTAAAGAAAACGACTCCGTCGGTTCTAGCCTAATACGAAAGCCAGGAACACCCGTAGGATAGCCGGGTCCACCATTGGGGATGCTTGTAAAAATAAAAGCAGGCCACCCAAAGGTATTGTTAATAAAGAGCGCAGCGTAATCTGAAATAATAAATTCCGAGTCAGCTACAATCTGCCCTGCACGTAAGGAGATTTTATCTTCCAAAAAATTTTGTTGTAACCAAAGTTCCACATTACGAAAGGTATTCAGGCCTGCAATATTGGAAACCCCAAAAAGATCTCCTGTCAGGGTTGGGCCTGGGTCTTCTCCTGTTATGCAAGCCCAACGAGAATAAAAGCTCGCTCCTTTCCAATGAACCAATTTTTCTAGATCAACCCCGGTGGCAAGCTGAATTAAGCCTGGAGCTACAGTCCCTCTTTTTAAGCCACCCACAGTGTTTCCCCAAACCTCATTGACAAAGGAAACTCCCAGGTTCACTCCTTTTGCTACAATCTCTTTTTGACACGAACCACAATAATACCCTACGGTATGGCTCATCGTTTGCCATGGCGCAAATTTGCGTATAGAGGCATCTTCATCAACGGCTGATTCAAAATTTTGAGTGCTTTCTGATGAGGGAGTGGTAACGCTTTGAGAGAGCCTTTTTTGCTGGGCTTTCAGCTCACAAAGAGAAAATAAAAACACCATCAAAAAAAATGCTACCCCCCAAAGGAGAGTTAAGGATGATGCTTTCATAGGTTGAGATTTACTCTATCGATCACGTCAAGAAACCTCACAAATAAAAAAATTTTCAAAAATTGCTTCGGTGCGAACACGCTCTAGTTAGAACCAAACTTAATAAAAATCCTCAAAACTCAACACCATGAATTTCTCTCCGGTTGCGTCCAAAAAATTTTTTTACCCCTGGGCCATTGTTTTTATGCTCTGGTCGCTCTGTTTTTTAAATTATGCGGATCGACAAGTCCTCTCGGTCGTTTTTCCTGTGCTAGAAAAAACCTACTCTCTTTCTAAATTCCAACTGGGAATGATTGGTTCTATCTTTATGTGGGTTTATGCGGGATCTTCCTTTTTTGCTGGTTATTTAACAGATCGTTTTTCACGGAAGGGCCTCATTCTCACCGGTTGTTTTTTTTGGAGTATTGTCGCTATGGCCACAGGATGGTGTTCCAGTTTCTGGCAATTTTGGACCGTCCGTGGATTGGAGGGTTTGGGAGAATCAGTTTATTTTCCTGCCTCCAACTCGATGATTTCAGATGCTCATCCTGAAAAAAATCGCTCCAAAGCGCTCTCTTGGCATCAAACCGGTGTTTACTTCGGGACTATTGCTGGAAGTTGGGGTGGAGCTTTTCTTGCTCAGCATTATCATTGGTCTTATGGCTTTTTCCTTTTTGGCGGATTGGGGGTGGTTCTTTCCCTCTTGTACTTTTTCTTTTTAAAAGAACCAAACCGTACGACCTCTTCTGAAGAAGCAGGGGAGCAGATCGAGGCAAAGGCTCCTGGTTTGAGTCCTTTTAAAGCGCTTAAAATTTTGTTTAGCAAAAAAGAGACCGTCTTAATTGCCTGTGCTTTTATCTGTGCTAATTTTGTCGGTGCTATTTATCTGACGTGGCTCCCCACTTTTCTTTATGAAAAATTCCACATGCAGTTAACCAAAGCAGGGTTGTACTCGGTGCTTTTCATCCAACTCACCAGTGGAGTTGTGGCTCCCTTCATGGGCTGGGTTGCCGATGCGCTTTCCATTGGCAATTGCAATGGACGCCTCATCGCCCAAATTGGCTCTCTCCTTGTGGGCTCCACCGCTATTTTTATGATTGGAAATGCCACGACCGTTCCTTTTCTCATCGGAGCTATGATCCTGATGGGTGCTTGCAAAGCAGGTTATGACGTCGGTATTTTCAGTGCCTTTTTCGATTATATTGACCCCAGTGTCCGCGGCTCTGCTGTTGGACTTATGAATACGTTTGGTTGGGTAGGCGGGGCCCTTGGTCCCATGATCCTGGGGGCCATTGTCACTTATGGTGGCGAAAAGGGAGCAGCCATCAGCCGCATGAGCGCTACGATTTCTTGCAGTGCCCTCGCTTATGTAATGGGAGCAGTGCTGCTGCTGAGCGTTGTGTTTCTCAACAGAAAAAGCAAAAAAGCTGTTGCTTAACGCAGATATGCACAGGGATGGAAGAAAAGAGAGATTAACAGGGATGGAAGCGAGGAAAGGGATGAGAAGAAATCAAAATAATAATTTTTCTATTTTGATCTCTGTGAAGTTCTTTCTGTTCGCGCTTTTTTTTGGAGCTTTATTACCACTGAAGGCAGCTCCTTTAAAAATCGTCGCTGCCGAAAATTGTTATGGTGAGGTTGCGCAACAGATTGCAGGGCCAACGGCTGAGGTGCTTAGCATCATGAGTAATCCCAATCAGGATCCTCACGAGTTCCAATCAGATGCTGCGACTGCCAGAGCTGTTGCCCAGGCCGATATCATTATTGAGAATGGGATTGGCTATGATTCCTGGATGGAAAAATTACTAGGAATTCCAGGAAAAAAGAGTCGTCTTGTCATCATCATTGCAGAGCTGATGCATGCCAGGAAGGGAGACAATCCGCATCTTTGGTACAACCCATCCACCATGCCTGCTCTTGCAAAGAAATTAGCGGAAGTTTTAAACAAGCCAGAAGCAGAGGCAGTTTTTTTAGAAAGTATGAAGCCACTCTACGAAAAAATTGCTTCGCTGCGCACCAAGACCAACGGTGTTAAAGTGACCGCTACAGAGCCTGTTTTCAATTACATGGCCACAGCGCTAGGATTGGAAATACTCAATGAAGGTTATCAGCAGGCGATCATGAATGAGACAGAGCCGACTTTTCAACAGACTGTAGCTATGGAAAAAAGTCTCTTAACAAAAACAGCGCGGCTTCTTTTTAACAATATTCAAGCCAGCAACGCCTCCACAACTCGCTTGCTCACCATTGCTAAAAAGCAAGACGTACCGATTATAGCAGTAACCGAAACTCAACCGCTCACAGAAAAAAACTATGTCACCTGGATGCTTTCGGAGTTAGAAAAAATTGATCGTGCTTTGTGATGCTTCAGGTATTCTTCAAAAAACAGAAATTAACAGGGATGGAAGCGATAAAAGCAATAGCAGAAAGAAAAAAATACCATGGACCGACTCATTCAAATTAAAGGCCTCGCTGTGATGGTGAATATTGGCGCTTCTGATGAAGAACGTTCTGAGCCACAACGCCTTCTTTTAGATGTAAGTTTTGTAGCCCTATCACAGCCTGAAGAGTTAAATGATGATCTTTCAACCACGATAGATTATCATGCAGTGAGTGTTTATCTCGAACGAGAATGCCAAGCTCATCCTTGGCAGCTTATTGAAACCCTTGCTGATAAATTAAGTGAAAGATTGCTTACTTTTTTTCCGCTCCTCTGGGTTGAATTCACTGTTCGCAAATTTATTTTACCCAATGCTGAGTGTGTTGCTGTTACTGTAAAAAAAGAGGCGCATTATAGTTAGGGTTTGTCCGTACGGACGCGATTTTTGAAAATCAAGGTTTATTGTTGCTTGATACTCGATGTTTTGAAAAAAGGATTCAAAAATCGACCCATTACTCATTATTTGGTCTGTAGTTGGAACAGTCATCAAACAAAAATAAATATTCATCTTCAAAAATAGTCCACTTGCTCTAGCTACCTTTCCCCATGCCTCTTCTTGTTCAACGGGCTTCTGCTGGCTCTGGTAAGACTGAGCAGCTAGCGCGCCGTTACTTACAAATTTTGCTGGCTGCTGATGCTCATGGACATCGCGTTGATCCCGCTAGCATTCTTGCGGTGACCTTTACCCGTAAAGCCGCTGGGGAGATGCTTGCACGCATTTTTAAAGTTGTCGCTACAGCGTGTACTCATGAAGAAATGAGATCACGCATCGTGGAAAGAACTGGATTGCCTTCTCCCACACAGGATCACTGTTATCGCTTATTGCGGCTTTTGGTGGAGCAAGTAGACCGCCTTTCCATAGAAACCATTGATGCTCTTTTTGCTAAGCAAGCGCAGGCACAGGCACTTGATTTAGGAATGGCTCCTTGTTGGAGTCTTGCTGACAGCGATCTCCGGGATCTTCTTGCTAAAAAAACGGTACTACGACTTGTAGAAAAAGATGCCGATTTTGCAAGAGAATGGTCTGCGATTCATCATTTTACCCGTCGTGTTTCTTTTTTGGAAGAGGCTGCTGCTCTTTTAGAAAAAAATCATTTTTTTGCAAGAAATTTAATGAAGAAAGGCCAAGAGTCCCTGATTGCAAGGGGTTCAGAAGAGTCTGGTCCTCGCTTGCTCACTCAAAAAGAAGCGGAGAGCCTTCGCACTTTTTTAGAATCTTTTTCTCCGCCCTTAACAGCTCAAGGAAAACCAAACACTCATTGGAAAAAAGCACTTCAACAATTAAAAGAGGCTTCTGCAGAGCCACTCTTGCTCAAGGATCTTTGGAACCTTAGCTCCTTAACGATGCAGTGCTTGAAAGAAGAGCCTTCTTTTTATGGGAAGCCCATCCCTGAAGAGTTTCTCACGCAGCTGGTCCCTCTTATAAAAGCTTCTGCCCAGGAGCAAAGACGCCTTGCTCTTTTGCGAGAGGAAACATTAGAGAGGTTGATGGAGCGGTATCAGCAACTTCGTTATGAAGAAGCGTTTCAGGCAGGCGCTTATACGTTTGAGGAAATTGAGGCGATCGTGACGGGCGCATTCTCTCAATTTCTCACCAATGACCTTGCAAGGAGCTTAGAATCAAGGGTTGAACATCTTCTCCTTGATGAATATCAGGACACTAGTCAACGCCAACACAACTTTCTCTCTTTCTTAATGAAGGAAGTTTTGGCCAAAGGAGGAACTACTTTTGTCGTCGGTGATGTCAAACAAGGGATTTATGGTTGGCGTGGAGGGAAGCGCTATCTCTTACAGAGCCTTGAAGAGGAATATGCTCCCTATCTTTTGTCCGTCCCTTCGTTGCATGAAAGCTACCGCTCCAGTAATGCTGTCTTGGCCGCTGTGAATGAAGTTTTTTCAGCTCTCAACAATGAAGAGGCTCTTTTAAAAATGGAAACAGAGCCTGCTTTTAAAAAAGCAGCAGCACGTTGGTGTCTTGATTTTGAACCGCAGCAGAGAGCCTCCTCTTTGCCAGAGCTTGGTGGACGGGTTTTATTACACGAAGTAGAAGAGCCACTCTCCTCTGTTCTTCAAAAGGTCATCGAGCTAGTGGTACTACATCGCGATGAAGATCCCGAGCGTGAAGTGGCCATTCTCGTGCGTCGCACTAAGTTTATTCCACCATTGCTCTCAGCCCTGCGCAGCCGAGGCATCTTAGCGAGTGGAGAAGGAGGAAATCCTCTTGCTGATACACTTGCTGTCGAAGTGCTTCTTTCGCTTCTTTCCTGGATCGATCATCCAGGAAACAGTGCTACTTATGAGCATGTCACTTGTTCTCCTCTTGCGATAGTGCTCAACGATTCCCCTCTTGCTTTAAGAAAACAAATAATGACACAAGGTCTTCCAAAAATGTTACGTGCCTGGATCGTTATTCCCTCTTTTTATGAGGCTTGCAGCAGCTATGAGCGAGAAAGACTTCAACAACTGGTGAGTATGGCTCATCGTTTTGAAATAACAAAAACGCTTTCAGATTTTGTAGAGCAAGTGCGTCACCAACGCATTGAAAGCCCATTAAATCAAGGGGTGCGCGTCTTAAGTATCCATGCTTCCAAAGGACTAGAATTTGAAAGCGTTATTTTAATGGATCTCGATACCAATATTTTTGCTGGTGCTCATGAGAGATTACGTCTCCATCGAGATAACCATGGTGTTTTTTTTATTCAAACTTCCCAAGAGATGATGGCGTTACAAGGAAGGAAAAAACAGCTGGAAGAACTTCACCAGGAGCAATGGGCGGAGGCACTCAGCTTGCTCTATGTCGGTATGACGCGCGCTATTTCTTATCTTGATCTGGTTATTTTACCCTCTTCTAATTCTTCCAAAAAAAGCATTGCTCAATGGTTACGAGCTTCTGGCTTAAAAGCTCATCATGCTACAGGAAAATCATGGCGTGAACAAAAACAAGCTCATCAACAAGCGACACTCCCTCGGGAAATTGTGCCGACACTGGAATGTAAAACAGCTCCTCTCAAAAAACTTTCCTTACGTTCCCCTACTCAAGAAAACAACTCTAAAGACACTTCACTTGCTCAGCAATTTTATGATAGTGCTGTGCGCAAGGAAGGTATCCTCAAGCATGCTCTTCTTGCAGAGATAGAATGGCTCGAGGAAAAACTCCCAACTGCTGAAAGCTGGGCATCACTTCTTGTTGATCGTTTTCCTTTTCAAAAAACCTTGTATTCTGCAAAAGACCTCTTAGAGCGATTTCAGAGGGAGCACGAATTAAAAGCTGTTTTTCAACGTGCTACTTTTTGGGGTCAGTATCCGGAAAAAGAAATGTCATTACAGGTTTGGCGAGAACGTTCTTTTGCTGTTGTTCTTTCTGAAAAAAGAGAACTCCTTACTGGAACCTTTGACCGAGTCGTTCTCCATAGCACGCCAGCAGGAGTTATAGGGACGATTATTGATTTTAAAACAGCACCTCAACGGAATGAGGAAAGAGAAAAGAAACGACTTTTTTATCAACCTCAATTGGATGCCTATGGCGAGGCGTTGCGAAAATTAGTTCCTGGACTCATGGCTCTTGAAGCCAAGGTTGTTTGGATTTAGAGCATATTAAAAAATTCTCTAGCCGCGCATTACGGCGTCGCTCCAGTGCTCGCGTCCTCGAGTATGTCCCTATACACTGCGGGTCTGTGCGCTTCGCTCCTGGTACTGCATCAATTTTATTCATTTTCAAGACACCCTCTCAGCTCCTGGCACTGCATCGACTGCAAATTTTTTTAATGATGCTCTAAAAAGTAAAAGTGTTCGAGCGCTACCTAACGAGTCTGTTTCAAGGCTCTCACCTCACCCCATTGATGGGTATTGATGATGGCTTGGGTAATGAAGGACTTAGCCTCGCTGATGGCCCTTGAAAGTGAGTTGCCTTTGGCAAGTCCTGCTGTAATGGCTGCAGAGTAGGTACATCCAGTCCCATGCGTTTCTGCATTTTTAAAAAAGGGAGCTGAAAATAGTTCTTCGCTTCCGTCAGGCATAAGCAAAAGGTCTGTCGCTTCTTTTTGCTTAAGGTGCCCCCCTTTAAGTAAAAGTGGTTTGTTGATTTTTTTCATAAGGTGAAGTCCCAGCTGCCCCATCTCTTCAAGAGAGCGTGGTATTTTTATACCTCCCGCTAAGAAGGTCAATTCATCAAGGTTGGGCGTGATTAAGGAAGCTCTTGGAAAAAGATGATGGTAATAAGCATTGATAGCATCTGGAGTTAGTAAAGAATCACCGCTACTAGCAATCATGACGGGATCGATAACAAGTAAAGGGGGGGATTTGAGTTCACCAAGGACTTCCGCCAACACCTCAATAATAGGAGTTGAAAAGAGCATTCCGGTCTTAAAAGCGGCTATAGGATATGTTTTAAAAAGAAGAGCAATCTGATCCCTCACAATCTTTGGTTCGATCGGTTGAATAGAAACAACTTTTCCAGGAATCTCGGCAACAATACAGGTTACTGCCGTGAGGCCATAACAACCAAAAGAGCTAAACGTCTTGAGATCGGCTTGAATGCCAGCTCCTGCAGAGCAATCAGAACCAGCAATAGAGAGAACAACTGGAGGTTGAGTCAAAAAAGACATGTCTATGAAGAAGTTTGAGTGCTTGTAGTTTGGTTTTGAGGGATCTTCGGGCTTTGGCCCAAAAATAAATAAAGCTAAAATTCATCCGAGAAAGATATGCGCTCTAACGTTGTTCACGCCGGATCATCATGAGGTAAATCAAATTTCCAATGGCTGCTACAAAAGCTGCAATATAGGTCCAAGCAGCGGCATCAAGAACAGCATCGACACCTTTAATCTCACCTGATGATTGGATGATGCCCATTTTTTTCAATGTTACTTTAGCGCGAGAAGAAGCATCAAATTCTACAGGCAAGGTTATTAATTGAAAAACGGCAAGAACCGCATAACAAGCAATTCCAAGTGTGATTAAATTTGCCAGATGAAAAAAGAATCCTCCAAGAATCACAAAAGGGAGAAGTTTTGAGGAAAATTGAGTGGCAGGAACTAGCAGTGTTCTCAATTTTAAAGGCCCATAATCGGCCTGATGTTGAAGTGCATGACCACACTCATGTGCAGCAACACCTACCGAAGTAATCGAGTTGCCATAAAAAACATCAGAGGAAAGATGTAAGCACTTTTTAGAGGGATCGTAATGATCGCTCATGATCCCTTCTGCTGGAAGGATGGAGACATCCTGTAATCCAGCCGCATCGATTATTTTTTGTGCTACTTCTGCTCCGGTAAATCCAGAGCTAACGCCGATTTTTTTGTAACGATTAAAAGCAGAACTAACGCGCAGTTGTGCCCAAAGACCTAAGAGAAGAGGCACGCCAATGAGGAGAAAGTACATTGAAAAACTCATATTGATAGAAAGGCTGTAGGCTATAGGCTAAAGGCTTTAGGCTATAGTAAGGCCTTCGGCTAATCAAAAAAAATAATTTAGCACTGATCATGCGCCCTCTTCATTTTTTTACAGCAACAGTACTCTGCTTTTCAACGTCTCTTCAAGCTGCTCTGCTCTCTACGACCAATGGCCTCAACCTATCAGAAAATTCTCCTTACAACACCATTGCAGATGTGCCTCATACCATCATGGAGTATGAACGTGCTTCGGGAAATTGGTTTGGCTGGCGAGAGAGCTTGGAATCAAAAGGAGTAGGGCCTTCGATTACTTACACCGCTGATATGGCTGGCAATCCTGTCGGCGGAAAAAGTCCCGGTGGGTTTACTTACACAGATAGCTTTGCTTTTGCGTGTCTTGTGGAAACAGAAAAACTTTTTGGATGGCATGGTGGTTATTTCATGGTGAGTGCGATCCAACGTGATGGCTCCAATCTTTCGCAGCAAAATATTCGCAACGCATTTACCGTCCAGCAGATTTATGGAGGACCTACCATCCATTGGTATCAGCTCTCTTACCAACAAGATTTTTGGAATGATCGAGTCAGCCTTAAGATAGGGCGTATTGCTGTGGGAGACGATTTTGAGACCTCTCCTCTTTATTGGCTGTATATGAATAATGGAATTGATGGCATGATCCAAGCTGTGCCGGTCAATAGCCGAGCCTCTGTTTGCCCCAATGCTACCTGGGGAAGTTATTTAAAAGCGAAGCTTCCTGCTGACATGCTCTTGAAGCTCGGCGTTTATCAAGCCGTACCTCAACCTTCCACTAATGGCCTTAATTGGAATTTTTATCCCAGTAATGGAGTAATGCTTTTCAGTCAATACGAATGGACTCCAGAATTTTTTAAGTCCTCTTTTTCTCATCGAGCACAACCTACTAATAAAATGAAAGAGGCTCGTGATCTCTTTGTAAAACCACCGGGTTCCCGCACTAATCTTCCTGCTAGCGTAATTAAAGGATTTCAAGGTCATTATTGGATGGGCGGATATTACTCGAGTATGGAGTATTCTCAATTTAACAGCACCCTTCAAATACCCAATGCCTACGGATTCTATTGGCATGCCGATCAAACAGTCTATCGGCCTGAACCCACTAGCGACAAAGGATTAGTACTTTGGTCAGCTTGTGCCTTGAGTCCACAACAAAATATTTCTTTGCTCCCCTTTCAAGTCAATGCTGGCGCTATTTATACCGGCCTTATTCCTGGTCGCAGCGAAGACCTCACTATCTTTGGCGCAGCTTATGGAAATTTCAGCACAAGCTACGCAGGCGTCCAGGAAGCTGCTGGTAATGGAAATCGAACGTATGAACTTGTTTATGAAGGTGGCTATCGCATCTTGCTCACGAAATTTGCTTATTTTCAGCCAGATATACAGTGGGTCATCAACCCTGGTGGAAGCGCTTCTATTGCTAATGCACTGGTGTTAGGCGCTCAAATGGGGGTTGTATTTTAGCTAGATCCCGCTGTTTACTAAGCTCCTATGCTGGAAGCTACGAAACAAATAGTTTAGAGGGCAGTGAAGAGTAAAGAATCATTTCGCAGTTATTTTTACACTCTTCACCTCTTACTCAGAGGGTGTCTTGAAAATGAATAAAATTGATGCAGTACCAGGAGCGAAGCGCACAGACCCGCAGTGTATATGGACATACTCGAGGACGCGATTCCCGCCTTCGCGGGAATGACGTACCTCCCTGCGACGCCGTAATGCGCAATTTTAGTCTTTTCAAGACACCCTCTCATAGACTCTTCGCTATTTTGCAGCTTGCTCCACAAAAAAAAACTCTTTAAGTTTATCCCTCTTTCAGAATCGGCTAGGTAGCTCAGTCGGTAGAGCAGAGGACTGAAAATCCTCGTGTCGGGGGTTCGATTCCCTCCCTAGCCATTCTCATCCCGCAGCGATGAGAGGCGGTAGTTCATAGTTGGCAGTTCGCAGAATCTTTCGATCGTTTTTGAGAAAACTTACATTATTTCTCGTTCGCTAGTCTCCGAAGAGAAAAAATGTTTTTATTTTAAAAATTTTTTGTACTACAAGTTCCGAACACCGCGAAGCGACTGTCAACTGTTAACTGCCAACTGCGAACTACCGCTGCATGGTAGCGGTTACGCCCGTATTCTGATTGATCGCACCCAAGGAACCCAACTTGACTATGCAGTTCCAAAAGAGTTGGCGTCTCGCATTCTTGTAGGAAGCCGCGTTTGCGTCGCTTTGAGAGGGAAAGAAGCCATGGGAGTTGTTTTATCGTTGCACTCGGCTTGTTCGTTTTCTGGAATCAAACCGATCCTTGCTGTCATTGATCATGCAACGATGGAGGAAGAAAACAAACCGCTTCTTTCTCCTCTTCTCATGAAATTAGCACATTGGATTGCTGATTATTACTGCACTTCTTTGGACGCAGTCTTGCGTTCAATCTTGCCTCCTACTATTCGCAATGATTCGTTAGCAGCAAAAAAAAAGCGCCTTGTTTCTTTATTAAAAAAACCGACAGCGGCAACTCTAGAGGCTCTTGGTAAGAGGGCTCCCAAGCAAAAAGCCATTCTTGAAGAGATGCTTCTTGCGCAAGAAAAAAAAGAGCTTTCGTTGCTATTAGAAAAAACGAAAGCTTCTTCAGCCTCACTAAAAGGACTAATGAACGCGGGATGGATCGCTATTGAGGAGCAGCCCATAGAATCTGATCTCTTTGCTGGAGAAGAGTTACTCCCTAGTCCTATTCCTAAGCTCAATCGAGATCAAGAGCACGTCGTCCAGCTCCTTTGTGAGGAACTTACAAAACGGGAACATTCTCAGCAAGCGCCAAAGCCCTTCTTGCTTCATGGCGTGACGGGCAGTGGAAAAACCGAAGTTTATCTACGCGCTATGGAGCAAGCGCTTTCCCTGGACAAATCCGTTATTGTTTTGGTTCCCGAAATTGCGCTTACTCCACAAACAGTAGAGCGCTTTCGAGCACGATTAGAGTCCACGCGAGAGAGAAAACTGATTGCTGTACTCCACAGTCATCTTTCTCAAAGGGAGCGTCATGATGAATGGCTGCGTTTGTATCATGGTGAGGCTCGTGTGGTCATTGGAGCACGAAGTGCCATCTTTGCTCCTTTGCAAAATCTCGGTCTCATCATTGTCGATGAAGAGCACGAGACAAGCTACAAACAAGAGGAAACGCCACGCTATCACGCGCGTGATGTGGCTGTCATGCGTGCCCACTATGAGCAATGCGTCATCATTTTGGGAAGCGCGACCCCTTCGCTCGAGAGTTATCAAAATACGCGTCTTAAAAAATATCATTTGCTAGAACTTCCGCAACGTGCTGATCAACAAAAAATGCCTCTCGTGCGCGTTCTCGACCTCCGTTTGCAAGGGAAACAAAAAGGAGCTGACAGCGTTCTCTCTTTTCCGCTGCGCAAAGCGATAGAATTACGCTTGGAGCGTTCTGAACAAATTATTCTTTTTTTAAATCGGCGCGGTTTTTCCAGCGCTCTTCTTTGCCCACAATGTGGAACAGCCTCTACATGCCCACATTGCAGTTTGTCCTTAACGTTTCATCGCGTTACGGAAAAACTTATCTGTCATCTCTGTGGCCATATTGAAAAGCCACCCACAGCCTGTCCTGAGTGCCGTAGTACCGAAATTCTTTATTCAGGGGTTGGGACGCAACGCGTCGAAGCCGCCGTCCGACAAGCATTTCCTCAAGCACGTAGTTTTCGGATGGATGCTGATACAATGCGCCATAAAAAATCATATCAAGAAATATTTCAACAATTTAGGGCTCGCCATATTGATATTCTTATTGGAACTCAGATGATTGCTAAGGGGCTCGATTTTCCAAATGTTACCTTGGTTGGTATTATCAATGCTGATACCAGCTTGCACGCTCCCGATTTTCGTGCAGGAGAAAAAACATTTCAGCTTCTAACACAGGTGGCGGGGCGTGCTGGACGCGGTGATCGTGAAGGAGAGGTGATGATTCAAACATTCACACCAACAAGTCCCTCTATTCAATTTTCACGTCACCACGACTATCATGGGTTTTTTGAGCAAGAAATGGAGTTTCGAAAACAGTTTGGATATCCTCCTTTTCAACGAATGATCTTGCTTCAAGTCAGAGGTGTATTGCGTGAAGCTGTTGCTCTTCACGCAGCGGTTCTAGCAAAAAAATTTCAAAACGGGGCTGCTTCTTCAATTCATGTAGGTGAAGCCGTTCCTGCTCCTTTGGAAAAAACACATGGGCAATATCGTTTTCATCTTGCTTTACGAAGCCCCTCCATCAAGACCATGCAGAGACTAGTCCATTCAGCTCTTAAGTCTCTTCCCTCACCCAAGGGAATTGTTGTTACCATTGATGTCGATCCGCAATCGTTGCTTTGAACTACCCCTGCATCATGTGTGGAATAGCTGTTGACCAGGTGTGATGTAGGTTGCGGGTCATCCATTGATATTTCTCTCCATTGAGTTGGATAACAATTTCCTCTGCTGTTGTGACGATACCAAGGCGTTGGAAAGGGAGCTTTGCGGCTTGGAGAGTAGCCTCGATGGCAGTAGCATTTTCTGGACGTGCAGAAAAGAGGATGCGTCCTTGAGATTCGTTAAAAAGAGCCACATCAGGCCGAAGGCCAGTGGTGCCTAGATCAATGGTGGCACCCAGGAGCGCCTTGCTATCTTGTTGAGCTCTCGCAAAGCACGATTCTGCCAAGGCTACCGCAAGCCCTCCTTCAGAACAATCATGAGCGCTCTGCACCAAGCCACTTTTAATTAAAGAAAGAAGCTGGTTTTGCAGCGCCTTTTCTTTTGCAAAATCAACTCGCGGAGGAAGTCCTTCCTTACGTTGGTGGACGACCAGCAAGTAGTGAGAACCACCCAGTTCCTCTCCAAGCTCGCCTAAAAGATAGATCACATCACCTGGATTCTTAAAATGCTGCGTGGTGATCTGCTCTTTTTTTTCAATGATCCCAACCATTGCAATAGTTGGTGTCGGGTCGATTGCTCCATGCTGGCTTTCATTGTAGAGACTGACATTGCCCCCTGTTACGGGAATATCAAAAGCACGACATCCTTCCGAGATTCCCTCCACAGCAGCGCGGAGTTGGAAAAAGTTTTCTGGTTTGTAAGGATTGCCAAAATTCAAATTATCGGTCACTCCCAAGGGCATTGCTCCAGAGCAAGCAAGATTACGTGTGGCTTCCGCTACGGCTGCTTTGGCCCCCTCTCGAGGATCAAGATGACAATAAATCGCATTGCAATCGGTGGTAGCTGCTAAGAATTTGTCTGCTTCGCGGAGGTGGAAAACAGCGGCATCAGAGCCGGGTGGCACAACGGTTCCCGTTTGCACCATGTAATCATATTGGCGCCAAGCCCATTGTTTGGAAGCTATGCTTGGATGAGCAAAAAGTTGATGCAAGGCCATGATCACATCGGCAACAGGAACAGTCTTAAGATCAAGAAGAGCAGGAGCGGTCCAAGGAGCGGCCTCTCGTTCATAAAGGGGGGCTTCATCAGCAAGAGCTCGCGCAGGAACATCAACGACCACCGTTGATCCAGCACGAATTCTCATTTTTCCATCATCGGTGACATGACCAATCAAGGCGTAGGGCAATTCCCATTTTTCAAAAATCTTTTGGACGGTCGCTTCTTCTCCCTTTTGTACAATGACCAACATCCTCTCTTGTGATTCGCTCAGTAAAAGCTCATAGGGAGTCAAATCGTTAGAGCGTTTGGGAACCAAGTTCAAATCAACTTCCACGCCTGTTCCTCCACGGCTGGCAGTTTCGCAGGTGGAGCATGTAAGCCCTGCTGCTCCCATGTCTTGGATGCCAGCGACACAGCCGCTTTCCAATAATTCTAGACAAGCTTCGAGCAATAATTTTTCGCGAAAAGGATCGCCAACTTGAACTGCTGGCCGATCGGCTTTGGATTCTTCCGTAAGCTCCCGAGAAGCAAACGCAGCCCCAGCAAGCCCATCTCGCCCTGTTTCAGCGCCCACATAAAAAATGGGATTGCCAATACCCTTGGCAGCCCCACGTGCAATTTGTTCGTGGCGCAAGACACCGAGACAAAAAGCATTGACCAAAGGGTTGCCTTCATAACTTTTATCAAAATAGACCTCTCCTCCAATTGTTGGCACACCCATACAGTTGCCATAATGACTAATACCGGCAACCACCCCTGCAAATAATCGGCGATTAGCACGAGCGGCAAGGGTATCGCCTTCAATCGAGCCAAAGCGGAGTGAATCGAGTAAAAATGCAGGTCTTGCACCCATCGTAAAAATATCGCGAATGATACCACCCACGCCCGTGGCTGCTCCTTGAAAGGGCTCAATAGCGCTAGGATGGTTGTGACTTTCTATTTTAAAAGCCACAGCCCAACCGTTGCCGATATCGAGTACTCCAGCATTTTCTTCTCCCGCTTTTACTAAAACATTTTTCCCAGTCGTGGGAAATTGGCGCAAGAGAGGACGAGAGTTTTTGTAAGAGCAATGTTCACTCCACATCACCGAAAAGACCCCCAGCTCTTCGTAGCTAGGTTCGCGGCCAAGGATGGTGAGAATTTTTTGGTATTCGTCAGATGACAAACCATGTTTAGCAATAAGAGCTGGGGTAATCGGAGGGGTGTTCATTTTTTTGACAATGAAGTGATCAAAGAATGGAAAAGAAACCTCCCATCTGTGCTCCCGAGAAGTGCTTCACAAGCACGTTCGGGGTGAGGCATGAGGCCAAAAATATTTTTTTCGCGGTTACAAATACCAGCGATATTTTCTAACGACCCATTGGGACTTGCTGCTTTGGTGATCTCGCCTTCTGCTGTAGCATAACGTAAAAGAATTTGATTGTTATTATTGAGCTCTTGGAGAACGTCGGGCTGAGCCACATAACATCCTTCTCCATGAGCAATTGGAAGACGCAAGAGCTGCCCTTTTTCACAAGCTTGTGTAAAGGGAGTAACGTTATTCTCAAGGCGAAGAATCGTTTCCTCACAGCGGAATAAAAGATTGCGATTGCGAATTAAAGTTCCGGGCAAGAGGTGAGCTTCGCAGAGAATTTGAAATCCATTGCAGATGCCAAGGATTATTTTTCCTTGCTGTGCGGCTTTTTTAACCGCTTGCATCACAGGAGAAAAACAAGCAATAGCCCCAGAGCGAAGATAGTCACCATAAGAGAAGCCTCCCGGTAAGATGATAAGATCAAAAGCCTCCAGCGAGGTAGTTTGATGCCACACCAGTTCTGCCGCCACGCCGGAAAAAGAACGGATTGCTATGAGAGCATCTTGATCACAATTGGATCCTGGAAATTGAAGAACAGCGCAGCGGATCATTTTAAAATTTCAAAATGATAATCCTCTATCACCGGATTGGAAAGCAGATCCCGACAGGCTTGATGAAGCTGTTCTTCCGTGGCCTCTGCAATATCGAGTTCTATCGACTTTCCAATGCGTACCGAATGTACGCCGGCAAATCCCAAATGTTCTAAAGCATGAGCAGTGGCAACTCCCGCGGGATCAAGCACAGCTGATTGCGGCATAATGGTAATACGTATTTTCATAAATTTTAGGCGGTCACTAATTCTATTTTGAGAGTTTTTCCAAGAGCAGATGCTGCCTTCACTAAGGTCTTCAAAGAAAGAGTATCATTTTTTTCATCAAGAAAATTACTTCCTCGATGAGGATTGTTTTGATTCTTGTTCATACTGTTTCTTTCTTAATTTTGATGGCATGGAGCAAAATCATTTCATTTTTAATTTCACAAAAGAAAATCCTCGCAATGGTATTTAGTAATGTACTTCGTATTTCCAACAAGCCATTGCGCAGAAAATCGGCAAGACACTTACGCCATTGAGGAGTTCCTTGAGCGACTTTTATAGTGTATTAAATTAAAAAAGGCATGGTAGAAGTGCAGAAATTTTTAGAAAAAGCAAGGCCGAAGAGAGAGCGCTCTATCTTAGAACGGGAGTAATGAGAACGCAGTCTTTTTCTGAAAAGATCAAGTCAATTTTGTGTAATTTTTGACTATAAGAGGTAAAAAACAAACCTCCCAAGGCATACACAACCGTACCAAGGAATCTTTTATTGAGATTCCAAAAAGCTCTATGACGTTTCAGCCTCAACTCATCTCAATTTTCCCCGGAAAAATTAAGATGATACCGAGAAGAACTATTTTTTTAGAATCCTCTGTATTTCTGCAGCAGAAAGATGAGTCGCTATAGCAATCTGCTCTATAGAAATTCCAAGCTGATGAAGATTATGCACCACTTCTATCTTGGTTTTCATTTCTCCTTCAGCCAGTCCTTCAGCTCTGCCTTCAGCTTTACCCTCGGCAAATCTACCGCTCAACAGAGTTTTCTCGGAACTAACAGCATCCCACTCTCGATCGTAGGCCAGTAATTCTGCTTCATTGTAGGAAGCAATCTCAAGAAGGCTTAAGGCCTCTTTAATCGGTGCTACGCTTAGCAGGCTAGGATCAACCTCCTGGGTTCGTTCATTGATCTCTTTTAAAAAACGGAGCCATAAAATTGCCAGTTTTTTTTGGGTAATAATTGCAGGCTTGAGCTTGGGCAGTTCAATTAAGACAAGCTGAATATCGTCTAGCGTTTTATTGTTATCAACAGCGTGCCGCATCTGATAGTGATGAAACCACTCTTCACTTTGATCGAATTTAGTATCTAGCAAAGCTAATCCATAGACCGGACTTAAGTCTGCGTATTCTTTTCCTTTTTCAAGTTGCCGGACATATGTTGTCGCTGAGTTAAACAGCATCCGTTTAATGAAGTCACCGGTCCATTGCAACTGCATCTCCACAATAAAGTGTCGTCCATGATTGTCGAGGCAACGGACATCAACAATGGAGTATTTGAGTACAGGAACCTCAGGAACATTTTCAGTTGGAAGGTACGTAAGGCTTTCGATCACACAATCCTCTGGCAGCGGTAAGATGGCATTGAGAAAACTCTTGAGCAGCTCGGGATGGTGCCCAAAAATTCTTTTAAAAATAAAATCGTTCTTAGGATCGAGATAGCGTGGCATAGGCGTCCTATTATAGAGCGCTCCGAGCCTTGTCAAGTTTCAAAAAGCGGGAGGGTTTATTACAACCACAAGAAATTGACAGAATTCTCTGCATCTGATCGCTTAGTTTGTCGTTGTTAAAATGGCGCTTTGATTATCTTGCAATGCAGGTTTCACTATTACGGTTAAAATTTTCATGAACTCCTTGAAAACGTCACAAAATAAAAAATGGATCTCCATAAAGTAAGCAAAAATGAAACTGCCTATACCACGTGGTTAGGCAATCTCAAGCAGCGTATTCAAACAAAGCAAATGCGTGCTGTTCAGTCTGTTAACAGCGAGTTAATCAAACTTTACTGGGAGATAGGCCACTCCATTTTAGAAAAACAGCAACAACAAAAATGGGGAACAAAAGTCATCGATCGATTGGCCAGAGATCTGCGAGCAGCCTTTCCAGAAATGAAAGGTTTCTCTCCTTCAAATTTAAAATATATGCGCCGATTTGCGGAAGCATATCCCGAATGCAAAATTGGTCAGCAGCCTGCTGACCAATTGCCATGGTTTCATAATATTGTTTTGCTAACGCAGGTCCCTTCTCTAACTGCCCGTGAATGGTATGCTATAAAAACGATAGAGCATGGCTGGTCTCGCAATGTATTGGGCATGCAAATTGAGACAGGTTTATTTGAACGTGAAGGAAAAGCTATTAGCAATTTTTCTCAGCGATTGCCTGCTCCTCAATCTGACTTGGTTACTGCAGTTCTCAAAGATCCTTATGTTTTTGATTTTTTAGGATTAAGCCAACATGCAAATGACCGAAGCATTGAAAACGCACTCGTCGATCAGATTGTTCGTTTTTTATTAGAGCTTGGCACTGGCTTTTCTTTTGTTGGCCATCAAATTCATGTAGAAATAGGCGGAGAAGACTTTTTCATCGACTTGTTATTTTATCACCTCAAGCTGCGTTGCTATGTTGTTGTCGAGCTTAAAGCAACAGCGTTTAAACCAGAATATACAGGACAGCTTAATTTTTATCTTGCAGCCGTAGATACTGAATTAAAGCACCCTCAAGATCACCCAACGATTGGTTTGTTATTATGTAAAAAACACAACCGTATTGTTGCTGAATACTCTTTGCGTAATATTAGCAGCCCAATAGGTATTTCGGAGTATCTATTGACGGAAGTTCTCCCAAAAGAACTTGAAACAAGTCTGCCCAGTATTGAACAAATTGAGATAGAACTAAAACAAAACCATTAAATTTCTAAACTACCTTGAACTCTTCTCAACATATTCACTTCATCGGCATCTGCGGCACCGCTATGGGAGCCGTTGCAGCAGCCTTACAACAGCAAGGATGGAAAGTCACTGGATCGGATGCCAAAACCTATCCACCGATTTCTGATTTTTTGAGAGCACAAGGGATTCCCATTTTTGAGGGATACTCTCCAGAGAACCTTCCTAAGCAGCCCACCCTCATCGTCATTGGCAATGCGCTTTCCCGTGGCAACGTGGAGGTCGAAGCCGTTCTCAATGGCAAGCTCCCCTACACTTCGCTTCCAGAGCTGCTCCGCACACAGTTTTTGCATGGTCGACACAATCTTGTCGTGGCAGGAACTCATGGCAAGACAACGACTTCTTCGATGTTAGCTTGGATTTTTGAAGTAGCCGAAAAAAACCCTTCTTATTTGATTGGGGGCATTCCCAACAACCTCGCCCAGGGGGCTTGTTTTCGAGATCCAAAAAAATCGCGCCATGTGATTTTGGAGGGAGATGAATATGACACAGCTTTCTTTGACAAGCGCTCCAAATTTTTACACTACTTGCCCGAGCTTGTGGTGATCAATAATATCGAATTTGATCATGCCGATATCTTTGCCAACCTAGATGAAATCAAGCTTAGCTTCCGGCGCTTGCTACAGCTGGTTCCCTCGGAAGGAATGATTTTACTTAACGGAGATGATCAAAACTGTTGCGACGTTGCCCAAAAAGTATTTGCCCCTGTTATCGAAGTTGGGTTTTCCGAAAATGTAAGTCATCGCATTACCGAGGTATGGCAACGTGAAGGGCTTTCTGGATTTCAGCTCCTGGGCCATTCTTTTGAAATAGCCATGATGGGAGAACACAATATTCGTAATGCCGCAATGGCTCTTTCTGCAGCTCATTTTTATGGCATTCCCATTCCAACACTGCAAAAGGCATTGCTCTCTTTTCAAGGAGTCAAGCGCCGTCAAGAAATAGTCACACTCCCTCATGGAATCATCCTCATCGATGATTTTGGCCATCACCCTACAGCCATTCGCCAAACGCTCGAAGGGGTACGCGCTCGCTTTGGCGCTACCACAAAAATCTGGGCTCTTTTTGAACCGCGCAGTAACACCTCGCGTCGCGCTGTTTTTCAAGAAATATTGCCCTCGGCCTTTGCTGCTGCTGATGGTGTTATCATTGGTGGCGTTGCTCGAGCTTCTTTACTAGCAGAAGGGGAACGCCTCAATCCAGAACGTCTCGCCGAAGAACTTCGTCCCCTAGGTAAAGAAGCTTTTTATGAACCTTCTGTGGAGGAGATTGTGCGTAAGCTTCAATCACTCTTGAAGCCTAAAGAAATCGTGGTTATTTTTAGCAACGGCTCATTTGAAGGCCTAAAAAGAAGGCTGGAGGCAGCTTTGTCATCGCAAAATAAATGACATTGGTAGTTAGGAGGTTTCTTGTTATTTTTGAGCTATGAATAAAAGAAATGAATTCAATGTTATTATTGAACGTGATTCAGAAGGTTTTTTTTGTCGCGTCTGTTCCTTCTCTACCAGGATGTCATATTCAAGCAAAATCTTTGAATATGCTTATAAAACGAATAAAGGAAGCTATTGAGTTATAGAGGGTGTCTTGAAAAGACTAAAATTGCGCATTACGGTGTCGCTCCAGTGCTCGCGTCCTCGAGTATGTCCATATACACTGCGGGTCTGTGCGCTTCGCTCCTGGTACTGCATCAATTTTATTCATTTTCAAGACACCCTCATATAGTCAAATTACTTAGAAATTACACAAAATTGACGTGATCTTTTCAGGAAAAGACTGCGTTCTCATTACTCTCGTTATAAGATATAGCCCTGGCTCTTCGGCCTTTCACTTTTAGCCTTTAGCCTATTTACCATGCCCAACCCCTTCGAACTCCAAGGAAATAAAAAAGCATTTCAGATCAATATGGATCCTTCGATCTATGGGACATTTGCTGAAATAGGAGCAGGGCAAGAGGTCGCTCGCCGTTTTTTCCACGTAGGAGGAGCCTCTGGTACCGTTGCTAAAACAATGTCGGCTTATGACATGGCCTTTTCGGATGCAATTTATGGACGTTGCGGTCGCTATGTGAGTCGTGAGCGCCTTAACACCATGCTCGATCATGAGTACCAATTACTCATCCAACGATTAAACGAAAAGAGTGGCTCATGGCGTACGTTCTTTGCTTTTGCTGACACAGTAGCTGCTCGTTCCTATAAATCGAATAAGGAGTCTCACGGTTGGATGGGGATTCGTTTTCAGACAGCGCCACTGGGCGAGCCTCATGAAATCATCCTGCACGTCCGGTTGCTTGATGCTGAAAATATTGATCAACAAGAGGTTCTGGGAATTGTCGGCATCAATCTTATCTACGGCGCTTTTTTCTTAAGAAAAGATCCTACTGCTTTTATTGCATCATTGATCGATGATCTCACCCCTCTACGGGTTGAAATTGATATGATTCGCTTTGCAGGCCCTGATTTTAAGATGGTTGACAATCGGATCATGTGTCTAGAACTCGTAACCCAAGGCCTGGCACAGGCGGTCCTTTTTAATGCTGATGGAGATGTGATCCAGGCTGCGGACAAATTTCATAATAAGCCTTTGCTCGTGGAACGAGGTAGCTTCCGTCCGGTGACACTTCTGGCCAATGACATGCTGGATTGCTCCCTAAAGATGTTTTTGAAAAACGAACAGCTTGCCGGCCAACAGCCAGAAATCCTCATGGAGATTACCATGTCTAATTTGTTGAGAGAAGGAGCACTCGATCATCAAGATTTTATGGACCGCATCGATATGCTCAGTGCGTTAGGGCGCACCGTTCTTATTTCCAATTATGGCGAATTTTACCGCCTTATCCAATACCTCACCCGCTATACCACTAAAAATATTGGCCTTCCATTGGGGATTCCAAGTCTATACGAAATTTTTGATGAAAAATATTATACGAAACTGGAAGGCGGAATTTTAGAAGGTTTGGGACGGCTTTTCAAAAAAGGGGTTCAGCTTTACGTCTATCCTACGCTGGATGAACAAGGAAATTTACTCGAGGCTAATTCTTTTCCCATCCAGCCTCACTTAAAAGACCTCTACGAATACTTACTCTCCAACAATTTCATCATTTCGGTTAACAGCTGCCATCCTGACTACCTGGGAATTCAATCCCTCACTGTCATTAACAAAATTAAAAACCGTGACGAGAGTTGGAAAAAGATGGTCCCGCCCGAGGTGGCTGAATTGATTGGGAAGCGGAAGTTGTTTGGGGTTGCTGCCTCTTTGTAGCAGCATTTCAACTTTTTACTTTAAGCTTCATGACTGACACCATCGCCGCTATTGCCACAGCTCCAGGCCAAGGAGCGATTGCGCTTTTGCGCCTTTCTGGAACGGAGGCTATTGCCATTGCGGAAGCCCTCTTTCAGGGGAAAAAAAAGCCATCGCTAATGGAGTCCCATCGCTGCTACTTTGGAAAAATTGTCCATCAAAGTGAGGTGATCGATGAGGTGCTGCTCACGCTCTTTCGTGCCCCTGGCAGTTACACTGGAGAGGATCTTGTGGAAATCAGTTGTCATGGAGGAGTCCGCATCAGCGCACGCATTTTGGAAGTTTTGCTACTCTCGGGCGCGCGCATTGCACGGCCTGGAGAGTTTACGCAACGAGCTTATCTCAACGGCAAAATGGACCTCACGCAAGCCGAGGCGGTGATGGATTTGATTGCTTCTCAAACAGAGCGGTCTCAGCGCAGTGCCATGGAACAGCTCTCTGGGCGACTGGGTCAAGAGATCACGCTCTTACGCAAGGAGCTCCTTGCAGCAATGGCGCATCTCGAAGCATTTTTAGATTTTCCCGAAGAGGACATTGCCCCAGAAACGGGAGAACTCTTACGCTCTCGCATTGCAAAAATTGGGGAGCATCTTCAAGAACTCCTCGCTACCGCAGAAGAGGGACGCCTGCTACGCGAAGGAATCTCGGTAGCACTTTGCGGAGCTCCCAATGCCGGAAAATCGAGTCTTCTCAACTACCTCCTTGGCATGGAGCGTGCCATTGTCAGCCCTATTCCAGGGACCACGCGCGACACTTTAGAGGAATCAATGGTACTGGGCGGCTTCCCGTTTCGTTTCACTGATACTGCTGGTCTTCGTGCCACGGAGGACCTTATTGAGCAAGAAGGAGTGCTACGAGCCCAGCGCTCGGCTCATGCCTCGGAGCTTTGTCTCCATCTTGTCGATGCCATGCTTTTTAAAGAACCCATTGTGCCTATCAAAGAGGGAGAGTTGCTTGTTTTTAACAAAATGGATCTTCTTCTAGACTGTACCGTTGTAAAAGAGCGCCACCCTACTGCGATCCTTATTTCCTGCGTTACAGGGGAGGGTATCGATTTATTAATCAGTCGTATTATTGAGCAAGTGACTAATAAAAATCAGGTGGTTATCGAATCTATTTCTTCCTCAGTTGCCATTAACAAACGCCATCAAGCGTGTTTACAAGAAGCTTTGCAAGCGACTGAAAGGGCGCTTAACATCATCGATCAAAAGGAAGCTCTCGAACTTTTGGCAGTAGAACTGCATGCCGCTCTTGAGAAAGTTGGCAACGTTGTCGGAGCCGTTAGCACGGAAGAAATCTTGGGAGAAATTTTTCAAAACTTTTGCATTGGAAAATAGTTTCTGGTTGAAAATCCTCCAGACGGACCTCAAGGAGGCACTCGTAGTCCTTCTTTCTTTGGAAGCAAGGTCTGATTCTGATCAAAACTTCAACTTCAACTTCTAACCGTCACCGAGTATCGTTGATTGCTTAACCTAAAAACGTGAATGGAAACAGAAAATCTGACGCAATATACTCGACCTGAAAAAGTTTTTTCAATCGCAAGCTTACGTATAAAAAGGAGCGCCATAGCAAGCTATAGCTTAAGGTACGCTGCACCGATTGAAAAACCCTATTAGAACCAACTCCTTACGCCATATTTCCCATTTCGATTCACTTTTTTAGGTTTAACAATTCTTTTCTGCCGTGCTCTACCAAAAAATCCTTCGTCCTTTTTTCTTTCAACTCGATCCAGAAAAAGCACATGAGGCAGTCTTAACCGCACTCAAAGTAGCTTCCGGAGCTCCTTGGTTTTTAAAAAAAATCACAAATGGACTTGCAGGAGAAATGCCTCTCCTTCCTCGCACTCTTGCTGGCATTGAATTTTCTCATCCTATTGGACTTGCAGCAGGGATGGACAAAAATGGCGTGGCTCTTTTGGCTTGGGAAGCGCTTGGTTTTGGATTTGTCGAAATTGGAACCATTACGGCCCACGCGCAACCAGGCAATCCCAAGCCACGACTTTTTCGTTTTCCAGAACAAGAAGCCCTCATCAACCGTCTGGGATTTAATAATGAGGGAGCGGCTGCTGTTGCTCATCGCCTTAATTTTATGAGGTCACAAGGGAAATGGCCTCGTATTCCAGTGGGGATCAATATTGGCAAATCACGCATCACGCCACTTGAAGAGGCTGCTCAGGATTACCTTGCAAGCTTTCGTGAGCTTCATGGTCTTGGTGATTACTATGTGATTAATGTTAGCTCTCCCAACACGCCAGGGTTGCGCGACTTACAAGCCAAAACAGCCTTAGCCACCATTATCAAAACATTGCGTGATTGGGAGGGGTCGCCCTCTGTTCCTCTATTTATCAAGGTTGCACCGGACCTTACCCAGGAAGATTTGGTCAGTATCCTAGAGCTTGCCGAAGAGGAAAAACTTGCTGGGCTCATCGCGACCAACACGACGCTGGATCACTCTAGTATCCGTGCTAATCAAGATCAAACAGGAGGACTCAGCGGAGTTCCTTTGCAATCTCGCTCTCTCCAAGTACTCCAGAGGATTCGTCAACAGACAACGCTTCCTGTCATTGCCTGTGGAGGTATTCACGATGCAGTTTCAGCTCAAGAGCGCTTGAGGGCAGGAGCGACTTTATTACAGATTTACACAGCCTTTATTTATCAAGGGCCTGCTGTTCTTCGCATATTGCTGGAATCAAAATGATCCAGCTACAAGAACGCCTTTCAGCCGAGCTAGGTAGGATAAAAGAAAAAAAGTTATGGCGCTCTCCTGCGGTGATAGAGAGGGTGAGAAGGGGTCATCTTTTGGTTGGTGATCAAGAGTTATGTAATTTTTCTTCGAGTGATTATTTGGGCTTAGCAAGCCATCCCCAACTTTGTTATGCCGCCCAAGAGGCGATGAAGCGGTTTGGATTTGGGGCTACTGCCTCACGACTTGTCTGTGGCACGAGCAAAGAACATGCAGCGTTGGAAGAAGAACTAGCAGCAGTTACCAATCAAGAAGCAGCACTCTTGTTTCCAACAGGCTTTGCTGCTGCTACAGGGGCGCTTTCCGTATTGCTGGAGCATGGTGATATCATCATTTTAGACAAATTAGCTCATGCATGCCTTATTGATGGGGCTAGAGCAAGCAAAGCAACGTTGCGTATTTTTCATCACAACGACTTAGAGCATTTGGAAAAACAGCTTCGTTGGGCACGCCAGAAATTTCCTCAAGGAGTCATTTTAATCGTTACGGAATCCGCTTTTAGTATGGATGGAGATGTGGCTCCTTTGCGCGAAATAGTAGCCTTAAAGGAGCGTTATGGCGCTCTGCTTTTTGTGGATGAAGCTCATGTTATAGGCGTTCGTGGTCTTGCTGGAAAACGAATGGGCGGCCTAATTGGAGAACTCGGTCTTTCCCAGCATGTAGAAATTCAAATGGGCACAATGAGTAAAGCCATGGGTGCTACTGGTGGCTACCTCTGCGCTTCGCGGTGCCTGATTGACTATTTGTTGCACCGTGCTCGTAGCTTTATTTATACGACAGCTGCCCCACCTTCTTCTATTGCAGCGGCACGAGCAGCTTTACGGATTATTAATTCCCAAGAAGGAGAAACACTCGCACAACAGCTCTGGCAAAATATTCATTATTTTACAAAGCTTGCTTCTTGGCCCACTAAACCAGTTAGCGCCATTTTTCCACTAATTATTGGAGATGAAAAAAAGACACTTGCTACCTCTTGTGAACTTTTGAAAGGTGGATTTTTCCTTTCAGCACTTCGCTACCCTTCGGTCCCTCGAGGAGCTGCGCGCCTTCGCCTTACACTGACAGCATCTCATCGAGCTGATGAAATAGAGTCTCTCACTAAGGCATTGGGAGCTATCAATGAGCTTCATCAAACATCTCTGCCAACGTATTTCCCAAAAAAAGAATTAACAGGAATGGAAGCGATAGAAGGGATGGCAGAAAAAAATGAATAGCCACAAAAGAACACAAAGAAACACAAAGATGCCAAACAAAAAATGTCAGCGGTGTCAGCGGAATAATTAGCTAATTTTAAAAAAATAATGTGCCTTTTTCTTTGAGTTCTTTTGTGGCTATTTCTTCCATTTTAACCTGAATTTCGCAGTTGGGGTGGATGATATTTTGTAAGGACTTGGTTTCAAAATTATTTTCAAAAGCCTGCGGTGTATGTGTCATACATAAGAGGTTTGGAAAATGTTTTGAGGCTGAGTCTATTGCGAAAGATCGCCATTCACAACTGCGGAACTCAGGTTAACTCTGCGCCATTCGTAACTGCTCCCAAGCAGCTTTCTCTGCGGCTGAGAGAGTGGTGGGAATCTTAATGGTCACCACAGCAAAAAAGTCACCTCGATTGCTACCTCCGCTGGGAAGGCCTTTGTGAGGGATTCTAAATTTTTTTCCGCTTTCAGTTCCTGCAGGGATTTTTAATTTCACGCGGCCTTCGGGAACTGGAATCGTTAATTCACCGCCAAGTACAGCTTGCCAAGCGGGAATTTCCAGATCGTAGTAAACATCGCTTCCTTCAAAATAAAAATCAGGATGCTGTTGGAGTTTGATGCAGAGGTAGAGATCTCCAGGAGTTCCCTGTGGTCCGCCTGATCCCCCTTGTCCTGCAAGTCGAATACGTTGCCCTTCATGGACGCCTTGAGGAATCTTAACCGTGTAGGTTTGCAATTTCTCAGAACCAGCTTTTCGAAAAGAAACTTGGCGTGTCGCTCCATGGAGCACTTCTTCCAGGGTAACCAGAAGATCAGCCTCAATATCACTGCCACGTTGAGGCATTCCTCCAAATCCACTCTGAGAGCGACTTCCAGAGCTACCACTACGGCGTGTTCCAAAAAATTGTTCAAAGAAGTCGCTGTACCCAGTGCCTCCAAAATGAAACGATTCGCCTTCTTGCTCAAAACCTCCCATGTTTTCAAAGCCACCAAAACCTCCTGGCATCCCCGAAGCAGCACCTTGACGACTTCTTCCACCGGCAGCTGCTTGAGACCAATTGGCTCCATAAGCATCATACTTTTTTCGGTTTTCGGGATTGCCCAAAACCTCGTAGGCCTCATTGATTTCTTTAAATTTTGCCTCTGCTGCTTTTTTATCTTTTGCCAAATCGGGATGATGCTGACGGGCAAGCTTACGAAAAGCTTTTTTAATTTCATCGGCTGTTGCAGATTTGCTAACACCGAGCGTTTCATAGTAATCGCGAAAAGAAGCAGGCATAGGGAAATTAGTTAGGAAGCGTCATCAATCATTGTAGTCGTATTCATTTAAAGAAAACAAAATTGTATGTGATGAAAGTTTGAGTGCTAGCAGTTTGAGTTTGAGTTTAATAGGCGCTTCGCGCTTTATTTTTTAAGATGCGCGAAGCGCGAAGGTAACTCAAACTCAAACTCCAGACTCAAATTTCAACAAAGAGGATTTTAGCAAACACTCTAAATTTCAAGTTGCTTGGGAAAACGAGTTAGTTGACGGTACCCCGTTTTTGTAATCAACACGACATCTTCATGCCGCACGCCTCCAATGCCAGGAACATAGAGGCCTGGTTCTATGGTCAAAACATTTCCTGGCGTAAAGGTCGCTGATTCGAAACGAGGAAGTTCGTGCACCTCTAGGCCTAATCCATGTCCTGTGCTATGAAAAAAGCCGCTCCAATGACCGTTTTTGATTTCTTTTGGATAACCTTTCTGGGTAAAGAACTGTTGCAGTTCCTCATAAATAGGACTTCCCAAGCTGCCTGGACGTAGTTTTTTTAAAACATTTTTTTGCCCTTGCAAGCAAGTCTCCCAAAGATGCCGCTGTGCTTCAGGGGCCCGTCCGCGTACCACCGTGCGGGTGATATCCCCATAAAAACCAGTCGCTGCATCGCGTGGAAAGAGATCAATGATAATGAGTTGATTGGCATAAAGAGGGCCATCTCCTTTCCCATGAGGATCGTAGGCTTGTTTGCCTCCAGCAATAATCGATTGGCCTTCAGGGAGTCCTCCAGCTGCATAGAGCGTCATTTCTACCTCCTGGCGCAGGCGCACTGAAGTAAGTGGTTTTCCACACCAAAGAAGTTGATTGCGTTTTCCAAATGTTGTCGCCTTGAGAATCTCATGAGCTCGTTCCATACCGACCTCCGTGATTCGTAAGGCTCGCTCTATTTTACGAACTTCCTCAGCGGATTTGAGCATGCGCTGGGGATAAAAAATTCCCTCAACCACTTTCAAAGAAAGACCATTTTCTTCCAATGCTCGCGCAAGGCCTAAGGGAAAGGTTTCGGGGACGACCACTCGGGAAGTGGCATATTTTTTTACAAAAGCAGCAAGGACTTCCGCGTAGGTCGATTTCCTCTTCCATCGGCGTTCGAGCATGCCTGCAAGAGCGCTATAGGAGACAACTTCATCAACAGCCGCTTCTTGACGTCCGCGATCAATTTCTAAGTCGCTAAGCAAAATAGTTTTTTTTCCTCGATGTTCGACAAAAGCAAAATCGTCAGAAACTCGAAAAGAGGTCGCATAAAACATATCGGCTCCGCGAATGCTTTCGGAAACAAGAAGGCGTGAAGGAGAAGCATCTTTTTTCATGGAAGGGGAGAAGGTATAGGCTGAAATGAGAAGAGTAAATAAAACCTTAAGGCAAAAAGCAGTTTGACTCTTGCTAAGATCTCTAATACGTTCGCTGCCCCTTTATCCTTTATTTTTAAATTCTTCTCCTACTTATTACCCGTGTCTCATCAACTTACCTATGTGCTCATTACCCCTCATTCTGTTCGCAAAGGACGTACAGGTGGTATCTTATCCCGGCTTATTTCTCAATCAGGATTAGAGCTTGTCGGAGGACGTTTTTTTAATCCTAGCGAAAAGCTTGCCCAAGGCCTTGCCGCCAGTTTGAACGAGCAAGAGCTCACCGCTCACTACTTAAACAGTGATTCTTTTTTTGGCGAGCAGCGCCAGCTTCTTGCTCTTCTTTTTCAGGGAGCTGATGCTATCAAAAAAATTAGCGCCATTGTTGGGGATGATGAGAGCATGGATGGCCGAGGAGAGACCTTGAGGGATATTTATAGTGAGCATTTTTTGATCGAAGTAGAAGAAGAGGAAAACGCAGATGTTTTTTATTTTGAACCAGGAATCATTGCTCCTACTACTCTGCAAGAGGCTCAAGAAGGATTAGCGCTCTTAGCCGCTCATTCCGATCAAGAGGGAGGCATTCTCGATGTGACTTCGGAATTTGCTGAAGGAACCGCTCTTGAAAAAACGTTGGTGCTCATCAAACCAGACAATTTTAAATTCCCTAACATGCGCCCCGGCGCCATTATCGACCTCTTAGCACGCACAGGACTCGCTCTTGTTGGTTTTAAAGTCCAAAACATGAGCGTGGCGCAGGCAAAGGAGTTTTATGGACCCGTTCTCGAAGTGCTGGAGGCAAAACTTCCTGACGGTCGGATCCACTGGGAGTCGATCATCGCGTTCATGTCGGGAGCACGTCCTTCAGAATATCCTGAAGAAAAGCATGCGCACCCTGGAACAGAGCGTTGCATTGCGCTCATTTATCAAGGAGAAGATGCAGTACGAAAAATTCGCGAAGTTCTCGGTCCCACAGACCCTTCTAAAGCTCCTCATGGAACTATTCGCAAAGAGTTTGGCCAAAATATTATGGTCAACAGTGCTCACGCTTCCGACTCGAAGGAGAGCTTCTTGCGCGAAATTGGAATCATTCATATCGAGGAAAATAATTTTAAGAAGATTATTACTTCCTAAACCTCTAAACTCCTAAACCGCTAAACAACTTCAACTGATCTTATGGAACTTGCACCGCGCCTCACTCATATTACTCCTTCTCTTACTCTTTCCATCGACAGCAAAGCAAAAGCACTACGCGCCGAAGGGGTCGCTGTTTGTAATTTTGCTGCTGGAGAGCCTGATTTTGAAACTCCCGAGCATATTAAAACTGCCGCCCAAAAAGCGCTGCATGAGAATCTCACGAAATATACCCCCTCCGCTGGCATTCTAGAGCTACGTCAAGCAATTGCTCATAAATTTAAAAAAGAGAATGGTCTCGATTACCTAGCAACCGACATTATTGTCAGCTGCGGTGCTAAACAGAGCTGCTTTAATGCCATCATGGCCTGTGTTAGTGAGGGAGATGAAGTAATCATTCCTTCTCCTTATTGGTTGAGTTATCCAGAGATGGTGCGCCTTGCTGGAGCAGAGCCAGTCATTGTTCCTACCACTGCCGCCAACAACTGGAAGATGACGGCCGAAGATTTTGAAGGGGCCATGTCGCCCCGTACGAAGATGGTCATTATCAATTCTCCAGGCAATCCTACAGGTTCCGTTTATACAAAAGAAGAGCTCCGTGCCATTGCAGAGGTTGCCGCTGAGGAAGAAATTTTAATCCTCTCCGATGAAATCTATGAGCATCTTGTTTATGATGAGACCAAGCATGTCAGCATTGCCTCAGTGACTCCTGAAGCACATGATTTGACCATTACGGTCAATGGTTTTAGCAAGGCCTATGCAATGACAGGATGGCGTCTTGGATATCTGGGAGCTCCTAAAAAAATTGCTCAAGCTATTGATTCCATCCAAAGTCACAGCACTTCTAACCCCTGTACTTTTGCTCAGTATGGAGCCTTGGCGGCTTTAACGGAGAGCCAGCAATGCGTAACTGACATGCGCGATGAATTTAACATTCGTCGTGAATACATGTTTAACCGTCTTGGCACGATTCATCGCATTTCTGCCACAAAGCCATTGGGAGCTTTTTATATTTTAGCCGATATTTCCAAATTCGGTATGACCTCGATGAATTTCGCTGACCGCCTTTTGAGCAAAACGAATGTTGCTGTTATTCCAGGCATTGCTTTTGGCAACGATCATGTTATTCGTCTTAGCTACGCAGCCGGAATGGATATCATCAAAGAAGGCCTCGATCGTTTAGAGAATTTTTGTAGGACGCTGTAGAGTCACCAAAAATTGATTCTAAGCATCACTAAAAAAGTGATGTCTACTTTCAAAATTAAGCATCGTTACTTTCTAACCGTCATTCCAGCGAACGCTGGAAACCAGGCGGCCGTCAGTTCTAATTTTGATAGTAGCGTTCAATCACTTCATCTTGTAGGTCTCCTGGATTCCTGCGGACGCAGGAATGATGTTAATGGGTGAATGTAGCTGGAATGCAGTTAGTGAACTCTCTCCTTCTATTGATAGGATTTATAGTGGATTAAATTGAAAAGGGCACATCATAAGCTCGCTCTTTTTCCTTAAGACTCTGTTCTCATCCTTTAGGTTATCTTTGGATAGCCTAAACTCTTCGGCCTTGTCTTAAGAAAAAATTTCAGCGCTTCTAAAGCCCTCTTTTCAATTTAATCCACTATAGTTGCAACAAGAATACCTTCAACTAGCCCTCAGGTCACACAACTCTAGCTTTTAAAGATGACCTCTCTACAAGCCTTCCTCAAAAAAAACACCAAGCTCATCGATGCCACGTTGCGGCGCGTTCTTCCTGGCGTAACCATAAAGCCAAAGATACTTCATCAAGCGATGCGCTACAGTCTCTTTGCAGGTGGAAAGAGACTCCGTCCGCTTCTTTGTTTGGCGGCTGCAGAAGCGTGTACTCAAAAAGACTCACGATCCTCTTTAGATCAAACATTGCTGCTCGCTGCGGCTCTAGAATGCCTGCACACTTACTCGCTCATCCATGATGATCTACCTGCGATGGATAACGATGATCTTCGTCGCGGAAAGCCAACATGCCACAAGGTTTTTAACGAAGGGATTGCCATTCTCGCTGGAGATGCCTTACTCACGACGAGTTTTGGCCTGATTTCACAGCTGAAACCTCCGCGCCGCTATCCCCATTCTCTTTTTCTCAAAGAAATGGCACATGCTGCCGGCAGTCTTCAGCTCATTGGAGGACAGGTTGCCGATTTGGAAGCAGAAGGAAAAAAAGTGAGCATTGCTGACGTTCATTTTATTCATGAAAAAAAGACAGCTGCCTTAATCACTCTTTCACTGCGCCTGGGGGCGATGAGCGTCAACGCTTCCTCCAGAGATTTGGAAGCTCTCACCAAATTTGGAAAGGCTCTTGGACTCGCTTTCCAAATTGTCGATGATATCCTCGATGTAACGCAGTCGAGTGCTCAGCTTGGAAAAAGCTGCGGCAAAGATCTTGTAGCGCACAAAGCAACTTACCCTGCTGCGATCGGCCTTGCGGCTTCTCAAAAAAAAGCTGAACAACTTACGCTGCAGGCAGAACAAGCTCTCAAGCCACTTGGGGAGCGGGCTGGGGTGTTGCGACTGTTAGCTCAAGAATTGTTAACAAGGAAGAATTAGAAGGTTTACCAAAAGTTTGAGTGCTTGCAGTTTGAGTTTGAGTTATAGTGTATTAAATTGAAAAAGGCATGGTAGAAGTGCAGAAATTTTTTCTTAGGATAAGGCCGAAGAACGAGCACTATCCTAAGATAATGTGAGATCTGAGAACATAGTCCTGAGGAAAAAGAGCCAGTTTATGGCGTGCCTTTTTCAATTTAATACACTATAGCTTCGCGCTTCGCGCATTTTAAGGAACTAAGCGCGAAGCGCCTATTTGACTCAAACTCAAACTAGAAATACTCAAACTTCAACTTATCATACTGTGATGATCGCTTTGTGCGCAAATGCGGCTACAATTTTTTTACGCTCTAACCTATGAAAGCCCTTTTAAAAGCCCTCCAAGAAGGTCGACTCGTCGAACTTCCCGACAATGACAAAACCGATGCATTAGAATTTTTGGCAGCACTCATTGAAGCTATTCCTGAGGTTCAAGTGGAGGACCAAGTTACCGAAAAAATTATTGCTCGAGAAACACTCCATAATACGGGGATTGGCAAGGGATGGGCTTGTCCCCATGCCACAACACTTCGTGATGCAGAGTTGGTTTGCTCGGTAGGATGGAGTCCCAATGGCATTCGCTACGGCTCCCCAGATGGAGAGCCCGTCCGGCTAGTGGTCATGTATTTTGTTCCTGAACCACAAAAAAATGCTTACCTCAAAGAAATCTCCTCTCTTGCAAAAGCCATTCATCAAACACCAGCTTTGCAGCAGCTCCAAGAGCTACAAGAACTCTCCGAAGTAAGACACACACTTTTGGATGCCATTAGTCATGCCATTGAGTCGGTGGGCCCCGAAGCGCGTGCTCGGATGATCCAGTTAGAAGTACGCCATGCTGCTTCGCAGCTCATGACGCCATCCAAAACGACACTTAGCGACTTAGTTCATCATCTTCTTCCCTTTTCCCTGCTTGTTTCTGCAGAGGCTCCCCCTATTATTCTTGCTCAAGATCAGCTATTGGTTCAGCAATTGGAATCGATCAACTCACTTGCCCCTCAGCTCGCAGAACACGGATTTTTAGAGCATCAGGGAGTGAGCGTAGCGCTGCGCTCTACAGAACACTTTTCCAAAGATAGGGTCCTTTATCATTGCATTGCGGTGAGAATACCTTGACGGAAAAGTTTAAGAGTTTAATTTTTTTCAACTCTTAAACCCTTCAACTCTTAAACCTATAATCATCTCATGTCGTTCATCGAACAATTTAATCATTTACTCAAAGATTTAGGAAACAACATTGGGTTGCCCGATTTGCAGGCAAGCGGCGAAGGGTTTTGTTCTCTTCGTTTTGATGACAAGATCACCATTGACCTGGAGTCCCATGAAGAGAGTGGCGTGCTTACTTTTTCTTCCATTGTGGGGACTTTGTCGGAGCATGAAGCCGATGCTTTTTACCCACAACTCTTAGAAGCCAACTTGCTTTGGGGTGGCACCGGAGGCGCTACCCTAGCCTTGGAGAAAGCAACTTTGAACGTCTTCCTTTGCTACCAAGAGCATTTGGAGGGGATGGACTTTTTGCGATTCCAACAACTGCTCAAAGGATTTAGTGACACAGCTCTGTTTTGGCATCAGCGACTGCAACAAAGACCAGAAACAAATGTAACGCCTTCTTCTACTGAGAGCAGTGGTGAAAGCACCACCGCTACGCCCTCTCCAGAAGAGACTCCAGTGCCAGCAACAGTTCTTCCTGGGATGTTGGCGTAGGCCAGTTAGAATTGCCCGCCTCCTGGATTCCAGCGTGCGCTGGAATGACGGTTTTTTTGAAGTGTTTCATGAGTCATACAAGAAGTATTTATTTTGGACAGTAATGATACCCATTTCTTTTTTTTGACGAAGTTAAAGATGGATCAACTGATAATAGCCCGTAGCAACTTTGAGCTGGCCAGAGAGTGAGGCTTTGATAGAAAGAGGGGATGAGTAATCCTGATGCGATTGATAGAAGCCTTGGTCGAAAAAGTTATATCAAATATGACTCTTCCACACAGCAAGGTTATCAGGAGGTTAATACTTCTGAGCTTACTGGTGATATTGGCCAATTCGGCCAAAGCAAAGTATCTCAATCGGAACGTCCGAATCATACTGACAGCAACAACGATCGCAATTTTCCTACGGCTGACCACACACGCCCTTTTCATAAGGCTTCAGAAAATCCTCCTCATCTCGATCAAAGGCAGCTTTCTGTAAAAAAACCTGATCGTGAGAGGAAACTTTCAACGGATAGCTCAAAAGAAAATACTATTTTTACAGACGTCTATTCTCCGCGTTCCTCTTTTGATGAACAAGAGTTGCAAGCGCAACAATCTACTACAATCGGCAATGCCTTAGTTAGCACAAGCGAAAGAACAGCTTCTTTGCAAAGAGGTATCCACGTTGTCGAGGACCAAACTTATTTACCATCAGAAAGACAAAACGAAATCTTCTTAGAGGCTTTTGTTTTAAATAATAATCAAATTTCTGATGAAGAAATTGTTCGTCGTCTGAATCAAGCTTCGCCTAAAGAACTATTTCAATTTTCAACGGCTTTTAAGGAAGCAGTAAAATTTTTGTTGGATTCATCAGAAAAAGAACAACTTTTTACCAGTGATCTTCCTTTTCAAAGGATCAGTTTGATCATGGAGAATGTGCTGCAGCGAGAACGGGAAATTTGGTGTTTTCACAATACTTTTAATAACTGTGTTGCAACGCACCCTTCAACATCCAAACTCTATCAGGATTTAGAAAAAAGATTTAAGCTCTCGCGAGAACTTAACCAAAAATCATCAGAAGAGAATCAAGGAGAATTGAAGCCAACGCGCTTCGGTGAGTATTCAGATTTGTGTGATACACACGACAATCTTAACACAATCTTTCAAAGCCTAACACAGGCACAAAAAAATCATTCAGAGAATCTTTTAAAGCAGGAAGAAGAGGACTTAAAACTAAAGCAACTGCTCGCTGAAACGGAGCGATTAACCCCTCAATTAGGGCCCTTATCAGAAAAGAAGGATCCTGTTGAAACTCCCAACGATAAACTTTCTAATCATTCAAAAAAACTCCAACGATTTTCTTTTAATCAAGAGGAAGAGTTTAAAGAGGTTAAAAATATCATTTATGAAGCTGTAGAAAGACAAGCCTTAAGATATTTTCAGAAGATTTTTTATGATGCTCTTAGAACCGATCCTCAAAACAAAACATACCAAACAATACTAACCACCATCAATAATAAGCTCAAAGACGCTACTCCTTCTCAGGAAATTGCACCTATTATTTCTGAAAAAGTAGAAGAATCTGGGCTGATGGGCTGGGTCTGGAGTTTGTTGGGCTATTCTAATAGCACGGAGGTATCTCCATCTAGCCCACCAAACCAACTACAAGCAGTAGTCAAAGATCAAGAATGGATAGAAAAAACACTTAATAACTCAACAGAGCTAGCTAGAATAAAAACAGAGAATCCAGAAAATCCTCACTCCCGTGTTACGGCTCTTGATCAGCTGCTGGCTCAGGATCCAGCTCTCATCATTACTGGAGGAGGGATTACTCAGCAAGAGGCTGTTCAACCTGAAACAAAGCCAGCATGGAGCGCGATGAGGTTTGGGCGTTGGCTCTTTCGCACAGAGGAAGACAAAACTCGTTATCGAGAAGGTATCATAGCTGCAAGAACTCATGTGGGAAGTAAGTATGGTCCCGATGCCGTGGAGCGCTTTGATGCTCATTTTGCGCTTCGCTACCGCAAAGGGAGCCCCTTGACAGTCCGCGCTCTCAATGAATTTGTCCTCAATGAAGAAAAACTCCTCACAAGAAATCTGGTGCTTCCTAACAAGCTAAGCCAAGGTGTTGTTTCTCTTAATGTAAACGAAGTTTCACTGGATGGTTTTTCGGAAGAGATTTTAAATCGTGCTAAAGCAGAATTTGATTTGAGGTATTATATTTATGATTCCACAACTAATCAATTGAAGTGGCATGATGCGAAAGAGATTAGCAAGGAAGGCAGAGCTGTCTTGTTTGCTTCCTTTTATCAAGACTATCTTCAGCGGCCTGTGGTGATATCAAGAGAGATCCCTCAAGAAATAAAAGGCCAAGGATTTTTAACATCAAGATGGAATGCCTTTTGGGCTTCTGGGTATCATGGGTCTCATAAAAAAACAAACCAAGAGCTGGAGGAAAAACTCACCGAATGGGTGAGCAGCAAAGCAACCGCAACTTCACAGCTTGCTTCAAAACAAAAGATAACAGAAGAAATTCATAGAAAATTGCAGGAAAATAAAAAATTAACCCTCCAAGATGTTGATGACGTCATTGCGAAGGCAACAGGTCAATTAGATGAGAGTAATACATGGGCCAATTTCTTCTTTTATAGAGTCTACAAGCCCATAGTAGGTACTGTTGCAGCAGCAGCAGGAGTTGCGGCTGGTGCTGCCCTTGTTGCTAATAACTCCTCAATGGCTACAGGAGCAGCAAAAGCTGCTGCTCTTGGTGCCGCTCTCTATGCTATTGGTGAAGATAGGCCAGGAGTCCAACTTAGCACAGCCCTTGCTACATTATGGGCTGCAAATCATCCTAAGGCAGTTCATGGTGTAGAGCACACTGTTGTTAGTTATGTAAAAGGAGCCGTCAAATATGGAGCACTCACCTTAGCTGCAGCGCATTTCCCACCGTTGTTCCTTGCGCTCCCATTTGTTTAATAGAATCTTTTTGTTCCCTCTTTTTTATACTCGCAACTCCTCATGACCTTCTCTTTTTTAGAATTACCCTGTCTAAGAACGATAAGATCTTTCTTGTTGTTGGGAGCGCTCTTTTTTCTCATTGGAGGGCATTGGGCTGTGTTCCAAAGTGTCGCGTGGGTGCAAATGGTGGAATCTTACTCGCACGAGGGATCCTTCCAGAAAGCCGTTGAGAAGACCTTTAGCGGTCGTCATCCTTGTTCTCTATGCAAAAAAATTAGTGCAGAGCGTCAGAAGGAAACCAAAACTTCTTTCCCCTTAGAAAAAAAAGAGGCTTTTTCCACCTTCCTAGTGGCAGCTTTTCTAGCGCTCACGCTTCCTCTGTTTCCAAAAGAATTTTCTTATCCATCGTTCTTAAAAAATCATTATTCCCCACCAGTTTTTCCTCCCTTAACGCGGCCACCGATGGGTAACTAAAACAGATTAAAAAAACTTCGTGCGTAGTGCAGTGGCAATTTTAGGCTTCGCTTTTTAAAAACTTTGCCGAAGGCGAAAAAAAGTCCTTCTCGCGAAGTGATGTTGCCGAAGGGATTTTATCCTTCCACCTGTAACCTGCTATCTCTCCTCATGTTGCGATAATCATTCACTCCAGCATTTGGCCTTACCTTATTTCCTTTCTCATTTTCTTATTTTTATGCCCTCTTTCCTTTTCTTTTTTATAACTCTTTTTTTCACCTGCTCCTCACTTTTTTCTCAAGAAAACAACGCTAATACTCATGCCCCTCTTGCAAAGGCAACGTCTGTGACCTTGGACCTCCCCGAGACTACGGTAGAAGCACTTTTTGCTCCTGTTTTTCTTGGGCAAGAAAAACAATTTGTTCTTTCTACCCGGATCATGTCTCCTCTTCCTGCACGAAGTGATCATGAGCAGGCCAACGAATGGGCCTTTGCTGGCATTTTGGAAGATGGTTCCATTTATGCCTGGGGAGATAAGGCTAAGGGAGGTGCTTCTCCTCATTTACCAAAAAATCAAGAGGGGATTCCCAAGTGTGCCAAGTCGATTTTTTCGAATGTTTGGTCCTTTGTAGCCATGTTAGAAGATGGTTCCTTGTGGGAATGGGGGTGCTTTTCTCTTTCGGATAAACCTATTGATCGTGCTGTATCGCTTCCTTATGGAAAAAAAGCTACGTGTTGTTTGGCCTCCACGGCGTCAGCATTTGCCGTTGTTTTAGATGACTATTCTCTTTTTGCTTGGGGGGTCAACCCAAGTGCTAAAAAAGCGCCGCCCTTACCCAAAGATGAAACGGGAAAACCAAAAAAACCATGTTGCCTTTACTCTAATCAAGAGACCTTCACGGTTGTTTTTTCTGATAAGACGCTCTTAGCTTGGGGTAATCTGAATGGCGGGGGAGAAAATGATCACAAAACTGTTTCTCTTCCAACGGGAAAAAAACTGCTCTCCTGCTGTTCTCTTGCAGTGGCAGAGAATGCCTTTGCTGCTATCTTGGAGGACCACTCACTTTTCGTTTGGGGGAAGTGGGCTAATGACTTTCCTTCTAAGTTTTACGCTCCCAAAATTCCAGTAGGGAAAACACCGATTAAGGTCATAGCAGGAGATGGTAACTTCACGCTCCTTTTAGAAAATGAACAACACGATCAGTCCTTTCTTTCTTGGGGGAGAAATTTTTCTGGAGAAGAGGTCAAGCTGCCTCCAGGAAGAAAAATCAAAGCGGAGTGTTGTGTCGTTGCTACAATAGATTCCTTTGCGACTATTTTAGACAATGGTGCTATTTTCGCTTGGGGGAATAATCCGCTGAGTGGGGGTGATTTTCGAGATCAACCTCAAGATAGAACAGGCAAGATGCTAGAAGCCTGTTGTCTAGTGGCAAATGATCAAGCGTTCTCAGCAAGTTTGAAAGATGGGTCCATTATGACCTGGGGTAATTACTGGTATGGAGGGACCTTTTGGTACAATCATGGAAATATTTTTCCTTCCGAGGAAGAGACCAGTTTTTATGCCACTTCTGCAATAGCTCACTGCTTAGTAGCTAACCATGGAGCTTTTTCTGCCTTCCTTGAGGATGGCTCAGCGCTTGCTTGGGGAAGCTCTTTTTATGGAGGCAATATGACTCAAGAAGATTCATGGGCATGGTGGCCTAGTCATAACGTTGCTGTAAGGCTTTATGCTCGATCTATTAACCCTCAGTATCGTGCAAGTATTACCTCCCTCGTTTCCAATGGAAGTGCTTTTGCTGCCATCACTGATCAAGGGTCTCTTCTGAAATGGGGAGCCTCTAGTTATGGAGGAGGTTATGATGAAGAGTTGTTTTCTAAGGACCTTCCTAGAAAACAGAAGCTCAAGACCATTGCCACGCCACTAAAAAAGCAGGACTACTATAAGGAAGATAAGCTTGCTGGGATTGCTCTTATCGAAAATAAAACAACCTCGGAGCAGGGCGAATGGCAATATGCCTCTGCCTGTGTTCCAGAGTGGAAGGCTGTTCCCTCAGGTCTTACAGAAACGCATGCTTTTTGTTTGCCTGCTGCTACCAAGTTGCGATTTGTTCCAACTGCTAATTTTGTAGGGGAAGTAGCCCCGTTACAGGCAAAACTCCTCAGTGTGAGGGCTCCCTGTTTTAGGATGGACTCGATGATGGGCTCTATGGCTGGATCCATGGCAAACAATTCTATGCCTGACTCCATGATGGAGATGAGCATGGAAATGGGAAATTGTTTTATCGATCTTACCCAACAGGCTTATGTGGACTCTTGTAGTCCCACTAGCATTGCCCTCACAGGGAAATAGCCCGTTTAAAAAAAAACCTTGTCAGTTGTTTCTTTTGTGATAGTTTTTTCCTCCTTATGGCAAAAACTTCATGGATTGAACGCGAAAAGCGCAAAAGAGCAACTGTTCAAAAATGGGCAGCATTGCGTGCAGAGCTTAAAGCAAAAAAAGATTATATTGGCCTAAGCCAGTTGCCTCGTGATGCAAGTCCTGTACGGCTTTCCAATCGTTGCAAGCTTACAGGACGTCGCCGTGCGTTCATTCGACGTTTTCAACTCTCTCGTATTACTTTTCGTGAAATGGCCTCTAATGGTTTGATTCCCGGGGTGACGAAATCGAGTTGGTAAGGTCATCGCATGGCGATGACCCTTCGTGGTTGGCTGTTCGCGGTTCGCAGAATCTAAATGCGAAAACTTCTTTCAAGCAGCCCTTTTTTATAAAAGCACCTTGTGGTAACTACCATGCTTCTAGTTTCCTTACAGGTACTGCCTTTAGCCTTCAGCCTTCAGCCTTCGGTCAGTAGCGCGGAACCTGCTTTTTTGGGTTTTGGGGAAATCATTTTTTTGAAGTTGCTGGTTATTTTTTTGTTGGTCTTGCTCAACGCTCTCTTTGTGGCTTCGGAGTTTGCCATCGTTAAAATCCGCTCCAGCCAAGTAGAGACACTCGTTAAAGAAAAATATCCGCATGCTCGACGAGTCCAACATATCATTAATCATCTCGATGTTTACCTCTCGGCGACACAATTAGGGGTCACTCTTGCAAGCCTTGGGCTAGGATGGGTTGGGGAACCTTTTTTAAATTCGTTAATCACACCTCTTTTTTTTGCATGCGGCATTACTTCGTGCAAAATTACTTCTTCGGTCTCTTTTCTCCTCGCTTTTACTGGTATTACTTTTCTCCACATAGTTCTCGGAGAACAAGCTCCTAAGACCTTCGCCATTCGAAAAGCGATTCCCACAGCGCTCTGGCTGAGTCCTTTTTTAACAACTTTTTATACACTCTTTCGCCCAGCTATTAGCTTGCTTAATAGCTCTTCCAATTTTTTACTCCGCCATATCTTGAGGCTAGAACCGGCTAACGAAACAGCATTGTTTCATAGTGAAGAGGAGTTGCGTTTGATTTTAGGAGAGAGCACCAAAAGCGAAGAAATTACCCCTCTTGGTCAAAAGCTAGCCCTCAACGCGTTCGATCTCCGCCATCATGTGGTGCGCGATATCATGACACCACGAAGCGATGTCATTATCTTTGATCTTAAAAAAAATTTTCAGGAGGAGCTTGCCAAAGTCATCAGCTCACAACATACGCGTTTTCCTATCTGCTCTGGAGAGCTCGATGAAGCTTCTGGATTTGTTCATATCAAAGATCTTTTAGGAAAAGTATTTTATCATCCTGCTTTCTCTGGTGAAAGATCCTCTGCTGATGTTGTTGAATCAGAGCCACAGCGAATAGAAGCCAATGGGAAACAGCTTGCTTCCATTCAACATCCTATTCTGCATGTTTCAGAAATGATGCCACTGGAAAAATTGCTCTCGTTTTTTTTAAGTCGGCATGCCCATTTAGCGATTGCTATTGATGAATATGGAGGTGCTGTTGGCATTGTCACCTTGGACAATGTGCTCGAGGAGTTGGTTGGCTCTATTCAAGATGAATTTGATAACGAAGAAGAATTTAAAAAAATTAATGAAGATGAATTTGAAATAACGGGATCCTTTGCCTTACATGATCTAGCCGAAATAACAGAGCTTTCTTTTGAAGGAGCAGAGGTAAGCACGATCGCCGGATATATTACGCAGCTTTTGGATCACTTACCCCAACGAGGTGACGAGGTTTTGATAGGAGATTATCGAGTTACCGTCAAAGAGAGTGATGGCAAGCGCGTTCTGAAAGTTCATTTTAAGAGGCTTTGCAACTCTAGAGCATAAACCTAAAAACGTGAATTTTTAACACTTGGAATTTTTTATAAAAAAATTCTTTTTTGTGTTCTTTGTGGTGAATTCTTTTCCAAAAACAAACTCTTTTGCGTTAGCATAGTCCCCCTTTATTTAGATTATGGCCATCACCTCCAGACAACAGCTGCTCACTTTGCTTGTCTTCTTTTCCCTGAGCCTATTTTCTGCGATTGCTCAAGAGAGTGCTCCTGTGCCCAATCCTGATTATAAGGCAAACGCACTCTTTCATTCTGCTCCCACGCTGGATCCTGGTACTACCAATGAAATTAAAGCGACGACTTCTTCTCCAGAGGTAATAACCCTACCAACACCCACTCATGAAGCAGAGACCGTATCGCTTCCATCAAGTAGTAATGCTCCTTCTCAGCCTGTATTAGGAGTTACTAACAATCCTCTTCCAACGCCAACGCCAACACCAAGTGGCTCTGGAGCGGTAAACCAAAGTGATCCACTCACCCCCTCGGCGACCTTACCAACACCTTCTCCCACCACGGTTGTGCCAGCAACAAATGCTTTTGCACCGAGCTCTCCTTCTCCAACAGATCCAAGCACTACAGCCGCTCCTACTCCCACTACCAGTTCTTCGCTTCCCTTAGCAGCACCTTTACCCACCCAGACTCCTCCTGCGTTGGGGAGCAACTCTTCTTTTTTTGCAGAGGATCTAACATTGCAAAGCAAAACCTCTCAAATTCCCGCTTCTGCTCAAGCACTCATGAAGGCCGGAGAGAAGGTAAAATCAGGGGTCGTGGCTAAGGGGGCCACACGTTTAACCATCAATGATTGTGTAAAAACAGCTCTTCAAAAAAATCCTTCGGTACTCACAGCCATTGATGCGATCCGTCAGCAGAGTGGCAATTTTATTACGGTGCGTTCGGCTATCATCCCGCAGTTTGGTGTCACTAACTCAACTTATAAATGGGTTCAGCCCAACCTAAGCAATGATTCTTCTCTCCCGACCAACCCTTCCAATCAGTACCCCATCAATCAGGCTTGGGGAATCACCTTAGGTGGCTCGCAACTCCTTTACAATGGAGGCACCGCGATTGCCAATATTAAAGCGGCAAAATTCTCCGAGCAAATGGCCTACTACAATCTGCGCGTCACCATTGATTCGGTGATAGCCCAAATCGTCACTGCTTTTTATCAAGTTGTACTTAACCGAGCTCTTGTCGTTGCCAATGAACAAAGCGTCGAACTGCTCGCCAGTCAGGTAGAAGATCAAAAAAGTCGCTACGAGGCTGGAACAGTCCCTCGTTTTAATGTGCTCCAAGCAGAGGTTCAACTTGCTAATGCCCAGCCAGCCTTGATTACAGCACGCAATAACTTGCGACTTTCTCTTTTTCAACTCGTACAGCTTATTGGTATTAATTATCCCAACCTTCAATCAGTGGAGGTTCCCTTTGATGTCGTTGGAGAATTGGATTACCACCCGCGAAAGGTTGATTCGGACAAGTCGATTTATACAGCCTTGCGGCGTAGCCCGACGTTGAAAGCACAACGTCAAAATATTTTGATCATGGCTCAAAACATCACGGCAGCTATCGGTGGCTATTTACCTACCATCACAGCCAATGGCGGCTATCAGTTTCTCTCAGTGGATTCTGCTTCTGTTAACTCCGCTGGAACGACTATTTACAACCACGATCTTGGCAACTATGTCAGTGGTTGGTTTTTTGGCGTTCAAGGAAATTGGGCTATCTTCGATGGATTGGCCACCTACGGTAATGTAAAACAGGCCAAAGCCAACCTCATGATTGCTAAGACAGCTTATGACAATGGCACGCGCCAAGTGATTCTGAGCGTTCAGCAAGCTATTTCTAACATGCAACAAGCTCAAGAGACCGTTGATAGTCAAAAAGCTAACGTCATACAAGCCGCTGAGGCATTGCGTCTCTCGCAAGAGCGCTTGAATGCTGGCGCTGGAGTTCAACTTGATGTGCTGAATGCTCAAGTCCAGCTGCTCCAAGCCCAGACAACAGTCCTTCAAGCTGAATACAACTACATTGCAGCCACTGCGAAGTATGATCAGGCCCTCTCTTTAAACACGCAGTATGAAGAACTCTTTGATGATCCGATGAATCATCGTGAACGCCTTCGTTACCAAGATTTGAACTCTTCCAAAAAACCACAACCGCTTTTGCCACGAGCCTTAAGGCCTACTGATCCCCTTCCTAAGCCATTTACGGCGCCGTTGCAAAATTTCTCTTCTCAAAAAAAGACGGCGACGAGTTAGGTTCAAAAATAGAGAGTAGACGTTTTTGTAATGTTAAACAATAATGTTACACATGAAAACCGCAAGTATCAGAACTGTTCAACACAGCCTTGCTAAAGTATTGCTTTGGATTGAAGCTGGCGAAAGAGTCACCATTACCAAGAGGAATAAAGCTGTTGCAGAAATAAGACCACTTGAGAAAAGGCCCTCCAAAATCAAATGTCCTGATTTTCAAAGACAGCTTCGAGCAACTTTTGCTCATCCGATCAAAGGGATTAGTAATGCAGAACTCATTTCCGAAATGAGGGGAGAGCGATGAAGCATTACTGCGACACTAGCGTTCTTGCTTCACTCTATTTAGAAGATGCTCGCACTTCTAAAATAACACAGTGGATTGAGCAAGAAGCATTACTCCCTCTTCCATTGCCTCTCTTAGCCGAATTAGAGCTTATGGGCGCGATTCAACAACAATTATTCCGCAAGCAAATCTCTTCTCAAGAGGCTTCCACATGCCACTATTATTTCCAAAAAAACCTTAATCAGGGCACCTACACACGAATTTCTTTTCAAGGTGAAGAGTATTCTCATGCCCTACAGCTTGTGCAGGTGCATACAGCCGCAATAGGGTGTCGCACGCTTGATATACTCCACGTTGCTTTAGCATTGCTGCTCGGTGTTGGAGAGTTTGTCACCTGTCATGCTCGACAAAAATTGTTGGCAGAGAAAGTGGGAATAAAAGTGATTTTTTTTAAATAGAGCGTGCTCCATTTCCTGCCCATATTCCAGCAACAGATTCTTTTTCTGAGTAGTAGTCATTAATAGAAAGATGAGTTTTCAAATAGGAATCCCCATTTCTTATTTTTGCCATGGTAAACATAATTTAAGTAGAGCCCAAGAGTCCTAGTGCGTTTAAATTTAACTTCAAGTAAATTTAAGATAGAGACGTAATATCTAACTGATTACTTGGGTGGAAAAATTTTTTTGAACGAATTGATCTTTGCGTTGTCATTTGAATAAGCTATCTCAGATTTTTTTAATTCGGTTTTTTTCTGTTCCAACCTAAGCTCCTAAACTTCTCAACCCTTACACTTTTAAAAACAATGAATCACTCTGTTCAAGAACTCGATCGTCGTGTGCAGGAAGCTAGTTCCTGGGTTCATCCTCTCGTCCAAGAAATCAGTCGTGTTGTGATTGGCCAACAAGGATTGGTGAGGGCTTTGCTCATTGGCCTTCTGGGCAATGGGCATGTGCTTCTAGAAGGTGTTCCAGGATTGGCAAAGACGTTGACCGTACGTACTCTTGCCTCCTGTGTTCAGGCTTCTTTTCAACGGTTGCAATTTACTCCTGACTTGCTCCCAGCTGATCTGATTGGAACTCTCATTTACAATCCCCGAGAAGCGGTCTTCACCACTCGCAAAGGCCCTATTTTTGCCAACCTCATTTTGGCTGATGAAATCAACCGTGCTCCCGCCAAAGTCCAAAGTGCTCTACTCGAAGCCATGCAAGAGCGACAGGTAACCATTAGCGAAGAAACCTTTCCTTTACCCGATCCTTTTTTAGTCCTTGCGACACAAAATCCCCTAGAGCAAGAGGGAACCTATCCCTTGCCTGAGGCGCAGCTTGATCGGTTTATGTTAAAGGTCATTGTCGGTTATCCTACCCGAAAAGAAGAGCGCTTAATTCTCGATACAATGGCCACTTCCGAACCTCTGCCCAAGGTGCAGCCTGTGTTGCAGAAGGAGCAACTTTTGGAATCGAGAAAAGTAGTCAATGACATCTATGTAGATGAAAAAGTCAAAAACTACATCGTCGACCTTGTCTGGGCGACACGGGAACCAGCCGCTTATCAATTAAAAATGGAGGGAATGATTCGTTATGGTGCCTCTCCTCGAGCCACAATCTTTTTGACCTTGGCTGCCAAAGCTCATGCCTTCTTGCAAGGACGGGGTTATGTCACTCCTCATGATGTGAAGTCGATTGGATTTGATGTGCTCCGCCATCGTGTTGCCGTGAGCTACGAAGCCGAAGCGGAGTCGATGACCTCCGAAGATGTTATTAAGAAAATTTTTGAAGGACTGCCTGTGCCCTAACGGAAAGAAGATTTATAGCCACAAAAGAACACAAAGAGCGCAGAGGAAAAAAATAAAATACAACCTTTGATTTTCGTTTCGAGTCTTTCTTATTTAAGAATTTTTATAAAAATTCCTAAAATGTTTTTGCGTTCTTTTGTGGCTATTTTCTTCTAAGAAAAGCATAGCTTTTCAATAGATATGAAAACTTCTCAAGAAATCAGAAAAAAAATTCGCCGCATTGAGCTGCGTACTAGGCACCTTGTCCAAGATTCCTTAGCAGGTCAGTATCAGAGCGTCTTCAAAGGCCAAGGGATGAATTTTGAGGAGGTGCGCCCTTACACGCCAGGGGATGAAATTCGCTCTATTGATTGGAATGTGACGGCGCGGACCGGAGAGCCTTTTATAAAAAAGTTTACCGAAGAGCGAGAAGTGACCGTCATGATTTTGCTGGATGTCAGTGCTTCTGGAAATTTTGGAAGCGTGCAAGAAAGCAAACGAGAAATCGCCGCGGAGGTCGGTGCGCTCTTAGCTTTTAGCGCTATTTATAACAATGACAAGGTTGGGCTGCTTCTTTTTTCCGATCAAATAGAACTCTTCATTCCTCCTAAGAAAGGGCGGGTGCACAACTTGAGGCTGATCCATGAGCTCTTTTATTTTCAGTCCAAGAGTTCCAAAACTAATATTGAACAAGCCCTGAACTACTTGAACAAAGTATTGCATCGCCAGACCATTCTCTTTCTCATTTCTGATTTTCTCGATAATAACGATTTTTCGAAACCCCTTGCCGTCACGGCTAAACGTCATGATGTCATTGCCCTTCCCATTGTAGACCCTGTGGAAGAGATGTTACCTGATGTTGGGGTCATCACTTTGGAAGATCCTGAAACAGGAGAACAAATCGAGATCAATACCTCTTCTGCTTCGCTGAGAGAAAAATACCAACAAGCAGCACACCGCCGCTCTCTTGATTTAAAACATTTTCTAGCGGCTCGCCGTATTGACACGGTGCCATTGCGAACCGAAGAGGATTATTTACCAACCCTTCGTTCCTTTTTTGCACGGCGGGGGAAGCATTATCGATAAGTTAAGGTGATTTTAGAATGAAAATGAAATCGGAATTCTTGCCATTTTTTCAAATTGAAAAAAGTTGTCGGTTCTCGGTTGCCAGTTCTCAGTTGATTCTTCGCCATCGCAAAAACGATGGTATTTTAGAAATCAAGCGTGAAGCGCTTTGCAGCCTACCTATAGCCTGCAGCCTATAGCCTGTTCTCATCGTTTATGAACCAAACCCCTAATTTTTCTTCTTTTGTTTCCCCTAATAGCCTCCCAGCGGCTGCCCCAGCTCCTTTGCATGACATTGTAGGGCCAGTCTCTTTTTTTTCTTATACACCAACGCAACTTCTTTTGGGGGCTGCGTTTCTAGTATTACTGGGAATAGGCCTCTTTTTTGGAATTAAAAAATGGCGTCAGAAAAAATCACTGACACCTCGCCAAGCAGCTTTAGAGGCTCTTACAGCGATGAAGAATAAACTTATGGAGGGAAGTGATCATGAGTTTGGGATTCTCGTTTCCGGATTGCTTCGTAGTTATCTTGGGATGGTTTTTGGGCTAGCGGCTCCACGGCAGACAACCGAAGAGTTTTTGGAATCGTTGCGTCATAGCGATCGTTTTACCAGTGCGGAGCAAGAATCTCTCAAACTCTTTTTAGAAAAATCGGATCTTTTAAAATTTGCTGGAGGCCGCGCAACCCAAGAGGACCGCCACGCCTTGATTAGAGCAGCAGAACATTTTATTCAGGGAGGATAACAGATGCATTTTTCTCAAGGAATTCTTACAACGCCACACGGCGACTTTTCCTTTGTTCATCCTTGGGTCCTGTTTGGACTCCTTGGATTGCCTCTTCTTGCTTGGCTGCGAGGGCGATTTGGAGGAAGCCCTGGAGTTCTTTTTTCCTCTACCAGTTTAGTTCTCAAGCTTGGGCAGCCTCGTCGAGCACGTTCAGGATCTTTGCTGGCGGCGCTGATTTATGGTGCGATGGCATTATTCATTATTGCTCTTGCACGCCCTCAGCTGGGACAAACCTTACAACATATTAAAGCAAGCGGTATTGATATCATGCTGGTCCTCGATGTTTCTGGATCGATGTCTACCGAGGATTATACTATTGGCAATCAGCCTGCCAGTCGCTTAGAGGCAGTCAAGCGAGTGACCGAGCAATTTATTGAAGGACGTCCCAATGACCGTATTGGGATTATTGCTTTTGCGGGGCGTCCCTATTTGGTTAGTCCCATTACGTTGGATCATGAGTGGCTGATTCAAAATCTCGATCGCGTACAGCTCGGACTTGTTGAAGATGGGACGGCCATCGGATCGGCTTTGGCAGCAGCCGCAGCCCGCTTAAAAAAAAGCACGGCAAAAACAAAACTCATCGTTCTGCTTACCGATGGCTCCAACAATGCAGGCAAAGTGATGCCACTTACTGCAGCAGAGGCTACCCAAGCTCTGGGAATTCGTATTTATACTGTTGGTGCTGGAAGCAATGGACCTGTTTCTGTACCAGTTAAGGATCAGTTTGGGCGAGTTTTTTATAAGCAAGTGATTTTTGATTTTGATGAAAAACTCTTGCAAGATATTGCCACTATTGGAAAGGGAAGATATTTCCGCGCAGCTGATTCTACCTCTTTAGATAAGACGTTTAAGGAAATCGATAAATTAGAAAAAAGCAAAATTGAAATAGAGAAAAATGTGAATAATCAAGATTTTTTCTGGTGGTTTGTTGCCTTGGGAACGCTGCTGCTACTTGCAGAGATGGTTTTGTCCCAGAGTTATTTTAGAAAAATTCCCTAAAAATGCTTTCATCTTCTCCTCTCACTTTTGCCAATAGTACTTACCTCTGGCTGCTGTTGTTTGTTTTGCCGTTAGGTTTTCTTTTTTATTGGACTGAAGAACAAAAGAAACACCTCCTGGCAAAGGTAATTGCTATGAGGCTTCGCAGTACATTAGTGGGAGGAGTGAGTGCCTCAAAGCGGTGGGTACGTTTTCTTTTTCTTCTGCTAGCATTTGTTTTTGCCATTATCACGCTGGCACAACCACGCAAGGGATATGAAGAACGCGAAGTAAAAAGCCAAGGTCGCGATGTGATCGCCGTCATCGATGTCTCTCGCAGTATGTTGGCAACAGATGTCACGCCCACACGACTTGCGCGGTCACAACTTTTGGGACAAGACTTATTAGAACTTTTGCCAGGAGATCGAATTGGTCTTGTTGCTTTTGCGGGAAGGGGATTTTTAGAAGCTCCTTTGACACTCGATCATTCTGCGATTGCCGATGCGCTTGCCGATCTTGATATGAATTTGATTCCCATGGGAGGAACTAATATTGCCGAAGCAATTAAAATGGCCATTAGTGCTTTTGGAAAAAGTGAAGGGGATCGTTCGATTGTTCTCATGACTGATGGAGAAGAGTTGGAAGCAAGTGGTGTTACCGCGGCTAAAGAGGCAGCGGCACAGAACATCAAAATTTTTACGATTGGAATAGGCTCTGCGGAGGGCTCTTTGATTTCGATTAAAAATGAATTAGGAGAAAATGATTTTGTCCGGGACGAACATGGAAAGCCGGTTCTTTCAAAGCTTGATGTTGAGCGACTTCAAGAAATCTCAAAAGTGACAGGGGGATTTTATGAACCCTTTGGGAGTGATGCTGTACGCACGATTGTGGAAAAAGGAATCCTACCGCTCAATGCGAGTAACACTTCGAGTCTTACTCTGCGCCGCCCCCAAGAGCGTTATGCATGGCCCCTTGCCACGGCGCTCTTTTTTTTAACACTTTGGTGTTTGTCTAGTGAGCGACGTCGCAGGAAAAGTGCTGTATTGGCACTGTTATTACTAGGATGTTTCTCTTCACCAGGAATCGCAGAGGGTGACTTGAAAATGAATAAAATTGATGTAGTGCCAGGAGCGAGGAGCGTAGTCCCACAGTGTATATCTAATGCTCGAGGAGACGAGCACCGCAGCGACGACGCAATACGCGATTTTAGGCTTTTTCAAGACCCCCTCTCAGCTTATGCCCAAGGAGATTACGCCAACGCACTGCGTGATTTTGAACAGCAGATCCAGTCAGGATCACCTTCTCGAGCCCTTCGTTTTGATGCAGGAGCAGCTGCCTACAAGCAACAAGACTATAAAAAAGCAGAGACTTATTTCACCCAGGCAATGACCTCTTCTTCTAAGCAGATTCAACAAATGGCTACCTACAACCTTGCTAATACCCTTGTGAGGCAAGGAGAGACTGCTCAAAAAAAGGCAGAAAAATTGGCTGATTGGAATAATGCACTGCAGCATTATGAAACAGTGCTCAAAGCAGATCCTCACAATAAAAATGCTCAAGAAAATCGCGATCTCGTCAAAAAGATGATCGAAAAATTAAAACAAGAAAAAGAGCAAGAACCTCCTAAAAACCAGCCTCAACAATCCTCTCCAAATAATCAAAACAACAAGCAAGATAAGCAAAAGAGTAATCCCAACAATTCAAATAATCAGAACAACCCAAACAATCAGCAGCAAGATCAGCAAAAAGAGAATTCTCCACCTTCTTCTGGAAATAATGGATCGACTCAGAACCCTGATAAAAAGTCTGACTCTACACCACCATCCCAAGAGCAACCATCAGGAGATTCTTCTTCCAAACAGCAAGATCAACAAAAAGAGAATTCTCAAGCCTCGCCGAAACCCTCTGCTGCAGAACCCAACAAAGATAGCGGCTCTGATCATGGCGACAATCCTCAACCTACCCCTCCTTCGAACAAGGACAATCCTTCCGCTGGAGGTAACCAAGAAAAAGAAAAACAACAACCCTCTCCTTCTGCTGCTGACCAAAATGCCCCTTCCCCTCAAGAGCAAGGAGCTCAATCAAAGGCTGCGCCAACTCCTTCCGAGAAAAAGCAGGGAGCACTGGGTGGTGGCGAACAAGGGAAAAAAGAAGAGGCCAATACTGCTGCTGCTGAAAAAGAAAATGATAATGGCATGTCCCTAAGTCAGGCAGAAGCTGTGTTGCGCTCGGTAGAAGATGAAGAACGTCGTGTCCCATTTTCACAGCAACAGCAAAATACCGAAGAGACCACAAGGGATTGGTGAAAGCAGGCTGAAGGCTAAAAAACAAATAGCCACAAAAGAACACAAAGAAACGCAAAGAAATGAGCAGGAACAATCGATCGCAGTCTTCAACTTCTAATTATTTTCTTTTTAGAAATTTTATAAAATTTCCTAGAATTTTTTTGCGTTCTTTTGTGGCTATTCCTCTGACTTGCTCTCTGTTTTTAGTCTCTTTCGGATTTACACGCGCTTCCGCCGATGTGGTCACGACCCCAGCCATCAAGGTCACCGCAGAACTTTCGCGTAATCGTGTTCCTGCAGGTGATATGGTGCAACTTGATGTAAAAGTAACAGGGACACAAGAGGCGGATCTCCCCAAAGATCTTTCTGTCAATGGCCTTAAAATCACCCTTGTAGGCCAATCCTCTCAAGTGCAGATGGTCAACTACTCTGTTTCTTCTTCGGTCAATTACTCGTATATCGTGACCCCTCTGCAAACAGGAACTTTTACAATTCCAGCGATTCCTGTTCGTGCCCAAGGAAAAATATTTCAAACAGCACCACTACAACTGACCGTAGCGGATGTCTCTTCTAAGCAAAACACGCCTCAAGTTACCGCTTTGTTAAATGGAGTTCCTATTCCTAGTAGCGGTACTCCTAATAATGTTCCATCACCTACTATGAGTGCTGGCAACAACAGGAGAGCTTCTGATGATTCTTGGGACCAAGTTGCTTTTGGAGAACTTTGCGTTGCTAAAAAGAAGCTCTACGTGGGGGAGGTTATTCCCGCTGAGGTTCGTTTCTATGTCGATGCCCATTATAATGCCCAACCCAGGAGTGATGTGCTTTTCAATCAAGAGGGTCTCCTTATAGAGCGCTTCACCAAACCCAAAGCGGATGTGCTACAGCGCAATGGCAGGACTTACAACGTTGTCACCTTGCGGACGTTGATTTCAGCAGTAAAGCCAGGAGGGCTTGAGATGACACCAGCTTCACTCACTCTTCTCATCGAACTTCCTGGATCCGTTCCTCCAGGAGTTCCCGATGTGATTGCACAACTCATGGGACAAACCAGGGGAGCGACACAAGGCAAGCAAGTTAAAATCACCACCAATAAACTCTCTCTGGAAGTATTGCCATTACCCCAAGAAGGAAGGCCTGATGGGTTTTCCGGAGCGATTGGAGAATTCCGCCTAATGGCCAATGCTTCTCCCACAAAGCTTCTTCCCGGCGACCCGATCACTCTTTCTTTAAGTCTAGAAGGGAAAGGAAATTTTAAAGCGCTCACGCCCCCCCAGCTCACAGAAACTGATGGATGGAAGCTCTATCCTTCTACAGATCGTTTTGAGCCCAATGACACCTTGAACTGGGGCGGTATCAAGACATTTGAAACAACGATGATCACACAACAAGCTCTGACTGCAACACCGGGGGCACTTTTTTCTTACTTCGATCCCAATAGCGCAAAGTATGTCACTTTAAAAACGAAGCCGATTCCATTATCGATACAGCCTGCTGCAGGAACACCATCGCCAGTAAGTGCTACTAATTCCTCAACTCCGGCAGCAGCTCCTTCCACCACGCCAGCTCAAGAGCAACTATTGGATCATTTTTCAAACAAATCGTGGTTGCCACCTTTCTATAGGAAAGACTTTATCATTGCCTCGAGCATCCTTTTGGGAATGGTTCTGCTCTGCTTTGCTTATCTTGGAATGGAATATCGCCGCCGAATAATTGCTTTGCGAGATCGAGAGAAGTTACAGCTTAAAAAATTATGGGAAGAGCTCCATCAGCAAACGCTAGAACCAATTCACTTTTTTAATAAAGCTGGAGAAGTGGCGGAGCTTTTGTTAAAGAGAGATCCCTCAAACCAATCGAGGTTAGAAGCGATTTTGAGACGGCGGGATGAAATTAACTATGGAGCCCGAGAAGTTGTCTTGAGCAATCAGGAGCGTCAAAAAATAGTAACGATGCTTTCACCTGATCTGTGAAGCAGCACAACCATCAATGACATTCAGCCTTGAAAAACACATTCCCTTTTTGATCAAGCTAAACATAACTCGGTTGATGACAGATCTCAATTCATGAAAAAATTCCTATTTCTTTTTTTAATTTTGTTAGGAAGCGCCGTCATTCCCCTCACAGCTTCCTCCGATAATAAACAATCAACGATAGACCTTCTTACAAGCTCTCCTGAGCGTTACTACAACGATGCTCTTGCTGCAGAGTCTCAAGGCAACCAAATGGAAGCGCTGCTAGCTCTCAGGCGGGCTTTGATCCTAGAACCGAGACTTAAAGTTGCCCAAGATCATTTGGAAACTCTTTTAAAAAAAATGGGACTTCCTCGTGAGGGCTCATGGCAAACCTCTCTAGCAAGAAGTTGTTCTCCTGAACTGTTGGTTCTGATTGGCTCTCTTGTCGGATGGAGTGCAGCACTTCTTTTTGTCGGAATGCTTTTTTTCGCACTGGGTCGTGTAGAACAGGGAGCAAAAAAGGGGCGCTGGCCCTTTTTAGTCGTTCTCTTTTTCTTTTTTGCCGGACATGCCGTTGCCTTTTTAGGAAATATGATTGATCCAAGAACGATTGCTCAGAAGGAGATGATGATTACTGATGCTGACCAAAAAATAGCAGGCTCCTCTGCAACACGTGGGATTCCTCTTCGCAGCACCCCTGCTGATAATGCTTCTATCATTGTGCAACTGCCACCAGGCATCTGTGTGACTCTTCTTTCTCAACACGGTTTTTGGTCTTATATAAAGACAGCTTCCGGTCCAAGCGGCTGGGTTCCTTCTTCAGTGTTGGAGGCTTTAATTCCTTTAGAAAAAAATTAACAGGGATAAAAGAGATGAGAGGGATAAACGATACTTGCTTCATCGCTTTTATCGCTTCCATCCTTGTTAATTTTTTTCTTCAAACTCATCTTTCATTGTTGTGAATAATCTCTTCCCACTTTCATTGCTGTGAATTATTCTCTGTCGCTATGTCTTTACTTATTGTTGGTTCTGTGGGGATCGATACCGTTAAAACTCCCGTAGAAGAGCGGTTTCATTTATTAGGAGGCGCTGCTTCTTATTGCTCTGTGAGTGCTAGTTTTTTTGTGCCACCCCGTCTTGTCGGCATTGTAGGGGAAGATTTTCCACAAAAGCATCTCGATGATTTTAAAAAATGTCAGATCGATTTGGAGGGGTTGCAGATTCTTCCTGGTAAAACCTTTCACTGGTCAGGGGAATATTTTGGAGAAGATTTAGGTGCTCGAGAAACACGCGTTACCGAATTAAATGTTTTTGAAAATTTTATCCCTACCTTACCATCACTCTATCGTCAGTCTCAGGTAGTGCTCTTAGGAAATATTGCTCCGCAATTGCAGCAGCATGTATTGGGGCAAGTCGAACGCCCTCATTTTGTGATTGCTGATACGATGAATTATTGGATTAGCAGCACCTTGCCTGCACTGCAGCAGCTTCTCAAGAGTGTTGATCTGCTACTCATTAATGAGAGTGAAGCTCGTGAACTCACCAAAGAGAGCAACCTCATCAAAGCTGGACGCACCCTTCTTTCCATGGGACCTCGTTATGTCGTTATCAAAAAAGGGGAACATGGAGCACTGCTTTTTGATCACGAAGAAATCTTTAGTTGTCCTGCTTTTCCATTAGAAAAAATTGTTGACCCTACTGGCGCTGGAGACGCTTTTGCAGGAGGAGTAGCAGGTTATTTAGCAAGCCGTCTGAACATCGCTATCAAAGGAGATGAGATTGATAAATCCCTTTTACGAGAGGCCGTTGTTTATGGAAGCGTCATGGCGAGCTTCACCGTAGAATCATTTAGTTTGGAAAAATTGCACTCTCTTAATACTGGTGATATTGAGAAACGTTTCCAAACTTTCCGACGCTTGAGTGCTTTTTGAGCTTCAGTAACAACTATCAATTTAAAAAGAAATTAATAGGGATGGAAGCGATGAAAGGGATGGCAGAAAAAATGAATAGCCACAAAAGAACACAAAGAAACGCAAAGATGCCAAATAAAAAAAGTCAGTGAATAATTAGCTAGCTTTTTTCTTTGTGTTTTTTGAGTTCTTTTGTGGCTATTTCTTATTCTTATTTTGAAATGACTTCACGCTCTTCAATCTTGATTGTTAAATTGCGTCATCATGGGGATGTCCTTTTGACAACCCCTGTTGCTCGGGCGTTAAAAGAGCTATTTCCAGAATGCCAGGTCGATTTTCTTGTTTATGAAGGGATGGAAGCCCTTTTAAAAAATAATCCTGATGTGCGTCACATCTGGACTTGGAATCGCACTCTTCGTGGAGTGCGTGGTCTTTGGGAACATACCAAACTCTTCGGTCATTTATGGGCACAACATTACGATATTATATTGCACCTTTCAGAACAGATGCAAGGAGCTCTCTTAGCGCGACTCTTAAGGCCACGAAAAGCTATAGGAATGGATTACCCCAAACGTCGCGATTTTTTTTGGCGTTCTTGCTTTACAAATTTGATTCCTCTTTTTCCAAGCGACACACGTCATACTGTTGAACAGCACTTAGCAGCACTAGAACCCCTTGGAATCAAGATTGCAGCAGAACAGGGGCGTTGCCGTTTAGTTGTCGATGAAGGAGATCGCTCCTCCGTACAGAAGCGTCTGAAGCAAGCTGCCATTAGGAACCCTTACATTCTCATTCACCCAACAGCTCGTTGGTTTTTTAAATGCTGGGAAGATGATCGTTTTGCAACGGTTATTCAGAGGCTAGCTGATCAAGGATGGCCTGTTGTTGTAACCTCTTCTCCTGACTCACAAGAGATGATGATGATTGCTTCCATTCTTCGGCAAGTAGACTCTCCGCGTGTTTTGTCACTAGCTGGCCAATTAACATTGGGAGAGCTGGCGGCTCTTATTGAAGGAGCCCGCCTTTTTGTAGGTGTTGATTCTGTTCCTATGCATATGGCAGCTGCTTTGGAGAAGGATACAGTGGCTCTGTTTGGCCCAAGCAAAATTCAAGAATGGCATCCATGGATGACACGCTCTACGGTTATTAAAGCTAGTGACTATGGGCCTTTGCTCGATCCAGATGCCGTTATTACTGATACTCGCGAACGCTATCTTGCTAATATTCCTTTAGCTGCAGTGATCGAGGCTATTGAAAAAGTAACGGGCACGAAGTAATGGGTAATAAGTGATGGGTAAAAAATCATTCATTTGTGGTAACCCCATTTTTTTGTGTTCTTTGAGTGTTTTTATGACTATTTTCCTATAGCAGTTTTTTCTATTTTTTTATGAGTATTTTTTCGAAGTTTTTTGGTCTTTTTTCGACCGATATTGGAATTGATTTAGGTACGGCGAACACTTTGGTTTATCTCAAAGATCATGGTGTTGTCTTACGCGAACCCTCCATTGTAGCGGTAAAAGCAGGAACAACTCACGTGCTTGCAGTGGGAGACGAAGCTAAACGAATGCTAGGTCGTACCCCTGGCAATATTACTGCCATTCGACCGCTCAAAGACGGCGTCATTGCTGACTTTGAAATTACAGAAGCCATGTTGCGGCATTTTATTGCTAAGGCTCATGGTGTGCGTCGTTTTGTAAGGCCTCGTGTTGTCATTGCCGTACCAAGTGGTATTACGGAAGTAGAAAAACGCGCCGTTAAGGATTCTGCTTTGCACGCTGGAGCTCGAGAAGTTTTTTTAATTGAAGAACCGATGGCTGCAGCTATTGGCGTTGGGCTTCCAGTAACAGACCCAGCAGCTAATATGATTGTTGATATTGGTGGTGGCACCACCGAGGTAGCTATCATTTCTCTTGCAGGAATTGTTTTTAGTCGCAGTGTCCGTATTGCTGGAGATGAGCTTGATGAAGCAATTATCAACTATATCAAACGGGCGTACAACATCCTCATCGGAGAACGTACTGCTGAGGATATTAAGCTTCAGATAGGCTCAGCCTACCCATTAGAGAAAGAATTAACCATGGATGTCAAAGGACGCGACCTTTCTGTAGGTCTTCCTAAAACAATCACTATTTCTTCCAAAGAAGTGAGAGAAGCTTTGATGGAGCCTATTTCCACTATTGTCGATGCAGTGCGGATCACTCTTGAGCGTTGCCCGCCAGAACTCTCTGCTGATCTTGTCGATCGTGGTGTTGTCCTGGCAGGAGGAGGGGCTTTGCTGCGGGGCCTAGATAAGCTCATTGCTAAAGAAACAAGCTTGCCTGTTCATGTTGCTGAAGATCCTCTCAGTGCTGTTGTAGAGGGCACCGGAAGAGCCTTGCAAGAAATTGAATTTCTACGTGTGGTCGCAGCACAAGATCGGGTGAGGTAGTGTCGCTGAGCGACAGGCTCATGTTGAAGTGCTTTTTAAAACGAGTGAGTTGAGATCTACTTGTTAGAATAAAAGTTGAAGTGAAAAGTTAAAGTTGAAGTATTAACCAGGCCGCTAATGTGGCTAAACAATAATTTTTTGCCGAAGGCAAAGTCGACATAACTTCAACTAGCAGACTTTCATGAAGCACTCGCGTTTCTTTCTCTTTCCACTGCTGCTTGTAGGAATCCTCTTTTTTTCTTTTCTAACTCCTAATGGGCTGCAAAGGGCTCAGCGTCTTTTTTTAAGTTTAGTTGCGCCTCTGATTCATTCTAGTTCTTCTTTGAAGAAACATGTTGAAGGAGTTTCTCAAAAATGGACTACATTGGACCAACTCGATGAGCAGTATCAATTACTATTACTGGAGAACAAAAAACTCTCTGCAGAAAATCAACTTTTACGCGGTGTTGAAGAAGAAAATAAAAAATTGCGACAAATCATCAATTATCGCGAACACTCTTCTTTTCAGCTTGTGCCAGCTACAGTGATTGCTCGCGATCATTCTACTTGGTGGAATACTATTAAAATTGATCGAGGTTCTAATGATGGGATTGCTCCCGATATGCCTGTGATTACAGATAGTGGTGTCGTTGGTAAAACTACGGTGGTAACATCGAATCTTTCCATCGTGATGCTTCTTACTGATGAAGAGTGTAATGTTGCTGCCAAAGTAGAAGGCACCTCCGAGCAAGGTATTGTCAGCGGATTGAGAGATTCGACAGCAGTGCTGCAGCTTGTTTTTTTAAGTAAGCTAGCTGATTTAAAAGAGGGTCAACGAGTTTATACTGCGGGTGTTCACGGAGGCGTCTTCCCTTCAGGTCTTCCCATTGGAACCATCAAGAGCTTTCAGGCCCGTGCCTTGGATGGCCAAGCATTGTTGGAACCAGCTGTGGATTTGAGTGAGTTGGAAGAAGTTTTTGTCATTGTAGGAGCAAAGTGAAAATAGTCTTTCCATTTTTACTGCTGACGTTGCTATTGATCGCAGCCCTCATTCTTCAAGATCTCGTTGCCCCGGCTTTTTTTTTAGGGCAAGCACAACTTTTTTTTGTACCCATTGTTTTTTGTTTTGGGGCATTGGTGCTTCCTCTTTTTCGAGCGCTTTTATTTGCTTTCATGACAGCCATTATTGAAGGTCTGATGGTAACACATATTGATCATGGTCATATTGAAATACGGCTAGGATGGTTTATCTTCTTTTTTATGATCTGGACCGTACTGCTACAATGGGTTAGCCATCTGATGGATGGTGTTCGTTGGGAAATTCATGCTTTAGGAAGTGCTCTTTGCACGGCAACTTTTTTGTTGGGAACTTTTTTACTTCTTGCTTTTGGCAGGGGTAATTTTTACTTAACTCCAACAACAGTTTCCCTCATTTTTATCCCCTCAGGAGTCTCACTTCTCTTAGCTCCTCTCTGTTATGCTGTGTTGCAGTTTCTTTTGCCTCCTGTAAAAAAACAGAGTGCTGCTCCTCGCCACTACTCTCTATCGTGAGAAAAAGAGAGATCATCGCCCATCGCCAAGTGAAGATACTAGTGAGTATCATCGCGGTGGCTTTTCTTATTTTGATAGCGAAGCTCTGGTATGTGCAGATTATTTGTGGAGATCAATATCGCGCAAAAATTAAAGGAAACTCTGAGCTCACGATTCGTGTTCCGGCAATACGAGGAGAAATCTGCGATCGTAATGGGCTTCCTCTTGTAGAAAATCGGGCTAGTTGTGAGGTTGATTTTTACCTTCCTGATATTGTGAAAGCCTTCAAAGAAAAAGAAGGCTATTTGCCAATGATAAAGTACCAAACTTCTTATCGTGGTATGCCGTTTATTAAAGAGGAGGCTGATATTGTCAAGATCGTCAACAGCTCGATCATTCCACGTCTTGAAAAGTTGGGCCTTGCCGGTGATTACAATGCACGCAAATTACAGCTTCAATATCGCAATAATCAAGAGGTCCCCTACTCGTATCGACAAGATCTTGATTTTGAAACAATGGCTTGTTTTAAAGAGAATAATTTGGAGCTTCCAGGTGTTACCGTAAGTCTCAAACCAGTACGCCACTATGTTTATGGAGCATTGGCATCACACTTGTTTGGCTATGTTGGTATGCCCAGGGAAATTGATGCCAAAGAAGCAAGTCAATTTCACTTTTATGAACCTGACCTTGTTGGCAAGGCAGAGATTGAGTTGGCCTACGACCGCTTTCTTAGAGGAACTCCTGGTAAGCGCATTCTCAAACGGAATGCTCACGGAGAGATTGAGGAGGTCGAAGAAGAAATAGCAGCACAACAAGGTGCGCGTGTTTTTTTAACCATCGATGCCAAGATCCAATACATCGTGGAGCAAGCTTTGCGTGTTGTGGGTCGTGGAGCTGCTGTTGTTATGGATCCTAATAATGGAGCGATTTTGGCGATGGCCTCCGTTCCTTCTTTTGACCCCAATCAATTTATTCCAAGCATTTCCAAAGCTGATTGGAAGCGACTCATCGATGATCCTACCGATCCACTTACCAATCGTGCTATGGGTGCTTATGCCCCTGGTTCTATTTTTAAAATTTGCACAGCACTCGCAGGCATTCGCGCTGGGATTGAAGACAAAGAATTCACCTGTAGTGGAGGTGTTCAGTATGGCAACAAATTTATGAAGTGTTGGGTCTTAACAGCAAAGCCCCCTCTGCCACCCCATGGCCCCTTACACTTGAGTGATGCTATTAAAAAATCGTGCAATGCCTTTTTCTATCAATATGGAAATGCCGCTGGTATTGATCAAATTGATGTGGTGGGCACCATGCTTGGGTTAGGTCAAAAAACAGGACTTCCACTTAATGGGGAAGCTCCAGGGGTCTTGCCAGGCCCATCCTGGCTAGCTGCTAATGTTCCCAAAGAGCACTGGACAATGGGGCATACTGCTAATGTGGCCATTGGTCAAGGTTTTGTGCTCACAACGCCTATTCAAATGGCTGTGATCGGTTCTGCGATAGCCAACGGAGGGACTTGTTATGCTCCTCGATTAGTTCAACAAGTTGTCGCTCAAGAGGGCACAGTGTTAGAGGAAGAGCCCGCAAAAATCAAAATGGATTTAAAAAAAGAAGGAGGATTTAGCGATGGGCAGATCGAGAAGGTGCGGCTTGGGATGTGGAAGGTTGTCAATGAAGATGGAGGTACTGCGAAAAAAGCACGTCTTAAAAAAAATATTGTTGCTGGAAAAACAGGGACAGCACAATTTTGGCGTGGTCATGTCAAAGACAATCACACTTGGTTTCTTTGCTTTGCTCCCTATGATCATCCCAAATATGTGGTTTGTGTTTTAGTCCAAGGAGCCAAGTCTGGCGGGGCTGTAGCAGCTCCTTTGGGAGCAAAAATTCTTGAAGAAATTTTTGCTATGGAGGAAGGAAAAGAGATGAAGTTAACAGCTCTTCCACCCGCTCTTGGCAGTTTTAATCCTATCGCTAGCATTGACTTTGCAAGCGCGACTCCATCCACTTATGGGGCTGATCAAGAACAAGGGGAGGTTATTGACGAAGAAACTGCTGTAGAAAACAGTGCCACAGAAGAGAGCAAAGCAACGCCTGATATTAGTGAGGAAGCCGATGCACAGGGGCATGTGAAAAATAAAAAACACGATCAAGGGGCGCTTGGAAAATTCTTTAATTTTCTCGGAGGAGGGCGTTCTGCCACACCGAAGAAGTGATTAACAGGGATGGAAGAGATTAAGAATAGTTCTTCTGCTTCCTCTCTACCCATTCATGGTGTAGCCCTCTTCCCCATGATCAGTAATATCGAGGCCCTGTGCCTCTGCCTCTTGTTCTGCCCGAAGGCCAAGGGTCCCTCTTACAAAAAGGGCAATGAGCAAACTGCTGACGATGGCATAAAGAAGAGTTGTCCCAACCGCTTTCCCCTGAATGATCAAAAGCAAATGATTAGTTAATGCTTGCTGAAGCCCATTTTGAGCCGTAATAGAGCTGATGAGGTGAGGATTCATCGTAGCTGTTGCCAAGACTCCTGTCAGGAGTGCACCAATAGTTCCTCCGATGCCATGAATCCCAAAAGTATCGAGAGCATCGTCATACTTAAGCCATTGCTTCAAGGTGGTGCAGGCAAAATAAGGAATGACTCCTGCGGCAACGCCCATGAGTATGGCTCCTTCTGTTGTAATAAAACCACAAGCAGGCGTTACTACTACCAATCCAGAAATCGCTCCAGAACAGCATCCCAGCACACTTGGTTTGCCGCGAAATAAAAATTCCATCATGGGCCAGGTAAAACAAGCGACTCCTGCTGCCAGTGTTGTCGTCACGAAAGCATTCATGGCGATGGCATCAATAGCCAGAGCACTCCCAGCATTAAAACCATACCATCCCACCCAAAGAATACCTGTTCCAATCACAGTGAGCACAAGGCTATGGGGCATCATCGGTTCTTTTCCATGTCCCAAGCGCTTCCCAAGCAACATACAAAGAATTAAAGCAGACCAACCCGAGGACATGTGAACAACGGTTCCTCCTGCAAAATCAAGCGCAGGAATCACTGCATGGGGGTTGAGTAGCCCATTCATCCAGCCATTAGAGCCCCATACCATGTGGGCTAATGGAAAGTAAACAAGGAACATCCAAAAAAAAGTATAAAGCAAAACTGCTGAAAACTTCATCCGTTCTGCAGTTGCACCAAAAATCAGAGCTGGAGTGATCATCGCGAACATCAGCTCATAAATGCAAAAGACATTTTGAGAAATCCAATAGGCATAATCACTATTGGGAACTTCGGTGACTCCTCGTAAGAAAAAATATTCAGTTCCTCCCAAAAAAGGAGAGTGAAAATTATGCCCAAAGACCAAGCTGTACCCCACAGCCCACCAAAGAATGATCACCATTCCACCAATCCCAAGGCAGGTTGCTAAAATAGAAAGAACATTTTTTTGACGCACCAGTCCGCCATAAAAAAGAGCGAGCCCTGGCAATACCATAAAAAGCACTAGAATCGCAGAGACCATCATCCAGAGTGTGTGAGAAGGAGCTGCAATAGGCGCTATTCCTGTTGCTGAGGGATCGGTGTTGTGAAGCATTGCTTCTAAATAAGTCACACGCTGCTCGAGGGAAGAAATCATAAAACAGGTTGCAGGTTACAGGGGCTTAGGTTGCAGGAATACAGATTAAAAAATGATATCTTTGGATAGCCTAAACTCTTCGGCCTTGTCTTAACAAAAAATTTCAGCGCTTCTAACGCGCTCTTTTCAATTTAATCCACTATACATGGATGAGGTTGTGTAAAACTTATTGTGGGAGAGAGCAAGGTGCCTTGCTACATGATAGTACAATTGCCACTGTTACTAGCCTTATCTAGAAAGAAGGAAGCCATGGAGAGATTGGCCTGTTTGTGTTCTTCATTGGGGCTGTTTTTTTTAGCTTCCTCTCCTGCTTGGAAGAAATAATGTCCTGCTAGTTGGAAATTTTCTTTTTGTTGTTCATTAGTAGCCTTTGCTGCCTTGCTGAAGCACTCTCCAGCTTTTTTATAATAGGGTTGACTTGGCTGATTCCCATTTTCTTTCCAAGCTTCAAAATAGGCAATGCCCGCTTTGTGAAAATTGGTTTTTGCATCCTTTATCGTTGGAATGAGTGCTACCTCTTTAATGAGATGCGCAATTTCAATCTGTTCGGCAGTTGTTTGCGGCTTGGTTGTTGGATCGCACAAGATCGTGTCAATGGCCCTCTTACGGCTTAAAAATGCCGTGTTATAGCGGCTTAATTCTAAATTAAGTTGCTCGTTTGTTTTAGTATCATAATTGTTAGCCTTCCAATTCTTAATTCCTTGGTCAGCGATATCTTGGAGATCAGGCAATAGTTCTTTAACATCCTTATTCTGCTCGTATCGAAGATCCTCCATAACCCCTATAAATCTAGCAACACCTTTATGATGAAAGAGGAGAGTTAATTCAGGTAATGCTTTATCATAGGTGTTGATAGCCTCTTCACAGCACGTTAGGACTTCATCAAAACGTTGGATCAACAGGGGGGCTAATTCTACTGCGCCTTGAGTATATTGAGCTTTTTCAAAAAGAACCTTCCTTATCAGTTGATAGGAGTGTTTACGAGTATCTTCTTGGTCGAGTAATTCAAGTCCAGGGAGAGACTTCTCTACTGAGTTGAGTAAGAGATTAATAGCAGTACTAGCAGATGAGTTTGGTAAAAGTTCAATGCTTTCGATTTTTTTGGCTACTTCTTTTAAAGAATCCTCCATATCTTTTAAGAGGTTTTGACGCCACTTATTTATGCTAGAAGAGCTAGAAGAGGAATGCAGTTGCTTCTTCTTGAGTTGAATTTGAGCCTCTAGAGATTTCAGCCGTTCTAGAAAGAGAGTTTCTAATTGTTTTGTTTCTTCTTCCTTTTGTTGCTGTTGTTGCTGTTGTTGGTGGAGTTCTGTTTGTTCCTCAATTTTATTATGGAGCTTTTTATAATCCTCCAGAAAACTGGTTAGAAAATCCGAGGCTACTTGTTTTAATAATGGGTTTTCAAAAATATTGAGATAATGATGATAAGCTTCCTCGTTGAGGACAGAACGTATCTTTAACTCTTTTGGTGAAAAAAGATCATTTTTCATTTGGACCAGAATTCTTTTAATGATTTGATGCTCCTCTTGTAACTTTTGGAGATAAGTATTGCTTTCCTCGTATAGCTGAGCTTCTGTATCCGCCTCAATTTTTTCTACTTTTCTCAACTCAGCTTTAGGAAAATTCTGATAAATTAGTTGATTCTCACTTAAGGCTGCTAATCGTTGCTGGATCTTGGTTTGAAGTATCTCGCAGACCAAGAATAACTCTCCTACCAGTTTTGAAAATTCTCCTTTGAATACTGCGCCTTTAGGTTTTTTGAATCCTGCTTTCTCATAATGGTCGTAACGATTAGTCCAGTACGCAGAAATATTCCCGAGCCACTCTTTGCTTGAAAATTGCTCTATTTTATTTGAAATAGCTATAGCATCCTTAATTTCTGCTTGTAGTTGTTCTGGATCTAAAGAATAGCGCCGAGTTGGACTGCTTACGTGTAGGTTGTCTTCTTCATGATCCCCTCTATTGCTTAGTTGAAGCAAAACATTCTCACTTGTAGGCGGTTCAGAAAACATTTTAAGGTTTCCCATAGACCCATCACTTCCGTCACTGCTGTTGTATGGATTAGTGCGCTTTACCTGATTACTTGACTCTTCTAATCGTTTTGTGAGTTCTTTCTCAAGCTTCTTACACTTTTCATAAAAATCTTCTAGCTTTTGAGTTAATTCATTGGTCAAAATATAGTTACGAGCAGTCTTATCATACTTCCCATGCAACTCAGCCCAGTAGCTAAAGCGCTCCATACACCATGTTTCAGAAGGTTTTTCCCGTAGCACAGTTAAATCATTGTTAGCTTGCTCTATGTCTTGATCTAAGTTGTCTAGATTCAAAATACTTTCCTCATTCTCATATTGCCCATTATGAGAAAGGAGTACCGTGGGGGTGACAGAAGGATCATAGCCATTGTTACGCTTTTGTATCAGCTCTTCCTCTTCTTCCTCCCGGCTATCTTTAAGAGGATCTACTTTCCTTGAAGCCCCGTCTTCTTCGTTCTCATTTCTTGCTTCCATTGCAGGAAGAGGTGACGAAGGGATTAAGAGTATGCCTAGTACCAAAAAGAGGAGACAAAATTTCATCAGATCTAAAATTTTAAAACGGAGTCTATTACTCAGTTGTGCTTTCGGTGGCTCTCTTTTCCTCTTCGTAAAGCCGGCTATAGCGCACAAAAACAGCAAAGGCCGTAGCAACAGCAATCCAAAGGCCTGGAAAGCCATCAAGAAAACCGCACCGTAAAATATAAGCACGAAAGAATCGCCATAGGGAGTGCGTGATAGTGGCACCAAGAGACCATGGCTTTTTTTTCTGACGCTGTTCTTTGAGAAATGCTTCGGAAAAAGGATGGATCTTATCGAGGTAAGATTTCATGGAGGGAAAAGAATAATGGAGTAACTCTCCTGGAAGCGTTACGACGGGCCCTTCTAAGGCAATTTTTTCATGAATAGGATTGATCCAGCGAGCTTGATCGCGGCGGAAGAGGCGTAATTTTTTATCAGGATACCAATCTCCATGAGTGATCCATCGATCTAGAAACCAGGTTTTACGGGCAAAAGAAGCTCCCTGCACCTCTTTGTATCTCCCTTCTTCAAAAAAACGAACTAGGCTTTGATGCAGTTCTGGAGAGACTTCTTCATCACAATCCAGCGCCAGAACCCATGATTGGGTGCAATGATCTATAGCCACATTTTTTTGAGCTGCATATCCAAGCCATGGTTGATGAATAATACGGGCTCCAAAAGAAGCAGCAATGGAGAGTGTTTTATCTTGGGAACCAGAATCAACGAGGACAATTTCGTGGGCCAAATCCGCAATGCTTTGGAGGCAGCGTGCAAGGGTGCGTTCCTCGTTGTAAGAAATAATCGCTATGGAAAGGGGGTGCCTACTAAGGTTTTTAGAGTTGTCAGTTGTGAGTTGTTGGTTGTCAGAACAATGGAGATCCATACTGTAACAGAAAGTAACACATTATAACGGTTTGTAACAACAATATGGTTGTTCAAGCATCTCTTTTCAAGAGCTCCATGCGAGCCTCTTGGAGCTTTTCTTTCTCTTCTTCTGTAAGGCTTTCCATTCCTGTTTGACTGATTTTTTCAAGGAGAGCATCGATATTGATGTTCTTTTTTTGAGGAGTGTTTTTCTTTCTATGAGCTTTTGGAGAAGAAAAGGGAATGATCGAAGTGCTGATGGAGGTGGAAGCAAGAAGGGTAGAACTGTTAGGGGGGGGCTCTTTTTTAAAAGAAGTTATTTTTTTGAGAAGGTCGGTCACAGGATGCTCTTTGGTGCTTGAGAAAAATCTGGAAAAGCCTCTCCAACGCATAAAAAGAAGAGCTGTCAGCGATGCTGACAAAAAGAGGAGCAGGCTAGCAAAATGGTGTCCCTCCAGAAACTCAAGGGAGGTGACTGCTAACAGGATCAGCAATAAAGAGCGTGCTCGTAGAGAAAAGAAAAAAGGAATGTCGGGATAAATAGCAACGAAGGCTGCAAAAATCCCAAAGTTAGCAGCTTGGGCCCCGCTCATGTGTTGTGAGGTGCCAAAAAGGCTCCATAATTGGAGCAAGAGTGATCCCATCAATAAAAGAGCACCATAAAGAAAGGCGAACATTTTAGAACCGACGGCTTTTTCAACAATGGATCCAAAATAATAGAGCATGGCCATTTCCAAAGCAAACCAGATGCTGGGAGAGGAAACAAAGGCATAGGTCCCTAAACGCCAAAGCTCCCCACGGGCAACAGCACTACTATGATAGGAAAGCAGACTAATCCACGAAGTTGCTCCCCAGGCCGTAGAGAAGGCTATCGCGACCATGGTCGCTGTGTAGAGAAGAATTAAAAAAGTGACGACACAAAGGCGTGGAAGTTTAGGCATGATTCCTCCCACAACAATTTTTAAATTTTTTCCCACTTTGACAAGGACAGGGATCATTCCTTCCTACTTTTGGAAGATCACGATGGAGTGGTTTTTCTAAGGGGAAGTTTTGCTCTTGCTGGGAAGAAAAAGAGAACTCGGTCTTCCCCCTTTTTTTTCCTTGAGAAGAAGAGGGCATTGTTTCGGACAAAGAATCATGATGAATAAGATGCTGAGGGAGGTTTGAAAGTAAGGTTTCAAAGGCTTGTAAGTTGGTCGTACTGCGGAAAAGATTATTGAGAATTTCCTCTTTAATGTTCTGCATGAGTTCGACAAACATGGCATACCCTTCTGTTTTGAATTCCATCAAAGGATCTTTTTGACCATAAGCCCGCAAGTTGACAGCCTCCCGCAGCCCATCCATCGCATAGAGATGCTCTTGCCAGAGGCGATCAATGGCGTTCAAAATAACATAAGACTCTAGACTGCTGCGGGCTGCACCTTCGAGTTCGGCTTTTTTGTCATACGCATTTTTAATAGTGTTGAGTAGAAACTCGCTATTTTCTTGAACGCTGCGGGTCGCAAAAGCAGCTTTCTCCACGGTCATGCCGAGTGGAAAAGTTTTGTTGACCCATTGTAATAAGCCTGCAATATCCGGTTCCTTTTCTTCATCAGTTTCTAGAAAAGAAGCTACTTTCTGAGGCGTTACTTCTTCAATCACTTCATAAATCATCTCTCGTGGGTTCTGAGCATCCATGACTTGGTTGCGATAAGAATAGATAACTTCACGCTGCTGATTCATCACATCGTCAAACTCCAGAGTGCGCCTACGAATTTGGTAGTTTCTTTCCTCTACTCGTTTTTGAGCGGTTTCTACACTTCGATTGAGCCAGGGATGTTCCAACTCTTCCCCCTCTTTGATGCCAAAACGTTCCATGATTTTTGTCATCCGATCGCTCGCACCAAAGTTACGCATGAGATCATCTTCAAAGCTGATATAAAAGCGGGATAATCCCGGATCGCCTTGACGAGCGCAACGGCCTCGTAGTTGTCGATCGATGCGGCGTGACTCGTGGCGCTCCGTACCTAAGACAAAAAGCCCACCCACCTCAGCGACCTCCTCTCCTAATTTAATATCAGTTCCGCGACCAGCCATATTGGTAGAAATAGTCACAGCTCCCCGTCTTCCTGCATGAGCAATGATTTCTGCTTCCTGCATGTGAAACTTGGCATTAAGGACCGTATGCGGAATTTTTTCTCGCTTGAGCATCCGACTGACAAGTTCTGAAGCCTCTATACTAGCGGTTCCCACAAGGACAGGTTGTCCACGATGATGAGAGTTACTAATTTCCTGAATAATAGCCGCATATTTTTCGCGACGTGTTTTATAAATGCGGTCGTTTTGATCAAGGCGACGTACTGGTTTGTTGGTAGGAATGACAGCCACATCGAGATTGTAAATATCATGAAATTCGTGCGCCTCGGTTTCAGCTGTTCCGGTCATTCCGGCGAGTTTTTCGTAAAGCCGAAAATAATTTTGAATGGTGATGGTTGCAAGAGTCTGTGTTTCTCGATCAATTTGAACTCCTTCTTTGGCCTCGACTGCTTGATGCAATCCGTCACTCCAACGGCGACCTGGCATTTTACGACCTGTGAAAGTATCGACAATGATGACTTTGTTTTCTTCCACCACATATTCGACATCTTTCTCGTAAAGACAGTAGGCTTTCAAGAGCTGAGCGATGTTGTGCATGCGTTCGGCTTGAGTGTCACAATGTTCTTGGCAAGCCTGCTTCTTCGCATTTTTTTCGTTTTCACTGAGCGTCGTATCGGCGTCGATGTCGGCAAATTCTGTCAAAAGATCTGGCAACACAAAGGCATTGAGATCATCAGGATTGAGAAAACTGCGGCCCATTTCTGTGAGATCAGCATCATGTTGCTTCTCATCGATGGAAAAGAAGAGCTCTTCTTTAAGTGCTACCAGAGCATCTTTGGAAGTATCTTGGTAAAAGGAGAGCTCTGCTTTGTCGATCAACTTGCGGATTTCCGGATCCTCCATCATTCGTAACAGTCCTTTATTTCTGGGGTTGCCAAGTTTTACTTTAAAGAGAAGGAGACCTACTTTTTCTTTTTCTCCTTTTTGTTCGAGCTCTTTGGCTTCATTGACAAGGCGATTGCAAAGGAGCGACTGCTTACGGACCAATTCGGCTATCAATGGTTTTAAATGATCGTATTGATGAGTTGAAACAGTTGCTGGGCCGCTAATAATGAGAGGCGTGCGGGCTTCATCAATCAAAATAGAATCAACTTCATCCACAATGGCAAAATAATGACCCCGCTGCACTTGCTGTTGCCGGTTAGTGGCCATGCCGTTGTCTCGCAAGTAATCGAATCCAAATTCACTATTTGTTCCATAAGCCACGTCACATTCATACTGAGCGCGCCGTTCTTCGGGAGATTGGTCGTGTTGCATGATCCCAACAGTGAGTCCCAACATGGCATAAAGCTGTCCCATGCATTCTCCATCCCGACGTGCCAGATAGTCGTTGACCGTTACGACATGAACACCACGCCCTGTAAGAGCGTTTAAATAAACAGGAAGTGTTGCTACTAATGTTTTTCCTTCACCGGTGGCCATTTCGGCAATACGCCCTCGATGGAGAATAATGCCCCCGATTAATTGCACATCGAAAGGAATCATGTTCCAGAGAGTCTCTTGATCGCAGACCATGAAACGACGACCGCAGAGACGTCGTGCCGCATTTTTGACAAGAGCAAATGCCTCAGGCAAGAGCTCCTCAAGGCGCCGAGAGAGCTTTTCAGGATCGGTAATAGTCGCAAGCTCTGCTTTCCAGAGAGCTGTTTGTTCCCGCAAGGCCTCATCAGGTAGCGTTTGAAACGTTGCTTCAATTTCATTGATACGGGCAACAATAGGTTGCAGTCGTCGTATTTCGCGTTGATTTTTAGAGCCGATGAGGCGTTTGAGAAGCCAGTTGAACATGGGAGAAAAATATAAAAGCTAAAGGGTGCAGTGTGAAGAGTAAAGAAGTTCCAAATTTCTAAAATTTGGGTAGCGAGGCCATCTGTGCTACAACCTACTGATAACCTTGTATCCGCGAAGGGGGGGGATCCAACTACCACCTATACCGATGATCCACTCGCTGGGTAATGCCAACAAAAAGATACCAGGTAATGTTGCTAGCAATTCAAAAATAACCTTAACTTAGTGGACTTCTTTTATGACCAACTCGCTCTCAATAGAACCATGTGCTCATGCTCGTTCTTGGATTGAAGTTGACCGAGCTGCTTTGCGTCACAACGCTCGTGTTGCTCAGCAACTAGCCGGCAAAGCCACTGTTATTGCGGTCCTCAAGGCCAATGCTTATGGACATGGGATCAGAGAGGTTGCTAGGACATTGGCTCCTTATGTTTCTCACTTTGCTGTTGCCTCGCTCAAAGAGGCATTGTGCTTGCGTGAGGTCGAGCAAATCCGCCCCATCATGCTGCTCAGTCCAGCGCTTCCTGTAGAATACACAACCGTTGCAAGACATGGTTTTATTCCCACCATCTCTTCTTTTGAGGAAGCGCAGCTTTTTTCAAAAACAGAATTTTCAAAAAACCACCCTATCAATTTTAAAATCAATAGTGGCATGGGGCGCCTCGGTGTCTTTTATACAGAGGCTGCAGAGGTTCTTGGGCGCATTAAAAAACTTCCCCTCTCTATTGCAAGCATTTCTACACACCTGCCCTCTGCAGATACTGATATTGCCAGCACACGGCAGCAGCTGGCTCTTTTTAAAAAAACGCTCTCTTCGATTCGCGCTTTAGTGCCACAAGCTTCTGTCCATGTGCTCAATTCTGCAGGACTCCTTCGTTTTGCCGATCATGCCTATGATCATGTTCGCACAGGATTATTGTTGTATGGCATCTCTCCTATCGCCGCTTTCCAAAAGCTTTTAAAACCTGCCATGACTTGGAAAACAGTGGTGGCCTTGATTAATAAAATTCCTAAAGGGGCGACGGTGAGCTATGGAAGCACTTATAAAGCCCCTCGCGACCTGACTATTGCGGTGCTTTCTGTCGGTTATGGTGATGGTTATTCCTGGCATCTCTCAGGAAAAAAAGCCTTTGTTTTAATTCAGGGAAAAAAAGCCCCGATCCTTGGTCGCGTCACCATGGATCAAGTGATAGTCGATATTTCCCATCTTCCCAAGGTGCGTATTGGCACAGAAGTTGTTCTCTTAGGAAATCAAGGAAAAGAAACAATCACCGCCACAGCACTTGCTGCCAAAGCAGAAACTATTCCTTGGCATCTTTTTACTGGCATCACCGAGCGAGTGGATCATCGGTATAGGGGGTAGTTGCGGTTGTCAGCAACAGAAAGAGAAGCTTGGCTAACGACATTCCAGCTATATTTTCAGATTAACCCGAGCTTAATTGATGGATATCCTCATTGTTACTTGAAATAAAAACTCTATGACCAACATTTCAAAAATCCTCTCTCTTGTACTACTAGCAGGCGGTATCTTTTTTTTTCTAAGTTTGCTTTGCTTGAAGGGAGAGTCGCACCTCCTCGATTGGAAGGTTGTTTGGCGTTATCGAGCTGTTTTCTGGCAAGGCTGGCTTGAAACCATTGCTATTTCGATCATGGCGCTCTTGTTAAGTAGTTTTTTTGGAACTGTTATCGTGAGCTTGGAAAGATCTTCGGTCGTGCTATTGCGCAGAAGTGCATTTTGTTTTGTTGAGTTGATTCGTGGCACTCCATTATTAGTACAGATTCTTTTCTTTTTTTATGTCGTGGCCCATCAATGTGGTCTCGAAAACAGGATGGTGACTGGAGTCATCATCCTCTCGCTTTTTAGTAGCACCTACATTGCCGAGATTATACGAGGTGGAATAGAAGTCATTCCTCTCTCTCTCAGTGGGAATCGGCAAAGATGCTAGGATTAACGAAAATACAAACCTATCGCTATATCATCTTGCCTCAAGTGTTCCAACATCTACTTCCTTCATTAACAGGTCAGTTTGTTTCGCTCATCAAAGATTCTTCCCTTCTTTCCATCATTGGAATTAAGGAGTTTACTTTAGCAGCGCAGCAAGTGAATTCAGCGACCTATTGCACTTTGGAAAGCTATGTTCCTTTAGCTTGTGGCTATCTTTTACTCACGTTACCACTCTCTTTTGCAAGTCGATGGTTGGAAGGAAAAATGCGTCTATGAAAGTAACTGTTTCTAACCTGGATAAAAGTTTTGCAATTGATGGCTGTCAAAAAGAGCTTTTTAAAGACCTCACTTTTTCAGTTACCTTTGACCATGTCTTAGCCGTGATCGGATATAGCGGCAGCGGGAAGACAACCTTGTTGCGTCTATTAGCTGGCCTTGAAATTCCTGAGGGTGGTCACATTACCATAGATGATGAGTTGCTTCATTTTGAACCAACCTGGCTGCGCCATTATCAAAAAAGATTAGGTTTTGTTTTTCAGCAGCATAATCTTTTTCCTCACTATAGCGCTTTAGAAAATGTGATGTTGCCGTTGCGATTAGTTTGCCGAGAAGAGGTTGCTCTCGCTAAGGAAAAAGCAATCACCTTGATGAAGCGGCTCAACATTTTTCAACATGCTGCTAAAAAACCGCACCAGCTTTCTGGCGGAGCAGCCCAGCGAGTCGCCATTGCACGAGCTTTGGTAACGCAACCACGGTTTTTATTGTTAGATGAACCAACAGCGTCGCTTGATGTGGAAATGAAGGTGGAAGTTTTAGATTTGATTTCTGAATTGAAAGAGACACAAACACCAGTTTTGCTAGTGACTCACGAAATAGGCTTTGCTCACAAGTGCGCTGATCACATTTTATTTTTTGAGGAGGGGACTGTTTTGGAACAAGGACCCGCTGCACAGTTTTTTGAACATCCCAAAGAGGAGCGCGTGAAGAAGTTTCTTTCGAAGGCATTTGCTTATTAACATGAATTTTTCTAAAGGGAGTTCTCCTCTGCTTGTCTGGCTGCTTGCGCTTCTTTTTTTCACAAGCTGTCATCGCTCTGGTGAGAACCAGCAACAAGTATTAAAAGTAGGAATGGATCTTTCTTATCCTCCTTTTGAAATGATCAATGAGCGTGGAGAGCCTGATGGTATCAGTGTTGAGATGGCAAGGGCGTTAAGCCAATTTTTACATCGACCACTAAAAATTGAGAATATTTCTTACGCTGGTCTCCTCCCTTCTTTAAAAACAGGAAAGATCGATCTCATTATTTCTTCAATGAGCGATACGCCAGAAAGGCGCAAGAGCATTGCTTTTTCAGATCCCTATTTAAAAATTGGCCTAGGGGCACTTATGCAAAAAAATGCTCCCATTCATACTATAGAAGATTTGGATCATCCTGGCATCAAGGTTGCTGTGCGACAAGCTACAGCAGGACAAGTCTGGGCCCAGGCCCATCTCAAAGAAGCGACCATTGTTGCTTTTAATACTGAGTCGGCTGCTGTGTTAGAGGTGATGCAAAAAAAGGTAGATGCCTTTTTGTATGATCAGCTCAGCGTCTGGCGAGAGTATCATGAACACCCCCAGGAAACACGGCCTCTCCTTTTCACACTGCAAGAGGAAACCTGTGCTATCGCAATACCCCTTTCCAATCCAGAACTCCGAGAGCAAGTAAATTGTTTTCTCAAACGTTTCCGCGAAGAAAAAGGGTTTGAGCAATTAGGGAATCGTTACCTCCAAGAGCAAAAAGAAGATTTTGCGAAACAAGGAATTCCTTTTGTGTTTTAAAAAAAAATTGCTAGTCTTGGTGGCTCTTTTGAAGAAGCTTTTTTGCGGGTATAGCATAGTGGTAATGTTCCAGCCTTCCAAGCTGGCCAGGAGGGTTCGATTCCCTCTACCCGCTCCACTCGCCTTGTTGAATGAATTCAACAAAGTAGTTTAAGTTGAAGTATTGAAGTTTAATTTTTTTGTAAATTTTTTGCTGAAGGCAAAGAAAAAACGTCAACTTTTTACTTTCTACCGAGTTTTCTTACATCGCAAAGCGATGCAACAAAACTCCCACCTGCTGCAGGACCATGTTCATGAAAGAAATGAAGTCGCTGCTGTTCGCACAAAAGTCATTCCAATAATTTAAGAAGCTTGCCTCCGGAGCGATGAGTAAAAGAAGCAGCGTGATAATCGAGAGGTTGATCAAGTAGATCACAAGTAGTGAAAAAAAAGTGCCGCTATAGTGGAGATCAGGCTGACCTTTAACAATAAGGACACAGGTAAAAGTGAAGTGGAAGGCCAAGGTTAGTCCAAGCAATAAAAAGAAAACCCATTCGAAGGAAGCAATCGAGGTGAGTAATTTTGCGATGAAATAAATGGAAACAAGGACAGCGCTGTAGATGGGGAAAAAATAAGGGGCGAGCGCAATCCAAGTGTTGACCCGGTCAGCAAGGATATGCCCTCCTTCTTGGCTAACATGAAATTTTTCAGCAACCTTGCCACGAAAAATTTTTACCCAAAGCGCATGAGTGCATTCGTGGCCATAAACGTAGAGAAAGAAAAACCAGGAACGAGGCAAGAGCCAAAAAAAAAGCCCCCAGAGGAGCGTGCCAGCAACAAAAAAAAGAAAAGGAGGCGTACTCAGCAAACCGTGCTGAAAAGCACTCTCAAAGGCATCAAAAAAATTCTTTGTTAAAACCCAAACTGCAGGGAGAAGAAAGATTCCAACAACAAATTTTACCCAAGTTTTGGGAATGGTGGGGGAAGTTGTCGGTTGTCGGTTTTCAGTTGTCAGTGAAACCTTGTGACCGTTTCTTTTGGTAGAGTTCACCTTGTTTTTTGTCGTTAGTCAGTGCTTGGAAGAAAAAGATTTTTTTGCTTTTAAAAGCTCTTTGCAACATAGGCTCAGAACACTGCGTAGGGACTGACAACTGCCCCTGCTTTGCAGAGGCTAAGCTCTCCCCATGTACTCACCGGTGCGTGTATCGACTTTGATAATTTCTCCCTCTTTGATGAAAAGGGGCACGTTGATTGCTTTGCCAGTTTCTAGAATTGCAGGTTTCATCACATTGCCAGAAGAGTCACCACGCAATCCCTCAGGAGATTCGGCAACTTTTAGATTGGCGCTTGGGGGAAGTTCTACAGAAACTGCACGGCCTTCGACGTAGAGAATTTCCACGGGCATATTTTCCGTCAAATAGTCTTTAGCATCTCCGATAAAGTCACTCTGCAAGGTAATCGTTTCAAAAGTGACAGGATCCATGAAGTGGAATCCCTCATGATCGCTATAACTAAATTCCAAGCTAGTGCGAGAGACATCAACAAGATCTACTTTTTCTGTGGAAGAAAAACGAATATCAGCCGATTTTCCAGTGCCAATATAGCGAATAATGCACTGTACAAAAGCTCGTAAGTTGCCTGGGGTACGATGAGTGACTTCGAGAACAATAGCTGCGTTGCTATTGTATTTTATTGCCATTCCTTTGCGGAGATCATTTGCGAGTGCCATAGAAATATTTTGAGCATTTTCCAAAAATGCTTTTGGAAAGCCCTAGTTGAAGTGAAAAGTTGAAGTTGAAGTTGTATAATTACTATTGCCTTTGGCAATAAAAATGGAAGTTAGTCGTATAAAAAAACTAGCTTGTTCGAAAATGATTCTGTCTTTTTTGGACAAGCTACAAAACTCTCCACCGAAAGAGATCCTGAGAGTCAATGAGTCCCACTACTTTTTGCTGCTCATCCAAAACAACAAGATCTTCAATGCGATGATGCTCTAAGATAGCGAGGACATCAGGGGCAAGTTTATCCTGATCAATGGTGATAGGAGAGGTGATCATCACTTCACTTACCGAGCGCTTCTCAATCTGAGGATCGCTGGTAAAATGACGCACAAAATCTCCGTGGGTGAAAATTCCTGCCAGGGTACCATCGGGGTGAACTAGGATGGCAGCGCCAAGACGCTTCTTGTTGAGCTCTTTTAGTACATCAAGGACTAGAGCGGTTGGTTGCATGGCGACGACCTCTGAGAGAGGACGCATCATCTTGCGAACACGTAACAAAATAGAATGACCCAAGCGTCCTGCAGGATGAAAACGTGCAAAATCTTCTCGCGTAAACCCACGTGCCTCTAAAAGCACCATGGCTAAAGCATCTCCCAGCGCCATCATGACCGTCGTGCTTGAAGTAGGAGCGAGATTGTGAGGGCATGCTTCTTGCAATACAGAAACATCCAACACCACATCGCTCGACTGTGCTAAGGTGGAGCGAAGGTTTCCTGTGATGGCGATACGGCGAGCGTCAAAATGAGCCAAAGAAGGGAGAAGGTTGAGCAATTCTGCAGTTTCTCCACTATAGCTTAGCAGCAATAAAAGGTCTCCATCACAGATAACGCCAAGATCTCCATGCAGGGCATTGAGAGAGTTTAAAACGACAGCTGGAGTTCCTGTGCTGGTCAAGGTTGCTGCAATTTTATCCCCAATGTGACCCGACTTTCCAACCCCAAGGATAACGATCTTTCCTCGTCGCTCTGTTGTTTCGCGCAAGAGGGTGATCGCCTTTTCAAAATGGTGATCCAGCCGCGCTGCAAGCCGCTCTATTTCTTCAGACTCAATTTTTAAAACGTGACGTGCTCGCTCAAGAGAGTTCATGAGCGTGGAGAGTAAAGAGCGAAGAGAGAGGAGTAAAGTTCGCAGTTCGCAGTATCAAAAATGCGTTACTACGAATTTTATTGCACTCGAGATAAATTTTCGGGAGTGGCTGGGTCAGTTACTTTGACATTCCAGGTGATTATTTTAGGAACACCAGTCCTACGATACTGTGCTGGATAGAGATCACGGGTAAAACGGCAATCCCAAAGTCTGAAATTAAGAGCATAAGGCTTTCCAGGCTCGTTAACTTTATTGACTACTACACAAAAACTCATCGTGACGCCCTGTTGCAGCCCAGGAAGATGAAGTCCCCCTGTAAGATAAAACTTTTCAAAACTAAGAGGAAAGGGGTTGTCTTTTTGTTCTATAGTCTCGTTACAGGGAAAATTCTCCAATGGGCTTTCAGCACTTACAGAGCCGATAAGATCATATTCATGGGTTAACTCACCCTTTTCCTCATCGTTAGGAAGGGTCAATACAACCTGAATTTTTTGGTGAAGAGTAACCTCTATTGTTGTCTCATCGGAGTTTTGATCTCCATAAAAAGTCTGATCAATAGGCTGCTTTGCTTTTTGATCAAAATCCTTCTGAAACTTTTTGTTAGGAATAATGGTGTTGTTAATAGTATGGCATTTATCAGTCTTTGGGTCACAGATGACGGTGGCATGAGCCTGAAAGAAAGAGGTAGCCATCAAAAGTAAAAACAGGAAAGCAAGTAATGGTTTCATAATGAGAGTTGGACAATGTTGTTTTGTGTTTGTTCAAAAATATTCTTAACATAGAGAGCTCAATGGAAACCTCCAGGCAAGTTTGAGTCACCAGTTTGAGTTTAAGAGTGTGTCTTGAAGAGACTAAAATTGTGCATTACGGCGTCGCTCCAGTGCTCGCGTCCTCGAGTATGTCCATATACACTGCGGGTCTGTGCGCTTCGCTCCTGGTACTGCATCAATTTTATTCATTTTCAAGACACCCTCTAATAGGCGCTTCGCGCTTGCGTATATAGTCAAATTACTTAGAAATTACACAAAATTGACGTGATCTTTTCAGGAAAAGACTGCGTTCTCATTACTCCCGTTATAAGATATAGCGCTCGCTCTTCGGCCTTGCCTTTTCTAAAAACCTCTGCGTTCTTTCATGTAATTTCTAAGTAATTTGACTATAAAAAAAATTGCTGCGAAGCAGTCCAGATGACTCAAACTCTAGACTCAAACTTTTGTCGCTTTAGGATCAATAAACTTTTTTTTGAAAATACATCGATTAAAATTATCTCTCACTTAAGGCCATTCACCCATGTCCCTACTCGATCAATACGTTCTCAAAAAATTTGCCACCCCTTTTCTCTACTGCATCTTTGGGTTTGTGGCCATTTGGTTTATTTGGGATTTAAGCACCAATCTTCCTGATTTTGTCCAAGGGCACATGACCCTTGGCATGTTGTTTCAATTTTATAAAACACAAATTCCCAATGTCATTGTCCAAAGCGTTCCGGTGGGAGTGCTTTTAGCGCTTCTCTACTCTTTCACACAGATGTCGCGGCATAATGAGATCATCTCGATTCTTTCTAGCGGGAGAAGTCTTTATCGTATTTTTCTTCCTTTTGTATTTGTGGGATTGTTGTTGGTGGGAGTGTGCACTTACTTCAACTACGAACAAGCTCCTCAAGCTGAGGCCAGGAAAAATGAGCTTAAAGACGAGATCAAAAATAACGGAAAAACAAACAAATTAATCACAGCGCATCTTTTTCGCAATCGTATCGATTATCGTACATGGTACCTACAAACACTCGATATTTCGCATCAATCCGCCAGTGAGTTAGAGATCATTCAACAAGATTCCGAGGGAAACATTACCGAAAAATGGTATGTCGATGTGGCTTCTTTTGATCCTGCTACAAACACCTGGCTCTTCCACCATGTCAGTCATGTGACCGTCGATCCAACAACCAACTTGATGAAATTTGAATTTTTAGATGAACTTCCCATTTCCAATTGGAGCGAATCCCCATGGCGCATCGGAAGTTCAATGATGAATTCAGATCTCTTGGGAGTTCCTCAATTAAAAAATTACCTCGCCTACAATCGTGATTTTCCAAAAGTTCGTTTAGCTCCTTTTGTTACCAATTTGGATTATCGTTGGGCCCTACCGTGGACCACTTTTATTGTGATCTTTTTGGCTGGACCACTTGGTATTGTTTATTCACGGCGGAGTATTCTAAGTGGCGTTGCTCTTGCAGTGATTCTTTTTGGGGCACTTCTTTTTTCAAGCAATCTCTTTTTAGCTTTTGGAAAAGGGGCCCGCTGTGCCCCATGGATAGCGGCGTGGGGACCCAATATTCTCTTTGGAGCGATTGCTCTTTTTTTAGTTTGGATTAAGGCAACCAGTCGAGAACTGCCAACAATTAAATGGATTAAGTAATTATGGAATTTAACCTGTCAGAAGCTCTTAGGTGTGTCGATAGGACCGCCGCCCCTGCTACAACAACAACTCCTCAAGAGCAGCCTCAGCAATGGAGGGTTGTAGAGCCATCACAGACAACTAGTGATATCAAAGACCGGTTTTATAAAGCTCTACTAGCTGCTGAAAAAGTCTATAATGTTGGGGTTTCACCATCACTAAGAACAGACCTTGATAGAGAAGAAAAAGCAGCGTTGCTTGGAATAATGAAACCAATATTGCAAGAGCATCCTCTCGAGGTTTCCCGGTCAAAGTTGCAAGAAACAACTGAGAACTCGTTGCTAAAAGATTCAAAACAGAAAAACTACGGAACTTTTAATTAATTACCAACGGTGTTTGTTTCGAAGAGATAAATGATGTTGGTAGTCCCTATTATGCTCAACGATTGGAACATCAAATCTCGCTCTACAACATGCCAGGCAACTGGTGAACCTTTCGAAGAAGATCAAATTTTTTTCACACTCCTTTTTTGTGATGGAGAAGAATATAAGCGACTCGATCTTTGTGAAACGGCTTGGGAAGCTCGTAAAATAGATCCTACACAGCCAATACCTTTTTCTTATTGGCGTTCCAAATATGAAATTCCACCACCACCGCCACCGGAGACTTTAAAAAAAGATGATGCCGAAGGAATGCTCCGCCGTCTCCTTGCGAGCCCCGAGGCCAATCATCGCAATGCGTGCTACATTTTGGCAATAATGTTGGAACGGAAAAAAATATTGAAACCACTTGCCTCCCCTGATGCTTCTACGTTGCTGTACGAACATGCCTCTACAGGCGAAACGTTCATTATTACAGACCCTCATCTGAGTCTTGAGAATTTGTTAGAAGTTCAACAGGAAGTAGGAGCATTGTTGGGATAATCAACAAAGCCCTTTCAATCTGTCATCACAAAAGGATTTGAGGAGCGATCGATAAGCCAGCGATCTGCAGCGCAAAAAGCCTGCCGCCATAAGGCATCATAACGGCGTTGAGTATTTGATTTCTGCTGCCACTGCTGAGCACGTAATGGAAGAATTTCCTGAATCATTTTTTTCCAACGGTGAAGAATGGCTGCTTGAGTGAAAGAGGCACTAGCTTGAATCCCATTGTTGACAAGTGCCAAGCGAAGATTCTTATTTTCCTTAAGACGCTGGAGCTGTTTGATAACTCCTTGTGGTGAATAAGCAGTGAGATAATTTTTTCCAGGATGACCTTCCGTGGCATAGGCACTATCGCGACCGCCAATGAAAGGAACTCCTGCTAACCACGCATTATAAAGCTTAGAAGCCGGTTTATGAAGATGAGAAGAGCGTGAAAAACGACGCACAGCAACAATGGCGTCAACATTGCTGTAATCGTGCCACTCCGTGATATCTCTCACGCTAAAATGAAGCCCTGTTCTCCGTCGTAAATGATTGGTCCATTCTTCTGAAACCAATTCTGGAGCGAGGCAACAGACATTACCAAAAAAGAAAATATTTTCAAAACGATCACCTCGCTTGGAGTCGCGTGGGATCAAGTCAGGCTCAGGCCAGTGTGGTATAAAAAGAGAATGAGGTAGCAGTCGGCTATGAGTTCTATTTTGAACAAGATGAAGATGCGCAGCGGGGTGTGGTATTCCATCAGCGAGTATATTGACAAGAAAAAGACTTTTGGATCGCAGGTGAGCGTCCGTAAAATATTTTTTAAAAAAAGTATCGCCAATATAAAGAATCACAATTCCTTCGTGGGGCAGCTCGGTGACAAGATCACAAAAAATATTTTCTTTCTGTAAGCGTTGCCATGTTTGATAAGTCCAATATTGAGTTCCTCCAACAGAGACTTTTTCAGCTGACGAAAGACCATTGGAGGCTTTGTCCTGGTGCTTATCGTCGATGAGTTCTGGAGGGACAAAAAAAGAGATGCGCATTGCTAGTGGTTTTCAATCGCAGCGTGCTCTCTGCTTATTTCTTGCAACACAATTTCTAATTGTTGTTCTGCGCGTGCTATTCGCCACCGCCAAAAACGGAGTAGGAGAGCAGAGTGTGGTGAAGTTGTTTTATTTTTAGCGGCCTGTGCATAAGCGTATGATGTACGTTTTGCCAGGAAGGAGGCTCTTTTCCAAAGAGGAGAACGTTGTTCTTGATAACGGGCATTATTTGCAGCCCAATAGGCAGCCATGGTCAAATAGTGTGAGATCATTGGATCATTTTCTTTGATCGTTCTCGCCGCTTTAGAGCGATAAGTAGCCGCTTCTTCTGCTGCACAAGCAATCTTGATGGCATGCTGAATTTCTTTTTTGTTTCCTTGTTCAAGAGCAACAGCGACTTTTGCTCTCACAAGAGCTGCTTGTTTTGCCCAATAGGCAGCCATGAATAATGTAAAAACCCTAGTTGAATTTTCTTTTTGTGTAAGTAGCAATGCCATTTTTTTTATTTTAATGGTTGCGCTTTGAGCAAGGCATGCTGCTTCTGCCCATTGTTGGGCAAGCCTTTGTTGATGAGCAAAGGAAGCTAGTGCTTGATGAGTTCGATAAAGACTTACCATTTCTGTTGTTTCTTTTTCGTCAAAGAGACGTGCAGCGACGGCCTCTTCATGAGCTCGTCTTCTCCAATATTCAAACTTCTTAGCAACACTGGTGAGTCTTTTTGCTGCTGAGGCAAGTTGTTGTGCTGTAAAAAAATCTCCTATAGCGATGGCTTTTAAAGAATCAGCGATGTGGTGTGTCGATGTTTGAGCTGCAGAAAAAATTTCCTTTGCTTCAAAAACTGGTGGAATTTTTTTAATATCTTGGATCTTTCCTAAAAAATGATGATTCTCTAGAACGACGTTAATAGCACACGCCATTTTTCTCCAGTATGCTGCTATTTCAGGGTAGCCTCGCTCCTCTTCCAGCCTGGCTTCTTGTTCAGACTCGGCCAGTGCGACATGAGGGTCTATTAGCCCAAATATTTGGATTAACTTTTCGTAAGAGCGATTCATTTTTTTTGGACCACTAGTGTTCAAAATAAAACAATAAGTGAAAAAAATGCATAGCCATAAAAAAAACGCAAAAATTCCAAACGAGAAAATCTAATTTCTGAGAAGGCTAAAAATATTACAGACTGGCACCAAATATGAAAATCTATAGGACTGATCTCTAATCGATTTCCATCTTCTATCTTCGAACTGATAACGATGCATTTTCCTCTTTTTCTGGCCCCTATGGCAGGAGTGACCAATACTTTTTTTCGATGCATCTGCAAAGAGCGGGGAGCTGATGTTCTGACGACAGAATTTGTCTCTGCTGAGGGCATCTTGCATCGCAATGCACGAACACGATTGTATCTTGATTTTACACCGGAAGAACGTCCCATTGGCGTTCAGCTTTTTGGAAGTGATCCGGAGCATCTCGCCAATGCAGCAAAAGCAGTCGTGGAGTGGGTGCAGCCTGATTTTATCGATCTTAATTTTGGATGCCCTGCTAACAAAGTCGTCTGTCGTCATGGCGGTTCTTCTTTGCTCCGCGATTATCCGACCTTAGAAAAAGTTGCCATTGCTGTTGTCAAGGCAGTAGCTCCTCTTCCTGTCACAGCCAAAATACGTATCGGATGGGATGAAAATTCTATCAATGCGACATCGACAGCACAGCTTCTGGAGCAAGCAGGCATCCAACGCCTCGCCGTGCATGGAAGAACTAAAGCACAAGGTTACAGCGGTAAAGCTCAATGGGACATCATTGCTAATGTTGCTCAATCAGTAGCCATTCCAGTCATTGGCAATGGCGATATCAGTTGTGCTGCTGATGCCTTAACTCACTACAAAACAGGTGTTGCAGGATTAATGATTGGGCGTGCTGCGATGAGTAACCCTTGGGTTTTTTCTGAAATCAAAGCAGCTCTGGAGAAAAAAACGTGGACGCCACCAACCCTTGCAGAGCGCTCTGCCTTGATTTTACGGCATTGCGAAGAAGAGATTCGGTTCAAAGGAAATGAACAGGTGGCCATCTCTGGGATGCGTTCTCGACTGATGGCTTATACAAAAGGCTTTGATGGCTCACGCCCTCTTCGAGAAAAACTTTCTCACGTCTCTTCGCTAAAAGAATTGGAAGAGTTGCTTGGAGTAGTAATCTCTTAAGGTCATGGATGAAAGTATTGCTATTTTGCCTGCAGAAGAAAAAACGCTCTCTGAAAAAGTAAAAACGATTTTTCAAGAAAATGGTCCGCTCTCTCAGATTCCTGGATTTGAGTGGCGTCCTGAGCAAGTGGACATGGCTCAAGCCATCGCAGAAGCTTTAGAAGAGAATAATTCTCTTATCGTCGAAGCAGGGACAGGTGTTGGCAAGTCTCTTGCTTACTTAATCCCATCAGTATTGCATGCCTTAAATTCTCACAAAAAGGCCTTGATTTCCACTCATACCATTAACTTGCAAGAACAGCTGCTCTATAAAGATCTTCCTTTCTTAAAAAAAGCACTGGGTCTTTCTTTCGAGGCGGTGCTTCTCAAGGGCCGTCAAAACTATCTCTGCTCAACACGCCTAGAGAAAGCCCTGCAGCAACATGGTAGTGATCTTTTTACAGCAGAGCATCGTTGCGAGCTTGAAGAATTGCGTCTTTGGAGTGAAACAACAACCGATGGTTCTTTAAGTGACTTACCTCACCAACCCGATCCTCAGCTTTGGGCGCAAGTCTGTAGCGAGCGATCGTTGTGCACCCCAAAAACGTGCGGCAAAGAGGGGCGTTGCTTTTATCAAAAAGCACGTCGTCGAGCGATGGCTGCCGATGTGCTAATCCTCAATCACACGCTTTTTTTCACCCTTCTTGAAGATGCGAAGAGCTCTGAACATGGTTTTTTGTTTCCCCACGACTTCCTTATTATTGATGAAGCCCACACCATCGAGAATATTGCTTCACGGCATCTCGGGATGACTATCTCTCAATATGGGCTCAAGTCCTTACTTCAACGTCTCTACAATCCCAAAAATCACAAAGGAATTTTTCAACAACTCAAAGCAACAGCTGCCATTACAGCTACCACAGAGCTTTTAGGCGCAGTCGATTCTTTTTTTGAAATACTTCTTTCCATCGGTGACTTCAAAAAAGGACGCGAGTACCGACTGCGTGAGAAGGAACATGCAGCTCTTGAGAGCGCTGCGCAAAAAACAAAACTCTTCAAACGGCTTCTGCAGCTTGAGAACCTCATTGAGTCTCATGTAGAAAAAATAAGGGAAGACTCAGCTCATGCTGAACTACTCACTTTTGGAGAGCAGCTTGGGAATGTACGTGCAAGCCTAGAGGAGTTTTTAGAAAGATATGAACACGATTTCGTCTACTGGATCGAAAGAACAGGGCGCTCGCTTTATTTTTATCATCTTCATGCAGCTCCTATTGATGTGGCTTTGCACTTGAAGCAGCGACTTTTTTATAAGGAAACTAGTGCCATTTTAACAAGTGCCACTCTTGCGACAGGCTCTTCTCAGCTGGATTATTTTCGCAGGCGTCTTGGAGCTGAAAAAGTACGACCATTGCAACTGGGCTCTCCTTTTGATTACCAGAAACAGATGAAGCTCTATCTTGTGCGAACAATGCCTGACCCGCGTCACGCTGATTATGAGGCTTCGTTAGAAAAATGGATTGCTCATTTTGCAGAGCTAAGCAAAGCACGAACCTTTGTTCTTTTTACAAGCTACCAGAGTATGCAGAAAGTTGCTGCTTCTATGCGGTCTTTTTTCGAAAAAAAGAAATGGGGCCTCTTAGTTCAAGGAGAGGGAATGGCTCGTTCGCGGATGATTGAGGAATTTCGCTCCGGAAAACCATGCGTGCTTTTTGGAACAGATAGTTTTTGGACCGGTGTCGACATCCCAGGAGAAGAGCTTTCCAGCGTCATTATCACACGACTTCCCTTTGCAACGCCTGATCAACCCTTGACGGAGGCACGTCTAGAAGCCATCACCGCTGCAGGCGGAAATGCTTTTAGCGATTATTCCATTCCAGAAGCTATTTTAAAATTGCGTCAAGGAGTAGGTCGTCTTATTCGCAACAAAACAGATAGCGGCAGCATCGTCATCTTAGATAGCCGCATGATTCACAAACCGTACGGAAAGGCTTTTTTAAAAGCGCTGCCAGCGTGTCCGGTGGAGATTTTGGAGTAAACGAGATCAGATCAGAGTCCCAAACTCAAATAATTTTCCACGCTCTTGTGAACTGTAAAAGGAGCTAACATCTCCTCGGTGATGGTGATAGGAGAAGCGATCACTCGTCTCATAGCTGCTGCAAGAGATTCGGCCGTTAATTGCGAAAGTCCTTGGGCCAGTGGCCCTCGTAGAATTTCAGCAGGGCCGTAAGGAGCATTGGTACTGACAACTTGTGTGCTACAGGCCAAAGCCTCTACAAGGACATTGCCAAAGCCTTCGTAGTCAGAGCTCAGTACCAGTGCCTGGGCAGCACGCATAACAGGATAGGGATTGGTGACAAAACCAGCAAAAAGAACTCGGCCAGCAAGGCCCTGCTTTTCTATGATATCTTCAATCTTCTTTTTTTCTTGGGAGTCGCCCTCTCCTAAGAGAACAAGCTTGCCGGGGTATCCACTCAATTTAAAAGCTTCTAAAAGGCGATCATGTCGTTTTTGCGGATGGAAGCGACCAACGTGTAGTAAAAATTTTTCTTTTTCAAAAGCACTTTTTTCTTGAGCTGCTCCGCGTATTTTTTCCAGATCAAAAGGATTATAAATAGTTCTCAGAAAAGCAGGGCGGATACCAATAGTTCGCACATCTTGTTCTAGGGCCTCAGAGACAGTAATGAGGCGTTTTTGGGAATAAGTTTTGATAAGCTGCCGATGTTTCCGCCAGCGCTTCCATCCTTTTTTATTGTCAAGTTCTCCTGCTACCAGAGCGCAATGAAGGCAAAACCAAGGATTACGCAGGTATTTGGAAGCAGCGACAATGCGATCTGTTTTAGGAAGATGAGAGATAGCAAGATCAATCTGCTTGGTTGAAAAGAGAGAAGCCAGCGCTCGATCCAGAGCACGTGCACGTCTTCCAATCTCTGTTTGGCGATGAAAAGGACCTCGATAAGAATCTTCGACAAGATAGTAATGCACTCCCTCTGGAAGGGGATAAGCATTCCCTGAACGGAGTGAAACAATAGTCACATCATGACCTTTCTCGGTCATGGCTGTGGCTAGCGTGATGATAACGCGCTCAGCGCCTCCTCCTGACAAACCATCGATGAGAAAGAGAATATTCATATAATGGGTAATGGGTAATTTGAATTATTTTTTCTTAAAAGCTAACACAAATATAAATCTTCAATGATGACTGTTGTTCCTTTATTTTGCCTCAGTTAAACTCATCACCCATTACTCTTTACCGGTCTCTAGCCCGCCCTTCCCTCTTTACTCGTAGCCTTCTAGTCTCTAGCCTCAGTTCTTTGCTTGTGCATACTATGTCGTCTCCTTCCTCCAAGAGCTCTAAAAAAAAGCTCTCCTTTTTTCAGCTCATTAAGGTTGTCTGGAAGCCTTATTGTGACCTTTCTGGGTTTCTAAAACCCTATCGCCTCCCCTTGGTACTGGGTCTTCTTGCTGGTGTTGGATTTGCTTTAGTCAATGGCTGCTTGCCACTGGTCATTCAAAAAGTAGGCGGTTCGGTTTTTAAAGGAAATATGTCACCCACTCAGTTCCTGACAGGGGCCGTTCAAAATCAAGGCCCTGGAATTGAAAAGGTTCTTTGGATCTGTTTGTTAGTCCCTGTCATTATGCTGGTCAGAAGCATTCTATCGTATGCCAATACCTACTGCCTGACTTGGGTGAGTCTTAAAGTGCTTCGCGATATTCGTCGTAAGGTCTTTGGCCACCTCATGGAGCAGTCACTGGATTTTTTTAATCGCTCTCAATCGGGGCGTCTCTCTTCGCGAGTTCTCAACGACACAAGAGTGGCTCAGGAAGCTCTTGTTGGGATTATTGGTGATGTCATTAAAGAACCACTCACCGTGATTGCGATGGTGATCGTCGTGGTGCGTATTGATTGGAAATTTAGTCTTGTCACCCTCGTGCTTTTTCCAATTTGCCTGGTGCCTCTTGTGGTTTATGGCCGCAGAGTGCGCAAAGCAGGTAAGGCTGAAGAAAACGAAGCGGGCATTATGTCTGTTATTTTACAAGAATCGTTCGCTGGCATTCGCGTTATTAAATCATTTGCTCGGGAGCACTTTCAGTTAGCTCTTTTTGATAAATCCAGTGACATCCAGTTTAACTCCAGTCTGAGTGTTCAGCGTAGTTCGGCCATTGTTCAACCCATGATTGAGACTGTCTCAGCATTTGGCGTCTCACTGGCTCTTTTTTATGTCTACTTTGGCCAACTCGGATTAGGAAAATTTATGGCTCTCATGACAGGAATGTTTTTACTGTATGAGCCAGTCAAAAAAGTAAGCCGGATTCATCTTGTCCTTCAAAAATGCCTGAGCGCTTCTACCAGTATTTTTGAGCTTTTGGCAACACAACCGACAATAAAAAATGTTCCGCACGCTCGTCCTCTAGTAGCCTGTCATGGAAAAATTGAATTAAAAAACCTCCATTTTCATTACGGCCTTAAGAATGATTTGCCAGCACTCAAAGAAATTAATTTGCATATTGAACCGGGTCAAAAAATAGCTCTTGTTGGTCCAAGCGGGGCTGGTAAAAGCACACTCTTGGCATTGTTACTGCGTTTTTACGATCCGCAAGAGGGAGCTGTTCTCATTGATGGTCACGATGTTCGCCAGCTGCAGTTGCACTCGCTCCGCGAGCAACTAGGTATTGTCACGCAAGAGAGTTTTCTCTTTCACGATACCATTTACGAAAATATTCGCTTTGGGCGACTCGATGCAACGCGCTCAGAGATTGAAGAAGCGGCTCAACAGGCCTTTGCTCACGATTTTATTGTGGCACAACCTAAAGGCTACGAAACAATGGTTGGCGATAAAGGGTGTCTCCTCTCAGGAGGTCAACAACAGAGGCTTGCCATTGCCCGAGCACTTCTCAAAAGCGCTCCTATTCTCCTTCTGGATGAGGCAACTTCGGCCCTCGATTCGGAATCAGAACGCATGATTCAAGTGGCTCTTGAGCGCTTGGCAAGTGGTCGTACGGTCATTGCCATTGCTCATCGACTTTCTACTGTGTTGGGAAGTGATGTGATTGTGGTTATGGACCAAGGGCGCATTGTGGCTCAGGGAAGGCATCAAGAGCTGCTGGGCTCTTCAGAAGTCTATCGTAACTTGTATGAATTGCAGTTTCATCATGCGTTGGCTTAGGGGCTGCCCGGCAACGTTCATTTAAAAACAGAAAGAGTATTAACAGGGATAGAAGCGATGGAAGGGATAAAGAAGGTTGAGAGGATGTCTTGAAAAGACTAAAATTGCGCATTACGGCGTCGCTCCAGTGCTCGCGTCCTCGAGTATGTCCCTATACACTGCGGGTCTGTGCGCTTCGTTCCTGGTACTGCATCAATTTTATTCATTTTCAAGACACCCTCTGAGTCATTTCTGTCCAAAATAAAGCCACAAAAGAACACAAAGGAACACAAAGAAAAAGGCGCATTACTAATTATTTCGCTAACATTTTTTTGTTTGGCATTTTTTCGTTTCTTTGTGTTCTTTTGTGGCTATTCATTTTTTTCGCCATCCCTTTTATCGCTTCTATCCCTGTGAATTTCTTCTTTCATGAATGCTCCTAACTTGCATCATCCCGATCACCAGCGTGATTACGGCCGGGTCGTCACTCATTCTAATGTGCGTCTCTCTTGGGTCTGGCTTTTTCCTTTGCTGGCTCTCTTAGTGACAGGGTGGTTTTTTTGGGATAAATTGCGCACAGAAGGACCGATTATTGAAATTGAATTTCACGAAGCTCCAGGGATTCAAGCTAACAAAACGCTTCTTTTTTATCGCGGTGTAGCAGCTGGTAAAGTGATGGACGTTCGATTGGATGAGCATTTGAGTAAAGCGCTTGTTAAGATACGACTCAAAGCTTTTGCTGCAGCGCTTTCACAAGCAGGAACTCTTTATTGGATCGATCAACCAGTCATTAGTTTGGCAAAAACCTCTGGACTTAGTTCTTTGATTCAAGGTAACTCCATTCAAGCCCGCTTAGGGGAAGGACCCCACATTAATCATTTTATCGGTATGGAAAAAGCTCCTCTTCATCCGTTAGAACCACCCGGGTTGCTACTGAAATTGAATGCTAAAGAAATTCCTTTTTTAGAAGAAGGTTCCTCCATCACTTATCGAGGCATCACTATTGGAGGGATTATGCGTAAAGGGATCGAGCCTGATGGAAACTGCTTTCTCATTGCAGGGATTCAAAAACAGTTTGCTAGCCTCATACACAAAAACAGTCGTTTTTGGAATGTTTCTGCTGCTGCTTTGACGCTCGGACCTAATGGAATAAAGCTTGAAATGCCTAATCTTAAAAATATGTTTCTCGGTTCTGTAGCGGTTGACACCTTCGAAGCACCTGAGCAAGAGACCTCCACGGATGCTAACTTCACCCTTTTTGCTGATGAAAAAGAGGCTCGTGCTGAAAAAGAAAACCTCACTATTTTTCTAAAAACAAAAGAAGCCGCTACACTCTATGTAGGATCGCCAGTCCTCTATCGCGGCATTACTGTGGGGAGTGTTAAGCAAAAAGAACTCGATGAGCACAAGGAGCCAGTGCTAACACTCCTCATTAAAAAAGAGTTTGCCACTACGTTGCGCCAAAATAGTACTTTCTGGCGTCTCCCAGGAACAAAGCTGGAAGCGGGTCCTGGCGTGATCAAGGTTACTCTTTCGAGCCTGCAGAGCTTGCTACAGGGAGGTATTGCTTATGACAATTTTAATTCAGAAGGCTCTCCTGTCCAGGAGGGAGCTACTTTCCGTCTTTTCTCTAATGAGGAATTAGCGCACCTTAACTCCCAACCTCTTCATATGACCTTTTCAGAAGGGCAAGGACTTTTAGCAGGTCAAACAGAGCTTCGTTATCTCGGTCTTCCTGTAGGTGTAGTGCAACAAGTCACTACGCGAGAAGGTAAGGTAGAAGTTATCGCCTACCTCGCTCCTGGTTATGATTTTCTACGACAACCAAATACCACCTATATCATCATTCGCTCCAAATTAGGCCTGGATGGGGTCTCCGGACTCGAGACATTAGTCAGTGGCGTCTACATCGATTGCAATCCAGCACGCAAGGATTCGGTTTCGTGGGGGAAGTGGTCTCCATGGCGTATACGAAAATAGCTTGTAGTTGATAATTCTTGGCTGCTTTCGTGATGATGAAAAAAGTTTAAGTATTTCTAGTTTGAGTTTGAGTTCAATGGGCGCTTCGCGCTTATGGATTATAAATATGCTGCGCAGCATCGAAGCTGACTCAAACTCAAACTGCTAACACTCAAACTCTGATCACTTCTAATTTTTTTCCTCAAATAAATAACGCAACTGTCATGAATGATGATCACTATTTTATGCATCAAGCCCTCAAGCAGGCACAGCGCGCCTATCAAGCTGATGAAGTTCCCATAGGAGCCATCATTGTGCGTGAAGACAAGATTATTGCTCGCGCTTTTAATCAAGTAGAGATGCTTCGCGATGCCACAGCTCATGCTGAAATACTAGTCATTACTCAAGCGGAAGCTGCCCTTGGAGACTGGCGTCTCAATGAGTGTGATCTTTATGTCACTAAAGAACCATGCCCAATGTGTGCTGGAGCCGTGGTTTTATCTCGCTTGCGCCGTGTAATTTTTGGATGCCATGATCCTCGTGGCGGAGCCGCTGGAGGATTTATTAACCTACTTCAAACACCCAATTTAGGGCATCGCTGCCTGATCACTGGAGGAGTCTGTGAAGAAGAAAGCCGTCATTTGCTCCAAGCTTTTTTTGGCGAAAAGAGAGCTGAACGCAAAAGCGTATCCATCCCTGTGAAGGGATAAGTGAAGAGTGAAGAGCAATGGATAATGAGTGAAGGGCATTTTGAGATCGGAAATAAGATTAATACTTTGAATTCATCTTTTCATAGAGCCTGTTTTTCACGCTTCACTCTTTACTCTTCAGAACCGTTCTGCTGACTCCTTTTTCTGGTAGCTAGCAGCTGCAGTAGCTGCTTTGTTCACGTTTTCAATATGTGTCAGAGCATTTTGATATTCTCCATTTTTTACTGCCTCTTCTGCATAGTGCAGGTTGGCATGGCTCATGTTACGTAACATAGAGACCAGTTCTCCATGTTCTTCATTTTCTGCATATGCTGTTGCTATTTTTTCGACAAGGGTATGTTCCGTTTTGGCTATTGCTATCTCGTGCTGAAGACTCTTAGGATCGAGATTTTCAGGAGAAAATCCTTTTGAGGAAGGGGCTGGAGAGGCAGAAACAATAGGGCTCTGAGGAATGTCTGATATCGATGAGAGTGCCATAAAAAGTCCTCAATATTCAGGTTTATCTAGGAGTCTTATCCTGGGGTCAACCCAGCGATCATCAGGAAAAATCAAGGGAGGAGTGGTGTTAACAAGGACTGCTTTTTTTAAAATAAATTCTGGGTAAAAAGTATCGCTTGCTGGTTCATAGACTTTTTCTCCGGAGAAAGTGCCATACAAGCGGTACTCATAGTTGTTGTCGCAGCCGATGTGGTTTTGAACGCGATCCGGTGCGAGCTGCTGCCCTTCATTGAACATCACCAGCTGAGCGCTCTTCCAGGGTTGGCCTGGTTTTTTGACCCAACCCCACATGTGATAATCGACTTTATAAAAACGTCGTCCGACATAGTAGGAACCGTGTGGTTCATGAGCAATCGCAGCGGTAATGACTCTGCGATCAGCTTCTGTCTGCATGCGGATATGCTCACATCCTGTGAAACAAAAGAGACTGCTAAAAAAAAGAAGCCAGAGAGCTACCGGTCCAACACTGGCTCTCTTATTCTCCTTCCTGCAAAAGCGGTGTGTCATTTCTGTGAAGACAGGAATCAGACTAAGGACGGTTTTAACGCTACTACTCCAATTAGAATCGACCGTGTTCTGGGTTCCCGCCTCCGCGGGAATGACGGTTTGGGTGGAGTGACAGTAAATATTGAAAATGCGCATTGGGTTTTTTGAGGATGCTCATCAGAAATCAACTAAGGCACATTCTAGTTTTCTTGAGAAAAAATTGTTAGAGCAGCAGCAACATCATCTTCCACATACTTGCGATATGCGAGATTGACGAGCTTAGCGCTGTAATTTTTAAGGTTTGTTAGCTCTTGTTCGACTAATTGCTTTTTTACATTTTGTTGTTTGCTCTCAAACTTTTTTTGTAATGAGTCTAGTAAGGGCTGACCAGAAGGAGACTCGTTTCTTTGTTTACGAGCTAGAATCTCTCCAACTAAAGCCTCTGCAAGCTTGCTCGTTTGAGCTGGAACATAAGACCAAGGCATGCCTGGCTGAGTTGCAGCGGAGGTCTTATCGCTAGTTTTTATTTTTTCTTGAAGCTGTGAATGCTCTTCTTCCAACCGCAATGTATCTAATTGTTTTGTCTCTTCTGCCACTTGTTCCATTTCCTCACGAACAGTAGCTAGAGCATCTTCTACTTCTTTAACAACGTGACGGGCATCATGGACTTCATCGTTGAGTTTAGAATTACCACGATCCTTTTCTAGATCCTCTTCACTTAGCTTTAGCTTTTTGCAAGCTTGTGCCATTAACTGAGTCAGCACTCTTAATTTTTTTCCATTAGAATCATTTGATTGAAAGTTTCCTAATAATCTCCCTCCTGTAGGATGCTGCAATAAGCGGGAATCACGCTCTCGCTCATGTCGGCGTTGTCTAGCCTGTATCAAACTAGTAGTAAGCAACTCCTCTGCTTGCTTCTTTTCTTGCTCGTTAGCTTCGGGCAATTCATTGAGATGAACGGAAGCCTCCTCCTTGGTTATCCAAGTGCCATTGCCTTCATCAGGGGGCTCACTTTCTTTCGAATCACGCAGGTCTTCTTCTAAACTGGGATCAGTTTCTTCTTCTAGAACACTCAGCTCGCTTGGTTGTACGGATTCTGCAGCCAGTAGCTCAAGATGATTGAGAAGTACCTTGAAAAAATGCTGGGATTTTTCAGCAACTATTTTTCTCAGTTGGGTAACTTCTGTTTCAAGGCGATTAGTTCTTTGCTCTTGTTTAGTGAATGCTTCCCGTGCTGGAGAATCTTTTTTCGATTGGGTAATCGGGCCTAATGTTTTAAATGCCACACGTTCCTTTTTTGCTAGGGCCAATGTAAAAGCATATTCTTGGCATGTCGTTCTCCAGCTTCTCAGGCTAGAAAGTGTTACTGCAGCAGAGGGATAAAGGCTTTTGCTAAGGCTGTCCTCTAACTCATCAAGAGAGTTTTGAAGAGCAGCCTCTTTTTGAGAAAAATGTTCATCCTTGTGCTCGCCGTTTTCCAGTTTGGTCTCTGTGCTGTTAAACCAACTTTGAAATGAATTAATGACGCTTTTTGATTCTTTGGTTAAGGAAACAACTTCAGGTTTCGTTTGGTCAACTTTATCGAGCCGCTCTAATTCCTGATTAAGGTCCAGAGATTCATGATCCCATGTTGCCGTTACATCAGTCACTCTTTCTGGCTGAAGGAGGTCATGAGGGGCATGTTTTGCTGATGAAAAACTTCCCTTAGAAGAAATATCGCTATTACCAGGTGTAGCAGGAATCTGTTGAAAAGGCCAACCAGACCACCTCCAAAAAGAAGAAGCTTTTTCAGAAGCTTCAAGAGGCTTTCCAATGGTCGCTGGGTCAATGGATCTCCAGCCGCTAAAAATTCGACTTAAAAAATTCATTATGCGTATTGGGCTACTTCAAAATAAGGTGAAGCGGCTTAGTGTCTAATTGACTCAATTAGCAATAATGGAAACTTAGCTTTTTTAAAACTTTTTGCCGAAAGCAAAGAACTTAACCGACAACTAACAACTACTTTTGCGTCAGCAAAAAAGTGTTACGCATAGCTGCCAGCAGCAGGAGCTGGTCCTGTTGCCTCAGCAGAAGAGTTAGTAGCACTAGTAGCCTGTTCTGCTCCTGGAGGAATGGCCTCACTCCCATCTTCAGGGTTTTCTAAAAGGCGCTTGTTCCAAAAAAGAGCTGTGTCGCTAAAACCTTTGAGAAGATCTTGGAAACGGGTGAACTCCATCCCTTCCATTTTTTCTTGGTAGCACATAAAAACACTCAAAGTTGCTGGATCAACACCTAAGGTAGCTCCGCCTGTTCCAACCCAGAGAAGATTGGCTTCTAAGAGCTCAGGGTAAACTTTGGAGGCTTGATAAGGCAGCAAAGTCCCCACAATGCTTGAAAAAATCAGAGCTCCACGCTCTTCACTGCATTCCAAATCAATGGTAACACGATCATCAAACCGCAGAGAACATAATCCATCACTACTCGGCTTTAAATCAGGAAGGCCAACGCTTTTTCCCAAATCTCTTAATAAATCATTAAAGTGTTCGAGTGACATAAATTTAAATATGTTGTGATGATGGTTTGATTGATGGTGTTTTTTTGAAGACGATTTCTAAAAAACCGAATAAAGCCTGGTCGAGGTTAACTTTTTTAAAAGGGATAGCAACTTTTTTTTAAACCTAGAGCATGTTACACCTTGCGCGCTCAGAGGGTGTCTTGAAAAGACTAAAATTGATGCATTACAGCGTCGCTCCAGTGCTCGCGTCCTCGAGTATGTCCATATACACTGCGGGTCTGTGCGCTTCGCTCCTGGTACTGCAT
>JAIEQL010000032.1 GCA_019747735.1 Chthoniobacterales bacterium | reverse complement strand
TCCTAGCTTGATTCCATCGGCTTCTCCAAGCGTAAGGCCAACCATGAGTCCTTCACTTTCACCAAGCTTCGTTCCCACAAAAGCTCCTAAGGCATTCTCTTTACTCATCCCAACACTCCTTCCCACATGGCTCCCAAGCCGCATTCCCTCTCTTGCTCCGAGTCATCGTCCAAGCAGACTCCCAAGCCGCGCTCCAACTCAGTCGAAAAAAAGCACCAAGCCCACTTCCTTAAGGACAGCCTCTCCGATGCACTCCCAGCCTCCTACCAACTCTTCTTCCTCTGAGACTGAGAATACTGAGGAGCCTTTTTTTGATAGTACAACTTTTATCAATGCTGGGGTTCCCATTTTAGGAATCTTTGCTGGAACATTCGTTGCTGTGAAATATGTCTTTAATAAAAAGGAACAGGACCGCACCAAGCTCTCTCAAGCGGCTCAAAGAATAAGAGAGAGGAAAATTGTTCCCATCGATGAGCGGAAAGGAGATCACGATTCCAGCGACGCATCCCTTGATCTTTCACCTCCTGCTTCCTCTCGCTCTTGGAGTGTTTCTGATCTTTTGAAGCTCTTAGAGGAGGAAGAAGGAGCTAAAGAAGAGAACTCGTTAGAGGACTCTTGGGACATTTCTCCTGATCACTCTGAGCATTCGAACCCCTTGCCATCAGGGTTTAGCGAGTTAGATAGCGAATGAGAGGTTAGAAGATAAGAATGATGATCTGCTAACGCAGACAAACTACCTTCATCAAGCTTCCCATCGCGTAGTTATCCCGCAGGGAAGTATCTTTTGATCGCTGCTTCCTTTCAAGCCCAAGCAAGCAATGGTTAGCTTACTCTTTTTTTCTTTCGGAAAAATCTCCTCACAGATTTTTTGGAGCAGGAGAGGGGAGAGTGTTGCCGAATAAGTGTTCATCAAAAGGAAAAGGGGAGCTTCGCCTAGGAGTCCTTTACAGCTTTGCAAGAGTGTTATCAATTGATCTTCGATTTTCCAGGTTTCTCCATGAGCTCCACGTCCAAAAGTGGGAGGATCTAAAATAATCGCATCATAACGTTGACCTCGGCGCTCTTCTCGTTGGAGGAATTTTAAACAATCATCCACGATAAAACGAATGGGCAACTTTTTTCCCAACAGCGCTGCATTTTGAGAACACCAAGAGACCATTGCTTTAGAAGCATCGACATGACACACAGAGGCGCCTGCTTGAGCTGCTGCTATCGTGGCTACTCCTGTATAACCAAAGAGGTTGAGAAGCCTTATAGAATGGCGTTGAGTGAGGGATATTTTTATTTTTTGCATACACCAATCCCAATTGACTGCCTGTTCAGGAAAAAGTCCTAATTGCTTAGAGGTTGTCGGATGAACAGAAAATGGAAGATCGCAGTAACGGATAATCCAAGGATGAGGTTTCTTCTTTTTCCATTCCCAGTAACCATGGCTTCTCTTTTGGTCGGCATGAAACCATCCATCCCATTGTTGCCATTCCTCTAAGTTCTTTCGTGGCCAAGTAGCAGCAGTATCAGGACGAATGAGGATCAAGTCGCCCCAGCGTTCTTGTTTCATTCCATCTCCAGAATTGAGCAGCTGGTAGTCGTGCCAGTTAGGGGTGATGAATTGTGGAAAAGTATGTTGCTGAGAATTCATAAGTTAGGGCATGCCCGCGCGGATATCAACTGCGTAACAGGGCTAGCTCGAAAATATCATTGCTACGGAATTGCACTCAAGAGACTTCTCAGATAGCGTGATCCGATGTTCTTCTTTTGTATGATGGATAGGAAAAATGCCTGTGTTTTGCTCTTGGGGTCACTTTTTTTTCTGAGTTCCTTGCCAGTGGCAATAGCAGCCAATGATCCAGCGGAGGATTTTCTAACGGCTTATCAAAATTTTCAACAAGCTGAGCAATTCGAACGTGGAGGAAAAAGAAGTGAGGCATTGGAAAAATATCAATTTTCTCAGAGCATCTTGATGCATTTGAGTGCCAATTATCCTGATTGGCAAAAGGCTGTCGTTGATTACAGACTAGCCAAAGTTGCCAAGAGTCTTGAACGGCTTGCTGTAGGTTCTGGAAGTAGTGTCAATAGCACTCCCTATCAAGAGCAAGAGGTGCCCCCCCCTTCTCATCAAGCCAATAGAATAATGGCTCCAAAGGCCGATAATCCAAGTATCTCTATTATTCCGCCCTCCAATATAAGTGTTGATTCTAAATCCGGTGTGTCAGATCAAGAGGTTGCATTGCTTCAAAAGCAACTCAAAAAAGCCATGGAGGATTTGGAAAAAGCTCATAATACTATTGCCGATCAGGCAACAGAGCTTGATCACTCCAAGGTGATGATTGTGGATATGAAGTCGCAGCTAGAAAAAACAGAGCGACAAGCAATCGATTTAAAAAGTGACCTTTCTAAAATCCGTTCCAAACACTTACAGCAAGAAGCTCAGTTGCAGCAATCAGTTCATGCATTAGAAGGAAAAGTTACGGCGCTGAGTGCTGACAAAGAGGTGATCTTAGAAGAAAATAGTTTGCTGCAGCAGCATCTCAAACAGGCTACTGATTCTCTTGCAGCTGGAGTAGAAGCTAAAGGACGGCTTGAACAGCTTCAGATGACTATCAATGCGGAAAAGAATATCTCAGCAGCACTGCATGAAAAGCTTGCAGTAGCCTATCATGAAAGGGATGCCACCAATGGACAAAAAGAAGCGCTTCAAAAGCAGCTTCAAGAAGTGACCAGTTCTCTTGCTTCCGCTAAAAAAGAAGCCCAAGAGACCGCTTCCTTGCGCCTGCGCGTTGAAGAGCTCCAACAACAACATGCTACTCTTACAGGCCAGTTAGAGCAGAGCGCTAAGAAACTCACAGAGTCTGATAAAAAAATTGCAGCTTTAGAACAAGCGGAACCGGAAAAGAACCGTCTTTTGGAAAATAAAGAAAAAGAATTGGTAGTAGCTCGCCAAGATTCTGAAAAATTTCAGAAAGAACTAGCCGCTGCAAATGAGAAATTATCTGCTTTGCAGACTGAGCTGCAAAGTAAAGACGATCGTTATCAAGGGCTAAAAAAAGAGTTTGATGCAAAAAATGAAGAACTTGCGACTTTGAAAAAAAATCAAAAAGAACACCCTGTTGAAGAAAAGGCAATTGCTGAAAATGAATTGCTCAAGGGAATTGTCATGCGGGAACTAAAAGCAGAGGCTAAGCGGCAGCAAACAAAAAAATTGATCACAGAGGAACTTGAAAAATTAAAACTCAATTCAACGACTCTTTCTACCGAGCTTAAAAAGCTAGTAAAGCCAGTTAAATTAACTCCCCAAGAACGTGCTCTTTTTAAAGATGCACCACTCCCCCCTTCCTCTGAAGATGAGGAAGAAGAAACCATGGTGCTTTCGGTTGCTGCTTCTAAAAAAGAGGCCCTTTCAAGCAACAGTGCGACTCCTCTTGATACCAACGTTTCCACTTCTGCTGCTTCCAATAATACGACTGCTACAGTGAGTGTTGCTACCAATGCCCCTTCTGAAAAAGATCTTAAAGTAACAACAGAGGATTATCATAAAGTAATTGCAAGAGCTAAGGAGGAGTTTGAGCAACAAAATTATAAGGAGGCAGAAAAAGATTTTCAGAGTGCTTTGGCGGTTGTTCCTAAAGATTATTTGACGCTTTCTAATTTAGGCGTTGTGGAGTTTCAGCTTGGAAAAATGTCCAGCGCTGAAGAAACACTTAAAAAAGCGATAGTGCTTGATTCTAAAAAATCATTTGCACTGACGACACTCGGCATTGTCCATTATCGCCAAGAGCGGATGGATGAGGCAGAAAAAGTGTTGCGCCAAGCCATTGCTATCAATGACCAAGATTTCACGGCACATAATTACCTTGGTATCGTTTTAGCGGCCGCTGGGAAAGGAAAAGCGGGAGAGAGTGAAATTATGAAGGCGTTGGAAATGAATCCGCAATATGCTGATGCTCATTTTAATTTAGCCGTCATTTATGCTACGGGAAAACCACCGTCTAAGGAAATGGCAAAGCAGCATTACACCAAGGCAAGAGGCTTGGGAGCGCCTCCTGATGCTACTTTGGAAAAATTGCTCGAATAAGCTGAAGGACAAATATCGTGCAATAGGCAGTCTGCACAATTGGGTTTGCGTGCAAAACAACAGCGTCTGCCATGCCAAACAAGATAGTGACTGAGTTTGCCCCAATCAGGAGTATCAAAAAGCTTCATGAGATCTTGTTCTATCTTTTCTGGATACTGTTGTTTGGTAAGATCCAAACGTTGTGAAAGCCGCTTTACATGGGTATCTACAGCGATTCCCTCATGAATATCAAAGGCGTTGCTTAAAACAACATTGGCTGTTTTACGTCCCACACCAGGAAGTGCTGAGAGCTTATGTTGTGATTGAGGAACATGACCTCCATGCTCCTTGATAAGGGCTTCTGCAGTGCGTCGAATCGCTGTTGCTTTGCTGCGGAAAAAACCTGTTGAGTGGATGAGTTGTTCTAACTCTTCTTGAGTAATAGAAGCATAGTCAGTCACGCTAGGACACCGTTGAAAAAGAGCGGGTGTTACTTTATTGACACGAACGTCAGTGCATTGTGCTGAAAGAATGGTGGCCACAAGCAACTCCAATGGATTGCTGTAATCAAGCTCACAATGAGCCTCTGGGTACAGCTCCTGCAATCGGTGGAAAATAAGATGTGCTCTTTTTTTAAGAAGCTTTTGTTCTTTAGTGGAATTCATGAATCTAACTCTTATGAAGCATGCTGAATAGTTGCAATTCATAAAATAAAAAAGAGAAATGACTTTTCCTTCCTTCTGCATTGACCATTTTGCAATGGGCCTTCATAGTAATCAGTTCTCAATGCGTTATTGAAAGAAAGATAGAAATTATTATTAAGACATGAATTCTGAATTTATTGCCATGCTCGATTATCTTGAGCGTGAAAAAAGTATTAAACGTGAGGTGCTCATAGAAGCGATCTCAACAGCCCTTGTTGCAGCTGCAAAAAAAAGCTTTTCGATTTCTCGTGAGGTTCGTATCGATATCAATCCCAAAAGTGGCCAAATACGTGCTTTTGCCAAGCCCATTATTGTAGAGCGAGTCACTAATCCTCAAGAAGAGATTAGCTTAATGCGTGCCAAGCAGCTCGATGAAACAGCTGTTATTGGTGGTGAAGTTGAAGTAGAAGTTACCCCTTCTGATTTTGGCCGTATTGCGGCTCAAACAGCACGCCAAGCCATTACACAGCGTATTCGCCAGATAGAAAAAAACATGATTTATGAAGAGTTCAGAGATCGTGCTGGTGAAGTTGTAAGTGGTACAGTGCGTCGTTTTGAGCGGCAAGATATCATTGTCGATCTTGGTAAATTTGAAGCGATGATGCCTTATAAAGAACGTGTTTCAAGCGAGGAATATAACATCGGAGATCGTTTGCGGGCCTATGTTCTTGCGGTTGAAAATACAAGTCGTGGTCCTGAAATCATACTCTCTCGCAGCCATCCTAATTTCATTCGCCGGCTTTTTGAAATGGAAGTCAGCGAAATTGCAGATCATACAGTACAAATTCGTGCTATTGCTCGTGAACCAGGAGTACGCACCAAAATAGCAGTTTATAGCCCTAATGAAAAAGTTGACCCAGTAGGTGCTTGTGTCGGTGTTCGCGGAGCTCGGGTGAAAAATATTGTTCGCGAATTAAATAACGAAAAGATCGACATCATCCGTTGGTATGAAGATCCTAAGGAGCTTGTCAAAGAAGCACTCAAGCCAGCTAGGATAAGAACTATTGAAGTTGATGCAGCGGCCCATACCGTGAGGATTACTGTTGAGAAAGAAGACTTGGCTCTTACTATTGGCAAACGTGGTCAAAATGCTCGTTTAACATCCCGCCTTACTGGTTGGGAACTTGATATCAGCGAAGATCGTACTGCAGCTCAAGTTTTTGAACAACAAGTCGCAGGGGCAGCTCAAGAGCTGGTTTCTGTATTAGGTATCACAGAGCAGGAAGCCAAAATCTTAGCTGATGGTGGAATGAATTCTTTAGATGTGATCCTCACTGTAGAAGCGAGCGATATTGCAGACTTACTCCATTGTGATCTTGAGCGAGCTGAAATCATTCTCAAAGCAGCAATGCAGCATACAGAAAAGTAGACTTCCTTATTTTATACCTTTCTCGAATGAATTTTAGGAATTTTTACTGGTTCTTTTTGGCGCTAGCTGCGTTATCATCTCTGCTGTTACGTCAGTAGCAGCACTCTCTGACGTCTGGCTAATTTCAAAAATTCCTCCGTAAAAAAAACCTAAAATTCATCCGACAAAGGTATATTCACGTTCTTAAGTAAAACTCCATGGCACTCAAAGCATCTTCTTCAAAAGCTACTAAGCCCTCTTCCACTAAAGAAGTAAGTAGGAGTAAAATAGTATCTAAAAAGAAAAGTGAGGTTAAAACTGGAAGAACTGGATTGAGGCAGAGAAGCACTAATTCTTCTTCTTCGCTTGTAAAAAAAGAAAAGAACTCTTTGGACGCAAAAAAAACAGAGATTGCTAAAGCTTTTTCTAAGGAAACTCCGCAGCCTGTTCAACCACTTGAACATCTTTCTCTCATTGAAGAGCAACCCGTGCGCTCTTTACAACCTGCTGCTTCAAAAGGACGTGCCCTTCCCCGTATCGGTGCCAAGAAAAGTGAACCTACTGTAGTTTCAGAGAGCACTCCCTTGGAAGTTGCTGAGAAAATAATGGACCCTATCCAAGAGTCTCCATCCGAAGAGCAAAAAGTGATTCATATCAAACCGCCTATTATGATTAAGGAGTTGGCGGTTCAGATGAACGTTAAGCCGTTTAAGATGATTCACGATCTCATGGAGATGAATATCTTTGCTAATATCAATCAATCGGTGGAGGTTGATGTTGCTGCTAAGTTGTGTGAGCGTTATGGCTTTATTTTTGAGAGGGAGAAACAACGGACTGCTGGTGCTGGCATTCACAAGGTAGAGCCAGTTGCAGTGTTGCCACAGCCACCTCCATCACCCAAAGAAGAGAAGCCTGAAAAAAGAGTAACGCGAGCTCCTATTATTACTTTTATGGGCCATGTTGATCATGGCAAAACATCCCTACTGGATGCCATCCGCCGTGCTAAAGTAGCTTCTGGAGAAGCTGGTGGCATCACGCAGCATATTGGTGCCTATATGATAGAGCGTAATGGGAAACTGATTACCTTTATTGATACTCCTGGACATGCAGCTTTTACTGCCATGAGAGCACGTGGTGCTAACATTACTGATATTGTGGTGTTGGTGGTTGCCGCTAACGATGGCCTGATGCCACAAACGTTGGAAGCATTGAGCCATGCTCAAGCAGCCAAAGTCACCATTATCATTGCCATTAATAAAATGGATCTTCCTTCAGCCAATAGCGATCGTGTGAAAAGGCAGCTTCAAGAACATGGCTTGGTTCCTGAAGAGTGGGGAGGGGAAACCATCTGTTGTGAAGTCTCAGCAGCCACAGGAGCGGGGATTGAGCATCTTTTGGAAATGATGTTGCTTCAAGCAGAAGTACTCGAGTTAACAGCCAATCCTTCTCTTAAGGCTCGTGGCAGTGTTATTGAGGCTCAAGTAGAAGCAGGACGTGGTCCTACAGCAACTATTATTATCCAGAGCGGAACTTTATCCATCGGAGATACTTTTGTCTGTGGCAATTATTGGGGTAAAGTCAAACAGCTCATTGATGATCTTGGAAAGCCCGTGAAAAAAGCGGGGCCTTCAACTCCAGTAAAAATATTAGGGTTAAGTGGGCTTCCTAATGCTGGTGACGAACTCATCGTGATGGAGGAACGTTCTGCTCGCCAGTTGAGTGAAGAACGGCTTCAGCAGTTACGTGGAACGAAGCTTGCAGCTCCACAGCGGGCAACATTAGAAAATCTCTTTCAAAACATTCAAGGAGAGCAAAAGAAAACGCTTCAAATTATTTTAAAAAGCGACGTCCAAGGCTCTCTGGAAGCTATTACCGGAGCTCTTGCTGATATTCCTCAAACAAAAATTGATTTGAAGATTATTCATGCTGCTGTCGGACCTATTAGTGAATCAGATGTGTTATTAGCAAGCGCTTCTAATGCCGTCATTATTGGCTTTGGAACTAAAGTTGAAAACTCTGCTGCTGCTGCCGCTCGCCGAGAGGGAATACAAATAAAATTGTATAGCATTATTTATGAATTAATAGATCAACTGCGGGAGGCCATGGAAGGCTTACTTGAGCCAGAGTTGCGGGAAGCTATTATTGGGCATGCCACCGTCAAACAAGTTTTTGATCTTACGCGTGGGGTGGTGGCAGGTTCTATGGTCACTGATGGGCGTATTTTACGGACAGCTCGTGCTCGTGTGTTGCGCCGTCGCCAGGCTATCTACGATGGGGGCTTGGCAACATTGCGCCGTTTTACCGAAGATGTTAAAGAGGTCAGAACTGGCTTAGAATGTGGTATACGCCTCGGTGATTTTACCGAATATGAACCAGGAGATGTGATTGAGTGCTACACCCTAGAAAAAGTAGCCCAAACTTTGTAGAGCCTGTCCTAAGTTCTACTGATAAGGCGAGGAGCTGTGTCCCACTAGTGTTCGCTTCGTCGGGTATATTCATATACACTCCTTAGCTGTGCGCTGTTGCTCCTTGCTCCTCATCCTTATAGTCAAATTACTTAGAAATTACACAAAATTGACTTGATCTTTTCAGGAAAAGACTACGTTCTCATTACTCCCGTTATAAGATATAGCGCTCGCTCTTCGGTCTTGCCTTTTCTAAAAATCTCTGCGTTCTTTCATGTACTTTCTAAGTAATTTGACTATATCAGCGAACTTTGAACAGACTCTACCCTCCTGATCTACGCTTCTACTAAGGTCGAACTACGATGTTACTCCGCAGTGCTCATTACCTCATTCAATTAACTTCTCCTACAACCTGTAACCTAAATTCCTACAACCTGACTCATGAATCACCGTCTCATCAGAGTTTGTGAACTTATCAAGCGCGAGCTTGGTTTATTAATAGGACGAGAGCTCACTTTTACAGCTCCTCTAGTCTCAGTACGTGCTGTGGACATTACGCCTGACTTAAAGCAAGCACATGTTTTCATTAGTATTATTGGAACGAATACTCAGAAAGAAGAAGCCTTGTCCCTTCTTGAAAAAAATCGGCCGCTTCTTCAGCAGGCATTATCAAAGCGTGTGATTTTAAAGAACACACCGATTTTAAATTTTGAACTTGATGAATCAATTGAACGCGGAACACGAGTGATTGCCTTGCTTGATGAGATTGAGCAGACGACTCAAGCTGATGGTGATTTCTAATACTAATATCAAATACGTCGACTTAACTCGAGTTCATGAGCGTCACCAATTCTTTTTCAGAAATTTGTAAACTCCTTCCTCAAGCTCGTCGAATCTTGGTTGTGAGTCATGCTCGTCCTGATGGAGATGCTCTTGGTTCAACGCTGGCAGTTGCTCTCTGGCTTAAGAGTGAGGGGCATCAGGTGACTGTTTGGAATGAAGATGGGTTGCCTGAAAAATTTTCTTACCTGCCTGAATCCTCTCTTCTTTCAAGACCTCCAGGAAGACTGCAGCATTTTGACGCGGTTTTTGTACTAGATACAGCCAACAAAGAACGCCTTGGAAAGACGGTGTTAGCTAGCTTTGAGGCACCTTTATGGATCGCACTGGATCACCATGTAAGCAATGATCAGTTTGGAGATATCAATTTTATTGATGCTACTGCTCCTGCCACAGGACAAATTTTAGCAGAAGGAATGCTGCAGGAGGGGATTATAATCACTCCAGCAATGGCGACCAATCTCTATGTTGCTATTTCTACGGATACAGGATCATTTCAATATAGTCAGACCTCTGCAAAAACTTTTGAAATAGCAGCCTCTTTAATCCGTGCTGGAGTTAATGTGGAAGCTATTTCGCAAGCGATGTATGCCTCTCAACCATGGCGACGTTTTGAATTATTGCGCCATGCCTTGACTAATGTTCAGCTTTCTCCAGATGGACGTGTTGTGAGTTTTGCGCTGAGCTTAGCAGATGCCCTTTCGTTTGGCATTCAGCCTGAAGATACGGAAGGCATCATTGATGTCGCGCGTTCTGTCGAGGGAGTGATGGTGGCTGTTTTTTTTGAAGAACTCCCTGAAGGAAAAGTTCGCTTGAGCCTGCGTTCTAAAACAGAGGCTTTTGATGCAGCTCTTTTTTGTAGCTTTTATGGTGGTGGTGGTCACCGTATGGCTGCTGGAGCACGCATCGCAAGCAGTTTAGAAAAAGTGGAAAAAGAAGTCCTTGCAAGGATTGCTGCGACACTTCCTCCTTAAGTTAGCCTGTTCGAAATTTTTTATGAAAAAAAGTTCCCCCTTTTTACTCATCATCATAAGCATGATTTTGATTTCCTCCTGGCGTGTTAACGCGATGATAAGACCAGAAGTAAGGCAAGAAAAAGAAAGTGAGGAAGAGAATTTTGGTTCAAAGACTATTAGTTATAGCCAAGCAGAAGAAAATCGTGCGCTTATCCAAGGCGCTGATTTAACGTATGATCCTAATAGTCTAAATAAGGGACTCCTCTGGAGTATTGGTGCTACAAGCAATCAAGAAGAACAGCATTTGCCAGACCAGGACAAATCAAATGGGATTTTAGAAGAAGAAAAGAAAGAGGGCCCCTATACTGATGAAGAAACTTTTAGTCCACTGATAGTCAAACTTGCTTTTAGAACGCCGAGCAATGTTTTTGATTCACGGCCATCAGAGGAGATACAAAAGTCAGCAGGATGGAGAACAAAGATGGGAATGCCTTCTTTCCCTAATTTTTTAGTGAGAATGAAAGGTATAGCAGAAATGACAAAAAATTCTCTTAAGAAAAATGAAGATTTTCAAAAAATTAATGAAGTTCAAAGTGAGATAGAGAAGATTGAAAAAAAATTACAAAGGATAAGCAGTGTAGAAATTACGCCTAAAGAAACTAAGCTCTATGCCAAGATACTAGCGACATTAAAAGGAGATCAGGATGATTTAGAGAGAGGGGCCCTTGGTGCTTATCGTGCAGCTGCCGATGCAGAAATAAATGAACAACCTGATGTCGCCATGCTTCATCGTAGGAGAGGAGCTGCTTTAGAATTACTAGCTAAGATATTGACTGAGCAAGTCACCTCCTTTGGAAGTATTTCAGCCTACCAAGATCTAATAATTAGTGCATGGAGTGAAGCAGTAAGATCTTGGAGAAAAGCTGCCAGCAATTTCAAAAAAAATAATGAAGCAAGCATCTTGCATCAGGCGAGTGCTTTAGCATTTGAGGCAATGATACCTGAGTTAGAAAAGTCAAGGCCAGACATTGATATTGCTAAACTGCATAAGGAAAGGGGGCACATACTACGAGAAGCAGCAGAGAGTCATGAGGAAGAAAATAACCATGAGGTGGCTGCGATTTACTTAAAAAGGAAGGCTGTTTTAATGAAGGAGGAACGAGTAATTAAGGAACAAATAAAAGCCTTATCCTTAAGCCCAAGTGAGCATAGTTCCAAAAAGGTATGGTATTGGAAACAAATCGCTAATTTATTAGGAGGTACTAAGGACAATCATGGAGCAGCACAGGCTTATCTTGAAGCCATTTGTGCACAAGATCCTTATGAAAGAAAGCTTCGTCTTAAGAGTGCATCCCATTTTGAGGAAGGAGCAGATCAGTATCATGGATTAAAAGATATTGAAGAGTGCCAGCAAGCAGCCAATAGTGCTGAAGAGCATAAGATAATAGCAAATAGATGGGGAGGAACTGAACATATGCCAGGTGCAGCTTACCTCCAGAACAAGTTTCTTAAGGCATTTTCTCAAGATAAAGGCTACCAGGCTAATTCTTATAAAGAAGCTAGTCGTGCTTTTGAACAAGTTGCAGAGGCTTTAATAAATAAAGATGAGATGATGGCACAGTTTGCTAGAGAGCGTGCAGAGATCTGGATAAGATTAGCGAAAAGTAGTGAACTTAGTTTAGAGCAAGATCAGTATCAGGGTCAGAATCAGCTCAAGTTGAAGATCACAGGAGCGTTAGAAAAACAAGCATGGGCACTAGGGAAGCAAAACAAAATTGCTGCAGCACTCTACGAACAAAGTTATACTATTCTCCTAGCAGTAGAAGGAGGGCGTGGCGAGCTTGGCCAAATGCTAATACCCAAAAAGGCCTCAGGGATTTTAAAGTTAAAAGAAAAAAGATTGTTAGCCTTAGAAAGGCAAGCGGAGGTATTAGAAAAGCAGGCAGAAGCCATCCTCTCTAATGATGTATTACTTGTAGAGCGTTACAGGAAGCTTGCAGAAGCATGGGGAGACGATGAAAAAAACCCGGGGGTAGCATTAGCTTGTCGTTGGGCTGCCTATGCAAAAGAAAAAAAATGGAATATAGCCAAGCAATGCCAACAGAGCGTATTAGAATTTCAAAAGTATGCAGAACATTTAGCTGAAAGTGACATAACAGAGGAAGAACTGCTTTCTTTGCAGGAGAAGGCAAAGATATTAGCAGATTACTCCAATAACAAGTCGCTCTATCGCAAGGCTTTTCTGGATTATCTTGAGGGAAATAGTGAAGGGGCTGACGCTTGGAATCAAAGTATTAAGTATTATGAACTTTATATAGAGGCCGAAAATGAAGGAGAGAACCAGGAAGCCTGCAATTTTAAGCTTTTAGCAAAACTATTCGGAGGTGATATAGAGCATCCTGGACTTGCTTACTATTACGATATGCTTTTTCTAGCGAGAGAGGAAGTTAGAGATAATGAAGTTCCTGAATGGAAGAAAAAAATAAAAGAAAAAGAAGAAGAGATACGCATTATATATAGTTCGATATAACTAGATACAGACTGGGTAATGAGTCGAATTTTTGAATCCTTTTTTCAAAGACAAGAAGAATATCTCTTCAATCATCATTATTTCTTCATATTCTATTTACCCATTACTCATTACCCGTTACCCATTACTTCCTCTGCACGTCCACTTGTCACATTTTTAGGATAATGACCTACTCTTTCGATCTTCATCTCCATACTTTTTTTTCTCGTGACGCTGTGCATTCTCCTGAAAGCATGGTGGCTGCTGCTAGAAAAAAAGGGCTTAGTGGGATTGCTATTACCGATCATGATAGTTGTGAAGGGGTAGAGCATCTTCGTTGCAAGGGATGGATTCGCGATGATGGAGCTGCAGTCGATGATTTTTTAATTCTTCCTGGTGTCGAGGTCTCCACTCAAGAAGGGCATCTTTTATGTTTGGGGACAACACTTCCTTGGATGAAAGGAAAACCTGCTAAAACTGTTGTTAAGGCCATTCGAGAACGAGGTGGGCTTGCTGTAGCACCTCATGCCTTTGATCGCTTTCGGGCAGGAATTCGTAAGGAGGTGCTTGACGAACTTGATCTTGCCGCTCTCGAAACTTTTAATGCTGCTGTCTCTATCAGGCATTTTAATCGACAAGCTTCGATCTATGCCCAACGTCGGGGCTTGCCCAGTATGACTGGAAGTGATGCTCATCATGCCTCTTCTGTGGGAATCAGCTTTACAACTTATGAGTTACCGCACCTGTCACAAGAAACTCTTTTGAAAGCAATCTCACAAGGAGGTAAGCTTGTTGAAAACTATCTTCCCTTTCGAGAAGTAGTGAAAAAAAACGTTGGCAACTGGTTTCGTTTTTTTAATCCTGGGCCCAATACTCTTCACTCAAGAAAAGACCTATCAGCTTAGTCTCTCCTGTGGGCAACTAAAGTTTTAGTAATTCATGGCCAGTTAAAGTTAAAACGTTAATGGAAACAGAAAATCTGACGCAATATACTCAGCCTCAGCTTGGTTTTTCAAATCGCTTACGCACCATCCAGGTGGGCTGCACGCTTTTAAAAACCAACCTAAGACCAAGTCCTTACGTCATATTTCCTATTTCGATTCACGTTTTTAGGTTGAACTTCAACTTTTAATTTCAACTAATCTCCAACCATGACTCCATCTCCTTTTCCAACATTGTTTCAGCAAAAAGTATGCTGGGCTGCGCTAACCTGTTTGGCCGGGCTTGTGATTATACTTATAGTGTTAGGGCTTGGTTGGACAGTACTCGAAGCAATCAAGATTTTTCAAGCTATCTTAATGCCAATAGCCATTGCAACGGTGTTGACTTACCTTCTCAACCCTATTGTTTCATGGCTTTGCAGGCATGGTTTTTCTCGTATGTTCGGGGTAGTGACGGTTTTTGCGATGCTCTTCTTTTTTATAGGAGGGCTTGTTTTTTGGATTGGTCCTACTCTTCAAAAGCAAACAAATTCCTTTATCAAAAATCTTCCTGATTACACACAGCACGTACAAGCTATTGTAACCACGAGCACTGATTTTATTAATCGCTTTATGGAATCATCGCAACATCGCGATGGAGCAACTCCCCTAACGCAAGCAGACAAAATCCATGACTATACTGTTACGCTGATGAATGAAGGCGTAGCATGGCTGCAGCAAAAAGTTCCAGCAATGGTAGAAGCTTTGGGGCGATTTGCTACCAGTAGTATTGGTGGTGTCTTTGGCATTTTTGGGACGTTAATCAGTCTTATTTTAGTTCCTATTTTGCTTTTTTTCTTCCTGCTTAAAAGCACTGCGATTAAGGAGGGATGGAGTTACTACTTGCCGCTCCCCTCTTCTCCTTTAAAAGAAGAAGTGGTTTCCCTCCTGCTTGAAATCAACAATATCATCATCACTTTTTTTAGAGGTCAGCTTGTTGTTAGTTTTATCGATGGAACTATCATTGCCACAGCGCTCATGATTTTTGTTCATCTTGATTTTGCGCCTCTGCTGGGGTTGATGGTAGGGATTCTTGGAATTGTTCCTTATGCAGGAATCATTATTTCCTTGATACCAGCTATACTCATTGCAGTAGCGCAGTTTGGAGACTGGTGGCACCCTTTGTTAGTCACTTTTATTTTTTTGGGGGCTAATAACATCGACGGTATTTTTATCTCGCCCCGTATTGTGGGGCACTCCGTGGGACTCCATCCGCTGTTGATTATTCTCTCCGTTTTCACCTGGAGCATTATTTTGGGAGGCCTTTTAGGGGCACTACTTGCGGTTCCCTTGACAGCTACCTTATTTGTTTTTTTACGGCGTTATGTTTGGGAAGGAAAAGAAAATTTTTCCAAGACAAATTGCTCCAACTCTTGAATTGTTTCCTCTAAAGAATGTTGATCAGTTATGAGGTGTAAGTCTGGAGTATCAGGGGATTCATAAGGTGAGGTAATGCCCGTGAAATGAGTAATAGTGCCAGCCTGGGCCTTGGCATAAAGACCATGAGGGTCTCGTTCTTTACATGTTGACAACGAGGCATCGATGAAAATTTCTGCAAAAGGAATTTTTTCGCGTAGGCAGGAAGTTCTCAAGAGCTCACGATCAGCCCGAAAGGGAGCGATTAAGGCAACGATGACGATTAGCCCTGCCTCTGCAAACAATTTTGCTACTTCTCCGACACGACGCATATTTTCAGTTCGATCTTCTTTTGAAAAACTAAGGTCAGAGCAGAGTCCATATCTGAGGTTGTCTCCATCAAGGATAAAAGTAGCGATGTTTCGTTCGTGCAAATATTTTTCTAAGCTCTTGGCTAAAGTGGATTTTCCTGCCCCTGAAAGCCCGGTAAAATAAAGGATTGCTCCTGGGTGCCCAAACTGTTTTCTCCTAGCTTCACGACTAATGTAACTAGAACTCCAGGTGAGGTTAGAATGAGAGCTCCTTTTTTCATTTTTTAAAATGATGCCACCACCTCGGAAGCGGTTTTCTACTTCTACAGCAAAACGACCTGTCGCTTCGATTTGGTCATGGTGATCATAAACGATCGATTGATGTAGGTGCAAAGAAACGGTGGCTACTTCATGCTGCGCCACTTCTACATACTCTCTAGCAGGGGGCTGCAAAGTCATGGCATCATGGATATGCTTAATAGCAATGAGAGATGCTTGAACACTCTGGGTTCCAAGTTTGAGTGTTATTGATTGATTCAAGAGCAAGGGTTGAGGATCGAGCCAAAAAATCTGAGCGTTGATTTCATCTCCTTGTAGTGGCAAAGAATGAGGGTCGCTTCCAACGTGCCCTCGTTCTATAAAAAGCGGTTCTTCTAATGTGATCGCTACGGAGGCTCCTGGTAGAGCTGTTGTGGGAGCTATTGGTGTGTTCCACTCTTCCAAAGAGCGAAGGCTGCTCTTTTTTCCTGAAGGAGAAAAGAGGACTTCTTGGCCGACACGAAGAGTGCCTGATTCTACGCGGCCAACAATCAAACGGCGTTTTTCAAAATGATATACATCCTGCACGATCAGACGGAGTGGGCTTTCATGCAGAGAGGGAGGAGCATGAAAACGATCCATTGCTTCTAGCAGTGTTGGACCTTGATACCATGGCATCAGGAGACTTGCGGTGGTAATATTTTCTCCCAAACGCGCTGAGATCGGTATGAAAAGAGGCTTAGGAAGGTGAAAGTCACCGAAGAGTTGCTCCGTAGCGGTGGCTATTTTTTGAAAAGTCACAACGTCATAATGGACAAGATCCATTTTGTTGATCAGTACAGCGATCTGCTTAATACCTAACAGTGCCAAGAGTTGCAGATGACGGTGGGTTTGTTGTTTGATCCCTTCAGCTGCATCGATGAGCAGCAAAGCGGCATGAGCAGAGGTTGCTCCGGTCACCATGTTTTTTAAAAATTCCTCATGACCGGGGGCATCAATAAGGAGGTAGTCACGCTGAGAGGTGCGAAAGGGAATCTGTGTTGTTTCAATAGTGATGTTCTGCCGTTGTTCTTCCGCAAAGGCATCGAGCAAGAAAGCAAATTCCATCTCTTTCCCTTCGGCTTGGCTAGCTGATGCTAGTGCAGTGAGTTTTTCTTGAGAAAGAGCATCCGTGTTAAAAAGAAGCCGGCCTAATAAGGTCGACTTGCCATGATCGACATGTCCAATAGTGATAATGCGGAGTGGGGAAGGATTCACAAAATAAAGGCTAAGGTGCTCAAAAAGTTAATAGTTTTTCTCAAATAATCACATTGATCAATTCATCTGCTAAATAGCCTTTCACGCAAGCAACAATCTGATTCTGCCAACGTTGTAGAGAAGCCTCACTCATCCAGGCATTGTGCGGACTAATGATGCAATTTTCTAAAGTTAGGAGAGGATTGTCGGGGGTAACTGGTTCTTGGTTGAGAACATCTAATGCTGCTCCCTGAATTTTTTGATGAACCAAGGCCTCATACAAAGCCACCTCCTGGATGAGTCCCCCTCGTGATGTATTCACCAGCAAGCATGTTGGTTTCATCATCCCAAGGTTAGTGGCATTGATGATGTTAGCCGTTGTGTCATTCAAACTGCAGTGCAGGCTAATCACATCGCTGTTTTTAAATAATGTCTCTCGATCTACAAACTGAACTGGCAATTCTGTTTCATAATGCGACCGCGTTCCGCTGACGATCACTTTCATTCCAAAGGCCAACGCAATTTTGATCATCTTCTGAGCGATATTGCCGAATCCAAATACACCCAAGGTCAAGTCTGCTACTTCCAAATGGCGATGTTTGATGGCAGTCCACTTTTTTTCTTTTTTAACGATCTCACTAATTTTTCCCACTTGATTAGTCAGCTCTAGAAGCAGTGCCCATGTGTGTTGGGCCACTGTTGTCGCTGAATAGGTCGGTAAATTACTCACTTTGATTCCATAATCTCGTGCCGCTGCAGCATCTACATTGTCATAGCCAGTAGCCATCACGATGACATATTTTAACTGTTTTAAGACTTTGAAATGTTCCGCAGTCAGTAAATTTTTATTAACCAAAATAATCTCCGCATCTCGGCATCGCTCTACGAGCTCATCGGGATTCGTATTCACGTAAGAGGTCAGTTCACCAAGCTGATACAACCGTTCTTGCAGCTCACTACCTTGTTTAGAAGGAAGTTTTTCTGTATCTAACAAAACCATTTTTAGCATAATAACCTCCGATTGTTTCTACATTTCTCAATAATTCTCAGGCGTCGCGTGCGCATAAACCACAAAACTCATTGCCGCTTTTTAGGCATTGGCTTTTTCCCATCTAGCCATTTATCGATCAAGGTAGGCTTTGTTGAGAGGAGTAACTCGACCACCTGTTGGGGATCTTCAGAAACAAGGAGTTGAGAAAATTGCTCTGGGTGCAAAAATCCATTTGCAACCATTCCTGATAAAAGCGTGATCAGTGGTTCATAAAATCGATTCACGTTTAAGAGCGCACATGGCTTAGGATGAACTCCAAGCTGTGTCCAAACAAAAACTTCCATAATTTCTTCGAGCGTTCCAATTCCTCCAGGCAAGGCCAAAAAGCCATCGGCCAACGAAGCCATCAGCTGCTTTCGCTCATGCATGGAAGAAACCACATGCAACTCGGTCAGCTTATCATGAGCGACTTCCTGCGCTGCGAGCGCCTCAGGAATAACGCCAATGACTTTTCCTCCAGCTGCAAGGACTTCATCAGCCAAGGCTCCCATGAGGCCGACATTTCCACCGCCATAAATAAGCGTCTGTTTTTTTTGCGCGAGAATCTTCCCTAGACGGAGCGCTTTTTCTAAAAAGATAGGATCTTTTCCAAAATTAGATCCGCAGTAGACGCAAATAGCAGGCATGATTAGATTTTATTTTAGATTAAAATTTAAAAAATTACTTCTGGTGAAAAAGAACAAAGATAATGTTTATCAATCGTATGACAAAACAGCCAAATAGTTTGATGAGCACCGCAGCCGAGATCTGTTTGAAAAAGATTGGTTAGATAAAGCAATCGGGTTGCTTCCAAAGAGAGCAACCGTATTAGGGGTCAGTGTTCAATTTTCAATTTTTGCATATTTAATTAAATCCAAAGGCAAGCTGTTACATATTTTTTTCATGTCTTGATTTGCGAGAAGACGACTGACATTGGCTGCACTTCTCATCTTCAAATGTTCAGCTAGCCAAGCATTGGAAACCATCGTCTTTTTTCTTATCAATAGAGCAAGCAAGATTTTCCTTGGCTCAGAGCCGTTGAGATTCGAAAGATCTTTTTTAGTAAGCTTTGCTTTAATCAATCCTTCATCTAACAATATTTGTGCTTGCTGAAGTCCATGAGCTCTACGTTCAGCTGCTGAATGATAAGCTCGCGAGCGTTCCTTGCTAAAAATAGTTTCTTTTAACGAAAGTATCTTTTCAGAAAATTTTTCTGTTCCCCAATACCAGCTTCGAGTGACTTTGTTGTTTTTCTTGCCAGGTGCAGTTTCTTTTTCTTCAGCGGCTCGTTGATCAAGATGCTCTATCATTTTTCTTCGACCATCAACTGTATCTGAAAAACCAAAACTCTTTAATCCCTCTGCACAAGCCATCCAGCTGTTACGTTTACCAGGAGATAGCGCATACTCTGCTGCAATACTACTCCAGGGATAATCAAGTACACTCTGTTTCTTAACTTCTATCAATCCGGCACGTGCTGGATTTAAGTGAATATAATCTAGCAATGTTTCATAGTAATAAGAGTTTTCTCCTTCTACTAAAATGGCTTTGTAGCGATCGCCAAAGAGACGTCCCCAGGCTTTGTGTCTTACATTGAAGCGCCTTGTATAGGTATTTTGAAACCACTTCATTCCCGCCACAAGATTCGCTTCTGGTGTTTGAATAAAGAGATGATAATGGTTGCTCATTAAAACCCATGCATGGACTCGCCAGCCTGTCATTTCACAAACATCTCCCACTGTTTTTAAAAAATACTGCCGATCCTCGGCATCTAAAAAAATCTTCTCCTGCCGATTTCCTCGTGCCATCACATGATAATAAGCTCCTTCATATTCAATGCGTATACTTCGTGCCATTCTCTATCTATTTTAAAATAATAATGTCATGTCAATATTGAAAATTGAACACTGACCCCATTTTTCGAAGATTTTCCTATAGGGGATTCCTTTTCGGCATGCAAAGCAAGAGAGTGCTGGCAGCAGTGGAGAAAAACTTCAAACTAGCCCAACTTTTGCTATTGGAATGGATGCTATTTTATAAGGAGTTGCTTTAATTCGCTTATTGCTGCTTGCTTCAGCGATATCAGGAACCCTTACCCTTTTGGTCTTTTGATCATAAAAATATTTTCTAAGGGATATGGTCTCACCTTTTTTACTTCAACTTCTTGCTGATAACCTTCACTCTTTGACTTTTAGCCTGTTCTTCATGAACCACCTTGATGCTCTAGAATCACAAAGTATTTACCTTCTGCGAGAGGCCTACCATGGGCTTTCCAAGCTCTGTTTGCTTTGGAGTATGGGTAAAGATTCGAATGTTCTTTTATGGCTTACTAAAAAAGCCTTTTTAGGAACTATTCCTTATCCGTTATTGCACGTTGACACGACTTATGAGTTTCCAGAAATGCTCGCGTTTCGCTCTTGGGCTCAGGAGCATTACGGTTTTGAGTTGCTTGTGAAAATCAATGAAGCCGCTCGTTCTGGTGCCTCTCCTTATTCTGCAGCGATTGGGTATGAGACACATGACCCTGTAACCGTTACTCATGAACTCAAAACCGTGGCCTTGCAGCAATTTATAGCAGAGAATGCATTCGATGGCTTGATTACGGGTATTCGGCGAGATGAAGATCCTACGCGGGCCAAGGAGCGTTACTTTTCTCCGCGTGGTCGCGATTTTTCATGGAATTACAAAAATCAACCACCCGAGTTTTGGAATCAGTTTGTGATGAAGACTAATCCTGGTGAGCACCTTCGCATCCAACCACTGCTGGACTGGACGGAGCTGGATATCTGGCGCTACATTGAGCGAGAAAAAATTCCTATCCCTGGCATGTATTTTGCGCGTGAAGGAAAACGTTTTCGCTCTCTTGGCTGTTGGCCAATTACAAAGCCCGTTTCAAGTACAGCTGCAACGGTTTTAGAAATTATTGAAGAACTCTTGCAAACAAAGAGTTCTGAACGAGCTGGACGAGCCCAAGATCATCATGAGCGATATGCAATGCAGAAGCTGAGGGCTAAGGGATTTTTATAAGAAAAAAGTGGTTTCTTGCCTTTAGAAAGTTGTTGTTTTAGCTTACTGAGATGAGGTTCCAAGGAGCTGACATTCTTTCAATCGATCAATTTGAGCTAGCCGATATCGCGGAGATTTTTTCAGTGGCTGCTGAGATGGAGGTCTATGCTCGCCGCGAAAAGGTCACGCGTGTGTTGGAAGGGGCTGTGTTGGGTAATCTTTTTTTGGAGCCAAGTACCCGTTCGAGGGTGAGCTTCGAAACCGCTTTTTATCGGCTTGGAGGGGCAGTTTCCAATACGATTGGGAGCGATTGCTCCTCCATCGTTAAAGGCGAATCGCTTTATGATACGAGTCGCGTGATGGGAGGATATGTGGATGTGCTGGTGGTGCGTCATCCCGAAGAAGGCTCTGTCAAAAAAATAGCAGAAGCAACGACAACGCCTGTCATTAGCAGTGGTGATGGAGCAGGGGAGCATCCGACGCAAGCTTTGCTGGATCTTTACACCATCATGAAAGAACAAGGGCGGAGTTGGGACCAACTCGAAGGGCTTTCTATCACTATGATCGGTGATCTCAAACATGGTCGCACTGTGCATTCTCTGACAAAGTTACTCTCTCTTTTTAAAAACATTTCTTTTACTTTTGTCTCCCCTGAACAACTGAAGATGCCACCGGCTCTTGTCGATCAGGCCTTGATGCGAGGACACAAGGTGACACAAACAGAAGATATTGCCAGTGGTATTGCCCATGCTGATGTGATCTACATGACACGGATTCAAGAAGAGCGCTTTGCTCATAGTGAAGAGGCAGGTCAGTATCGCGGCTGTTATAGTCTGAATCGGGGGCTCTATGAAAAAGTCTGCCGTCCTGGAGCGGTCGTTTTACATCCCTTGCCACGCGATAGTCGCCCTGGTTCTAACGAAATTGATAATGATCTTAACGATCATCCAGCGCTTGCTATCTTCCGCCAAGCTGAGAATGGCATTCCGCTTCGCATGGCTCTTTTTGCCATGGTGCTGGATGTGGTGCCAAAGTTAGGAGATAGAAGATGGTAGATCACCTTTGCTAAAGATGCTCTTGAACCGTAAATAAATTCCTTAACTCCTATCTTCCATATTCTATCTCCTAATAAGAGAGGAGCTGAACAACACTTCCTACCACCAATCCATAAAGAATATGGGCTAAGAGTTGAGCTACTCCGGTCATTGGCCCACGGGTGTGATAGTAAGCGATAGGGTGATGCTCCATGATTACGATAGAGACAAGAAGCATGATAATAACACCATGAAGAGCTCCCATCATCATTCCTGTTAAGGCGTTAAAGGGAATAAAAGAAAGAAGCAGAATTATTTTATAAATATACGCAAAAATAATCCCTGAGGTGATATGCAATACAAGGCCAGGTAAAAAAGCATTGCGAGGGCGATGAGTAATAAGTGCTCCTACTGCTCGAATGACATCAACTCTCCCAAATCCCAGCCAGTGGGGAACGAAAAGAGCGCAGGTCATAACAGCGGTTGCTGCAATACCGCCAATGAGTGGTGAAATCCATGAGTTGATCATATTCTATGACGGTAAAATGATTAGAAAAATTGTCCAAGAAATTTTATTGAACCATCTTTAAAATCTGGGCATAGACTGTTTCTAGTGAAAAGTCTTTTTGCTCTTGATTGAGGCAATTATGAGGAACTTGAAGCGACTTAGGAAAAGCATAGAAAAAAATCTTATCCGGATTTTCTCTCTTCCATCGTTTGAGTATTTTTTTTGTCAGATGATTGTTGACGGTTTCATCATCATCGGAAACGAGAATGGAGAGTCGATTGCATTCGATGGGCTCTCGAAAAGCAGCTACATTTCGAGCAAGCTGTAGCGTGCTTGCAAGCGTATGGGTGCTCCAGCGAGGGTAGTTATAACTATTGTCGTTAACAGCTGCTTTACGGTGAGAATCTTTCCAAAGAAAAATGTTAGGCAAATGAACGAGTAGGTTTGCAAGAATGTTAGCCCTTAGAGCGGAGTATCCATAAGGAGCAAAAAAGGGAGAGATCAACAAGACGCTCTCTATTCCAGGGCGATGTTGAGCCATCCAAGCCGCAGCAAGTGCACTCGCAGAGATAGCAATGATGGTAGTTTTATTTCCTAAACCTGCAGCAATGTCCAATCCTGTGGCAGCCTGGTCGAGGAGATCTTGTCCGTTTTGTTTTCCTTGTTCCGCATTAAGCAAGTCTGAAAACCCTGCGTACTTAGCGCGTGGAATAATCACGTTAGCTCCCAAGTCAAAAAGCATCTTGCCCAGCACAACATCTTGTTCAGGGCAACTGCTAAGGCCATGCAGCAGTACGAAGGCACGTTCTGTTTTCGCTCCATGAACAAAAAGACGAGAATGTCCTGCTTGGGAAAGTGGTAAGGCTGCTTCTTCTTGTTCTAGAGTGGCAAACTTTGCAAGAGCCTCTTCGTAAGAGGTGGAGGGATGTGGCATTGAAGAAAAAATAGGTGCGTCAAAACACAGGAAAACAAAAAACCCACTGATTAAAAAAAGAAAAAGGTATTTGAGCATAAGATGGGAAAAAAGTTACCTTTAAAAATGCGCGAAGCGCGAAGTTAACTCAAACTCAAACTCTAGGCTCAAACTTTTTCTTCCATGCATTCTTTTCATTATTCTCAAGGCAAGCTTCATGCTGAAGAAGTCGATCTGGAAGCCTTGGCGGCAAAGGTTGGAACGCCTACTTATGTTTATTCTACAGCGACTATTTGCAATCATTTTCACTCCCTTGATCGTGCCTTGGCGCCGCTCGATCGAATGCTCTGTTACGCCGTTAAAGCTAACAGCAATCTTGCAGTGTTGCGCTTGCTTGCTCAAGAAGGAGCGGGATTTGACATTGTCTCCGCAGGAGAGCTTTTTAAAGTGCTCCAAGCTGGAGGACGTGCTGACCGCTGTACCTTTGCTGGAGTGGGGAAGATGGAAAATGAGATTCGCTATGCTCTAGAGCAAGGAATTTATTCTTTTAATGTCGAGTCAGAGGGGGAGCTGGAATTGATCAATGATGTAGCCGCAAGTATGAACTGCGTGGCGCCCATTGCTCTACGAGTCAATCCCGATGTCGATGCACCAACACATCATTATATCTCAACAGGAAAGAGTAAAAATAAATTTGGCATTGGCTTAGATCGTGCAGAAGCAGTCTATGAAAGGGCTGCAGCCTTATCGTATTTAAAAATCAGAGGAGTCCAAACTCACATTGGTTCACAAATTCTCGATCCGGCTCCTTTTGCAGAGGCCATTGAAAAATTGAGGCCACTCATTTTAAAGTTGAAAGCCCGCTACGAGCTAGAATTTTTCAGTATCGGAGGAGGAATAGGTATTGTTTATCATGACGTACTAGCCAGTGCTGATGAGGTATATTGGAAAGAAGGGACTTCTATTTCACAAAAAGAGAGAATGACGCCGGAAATTTATTCATCTTATGTGCTCAAGCCTCTTCAGAGTTTAGGACTGCGTATTCTTTTTGAGCCAGGTCGTTTTATTGTAGGCAATGCAGGAGTGCTGCTTACCAAAGTGCTTTATCATAAAGAAACGCCCGCTAAAAAATTTCTCATTGTTGATGCCGGGATGAATGACTTAATTCGCCCTGCCTTGTATCAGGGATATCATGAAATAGAGCCTCTGCGAAAGCCTATGGGAAGTACGTTAGAGCAAGTTGATGTGGTGGGTCCTGTCTGTGAGAGCGGTGACTTTTTTGCACAAGATCGGATGATGCCGCCAGTCGAACCAGGAGAATGCGTCGCTCTCATGAGTGCTGGCGCCTATGGATTTTCTATGGCCTCGACTTACAATGCTCGTCCACTACCAGCGGAAGTGCTCGTTGATGGTGCTACTGCCACTGTTGTTCGTCGACGTCAGAGGTGGGAGGATTTGGTGAGAGAGGAAGTTTTATAAAATGATTTTTTTACGGCCACTGGCGCTGGAGGACATCGATGATTTTCTGATCTGGGCTACCGACCCAGAAGTCACTCGCTATACTCGCTGGGCTCCTTATCAATCACGTAAAGCGGCCGAGGAGTTTTTTGAACGTATTGTAAAGCAACATCCCTGGTTTCAGGCTATTCTCGTAGGGGAGAATGTCATTGGCTCTTTAACCTTGGATCTCGGAAAAGGAGATTATCAATGTAAAGCAGTGCTTGGTTATGTCTCTGCCAAAAAATATTGGGGAAAGGGATTTATGACAGAGGCAGTGAGCCTAGCTGTAGAGAGAGGTTTCCAAGAGCTTGGCGTGGCACGGATTGAAGCCTTTGTTAGTCCCTTGAATATTGGATCTCAACGTGTGTTAGAAAAAAATGGATTTGTCCACGAAGGGATCATGAAGAAAGCCATTGTACGACAAGGGAACCTGGAAGATCTCTTTCTTTATGCGAGAGTAAAATAAAGTGCGATTAAACTTTATGAATAAAAATAAGAATATCGTTAGCAAAACGTATCTTCAGTTTTTAGAGAGCTTAAAGTCACGTGTGCTCTCTTCGCGTTACCAAGCAGCTCGAAGCGTTAATAAAGAGCTCATTCTTTTGTATCACCACATAGGAACGGAGATTTTAAAATCGCAACAAGAGTATGGCTGGGGCGCCAAGATTATTGATCAACTGAGTAAGGATTTGCATGCTGAGTTTCCAGAAATGAAAGGTTTTAGCCCTAGAAATCTCAAATATATGCGCAAGTTTGCTCAGGAATATCCTGATGTTGAATTTGTGCAGCAGGTTGTTGCACAATTGCCATGGGGGCATCATCTCTGTTTGCTTGATCGTGTTTCTAATCAACAGGACCGGCTTTTTTATATAAAACAAGCAATTGCGCATAACTGGTCACGCAATGTGATGGTATCACAGATTGAACGTTCTCTTCATCAGCGTCAGGGTAAAGCCATCACCAATTTTAAAGAAAAACTCCCATTAACACAATCAGATCTGGCTCATTATGCACTCAAAGATCCATACCTTTTTGGTTTTTTAAGCATTGGAGATGAGGCTCATGAACGAGAAATGGAGAAGGCTCTCATTCAACACATGGAAAAATTTTTGCTCGAGCTAGGAGCTGGTTTTGCTTTTGTTGGAAGGCAATATCATTTGGAGGTTGGAGAACAAGATTTTTATATAGACTTACTTTTTTATCATCTGAAATTGCGTTATTTTGTCGTTATTGAACTCAAGGATCAAGATTTTAAGCCTGAGTATGCTGGAAAAATGAATTTTTATCTTTCGGCTGTAGATGATCTTATTAAGCACAGCGGTGACCAACCTTCGATAGGCCTGATTTTATGCAGATCAAAAAATAACGTGCTTGCCGAATATACCTTGCGCGATATGACCAAGCCCATTGGACTTGCTGAATATAAACTATGTGATGCATTGCCTGAAAATTTAAGTGCCTCTCTTCCTTCTATTGAAGAATTAGAGGCAGAGCTCAGCAAAGAGGTTTAATTCATGTCTCAGCAAACCTTTTTCCATTTTTCAAAAGAAGAGCCGACTTCTGATGTTGTAATCAAGCGCCTTAAAGAGCTGCGCGGAGAAATAACGCATCATGACAAACTCTATTACGATAAGGCCGCTCCTGAAATTTCGGATCGAGAATATGATCAGCTCTATCGAGAACTTGTTGATTTAGAAAAAAAATATCCCTCGCTCATTACGCCTGATTCTCCAACCCAGCGAGTAAGGGACAAAAGTCCCCAAGGATTTCAAAGCGCAACGCATCTTGTGCCGATGCAGAGCCTTGATAATACCTATTCCGAGCAAGAGGTGCTCGATTTTATGAAGCGGCTTCACAAGACGCTTCCTGAGGAGAAAATTTTGCTGACGATGGAACCAAAAGTAGATGGAGTGGCTCTTTCTGTGATTTATCAAGAGGGACGTCTCGTGCGCGCCGTGACGCGAGGTGATGGGACGAAGGGAGATGATGTGACGCGCAATGTGAAAACAATTAAAGGAATCCCAGAACGCTTATACGGCAGCTTTCCGGCCCTTGTTGAATTGCGTGGGGAAATTTATTTACCAAAAAAAGTGTTTGCTCATCTTAATGAAGAGCGAGATGAAGAGGGCTTGCCTGCGTTTGCTAATCCTCGCAATGCAGCTGCAGGATCGCTTAAACAGCACGATCCTGAGATTGTCAAGGAGCGCCATCTTTCTGCCATTTTTTATGGCCATGGAACTTACGAGGGAATATTCCCTAAGACGCAAGATGATCTGATTAAGCAACTCGAACAATGGGGAGTGCCAACGCCTCCACGATTTTGGATCATGGAAACAGAAGGGGAGGTGCTTTCAGCCATTGAAGAACTTGGCAGAATCCGCCATGACTATGTTTTCGAAACAGATGGAGCTGTTTTAAAAGTCAATCAATTCTCACAGCGAGAACAGCTCGGATCTACGAGTAAAGCCCCACGTTGGGCGATTGCTTTTAAATATGAGCCAGAGAGAGCTGTTACGCGGCTTCTTGATATTACCGTTCAAGTAGGACGTTCTGGTGTCTTGACACCGGTTGCAGAGTTAGAACCTGTCTTGGTTGCAGGGAGCACTGTTGCTCGTGCCACGTTGCACAATGAAGAAGAGATTATTCGCAAGGAGTTACTCATCGGAGATCAGGTGCTTGTAGAAAAAGCAGGAGAGGTGATTCCTGCTGTAGTGGCTGTTCTCAAAGAAAAAAGAGATGGTTCGGAAAAAAAATTCATCATGCCTAAGCAGTGTCCTGCCTGCCACGGAGCTGTGATCAAGAAAGAGGGAGAAGTGGCTCTTCGATGCATCAATAACCATTGTCCTGCCCAGTTGCAACGTCGTCTCCAATATTTTGCGAGTCGTCAAGCCATGGATATTGCTGGACTAGGAGAAGCAGTAGTATTTCAGCTCCTCAGTGAGGGCCTTTTAAAAGATGTTTCGGATCTTTACAAACTCACGGAACAACAACTCTTGCCTTTGGAACGCATGGGAAAAAAAAGTGTGCAGAATCTTTTGAAAGCAATTCAAGAAAGTCGCACTCAGCCTCTTTGGCGCCTACTGGTGGCGTTAGGAATTCCTCATGTCGGTGTGACCGCTGCGCGTATCTTGGCAGAACGATTTCACACGATGGCGCACTTAAAAGCCGCTTCTTTAGAAGAGCTCATGGCGATCGAAGATGTTGGGGAAACCATGGCCACAAGCATTCATGATTTTTTAAAACAGCACGAAATCGTTTCTCTTTTAGAAAAACTGCAACAAGCAGGAGTCAATTTTGGAGAGAAAGATCCTGTGGTAATTGCCTCTCAAGGACCACTGCAAGGAACAATTTGGGTGCTGACAGGAACCTTAAGTCAACCGCGTGAGGAAATCGCAGGACAAATTCGTCATGCTGGCGGGAAAGTTTCTTCAAGCATCAGTGCTAAGACAACGTATCTTTTGGCTGGAGAAGAAGCTGGAAGTAAACTCCAACGGGCTAAAAAACTCGGAGTCGAGGTGATCGATGAAAATCGATTTCGAGACTTAATATCATCAAGCCAAAGCTAATTTTTCTGGCGCAGCAGCAGCTTTCTTTTTGAGGGACTCCTTAAGCTTCTCTTGAGCAGCTGGAGAGAGTCAAGCCATCAGTTCTTCTGAGGAGTCTGCATAAATGCTAGGACGCTCAATCATCCAACATTTTCCTTCGCGAAGAGCTTTACGAGTATTAACAGATGCTTGATGATACATCGCTCGTTTTTCAGGAGTTGCTTTTCTAACAACAACAAGCCCTTCTTGGTCAAGGCGCTCTAATTCATCTTCTAAAGCCTGCTCGCAAGGGTCTAGTTCGAAATCAAAAGGAAAATCAGTGGTTCTCATAAATATTTTTTTGTAAATTTTCGGCTTTGATAGGCTGTGATGAGCCGAGTTTTTTTGCCGCGTTGCTCAGTAGGAATAGCCCAAACGTAGTGATCGATTTCTATGAGAAGAATAATTTGTTTTGGATGCTGTGGGTTAAATGCTTTTCCTAAAAGAGGTCGATTCTCAAGAGCCCACTCAATCTCTTCAAAAGAAATACCTCGCTCTTGTTTTAGAGCATATTAAAAAATTTTGTAGCCGCTCATTGCGTCGTCGCTTCGGTGCTCGCTCCATCGAGTATTGGCTATACACTCCCTCGTTGTGCGCCTCAGCTCCTGGCACTGCATCGACTACAAAAATTTTTAATGATGCTCTAAAATGGCTGTAGTTTTATTTAAAATGCTCTAGTAGTTCATTTTTTTGATCGTCCCATTCGTAACGAATCGAGAACGATAAACATATCTCGCTTACGTTTTCAAAATCTAAGATTTACTACGGCTTAATTTTGTGCTCGTTGTGTTCTTTTGCGGCTATTTCTTTTTCGGCACAATGCCAATGCCGGCTTTGACATTGCTCAGGTCATAAATTCCATTACGGCTGAGGAAGGGGTTGCGAGCGACTTCTTTTTTAATGAAGAAAGGAGTGTCGAGATCAATAAAATCAAAACAACCTAAGGCTGTGGCCACATGAGCCGAGGCCATCATGGCAAGGTTAGACTCCACCATCCCACCGATCATCAGCTTGATGCCATAAGCTCGAGCCCAGCGACTGATCTCTAGTGCATCAATGAGTCCTGTTTTCATGAGCTTAATATTGATAGCACCGACCATTTTTTTCTTCATTAAGAGCAAAGCAGTTTCCGTGCTTGAGGCGCTCTCATCCGCGCAAATGCAAATGCCAGTATCACGACCAATTTTTTGAAGTCCCTCCCAATCATCTCTTGGCACCGGCTGTTCAAAAAGATCCACCCCAATGCCATGACGTTTTAATATTTTAATCAGTTTGATCGCTTCTGGAGCGCTGTAGCCTTGGTTCCCATCAAGGAGAAGAGGGGCTTTTTTAATAATTTTTTTGACCGCTTGAATGCGCTGAACATCGAGATCGTGATCGCTTCCTATTTTTATTTTAAAGGAACGAAATCCTTGCTCATAAAATTGCTTCGTTTTTTCTTGGGTCTCTTCGAGGGAGGCGATGACGATCGTGACATCGGAATGCAGCGGCTTGGCTTGAGATCCCCAGAGGCGCCAGAGTGGCAATCGTAGCGAGCGTGTGAGTGCATCTAAGAGGGCCATTTCAAGGGCTGCTAAAGCACAATGATTGCCGACAAGTCGTTCATGGAGGTGTGTCGAGATTGTTAAATAATCAGTAGCCGCTTTTCCTTCGAGCCAGGAAGCGCTGGATTGAAGGTTCTGGAGCGTTTGCTCAATGGTCTCACCCGTAATGTGGGTTGCCACAGCAGCTTCGCCAAAACCAGTGCTTCCGTCAGCTAGGGTGATGCTGAGAAAAACATTCTCTACGACAGCATGCTCTCCTGTAGCAATCCGGAAAGGCTGATTTAAAGCAGCTTTCAGAGGCCATGCGGAAACGTTTGTAATAGAAAAAGGATTGTTCTTATTTTTAAGTTTCATGCGTTATTTAGACGAAATATTCGGTTCAAACAAATTTTCCAGGATTCAAAATGCCATGCGGATCAAGTGTTCCTTTTATTTTTTGGTGAAGCTCGCGTAGTTCCGGAGTGGTAGCCATCTTCCACCAAGCGAGCTTAGCAATGCCAATGCCATGTTCACCAGTGATGGCGCCACCCCAGGCCAAGACTTGAGTGAAGAGTTCATCTAAAAGGCTCTCTATTTTTTTGCTCTCTAATTGTTGCTCTTGCTCGGAAACCATGATGTTGACATGGATGTTTCCATCGCCTGCATGCCCAAAACAGGCGATAGGAAAACCAGTACGGCGATGCAATTGCTCTGTGAAGTTGATCAAATCAAGCAATCGGCCGCGGGGGACGACGATATCTTCGTTCAGTTTAATTAGTCCTGTTGCTCGCAGTGAGGCGGAAAAAGCACGGCGCAAGGCCCACAGGTGATTACATTCTTGTGGGGAAGTAGCGCAACTAACATCGAGTGCTTTTATTTTTTGAAGAAACTGTTGGAGTTCCTTAGCATCGCTTTTGACTGCTCCAGCTTGACCATCGATCTCAAGGAGTAAATGGGCTTCTCCTTGAGGAATCATGGCCCGCTGGCGAGCTGGAACATGACTACGTGCGGCTTCTAGTGTGAAGTGATCAGCTATTTCGACTGCCGCAGGCAGGTAACCAGCCGCAAAGATTTTTTGCACGGCAGCTGTGGCAGTCTTCATGGAAGCAAAACCAGCAGAGAGTACAGCTCGGGCTGGTGGCTGTGGAAGAAGACGCAATGTGGCTTCGGTGACGATGCCCAACAATCCTTCCGATCCGACAAACATACCGATCAAATCAAAACCGGTCTTGTTTTTATGAGTTCGTCCTCCCAGGCGCACCAAGGACCCATCTGCAAGAGCGATTTGTAATCCCAGGACATAAGGACGCGTGACTCCATATTTTAAGCAACGTGGACCACCAGCATTAGTAGCGATGTTTCCACCAATGCTGCAATGCTCCAGACTGGCTGGGTCAGGTGGATAAAAAAGCCCTTTTTTTTGAACAGCTTTTTGAAGGTGACCTGTGATTACCCCTGGTTGGGTAACAGCTACAAAATCTTCTTTGCTAATTTCTAGAATGCGATTGAGACGATTTGTAGAAAGTAAGATGCCGCCTTGCACAGGGACACATCCTCCCACATATCCATAACCAGCGCCACGCGTGGTGACAGGGATTTTGTGTTCGTTGGCATAACCAAGAACCGCTGCGACTTCTTCCGAAGTTGTCGGAGCAACAGCAATCTCGGGCACTGCGGCTACAAACCAATGATCCTTGCCAAGCTCTTTTCGTGTTTCTAAATCCTCAATGACGGAAGAAGGATCGCTTAAGAGGTTGAGCAGGGCCTTGCGGTGCGAGTTCTTCATCACTAGATAGTGAGAGTTGTCAGTTGCCAGCTGCCAATGATTTTCAAAGTGACGGAAAGAGTAGAACTCAAGAGTGTCATATCGGATTACCGATTGCAGTTGTAACTAATACTAGGCAGTAAGGCTCAAAACTACTGCCAACTGCGAACTGAGGCTGCAAAACAGTCTCTACATTCCCATGATTTCATAACCACCATCGACGTAAATAACCTGTCCCGTCATGCCCGAAGAGCAATCGCTAGCTAGAAAAACACCAGTATGACCAATTTCATCATGAGTGCATGTGCGCCCAAGAGGAGCATGCTCTTCGTAATGTTTGATCATGGCAGAGAACCCAGAAACACCACGTGCAGCCAAGGTTTGGAGAGGGCCTGCGCTGATGCAGTTGACTCGAATTTTTTTCTTTCCCAAATCATAAGCCAAGTAACGCGTAGTGGCTTCTAAAGAGGCTTTGGCAACACCCATGACATTGTAGTGAGGGACAACTTTGGTGGAGCCATAATAAGTCATGGCAATCATGCTTCCTCCCTCAGTCATGAGGGGAGCTGCTTCCCGAGCAAGCCCTACAAGAGAATAGGCGCTGATATTGTGAGAGGTTAAAAAGGCTTCTCGCGACGTAGAGAGAAAATCATTTTCTAAAGCGTCCTTAGGAGCAAAAGCTACCGAGTGAAGCAAAAGATCAAGTTTGGGAGTATGTTCACGAACTTTATTAAAAAAATGCGCTATCTGCTCGTCGCTTGAAACATCACAAGGATGGAGAAAAACATCGGAGCCAAATTCACTGGTGAGCTCTTCGACATTTTCTTTGAGCCGATCACCTTGATAGTTAAATAACAGCTTGGCTCCGGAACGATGCCAGGCCTTTGCAATGGCCCAGGCAATGCTGCGTTTGTTAGCAACGCCAAAGACGACGCCTACTTTTCCTGCAAGAGGTTTGCAACAAGTGCACTTTTCACAACAGCAATTATCATTTTCTTTACAACAGCAGGTATGTTCATTCATCCATTAACAATGAGCTAGAAGCGGCCTCTTGATCAATAAATTTATTTTATACCGAAACAGCACCGATGAGAACACGTCATTCCTGGGTAGGCAGAAACCCAGCACAAAAAAGAACCAGTAAAAATTTCTAAAATTCATTTGAGAAAGGTTTATCCTCTCGGATGAAATTGCTGATGAATAGCTTTGAGCTGTTCACAATCGACCTGTGTGTAAATTTGAGTCGTGGCAATGCTCGCATGTCCGAGGAGTTCTTGGATGATGCGCAGGTCTGCTCCTCCTGAAAGAAGGTGTGTGGCAAAAGAGTGTCGGAGTTGATGAGGGTGGACCATTGCTGGAAGCCCTGCTTGCTTAGCATAGGAGTTGACCAGCTGCCAAATGCGTGCAGGGGTGAGCGGGTGGCCGCGCACGGAAAGAAAAATGGCAGCTCCTGATTTTGGCGAAATCAGTTGAGGGCGTGCTGTTGTAAGATAGTGTTCAAGAGCCTGCGAGGCTGCACGACCGATGGGAACAAGGCGGGTTTTGTTTCCTTTTCCTGTAACACGAATCATTCCCTCTTCTAAATTGAGTTGTTCCAACCGTGCTTGGCACAGCTCAGAAATGCGAAGGCCGCAGGCATAGAGGAGCTCTAGGATTGCTTTGTCTCTTAAGCCAAGGGAGGTTTTTTCTTGAGGTGTGGCCAGAAGTTGTTCGATTTGTTGTTTAGAAAGAGGCTGTGGCAAAAGATGAGGGAGGCGTGGAAGTGGCAACTTTTCAGCAGGATCGATGGAGAGAAAATTGCGAGCACAGAGAAAGCGAAAAAAAATGCGCAGCGCGACAACTTCTAATTTAAGAGAGGTGGTTGCTAGTCCGCGTTTTTTTTCCGCCATTAAAAAATCATGAAGATGCTGCGGTGTGATGGCAGAAGGTTCATTAATGCCCTTGGAATCGTTTATCCATGAGGTAAAACGCTCCAACGAAGCGCGCGTTGAAAGTTGGTAATTCGTAGAAAGCCCGCGTTCTGTTGCCAAATAGAGCAAGAGTTTTTCTATGGCCTCAGCGATGATCATGAAGTCGGGTTAATGACTATTCCACCATTGTCTCCATTTTAAAGGAGCCCATTTACTGGAAAGAAAAAGAAAACCTCCTAACGTAAGAAGCCAGCTTAAGATCCCTATATAAAATGCTAGGGAATACCAAAATGGGGGAACGAATTTAAAAATAATCTCCGAAGAACCAAGAGGAACATAAACGGAGAGCAATGCTGTTTCGGCACAATACACAGGAGTTTTTTCTCCATCAATGGTAGCCTTCCAATCGGGATGGTAGGCCTCTGTAACGGTTAACCATCCTGAAATATTAGGTGGCAGGCGATAAGTCATTTGGTTGTAGTTCTCCATGCGTGGGGCTGTTAGTGGTACACGGAGAAAAGGAGCCCCGCCATGTTCTCGATATGTTGGGAGAAGTTCTATTTGGGTGGATCCTTTGGACATGCCTGCAAAACCTAAAAGACTTTGATCAACTTGTGGCATTTCCACTGTCAATAAGTTCATCGGAGCAAGTTGAAAAGCGGCTGCTGCCATAGTGTAGCTTTTAGGAGGTAGTACGACAAAGTTATGAGCTAGAAAAGCGGGATAGAGAGAGCTTTGATTTTCTAAAACAAGAAAAAACTGATTTTCAAAAACTACAGGGTAATAAAGGCGATAAAAATCCTGGACCTGCTTTGGAAGAAGGGGGTCTTCTTTATCGATGAAAATATAAGCAACGCCTGTCAAGTTGAGATAGCTTCTCATGGCATCACTGCTTGTATTGCCTGCTGTTTCAAGATACCTAACGCCTTTGAGCTGAAAATGGCGTAATAGTGCTTCTGTGCTAAGGGCACGTCCTGTTTCTTGAGGGATAGTTAAGTAAAAATAACGAGAGGAGAGAGGATGAACACGGCCAGAAAATGGTGCTGTTTTTAAAAAAGTGAGAACTTGATCGTATTGAGCAAAAAACTCCGAAGGCAATCCTCGTGTCCAGTAGGCAGAATGAATAGGGTAAAGCTCTGTAAAAAAGAGCAATCCAACAAGGAGAGCGGTTATTTTTACAAAACGTTTTGGAACGCATTGCGTAAAAATAGGAACAGTTACTATGCCGACTGCTGCCGCTAAGACACAGAATCCGCCAACGCTCCAAAAAGATTCAGGGGCTCGGATATCTTTGAAAAGAGGTAAAGCTTTCACAAGTTGAAAGAGTGGTAAAAAAAGAAAAACAAAAGTAATCACCAAGGCCTTCCACCAAGAGCCTCCGATAAGGTGATGTGCTGTTTGATAAGCGATCCAAATGAGCCAAAAAAGAGCTAACCAGAGTAAAGGAATACTCCAGTTAGACATCGCTTGAGATGTTTTAAGGAGATTCCAATGGTTTAAAAAAATACCATCCAGGCCGGCTGCAAAGCCAATAGAAATAAGCCAGCACGCAACTAGAATAAGAAACCAGCGTCCGATAGGAGTACGACGCCACTGTTTCAGAGAGCCTTTTCCTAGTCCCAGAGAAATAGCAAGAAGTGGTATCAATCCAATGGCAAACATGGCCGCATCGTTTTCGACATTAGGGCCTGCTCCCTGCATGAAAATGCCCCAGAGATCAACCCATTGCACAGCCGATTTAAAAGCATAGTGATGTTGCCATCCTTCCAAAGGATCAAGAATAAATCCCGCTGCAAAACCAAATTCACGCAACGTAGGAAGCAAAATAAAAATAGAGGTCAGTGCCGCAATAGCTGCACTGATCAGATAACGAAGGAGTATTTTCACCCGATTTGTGGGGTGTAAACGCAAGACCTCTAGTGTCCATAACAAAAGAATAGGAGACATGACGACCGCTATTTTTGTATAACTTAGCGAAACGGCTGCTGCAGCTAGTCCAAGAGTTGCAATTTCTTTCGGAGATTTTTCTTCTGCCACTGTTAAAATGCCTCGTAAAATAAGTGGCACAAAAACAAAACAGAGAGTAACGCTAAGATGTTCATAAATACCCATCGCAACAAGAATAGATGGCATTGTCACGTAGGCTAGGACCGCTAAAGCTGATGAAAGTTCTCCTTCTTGTTGTTTTTTAGTCAATTGCCGCATGAATAAAAACATAGTGAAGGCACTAGCAAGGAGGTAGCTCAGCGCAACAAGTTTGCTGGCTACTAATGGACTAAGAAAAAATCTAAAAGGAGCTATAAAGTGGAAAAAGAGATCTGCTGCTGCCATGTGATACATTGCCAAGCTGTGACCTAACATGTAATTGGGGCTCCATCCAATAGCAGATGCTTGCATCCAATCCCAAAGCTTTGCGCTTCCTCCAAAAGCCTCTTCTTTAGAGGGGAGTTGTAAGAGCCATGCAATTCCAATAAGAGCAATAAATAATAATGTTATGATTAAAAAAAATAGAGCCGACTTGCAACTGCCAACACATTTATAGTTAGTTGGTTGCGTTTCGCGGTTGGCAGTATTTTTAGCTTGTTGTTCCATTAGAAAATTTACTTAAAATTAACTCGCTCTCTCTCAACAACAAGAGGTCTATTGAGGGTCTGAGTGTAAATAGCACCAATATATTCACCTAAGACACCGATAAAAAAAAGCTGTATCGATGCAAGTAAAAATAGACCTATTACAATAGGGGCAATTCCTACTGGAAGTGACTGCCAATAAAGGAGTTTATCAATAAAATATCCTACTGCAACGAGGATACATAAGAACGACATCAAAAAACCAAACATCGTTGCTAGTCGAAGGGGTACTTTTGAGTGACTTGTAATACCCAGCATTGCATAGTCAAAAAGAGAATAAAAATTATTTTTTGTAATACCTTTTTTTCGAGAAGGTTGACAATAGGGAACTAAAGCAACACGATATCCCAATTCAGAAATAAGTCCTCGAAAATAGGGGTATTTATCATTTAAAGAACGCAATTGGTCGATAACATCTTTATCATAAAGACCAAATCCTGTTACGTGCTGCATTAGGGCTATCTCTGCTAAAGCAGTAACTAATTTGTAATAAAGCGTACGAATAAAATAAAAGAGTGGGAATTCCTCACTTTTATTTTTTTGACCTAATACTACTTTAAAGCCATTTTCCCAGTGCGTTATAAACTCTAAAATGAGCTCGGGAGGATCTTGAAGATCGGAAGCCAAAATGATAGTTGCCTCTGCCTTGGATGATAATAGAGCATGAGATGGGGAACGGATATGGCCAAAATTGCGATTATTAAAAATCAATTTTACATTACTATCTTCTGCTGCAATTTTTCTTAAGATAGTTTCAGTGTGATCAGTAGAGGCATTATCTATGTATAGATGTTCATAGTCGTATTGTGGCAGTTTAACCATGACCTCTTTAATGCGACGATAAAGCTCTTCAACATTTCCCTCTTCATTAAAACAAGGTGTAATAATAGTTATGAGCTTTTTTTTCATATATAGTCAAATTACTTAGAAATTACATGAAAGAACGCAGAGATTTTTAGAAAAGGCAAGGCCGAAGAGCGAGCGCTATATCTTATAACGGGAGTAATGAGAACGCAGTCTTTTCCTGGAAAGATCAAGTCAATTTTGTGTAATTTCTAAGTAATTTGACTATATATACCTTTGTCAGATAGCAAAACTCGGGCTAGATGCCTCGATGATAAATGCTCTTTTTCAGCTCAGGGGCATAGGCATAAGGAGTATCAATTTGGTCAATCATCAAAGGAGTATCTTGTTTTAGATCTACTAAGAGCGTATGACCGTTCATAATTTCCCGGCAAGAAATCTGGCCTTTCTGCAATGGGATAGCAAGATAGAGATCTTTCTCATTAAGCTCATCTCCTCTTTTAAGATCCTTTTTAGCGTAAACACCCCGAACAAGCGTGTCCAAATATTTTGATTCTTCTGAAAGTGGTGTGCGTTTCACTGTTCCTGGATAACCGCACATAGCTTTAGCCCGTCGAAAAGCTTTAAACCAAAGATCAATTTGATAGGGTAAACTGCAATAAGGAGAAAAAGGAAGACTTTCTGTTTCAATATCAATATGGCGCTCAAAAGTGCGAGCTCCCTTAGCATAAGCAATCGCTATACTGGTTTCCCAGTCATGATATTCGTGTGTAGAAAAGCCGATCGTGTTATTAGGGTATCGCTTTTTTAAAAAATCGATTTGATTTATTTGGAGATCGTCATCTTCAGTTGGATAAAGAGAGACGCAGTGATTCAGGGCTAAGGGAATTTTACGATTGGCAAAAAAAGTTACAAGATCATCAGTATCTTTGAGTGAAGAACCTCCTGAGGAAGCAATGACAGGCTTGCGAGTCTTGGCAATATGCTCAATTAAGAACCAATCATTGATATCAGAACTAGCAATTTTAATTAAGGGTAACTCTAATTTTTCACAAAAGTCGACAGATGCTTCGTCGAAGGGAGTGGCACTTGGAATACAGCCACTCTGCTCAATGGCGTCAACGATGATTTCAAAATGTTCTCGTGACATTTTTGTATCGAGTGTTTTTTGAATATAACGAATATCCTTTCGATTGCGAAAATCACGATGGATAAAATTATCTACATCTCTGAGTTGAAACTTGATGGTTGCACGCACATTGTTAAAACGAACAACTTTAGAAAAATCAGCAACAATTTTTAAAGCTCGATCCAAGTTTCCCCAGTGATTATTGGCCATTTCAAGGACGAAAAGTTCTTCAAAAAAATCTCGATTAATGGTCATTATTATTTTCTAAGTTGATAAAATTTTTAGGAAACAAGATTGTTTTCTGCTAATTCTTCTCGCGATAAAAAAGGAGCCATATCTTCAAGGTTTGCGGTGACCATGATACCATTGTCCAATTTTCTAGAAGCCAGTTTGGGTTCAAAAGATTGTTGAAGATTTAACATTACCTCGCAAATTGTAGCGCCAGGGTGAGTAAGTATTTTTTTAATAGTAGGTTCCATCTCAGCGTGTGTGGAAATTCGCTCAAAATAAAGATCAAAAGCTGCAGCTACTTTTTGAAAATCAGGAAAACTTAATCCTGATTCCGTGTCGCAGCCAACGATATTATCTGCAAAAAAGTTGTGCTGTGTTTGTCGAATAGAGTGATATCCGTGATTGTTTAAAATAAAAATTTTTACAGGGAAATGATGATGAACAATTGTCTGCAGCTCTTGAAGGTTCATCATGATACTTCCATCCCCAGCAATACAAATAAAACGCTTGTGATCAGAGAGTGCTACAGCTGCTCCAATAACAGCAGGAAGATCGTAGCCCATCGAGGCGCAGCCAGAGTTATGAAAAAGACGTTGTTTTGATTTTATCGTGGCAGCCTGCATAGAAACGACAGAAGCAGTCCCATCGGCACAGACAATAATCTCCTTTTCTTCTAACTGTAAAAAAAGTTGCTCCATTAAAAAGTAAGGATTAATTCCATTCTCCTGTTTTTTCATGGCCGGAGTGACGATGGGATAACGTTCCAAGTTTTTTTTGCACCAGGTCATCCACTCTGGATGATGAGGCTGCCAGTGTTCAGAGGTTTGGAGTAAAAGTGGGAGCGCTTCTCGCAGATTAGCATGGATAGGAATATCGATCTTCAACGTAGGTTTTTTGAGCTCGGCAGCATCAATATCAACCATGGCGAGTGTGGCATGAGGTGCAAAATTTTTCCAATTGTAGGAAATAAGTCGAATATTAAGGCGAGATCCTAAGACGAGAACAAAATCGGCATTCTGCACGACGAAGTTACCTGTTCTATTACCTACGGTTCCTGGACGTCCTGCATAAACAGGATCATCGTCAGGCAACAGATCGTTAGAGTTCCAAGCTGTGACAACAGGAATTCTTAAACGATGAACAAGTTGAAAAAAGGTTTCGTATTGATCCGCAAGACGAATCCCTGTGCCAGCGTAGATCACAGGTCTCTTTGCAGCTGCAAGTAGAGTGATGATTTTTTCTAACTCTTGCTTTAAATGTTTTGTTTCAAAAATAATTTCATCTTCTTTGCAATTGTACGGTTCAAGCTTCTCAGGATCAATCATGGCTCCTTGTACATTGATCGGGATATCCAACCAAACAGGACCAGGACGACCGTGGATAGCGAGGTAGAGAGCTCGCTCAAGATGATAGCGAATGCTTTCAGGGTCTTGGATGACAACGGCATATTTGGTGATCTTTTTCACCATATCTACAATATCAACTTCTTGATCTCCTAGTTGACGCAGTGGAAGAGAGGTCGAGCGCACGAGTGTTTCCCATTTGGATTGACCTGAAAGAATGATCATTCCCATCGAGTCAACATAGGCTCCAAAAACACCATTGAGTGCATTAATCCCTCCAGGACCTGCGGTGACGTTAACCGCCGCAAGACGATTGGTAAGACGAAAGTAGCTTTCAGCAGCAATGGCACATGCTTGCTCATGATGACAACAAGTTATTTTTAGTTCCTTGGAGCGCCCAAAAGCATCATTGAGATGCATCGCTGCCCCACCTGTGACCATGAATACATCCCTAATACCACGAAGACTTAATTCTTGAGCAATATAATCAGCAACCCGAATCATCAAAAAATTAAAATTTTAAAAAGTAAGTTCAAATTCTTTTCACGCCAAAATCAACAATCTGCCAACCTTGCTCTTGGGCATGAAGAAGCAGTTTTTTATCTGGATTAACAATCATTGGATGGTCTACCAAGGAGAGTAGCGGAAGGTCATTATGAGAATCGCTATAAAACCAAATAGATTGAAAATCCTCCCAGCAATGACCTTGTTTTGCTAGCCATTCTCGCAGGCGGGTTATTTTTCCTTCACGATAAGAAGGAGTGCCAGTAGTGCCTCCCGTGTAACGACCATGAGCATCCCGCTCTTCTTGAGAAGCGATGAGATGTTTAATTGCTAAGAGTTCTGCAATCGGTTTTGTGAGAAATTCATTGGTAGCTGTGATGAGAATGATCTCGTCTCCTTTTTCACGGTGCTTGTGAAGGGCCTTCCAACCGGCTTCTGTAATTAAAGGGCGAATTCTCTTTTTGACAAAGTCATGACGTAAAGCATCAAGTTTTTCAAAAGAATAAGAAGCTAATATTTTGAACTGAAATTCTAGTAGTTCTGCAATGTCTAAGTTTCCTTGATCATACTTTTCATCAAAATAAGCCATCTTGGCTTTGTAGACCTGTAAGTCGAGCAGGTCGTGATCAGCGAGATAACATCCCCATTCCATTTGGGTATCGCCATTGAGGAGGGTGTGGTCTAGATCAAAAAGTACTAAGTCCATAACGAAAAGCATTTAGTGGTGGTGTGGTCTTCATCTTTTTCCCTAAGCCTAAAAACTGAAAAGAACGTCCCATGGTTTCTGGATGCATCAAGGTGTGTAAGCCTCGTAACATTTTTTGAATATTAGGATCCTTGGCTTTTCCTTCGAGGCTTCGAAGCCATTCTTCTGCGGCTCCGACAAGAAAGTGGTGTTGATCGGTAAATCCTAAAAACTCCCATCCCGCTTCCAAGCCTGCCTCTGTAAGGTCGGTAAAATCGACGTGAGCGGTGATGTCGCGCTCGCCAACTTTTTCGAGTGGGTTGTCGTAACGGCGATGTTGCTCATAACAGGCAATGCTCCCTTGCGTTCGGTAAGCGGCAAAACGATCTGCACCGGCATATCCATAATCAGCAACTAAGAGTACTCCTCGTTGCATCCGCTCTGCAATTGCCTTCAGCCATGGGCGTACACCCAGACGGACCTCCCAGAGAAAGTCGAGGGGAAGTGTCTTGGGAAGTTTTTTTGCAACGTGCTCTAACGCTGGATCGTGAATGGGTTCTGTGGTCCAAATGAAGGAGCCATCTTCGTTGCACAGCACGCGCTGCTCCAGCCAGCAGCTTCCATCCCAACGCAAAAGATCAAAGGGAAAAGCATCGACCAGTTCATTAGAAAAATAAATTCCTTCAAACAAGGGGAGTTCTTTATTATCAGCAACCCAAGAAACATTTTTCCATTTTTTTAAGGTCGCTTGCTGTTGTTGCTGCAGGAGTGGGAAGGGTTCAACGATAATGTAGTGAAGACTCTTGCTGAGCTGAGCGTTTCCTTTTTTTTGAAGTGCTTCCAAAATGTCGTGAGCAAGCCTTCCATCGTTGGCTCCTTGCTCGATGATAAAAAAAGGATCAGAAGATCCAAGACGCTGCCAGATTTCTTCAAACACAAGAGCAAGAATCGTTCCATAAATAGGACCGACACTCACATTGGTAAAAAAATCTCCTTGTTTTCCAATCTGAGCACGCGCAGAAGCATAAAACCCCCGCTCTGGGTGATAGAGGGCTTCTTGTAAAAAGTTAGAAAAGGAAAAAGAAAGGCTGGGGGTATTGGAGGCTGATGCTTGAGGGCCAAAAACTGAAGGAGAAGATGGAGAGTTCAAGGCTTCAATCTACTTCGTGATTTCCCTGACATAGAGATTCACCGTCCCATCATTTTCCTTTTTAACATCAGTAATCATCAAGGGATGAGAGACGTCTCGAGTGAGTGAAAGACCTTCGGTAGGGGGAGTCATGCCTGTAGGAAAAAGGGCGATAATTCTAATTTTTCCGATACGACTTAATGGTAATTCAGTTGTTGTGGATTGATAGCGTAAGACCGCACGATCAAGTCCGGAAGCCGTGACGACGAAGTTGCCTTCAAGATAGAGTCGCTCTCCAGCGAGTCCTTGTGCTGCAAGGTAGGGGATCTCTGTAGTGTCAATTAATCGTCCTCGCGGCATTTTTCCAGGTTCATAGAGAGGCCATTCACTATTGCTACTAACAGCAGTAGGCACTGAAGTTGTTGTTGAAGAAGAAGGGAGTGCTGCTGTGGTTGTCAAAGAACTCGAAAAAGAATCTTTCGGAGTTGTTATTGTTGATGACAAATCATTGCTCTGCGTTTGTGAAGGTGGTGAGAGTGAGGGGGTGTTTGCTATCGGAGATGGGGAGACTGGTGGTGGAACAGGGATCTCTTTTTTAGAGGTAGTGACGGCAATAGCAGGGAGTGCCGCAGGCTGGTTTGCAGGAATAGCAGGAGCGAGATTAGGTTCTTTATTAGGCGTGAGTAAGTTGGTTGTCTCTTCCTTGCTACACAAGTTGGGTTTTGTTGTAGGAGAAATCGCGGAGGCGTTTTTTACACTGTGAATAAGTTCCTTATTGGTGGAGGGAGGGGCTGGAGTGCCTTGTGCAGTGCCAATGCATTCTGCCGCTTCAGTGGCTGTAAAAAATGGGAGGCCGGCGGTAATGTTAACTTGTGTTGGTGGTTGCAGTGTGAAAGATTGGGAATCTTCTGTTGCTGCATAACTACCATAAAGAAGAGGTGCTGCGGTTACTTTGATCCCTCCATGTGGAAGAAGCTCGATGAAAATGATGGCAGAAAAGTCGACAGGCTTCTCCAATTTTACTTCTTTTCCCAAGGCAAGTGTGTTTTGGAGAGCAGGTAGGTTTGCAACATCAGTTGTCAAAATCTGTTCTAAAAAAACGTTGGGTTGGTCTACTGCTTGAAGAAGAGCCACCATGCCAGGAAAAAAGAGCTTCTGCTGATCAAGCGGTAATAATGCTACTATTTTGTAAGTCCCAACAGCATAAGGAATCAAGTCACGAGTTTGATGATAATTGCGGAGAAAATGGCGTAGCAACGTTGCATTGAGCTGCTGCAATTGAGTGGGTTCTAAATGGCCAAAATGCTCTAAGAGTTCTGCCGGCTTGAAAAATTCACCTCGTGGGACCGTGGTTACTTCAAAACGCTGCGGTTCTTCTATTTTGTGAAGATATTTCAGAAGACGATAATTGGTGGTTTTTTCGGGATGTCCAAAGACATAAAAACTTCCCACCCAGCAAAAGAGAGCAAATCCAATGAGGAAAAAAATAAAAATTGTCCAAGAAAAAATGCTATCAATTCCGTGATAACCTGAACGATAAGGTGTGGCGCTAGGGAAGTGGTAGTAGTTTTTTTTAGGAGCCATGGGGTTTTTAGTTAAAGGGCATCATCAATCGTTGAAGCCAGGTTTACTTATGAAGAAAGAAATTAGATGAGATGAAGTTTGAATTATCAGTTTGAGTTTCAGTGAGCTTTGCTACTGCGCAGCATTGATCATGCTTTTCCTTAAAGAAATACAAATACGATTTATCGAAGGATCTTCCTAACAAAACTACGCTTTCCCAAACCTTCTCTCACGTTTTTTATATTCCTCAATTGCTGTTAAAAGATCAGCTTTTTTAAAATCAGGCCAAAATTTGGAAGTAACATAAATTTCGGTGTAACTAAGTTGCCAGAGGAGAAAATTAGAAATTCTCATTTCTCCAGAGGTCCTTATAAACAAGTCTGGATCTGGCATGCCGGCTGTATAAAGGTGATTGGCTACAACATCAGTAGTAATGTTCTCAAGATCTATTTCCTCTCGAAGAACTTTTTGGGCGATTGCCTTAATAGCATCAACGATTTCATCACGTCCTCCATAATTGAGGGCCAATGTTAAGGTGAGCTTGGAATGCCCTGCTGTTGCTTCCGTTGTTTTTTTTAAGAGCTGCTGTACTTTTGGTGGAAGTTTTTCAAGGCGGCCTATCGCCTGAAATCGAATTCCATTTTCTTTTAGCTCATGAACCTTTTCATTTAAATAATGCTCGAGAAGAGTCATCAGGCCTTGCACTTCGAAGGCTGGACGTTTCCAATTCTCTGAGGAAAAAGCATAAAGTGTAAGGTACTCCACTCCTGCTTCGAGGCAGGCATCAAGGGACTCGCGCACCGATTGAGAGCCTTGTTCGTGGCCTTTGGTTCTGAGCCATCCACGCTGCTGTGCCCAGCGGCCATTTCCATCCATAATAATAGCAATGTGGCGGGGTGGAGAGGGGAGGTTCATGGATTAACAGAGATAGAAATTTATAAGAGATTAACAGGGATGGAAGCGATGGAAGGGATGGCAGAAAAAATGAATAGCCACAAAAGAACACAAAGAAACGCAAAGATGCTAAATAAAAACATTAAGTTTCCTTAAAAAGTCTTCTTCCCTTTTCAGTTGCTTATAAGTAACTGAAAAAATGCAATAAGAATAATTAGCTAACTTTTTTAAAAAACAACGAGCCTTTTTCTTTGTGTTTCTTTGTGTTCTTTTGTGGCTATTTCTTATTCTTATTTTGAACAGAAGTAACCCGAATTTCTTTATCTATCGTTTCCATCCCTGTTAATCTTATTCAATCCGCTTAGACTTGTTTTATCAGCCGCTGCAATGTCTTTTCTTTTCCCAAAACTTCAAACGTTTCGTAAAGGCCAGCGCCGATGGAACGTCCGCTAACGGCAACGCGTGCTGGATGGACAAGGTCTCCAGTTTTGACGCCGAGAGCTGTTGCGGTAGCTTTGAGAGCTGTTTCCACGAAAGAGGCTTCCCAACGATCAACTTCAGCAAGAGCCTTGGCAAGTGTTGCCAGATTTTTCTTAGCTTCTGGAGTGGTGAGGTATTTTTCCACAGCGACTTCTTCAAAAGGAAAATCATCCGTGAAGAAAGGACGTACCCAATCGGGAAGGTCAGCAAGTAATTTGATTTTTGGTTTTACAATAGAGAGTACTCTTTCCAGATATTCCCATTTCTCCCAATGAAGGCCTGCTTTTTGGAGAAAGGGTATTGCCAGTTCGGCATAGCGTGCCAAATCCATCTGAAGCAAATACTGGCCATTCATCCAAAAACATTTGTCAGGATCGAAAGCAGCTCCGCGACGATTGATATGATTGAGTTCAAAGAGCTGTGTGATTTCTCCGATGTCGAGAATCTCACGGTTGTCTTTGGGAGACCAGCCAAGTAAGCAAAGGTAATTGCGAAGAGCTTCAGGAGCATATCCTTCTTCCGGATAAAGACCGAGATTGACCCCTTTGTCACGCTTGCTCATCTTGCTTCCATCGCGGTTGAGGATGAGGGGAGTGTGTGCAAAGTGAGGAGGGTCAGCTCGTAGGGCTCGGTAAAGCTCAAGATGCTTTGGGGTATTGGAAAGATGATCTTCACCACGGATGACATGACTAATTTCCATTTCGATGTCATCAACGACATTGACGAAGTGGAAAATCCAAGAACCATCTGGTCGGCGTAACGTGATATCGGGATGGGTAATGGGGTTTGTTAAATCAAACTCTATTTTTCCGCAAACGAGGTCATCGACAAGGACCTTTTCACGGGGAGAGCGAAAGCGAATGGCTCCGTGGTCTTCGTAGAGATGACCGTTTTTTTCCAAACGCGCAAGGTACTCCTCATAGATACGATTACGTTCGCTTTGATAATAAGGCCCATAAGAGCCTCCTTTAAGAGGGCCTTCATCCCAATCGAGCCCAAGCCAGTGCAATCCATCAAAGATGACCTGCTCTGCTTCTCGTGTATTGCGGCTGTGATCGGTGTCTTCGACGCGCAAGATAAAAGTGCCTCCATGTTTGCGTGCGTAGAGCCAGTTAAAAAGGGCTGCACGAGCTGAGCCGATATGGAGTAGGCCTGTTGGGGAGGGAGCAAAACGAGTGCGTACTGGACGATCGGACATGGATGCCGCTGAAGAAGGGTGATGAAGGCTCATGGATTTTGAAAAGTAAGAAAGTTTTAATGATGTAAAGGTCAATTGCAATAGAAACTCAATAGAAGCTCAAGCTGATAACAGCCTCTAGTCTTGCTATTGCCCCTGACCACGTGTGAAGCCAGGCTTGCCATCAAAGTTGTAGAGTAGTTCCACTTTCACAAACTCCAAGCGTTGAAAGCTAATACAGTCTAAAAGTTTGGTGATATCTTGATGGGTGATTTCTCTTTTAGAGTCATCAGCTCGCCTGTAACGAACGCGAAAGAGGTCAGAGCAAAAGACGTTGGGAATTGCTTCAGGCCAAACAACCATGCCGCGGTTATCGATCATCTCGATGAGCATGCCACTCTTTTCACTCTCCTTCTGATCACACCTCCAAGCTAGTCGACGAAGGTCTTCAACAGAACCTTCATGAACAATAAAAACATCGACGCCGACTAGTTCTCGTTTTTCGGTGGGGCGAATGTAAGGAACTACTTTTTCCAAATTGCTGACTTCTTTTTTGTAGCTGACTGGCTTAAGACGTTCTGGCTTTTTACCTAGTCGTTGGACAACTGCTTGAGCAAACTCACGAGTTCCTACTTTTTGCTTGCTCGTTTTTTCATCAAAAATGTCATAGGTGTGAATTCCCTCTTCGAGCGTGCAAAGCCAAGCATTGTGGGCTCTTTCGGCTACTTCTGTTTGGCCAATGTGCAGCAACATGAGGATGCTTCCTAAAAATAGTCCAGAAGGATTGGCGAGATTTTGACCGGCACGACGAGGTGCAGAGCCATGAATGGCTTCAAACATAGCGGCATGAGTTCCAATGTTGGAAGAGCCGGCAAGTCCCACAGAACCTGCAATCTGGGCTGCCACATCGGAAAGAATATCTCCATACAGATTGGGCAGAACAATGACATCAAAGGCCTCCGGTGTATCGGCTAATTTGGCAGCGCCTATATCTACGATCCAATGTTCTTTTTCGATGTCTGCGTACTCTGCTCCAATTTCATCAAAAACTTTATGAAAGAGACCATCTGTCATTTTCATGATGTTGTCCTTGGTGAAACAGGTTACTTTTTTGCGATTGTTAGCGCGGGCATATTCAAAGGCATAGCGGACGATCTTCTCGCTTCCAGGGCGTGAAATAAGCTTCATGCAGGTGACGACATCGTGAGATTGGCGATGCTCAATCCCAGCGTAGAGATCTTCTTCATTTTCACGCACGATGACGACATCCATGACGGGATGTTTGGTAGCCACAAAAGGAGCATAACTCACGCAAGGACGAACATTCGCGTAGAGGCCAAGCGCCTTGCGCACAGTGACGTTGAGGCTCTTGAAGCCACCTCCTTGAGGTGTGGTGATGGGGGCTTTTAAAAAAACTTTGGTGCGCCGCAGAGAGTCCCAGGCCGAAGATTCAATGCCAGTGGGGTTACCGGCGAGATAAACTTTTTCACCAATTTCAATCTGTTCAATGTCTATTTGGGCACCTGCTGATTGAATGATATGAAGGGTGGCTTCCATGATTTCAGGTCCAATGCCATCTCCGTAAGCGACTGTGATGGGAGTTTTATTCATTTTTTTATCTTTTGGTAACTACTAACGTCATTAAATAAATTTTTTGAGAGGTGGGGTTAGCTTCATTACTTCATCATTTTATAGACTGACCCCGCATCCTAATTAAGGAGAAAAATTAATGCCGTTGGTAGTTATAGTGTATTAAATTGAAAAAGGCACGCCATAAGCTTGCTCTTTTTCCTTAGAGGGTGTCTTGAAAATGAATAAAATTGATGCAGTACCAGGAGCGAAGCGCACAGACCCGCAGTGTATATGGACATACTCGAGGACGCGAGCACTGGAGCGACGCCGTAATGCGCAATCTTATTCATTGTCAAGATACCCTCTGAAAGTGAAGTCATCATCTTTATGAACGGCCTCAAAATCTAATGCTCGTAACAACCAACGTAGTTCAAGTAGGAAGAAATTCACCACAAAGAACGCAAAATAAAATTTTTGGAGCTGTCCCAGAATATTTAGATAAGGGGGCTGATAGGAAAATAGCGAGAGAGGTACCCAAGGTAACACACTAAGGACCCCCTTTGACTGTGAATTAATTTCACAGATGCTTAGGCCTTAGTTACGCAGCAAAGACCTCTTCCACTTTCTTGGCATCGATGAGTTTTTCGGCCCAGCGTGCAAGTGTCTCTACGTTGGCATCGTTAATGAGATAAAGATGCTGCGCTGTTACTGTGTGTGGAAAACGACGGCGGATTTGCCTATCGAGCAATAAACGAATCCCTTCTTGCCTGCCTTCTTGTCGACCTTCTTGTCGACCTTCTATGCGAGCAATTTTAACAGAGCTGGGGACATAAGGAATATCCCACTCTTCCATCATATCTTCTGCTATTTCGTTTACTTTTTCTTTATAGGTTAACATAAGATCTTCAGGGATGGTCATCAGCCAATCGATGAACTGATATAATTCTCGAGTTTGGTGATTTGTCAACCCAAGTTTAAGCAGTTGTTTGATTAAAGAAATTTTGTGCTGCACGCGCAGTGGCAGGTTTTTCTTTGTTTCCATGACGATGAGTTGAGCGAGGATCACTTTGGAAAAAAGATCATTGCGCTTTTGAAGCTCTTCTTTGCGAGTTGCATAGTCGATCAGTTTGATGACGTGATAGCGAAATTCCAAAAACGACTTTTCTTTTTCTAGCGGGTTCTGCAGCCGAAAATAATCTGGCCTCCATTTGGGATCAGCATCCAGCAGCAAGGCAATGCTCACAACGGGTTGTTGTTGGTATTGGTCATACGTGCGGTAATTGTAGATGAACATTCGCTGAGCGAGCTCCTTATCGTTTTGTCCTTGGATTTCTAAATGAATGAGAATCCATTTCTCCTCACCATTTTTGAGCCATACCTTAAAAAGCATGTCAGAAAACCGCTTCCCAGTCTCTGACTCAGGAATAATTTTTTGTAATTCTTTGTCTAGTGTTTCGTAGCCTTGGGCCCAATCGATGGAAGCTGCCCATTCCGGCAAGCAAAACTCCATGAAGGAGCGAAAAAAATGCCTCATGGCATATTTCCAAGGGCTATCTAACTCAATGACAACGTGCTTCGATGGTTTCTTTGGCATCGAAGGATCAAACCTTTTTTACAAAGAAAAGCAAGATTAATGTTGGAATGGTTTAACTATGAACCTCTATGAAGACGTTAGCAGTAGAAGAGTGATCGCTACACTTAATAGCATGATCATGGTGCCTAAAGTTAAAAAGGAGGAAGAAGCCATTCAGGTATTCATGAAAAATGGTTTTGATATTCTAGCTGTTTATATTGATAGAACAGCTCGGTACGTTAATTATAGTGGAAAAATCATTGTTTGAGATATAGCCGATCCCATCGTTACAAATCTCATTGAGAGACTACTAGAATCTTGCAAGAACCTTCAAAAAATTGCCGAAGCCTCATTAAATAATCATGTTGTTAACAATATGATTTGCATCACACTTGTAACCATCTATGGAAATCGATTGTTTGAAGTTTCTAAGCAGTCACCGACTTCTCCAGCAATTCAAGAAGTTCTTAGTATCGGAACTGAACTGATGATCTATTTAATCCAACAAACTGAGTTGAGGAACGAAAAATAATTTTAACGAAACTAATTCTTATGAGACGTCTGAACAGTTATCTTTTCTTGTTATTAGTGCTCTGGAGCTTACTGGCCTCTGAGGCGCTGATAGCAACACCCCTTTGGGAGACCCTTAATAAAAATCAGCAAGAGCTTTTGACCAATGGAAAACAAGTGGTTGTGGAAGAGCCGATGCCTGGAATGCCTTGGCCTACCTTTCATGTCTATCATCTTGTTGCTGCTACTCCTCTTCAAGCAGTCGCTGTTTTTTGGGATGTTCAAGATGCTCCTCATTATGTTCCAGATTGTCTTTCTGTCTCGATAGAAGAGGTATCCACGCCTAATTTGATTGTGATGACGTATGAATTACGAGTTCCTTTTTTCCCAAAAGAAGTAACCAAGGTGAGGGATGAATTCAAAGAGTTGTCCAACGGCGGTTATCAAGTTTCCTGGGAAATGTTAGGCTCCACTTACAGCAAATCGGGTAGGGGAAACTTTATAGCGATACCTCACGGGGAGGGGGCATTGATCTGTTATAGTAATTTTGTGAATCCAGGTAGTGCGATTGCCGTTATTTTGAGGCACCCAGCTCAAGAGCGTATTGCAAAAACAGCAGCGTCGATTGCTCATCAAATCGAGTATGAAGTCCAGAAAGCTCCACAGAAGCTTGCTAGCCAAGTGGAGCATTTGCAAAAAATTTTAAAAAAGTAAGGTTTTTAGATGAGCAAAATTTCTCAAGAGAGCATCGATAAGGTAGCCGCTGCCAATGACATTGTAGAGGTCATTGGTTCTTACTTTCCGCTAAAGCGCTCTGGAACAAGTTTTCGAGCTCTTTGCCCGTTTCATACGGAGAAAAGTCCCTCGTTTTATGTGCATCCAACGCGGCAATCATTTCATTGCTTCGGCTGTGGAGCTGGGGGAGGGGTCTTTCGATTTGTTATGGATTATGAGCATATCGATTTTCCCACAGCGGTGCGTCGCCTTGCTCAGAGGCGAGGAATTCCTCTTCTTGAAGAGCTGACATCGCAAGATACGATTTATCGCGATCAAAAAAAACGACTCCTCGATCTGCACCGACAAGTAGCGCTCTGGTACCATCATCAACTGTTACGTTCCCAAGAGGCAGCCTTGGCTAGGAGCTATCTCAAAGAGCGTGGATTTTCCAAAGAGATCGCCATTGCTTGGCAAATCGGCTATGCTCCTGCAGCTTGGGAAACAACAAAAAAATGGGCTCTTGCTGCTGGTTTTAGTAAAGAAGAATTAGTAACGGGAGGGTTGCTGTTAGAACGCTCTGCAGGCAATCAATATGATCGCTTTCGTGATCGCTTAATGTTTCCTATTCGTAATGATTACGGAGAGGTCATTGGATTTAGCGGGCGTACACTTTCTCAGGAGGCAAAAGAGGCCAAATACCTCAACTCTCCAGAGACTCCACTTTTCAGTAAAGGGAAAATTCTTTTTGGATTAGACAAGAGCAAACGAGCTCTGATTCAGGCTGGAGAGGCCATTGTGATGGAGGGTCAAATCGATCTTATTGCTGCCTTTGAGCATGGTTGCCACAACGTTGTTGCCCCTCAAGGAACTGCTTTTACCGCCGAGCAAGCTCATTTATTAAAGCGTTTCGTGGAACGTGTGGTTCTCTGTTTTGATGCAGATACTGCTGGAAAAAATGCCGTGGAGCGCTCTCTTCCTGCCTTGTTGAGCAATGGGTTAGAAATTCGTATTGCTCGTTTGCCTCAAGGAGAAGATCCCGATTCTTTTCTTCGAAAAGAGGGGGTGGCTGCTTTTCAAAAATTGATTACAGAGGCATCTGACTTTTTTACAGATGCCATTGTTCAAGCCAAGGCAGAGCATCAGGGGAGGTTGACCCCTTATCAAACAGCTGGTTTGGCAAAAAAACTAGGAGGATATCTTTCTTTGCTTCCAGATGCCACGGTCCGAGAGCTCACAACAGGCATGATGGCAACTCAATTAGGAATTTCTATAACGGCTTTGCAGGAAAGCTTCCCAGTAAAGAATTTTTTCCCAGAACAAAAATTAGAAGAGCCACTCAGGCCTCCTGTCACCAAAGTCTCGGCAGGCACGGAGCTTTTGTGTCGTTTAGCACTGCTGGATGCTGAGGTAAGAATTTTTTTTAAAAATCAAACAGATCCTTCGCCAGCTGCCATTGATCCAGAGTTAGCACTTCTAGAGGAGTTATTAGCAGTTGAAGATGCCTTTCTAGAGGTCTCTTCAGAACAATCATTATCAACTCTTCTCTCTCGGCTTTCTCCTAGAGTGCAAGAGCTCATTGCTTCCTGGGATCTGGAAAAAAAGGGGACGGATCTTTTACCCATGGCTCAAGATACATGGCGTGGTTTTCAAGTTGCTTTTTGGAAGCGAGAACAAGCAAAGGCTATTGCTGCCTTGAAGCAACCAGGACTTACCGCAGCAGAGATTTTGAAATGGCAACAAAAGATTTTGGAATTACAACAGCGTATTTCTTTAACCCGAGAATTAGATTAGGTGACTCAAGGAGCAATAGTCGCAATTTTCTTCTGACCATTCATGCTGTATAGTGGATTATAGTCGCCCCATTCAACAACGAAGTGCAACAGGTGGTTTTCAAAAAATAAATATCAGGGCTGGTTTTTTTTTAAAAAGCCGCTATAGTACATCGTTTCCTTCATTTCCTATTCGTTCGTTTTCTAGTTTTTCAATTCAGTGACTAAAAAGAAATCTCCAGCTATTAACAAATCTGCTCCTCTCAAAAAAGGAGCTGTTTCTTCCTCACGTGCTTCCTTAATCAAGAAGAAGGTACTTCCAAAGATTCTCACTAAAACAGCCATAGCTAAAGTCACAGCTAAAAAAAAGCTGCTACCAGCTCAAAAGAGTAAACCTATCGTGAAGAAAAAAGCCGCTCCATCACCATTTCTTTCTCATTCTAAGGAGCTTTCTAAATCATCACCTTCTAAGAGAGCAAAACAGCCTGTTAGAAAAAAAGCAGTAACTGCCTCTTCAAAAGAAAAAAAAGGAGATCTTAAAAAAAATCTTTCACAGAAAAAAGTGGTCGCTGTTTCTAACAAGAAGGCCCCTTCTAAGCCGCTTGCTAAGCAGCCTCTAAAAAAGAAAGGGCCATCTCACTCCCCGTTTCCCCCTTCACTAATTTCCAAAAAGAAAGAAAAAAAAGAGGAGTTATCCCCTTCTGGTTTCCCTCTGGGTGGCAATAGTAGTGCTCTCTTTATTAAAAGTGAAGTAACTCCTAAAACGCCCGCTGAGGCGCAGCGACTTCTTCAAGAAAAAGTGAGGGAACTGCTCAAATTGGCCAAGGAGCAAGGATACATTACCTTCGAAGACCTTGAGGAGCATCTTCCCATTGGGATGAACACACCAGAGGCGGTGGAATCTATTTTAACTCAGCTCCGCATAGTAGAAATCGATGTCATTGATTCTTCTGATGTAGATCGTGTCAAGGAGGTCAAAAAAATAGATGATGAGGAAGAGAAAGAGGAAAAGGAAGAGAAGATCGACGGGCGTCTTGATATTTTGGATGACCCTGTTCGTATGTACCTCAAGCAAATGGGGCAAGTCTCTTTACTAACGCGTGAGCAAGAAGTGGAAATTTCTAAACGCATCGAAGAGGCTGAAGCACTCATGAAAAATGTCCTCTACAATTTTGGTTTTGTTGCTCATGCCCATGTCGATTTGGCTCAGCGTCTGCTTGATTCTCGCGAGCGTTTTGATCGCGTTATTTTAGATAAAAAAATTGAGAGTCGTGAGCGCTATCTCAAAATATTGCCACGTCTTTGTCAGCAAGTGCAGCGTTTGGCGACAGAGATATCCTTAGTTTATAGTAAAAAAATTGCCCCCAAAAAAGAGCCTCATCCCAAAGATGCCAAACAGCTAGAAAAACAAGTAGAAGAAATTGGAAAGCTCTACCCAAAATTTTTCTTTAAACAAAAAATCACAGAAGATTTTGTAACCCTCGCTGATGAGCATGTCCATTCATTGCAGCAGCTCCGTGCAGAGCATGAGAAACAAGGTGCTTCCACTCAGGAGACAACGCGTCGTTTGCGTCAGGCAATAGAAGCACAACGAGAAGAGCATCATCATCGCAACTGGATGTCTACCGAACATTTTGAAACGCGCCACCGCGAACTCAAAAAACATTTTCGTGCTGCTTTACGGGCCAAGACGGAGATGGTTGAAGCCAATTTACGACTAGTCATTTCTATTGCCAAAAAATATACCAATCGTGGCCTTTCCTTTTTGGATTTAATTCAAGAGGGAAATATTGGGCTTATGAAGGCGGTGGAGAAATTTGAGTACCGTCGTGGGTACAAATTTTCCACCTATGCTACTTGGTGGATTCGTCAGGCCATTACTCGTTCTATTGCTGATCAGGCACGTACGATTCGTATTCCAGTGCACATGATTGAGACCATCAATAAGCTAATTCGTGTGCAAAAACAGCTTGTTCAAGAATATGGTCGTGAGCCAAGTCCAGAAGAAATTGCTGATGAAATTCAGCTCCCTGTAGAGCGGGTGCGTGCTGTTCTCAAAATGGCTCAGCAGCCTATCTCACTCCAAGCCCCCGTCGGCGATAGCGATGACACTAGCTTCGGTGATTTTATTGAAGATAAGTCGGCAGAAAATCCTGCCGATATGGCTGCTATCGTCTTGCTCAAAGATAAAATCAAAGATGTCCTTGAGTCCTTAACAGAGCGGGAACGACAAGTTTTGGAGCAACGTTTTGGATTAGTTGATGGTTATTCTCGCACCTTAGAGGAAGTCGGGAAACAGTTCAAAGTAACTCGTGAACGTATTCGTCAGATCGAGGCAAAGGCACTGCGCAAGATGCGTCATCCAACGCGCTTGAGGCAACTGGAGGGATTCTTAGAGCCTAAGGATTTATAATGTAAATGTAGCCTATTCATTCCCCCCACTGCCTTCCTCCTTTTTTTATAAGGCTTCGTACCCCTTTCCTATTGTAGGAATAATGGGGCCCCTGGTTAACCCGGGGCCCGTACTTACGAATGGCGATCTTTCGCAATACCTTAGCCATGCACCTTTTCAAATCACTTATGCATAACACATACCCCCTCATGCTATTACAAATCACCTTCAGACCAAGTCATTGAAAAATATCATCCACTCCAACTTCGGAACCCAGGTTAGAGCATTTTAAATAAAACTACAGCCATTTTAGAGTATCATTAAAAATTTTTGTAGTCGATGCAGTGCCAGGAGCCGAGGCGCACAGCGAGGGAGTATATAGCCAATACTCCATGGAGCGAGCACCGAAGCGACGACGCAATGAGCGGCTACAGAATTTTTTAATATGCTCTAAGAGAAAAAATCTCTATTTTGAGATATTCTCTTGCTTTATCAGCCAAAAAAAGTATTCTTCTCAACTCCCAAATTTATTTACTAAGAATCGTGAAAAAAATCTCTCTATTATTATTTTTAATTACCCTCTTGATCGCCTCATCACGCCTCTCTGTGGCAGTGATGGAGGGGAAAAAAGAAGGTGAAAATGGGGGTGAGTCCGTTGAAAAAGATAATGTGCAAGAAGCTAGTAAAAAAGCACAGGAGAAGGCTCTCACCAGTCATGCTTCCTATGCTATTCCGGTTTCTAATAAGACGCTATTAAAAGAGGAAGGAAGTGATCATGATGAGGAGAGTGTTGCTGGTGAGTCAGATTCTTCGAAAGATACTGATAGTGAGGCTGAGGATCTTTTTGATGTAGGAGTGCTAGATACAAAAATAGAAGAGGCTAAAGAAGAGCTAGGAAATGTTTCCTCTTCAAATGTAACAGTGAATCTAAGAGACATTCAAGACGATCTACTGCTATCGTCTTACAATCTAGAGAGATACCAACAGAAATATAACAATCTTGAAAAATTAGTTTCTAGCGCTTCTAGCGATTTGGACCTTTCAGTTCAGCAGAAGCTAGAACAACTTATTGAGGTCACTTCTGATTTGGTGAGTCAACTCGAAGATATTGTAAAAAGCTCTTCCCAGAATGATATAACCCGCAATCAGGAAGAACCCTCCAAACATCTTTTTAAAGAACTAATATTATCAAATACAAAAAGTAAATTTGAAGAAGAGGGTGAGTTTCATGCAAATAGAAATGATCCAGAAGCAGTGCCTGTCAAAACAAATGAACAAGTTAATAAAAACAAAAATGATACGCGTACCCATTTCCCTGGGTCAAAGCGACTACAACTACTTAGGACTACTACTCTACTAGGTCTTGTCACGATCTTTAGTCAGCTTGATTATAAACCCTTGATGAATTACGTGAATTCTAAGCTTCCCGTACTAACACCTGGCGATTCGGTATTTTTCCATCCTTATGTTCATTTAGATGGGGTGAAAGAACGTAACCAGGTTCTAAGCAAGTATATTAGGCGTCCTGTGGACCAAGATAATCAAGATTGGGTTTCTATAGCTGGAACTCATGATAACAACTCAGCAATTAAGATCACGGACCCTTTTAAAGGAGGTAACTCGGCACATCATGATCAAGGGTCTTTAAGTCAGGTTATTTCTAGAACTGGAACTCATTATAACGAGTCAGCAATTGAGATAACGGGCTCTTTTGAAGGAGGTAACTCGGCTCATCATAATCAAGCGTCTCTAAGAAGTTTTATTCCTATGACTGAATCTGGTTCTGACGAACCAGTAATTCAGATAAAGAGCCGTTTTCAAGGAGGTAACTCAGCTCATCATGATCAAGAGTCTCCAAGCAATTTTATTTCTATAACTTCTCATGGTGCCTACCCATTAACTACGACGGATTATGATGTTTTGGCATTTTTAGAAACTCTAGATGAGAAAGGCAAATTGAGTCAAAAGGGAGATAATAATTCTTCACAACCTGAAGAAAAGCTTCCCAAAGAAGTCCTCGAAGAATTAAAAAGAGTGGCTAATGATTCTTCTGTTTCAGAAAATGGAGGGCCTATTGAAGAAAAACATCCAGAGGCTTCAAGCAATGAAACAGTTTTTAAGGAACAGGCTCAAGGCCACCAAGAGAAAAAATTAGAGTCAGGGGAATGGAATATAGGGCATTTTTTACCTGCAAGCGTCATTGCGGCGTTCTTGTGGAACACAATAAAGAAATGGTGGAACAAGGACGATGCGCTAGAGCGTCCAACTCGTTACAACAGAACAAGTAGTTCCCGTATAAATCCTCCAGGTTCTCCTCGATATGATTCTGATTCTGATTCTGATAGAGAAGACTCTGTAGATTCCCCTCGCTTTAACCAAACAGCAAATGATGTCGGCACAGGAAACCCAGTAAGCCTTCCAGGTGATGGCTCGATTGTGCTCTCAAATTCAACAGATAATCTTTCTAACGAATCACCTCGGGGTTCTTCGTCCAGTTTGACTGAGTCTCAAGCTGTTATACCGACTCATGAGTTGAGTCGGACTCCATCAGGGACTCCATCAGTGAATGATCCTAACGAATTGATTGGATTAATTCATACAGCCCCTTACACTCCTCTTCCAGAACAAGACTCTAATAAAAATAGTAATGCTCCCAAAACAACGTTGAAAGGACGGATACTGAGACAGGCAAAATTTTTTAGCCCTGCTGATTATGAAACTCAACAACAGCCCCCTCTAGAAACAAGACGCTCAAACCGAATAAAGAGACCAGTAAATTCTTTTACTCCTTCTCAGTACCAAAAATAAAGACACCCTATTTGTGGCCTTGTTGATGTTTTATTGATTTCTTAACGCTTCCTGCACCACAGCCAGATCCTCTGGATAAGTCAGCCCCATCCAGCGATCAGGAGTTGGGAAAAGCTGCACAGAGGCCCGTTTTTCCTGGATGAGGTCGTTGATGGCTTGAGGGAGATAAAATTCAGTAGTTGTTAAGTTTTTTTCTTTTTCTAAAAACTGAGAAAATTTTTCTTCGAGTTGAGCGAAGAAGGCTGGTGTGAAGCCCCAGAAGTTGAGCGAGACCCAAGTCTCTTCTTTCAAAGGAATGAGTTGTCCCTCTTTTTCTTGAGCAACAATCCCATGGGATGTCCGCTCAATAGCGGTGCGCTCGGTAATGGTAGTGAGGAAAAAGGGGTCAGTCCCGCAATTGGCCACTGTGTCTGCAAATTGACTGGTACTGACCCCTTTGCTAGTTTCACAAATGCCGCGAGAGACGCTTCCATGCTCGCTAAGCGTCTTGCCAAGCTCATAGGCGACCATGGCGTATTCAGAAAAAGGGTCAGTCCCGCAATTGGCGACTGCGTCTGCAAATTGACTGGTGCTGACCCCTTTTCTGAAATTCTCAAAAAACTTTTTGAGGAGCACAAAGCCTGTGGGACCATAGTAATCATCAGCGTTAATCACCGCAAAAGGAGTCGTGACAACATGGCGTGCTGCTAACAAGGCATGACCAGTGCCCCATGGCTTAGTCCGTGTGATGGAGAAGTGAGGGGGAACTAGATCAGTGAGTTCCTGAAAGACGTAGCGGATGATGAGACCAGGAAAAAGAGTTTGGTAGCGAGAAAGAATTTTTTGTTGAAAGAGCTCTTCAATCTCTCTTCGAATAATAAAAACAATTTCTGAAAAGCCGGCCTTGACGGCATCTCGCACCGAATAATCGAGCAGCACCTCTCCCTTCGGTCCCACGGGAGTGAGCTGTTTGAGCCCGCCATAACGGCTTCCGAGGCCTGCTGCGAGAAGGACGAGGGTCATGGATTTTTCCAAACTAGTTGAAGTTAAAAATTGAAGACTGTGAACTAGTGTTGCTGACTTGCTCAGCAACACTCCTACAACCCCTTCGCTTCTGCTCCTGTCTCTGCGGAGAATTGCAGAGTCCCGACAAGCTTATCTTCCTTTTTGCCATCCTTATGCTTATCTCCTTTTTTGCTGATCTTATAAAGTTTCGCAATCCACAGTGGCTTTCCGGTGACGGCATCGATTCGCAAGGAGTAATTAACATAATCAAATCCGATATGATGATCGATGGCGCTGCGGTTGGCAGCGGCAAAGAGAGCTCCTGATTCCATGAGCGGCTTGCTTAAGTCAAGTTGAGGTAAGGCTCCTGTGCCGCTAAAAGCAACTGTGGGGGTGCTTTCTGAAATGATGTGATGATCTTTAATGATGAGTTCCCGAATCCCACTTGGAGCGCTTGAGTCATTGCAGAGCAAAATCCATTCTTCAGGATTAGGATCTCCATGTTCTCCCTTAACTTCAGCAAGACCAAGGAGGAGTTCGGGGCGACCAGCTTCGCGAAGAGCCTGGATAGCGCCACTAGCCATTTCACGGGCGCGCAGGGGAAGGGTTATGGCTATGAAGCAAAAAAATGAAAAAAGGAGAGGACGAATCCGGATCATGTTAAAAAGAGAGTTTTATTTTCTGGCAAAAAAATTGTTATTGATAATGAAGTAATTCTCCAAAAAAATTCTTCAACTTCAACTTATTGCAAAGCAATCTTAACGACTACCCTTAGCCGTATCACGATAGAAAATAACTCCATGAAGTCGCAAGTTCCTAATGAAGGCTTTCAGGTCTTCCATAGCGCCGTTAGCGCTGGCCATAGCGTTGTTTCCTTTATTTAAGAAAGAAGATGTCTTATTAACAATTCCCTGGACTTGTTGGGAAGAGTTGGCCAGAAGCACCGATGTTTCATGAATATTAGAGAGGGTCTCTTTCATTTCTGTGATTCCTTTTTTGGTAAAAAGATCATTTTTTAAACGTTCTGTAATCGTATCAACATTGCTAACGACTCGATCTATTTTTGGAATGATTGTTCCCATTTCTTGCTGAAGGTCCGCTAGACTTGATTCGCGTTGTCCCTGAACGATTGATTTAGGAGCAAGAGTATCGGTAAGGTTAGCATCTTCTTTAATGGTAACAGTCACAAAACGATCACCGAGCAATCCGGAGCTTCCAATGGAAAAAATACTTTCTTTAGGAATGTGGACATTGGCCTCAATCTTTAAAACTACGGCAACGCCTGTCATGTTAGGCAGGACGGTGGGAGCTTTGTCAATATTTCCAATTCTCGCTCCAGCTAAGAGCACATCAGCTCCTTTGAGTAATCCATTGGCATTGGAGTATTCCACTGTAATTGGATAATAATGCCCGGAGTATTCACTAAAACGACCGAAATAAAGAACGAGCGAGAAAATAGCCACAAGTCCTACAAAAAGAAAAATACCTGCTCGAAGCTGGGTTGAGTAATGAGAAGAATCCATGAAGAAAGTGAAAGGTAAAAGTTGAAGTTAGAGTTAAAAATATTCAATCAATCTCATGAGAACGGCCCTGGATAAAATCACGTAGGAGGGGATCTTTAGAGTTATGAAATTGATCGAGGGTTCCGCAAAAATAAATTTTTCCTTCGTGTAAAAGAGCAACGCGATCGGCAATATGGTTGGCGCTGGCCATATCATGGGTAACGACTACCGAGGTAACATGGAGGCGCTGTTGCAAGCGCCGGATAAGGCGATTGATGGTGTCTGAAACAATAGGATCGAGACCTGCTGTCGGTTCATCATACAAAATACAAGCAGGTTCGCTGATAATCACTCGCGCTAAGGCTGTTCTTTTGCGCATTCCGCCACTAAGAGTCACTGGCATTTTTGCTTCCTGACCTATGAGAGAAACAAGCTCGAGGGCGGAAGCTACTTTTTCGCGGAGCTTGATGAGATCATGCTCTCCTTTCTCTTTTAAGGGGAAGGCTACATTTTCAAAGACATCCATTGAATCAAATAAGGCTCCATCTTGAAAAAGCATCCCAATCTTGCGTCGTATTGGTTCTAGCTGACGTTCTGTTAAATGAGAAATATCTTGCCCATCAATGAGGATCTTTCCAGAGGCAGGCCGCATCAGACCAATCAAGTGACGTAAAAAAACACTTTTGCCTCCACCGCTCCGCCCTAGAAGAACGAGAGTTTCTCCACGAAAAATAGAAAGAGAGATTCCTCGCAAGATTTCTTGAGTTCCGATGCGTTGAGTGAGATTTTCAACTTCAATAATCGGTATCTCTTTTTGTGGAATAAAGGGAAGGGACATATTAACGTAAACCGGCAGGGAAAACCATATTAAGAACCATGGTGAGAAAGAAATTACCAATGAGGATGCAGAGGGAGCAGAGCACAACGGCTTCTGTGGTGGCTTTGCCAACTCCTACAGCTCCTTCTCGTGTGGTGAGGCCTTGCTGACAACTAATAAAAACAATGATGATGGCAAAAACAAAACCTTTAACCAACGACATTACTAAATTATGACCATCAATAAATCGCTGAATGTTTTGTAGAAAATAGACACTGGGAATGGCCAGTAACTGGGTGGCAACAAAGTAAGCTGACAAAATACCAAAAAAAACACATTCTGCGACAAGGAGTGGCATGGAGATAATCATGGCCACCACGCGAGGAACAACCAGATAGTCAATGGGATGAACTGCCAAAGCGCGGAGAGCATCGAGCTGTTGAGTGACTTTCATCGTTCCAATTTCGGCACTCATCGCTGCTCCAACTCGCCCTGCTACCATGAGCCCTGTCAAGACAGGTCCCAACTCCCGAAAAAGAGCTACACAAACGACGGGGCCCACCGCAGAACTCATATTTAAGGTGGAAAATTGATAAAAAATTTGCGCTGTAAAAACCGCTCCCGTGAAAGCTCCTGTGACAATAACAACAAATTGGGAACCATAGCCAATATCCACTAATTGCCCCAGGACAAGAGTCCAACGGACCCTCCCCTTCACGATAGAGTGAAGCGATTCCATAACCAGGAGAGCTGTTTGTCCCAGGTAGAGGTAAAACGCCTGTGCTAGTGGAAACCTTTTGAAAAAGAGTATGCTTGCCCAGTGTTTAAGGAAATCTTGCGTCATCATTAAGCTGGGCAGGGTAACAGTTTTTTTTAAAGAAGACAGTGAAATTGCTTCGTAACAAAGAGCAAGGCGGTTACTACCTTCTCCTATTTAGAGGGTGTCTTGAAAAGACTAAAATTGCGCATTACGGCGTCGCTCCAGTGCTCGCGTCCTCGAGTATGTCCATATACACTGCGGGTCTGTGCGCTTCGCTCCTGGTACTGCATCAATTTTATTCATTTTCAAGACACCCTCTTATAGTGGATTAAATTGAAAAGGGCACATCATAAGCTTGCTCTTTTTCCTTAAGACTGTGTTCTCATCCTTTAGGTTATCTTTGGATAGCCTAAACTCTTCAGCCTTGTCTTAAGAAAAAATTCAGCGCTTCTAAAGCGCTCTTTTCAATTTAATCCACTATATTGCTTTTCTCAGCTCTTGCTTTTCTTTTATACTAAGAAATTTTTTTCTCATGAAATTCAAGGATGACGCTCTCTATCTCAATCGTGGATTGAGCTGGTTGGAGTTTAATCAGCGAGTGCTAGACCAGGCCTTTGATCTGGAAAATCCGCTGTTAGAACGATTGAAGTTCCTTGGTATTGTCAGTTCTAATCTCGATGAATTTTTTGAAGTTCATGTCGCTGCGATCAAGCAGCAATGTCAGCATGGAGGAAACAAGCCTCTTGCTGATGGTTTTTTTCCAGAAGAAGAATTCAAGGCTCTTTCAGCACGGATTCGAAAACAATTGGCTGTGCAGTATCAATGTTGGAAGGAAATGATTGCTCCTGCTCTTGAGCAAGAAAAAATTACCTTTCACCACTACTCAGACTTAGCTTCCGCAGAGCAAGAGTATTTCAAAAAGTATTTTGAGGAATTTATTTTTCCGATGCTGACACCGCTAGCAGTTGATCCCGTCCATCCCTTTCCTCAGCTTCCTAATCTTAGTTTAAATGTACTGGTTGCTCTTCAGGGGCTTCAAGGAGAAGAAATAAGCACCGATCTCGCTGTCGTTCCTATTCCTCCAACCTTGCCTCGTCTGGTTCCTTTTCCCAATGAGAGTGAGTCAGAGCAGTGTCATTTTGTTTTTTTAGAAAGTATCATTCAACATCATGTCGGAGCTCTTTTTTATGGTGTCCCTGTTCTAGGAGCTCATCTTTTTCGAATCACACGCAATAGTAATTTGACCATTGATGAGGAGGAATCAGACCTGCTCCATGCTATTGAAGAGGAGTTGAGGCATGTGCATCGGCATGCGCCTATTCGCCTGGAAGTACATCACAGTTGCCCTGAGTTTCTTTCTGAGAAGCTACTCAGGCTATTGCATCTTCAAAAAAATGACCTCTATGTGCTCCCTGATATTTTAGCTTTGAAGCAGCTCTTGCCACTTGCTTTTGAAATAGATCGTCCAGATCTACGTGAGAAGCGCTTTACACCGCATACGGTTCTTTCTCTCAAGGAAGAAGCTGATATTTTTTGGCACCTGCGCAAAGGAGATATTCTTTTGCATCACCCCTATGATAGTTTTCAAACTGTTCTCGATTTTTTAGGGCATGCTGCTGAGGACCCTCATACATTGGCTATCAAGCAGACACTCTATCGAACTAGCCACGATTCTCCTTTAGTTGCTTCCCTCATCACAGCAGCTCAAAATGGAAAACAGGTCACTGTCGTTATCGAATTGAAAGCTCGTTTTGATGAGGCTTCCAATATCAAATGGGCTCGCATGATGCGCGATGCCGGCGTGAATGTGATCTATGGAATCTCCGGTTTAAAAACACACGCTAAGGCCATGCTCGTAGTGAGGCAAGAGGGAGAGGTGATTCGGCGGTATGTGCATTTGAGCACAGGAAATTATCATCCTACAACAGCGCGTCTTTATACTGATTTGGGATTGTTAACGGCTGATCAAAGAATCACCGATGATGTTGCTGCCATGTTTAATATGCTTACGGGGGTCTCCCGTTTTCCTGAGCTGCAAACCCTCACATTGGCTCCCTACAACATGAAGGAAAAATTGTTTCAACTTCTTAATCGAGAGAGTGAGCATGCTCGTTGTGGGCGTCCTGCGGGAGTCATGATCAAAATGAATGCCCTTGTGGAAGAGAGTATGATCATGGCTCTCTATCGTGCCTCTCAGATGGGAGTGCGAATACGCTTGCTTATTCGTGGTACTTGTTGCCTGCGACCTGGTATTCTTGGTGTCAGCGACAACATTGAAGTGCGCAGTATCGTCGGTCGGTTTTTAGAGCACAGTCGCATTTTGCGTTTTGAAAACGGAGGCAATCCAGAGCTGTTTTTGAGTAGTGCTGATTGGATGCCTCGTAATTTGTTTCGCCGTGTTGAAATTAGCTTTCCTCTTTTGCATCCTGGAGTCCAAGCTCACATTGAAGAAATTTTAGAATGGTTTTGGAAAGATAATGTCAAAGCACGCATCATGGACCAAGATGGCAACTATCATCGTTTGAGCAGTGTCAGCGAGCCCTTTAATGCTCAACAGGCTTTTCTTGAGGATGCGCAAAGGAGGCGGCTGGGGGAAGCAAGTTCACAGCTAGCAGCTGGCAGTTGGTAGTAATTTTCGATCTTTTTTTGACAGTATATACGCTGTTTTTTATTGGTGCTTTGTTTCGATAAGAAAAAAGTTTATTTTTCTAAGATGTATTTTGGGCTTTATACAAAAACTGCCAACTGCGAACTTTTTCCTGCACAATTACCAATTTTCTTAAACATGTTGAAGCTATGTTAGAACAGTTTCTTTCGCACGCCCCAGGGCGCTGGCCTGATGTTGCTTTGTCAGAATGGCAGGATTGGCGCTGGCAATTAAAAAATCGTATCACCAATTTACAAGGGCTTGAGCGTCACCTAACGCTTTCTCCTTCAGAAAAAATGGGAGTGCTCCTTACGGCCCATAAATTGGCCATGGCCATTACTCCTCATTATTTTAACTTGGTAGAAGCGGAGGATCCTGACGGGCCTATTCGGCGTCAAGTGATTCCTCGTCAGGAAGAGAGCGAAATCACTCCGGGAGAGCAGAGCGATCCTTGTGGAGAAGATGCTCACATGCCAGTCCCAGGGTTAGTCCATCGCTATCCTGATCGAGTCCTTTTTCTCGTGACAGACCGGTGCGCCTCTTATTGCCGTTATTGCACGCGTTCTCGTGTGGTAAGCGGCGTAGGAGAGCAGGAGCTCCATACCAATTTTGAAGAGGCAATAGCTTATCTTAAAAAACATACTGAGGTGCGAGATGTGCTTTTATCGGGAGGGGATCCTTTGCTTTTCTCCGATGAAAAATTGGAAAAGATTCTCTCTTCCTTGCGCGCCATTGCTCATATTGAATTTTTGCGTATTGGCACCCGAGTCCCTATTTTTCTACCTCAGCGGATCACGCCAGAACTTTGTCTAATGTTGCAACGTTATCATCCTCTTTGGATGAGTGTGCATGTCAACCATCCCAAGGAGCTGACGCTCGAAGTCAAAGAAGCCCTCGAGCGTTTAGCCAATCATGGCATTCCCTTAGGTAACCAAAGTGTTTTGTTAGCCAAGGTCAATGACAGCCTTCCTGTTATGAAAGCTCTTGTGCACAAGTTACTGCGATGTCGCGTGCGACCTTACTACCTTTATCAATGCGATCTCATCAAGGGTTCTGCTCATTTGCGTGCTTCGGTAGAGAAAGGGATAGAAATTATAGAAGGACTTCGCGGTCACACGACGGGGTATGCTGTTCCTCAATTTGTTATTGATGCTCCTGGTGGGGGAGGCAAGGTTCCCGTCAATCCCAACTATGTCTTAAGCCACGACTCAGAAAAAATAATTCTCCGCAATTATGAGGGGCGGGAATTTCGGTATGGGTAACTGTCAACGTGCCGTTGACAGTTAGGAGATGGAAGATGGAAGTCTAGGCCTGCCATTGTAGGCAAGAAATAATGTTAAAAAGGTAATTTCTTAATTTGCCGAAGGCCTCTCAACTCCTATCTTCCATCTTCTACTACCAATGTCTTCCTAGACGTTGGTAATTACCCCATCGAGATCTACCAAGATTTCACGATCGCGTGCACCATCTTTGGGGCCGAGAATACCGCGTTGTTCGAGGATGTCGACAATGCGGGCGGCACGGGTGTAACCGAGACGCAGACGGCGTTGGAGCATGGAGGTCGAGGCTTTCTTTTCTTGGCGAATAATCTCAAGGCACTTAGTGACCAGTTCCTCCTCAGCATCGGTGACATCTTCTTCTGGTATAGTCGTATTAGAAAGTTTAGCGACAATGCTAGGTTCAAAAATAGGCTCGCTCTGCTGGCCAAGAAAATCGACCACGCGTCCAATTTCCTCATCAGTGACAAGGACTCCTTGTGCGCGCAGGAGCTTAGCGCTTCCTGGTGGTAAGTAGAGCATGTCGCCTTGGCCGAGCAGACGGTCAGCTCCATTTTGGTCGAGGATGACACGGCTATCAAGTTTGGAAGCCACTTGGAAGGCGATCCGTGTAGGGATATTAGCTTTTATAATTCCCGTGACGACATCTGCTCGTGGAGTTTGAGTAGCCACAATCATATGAATGCCTGCTGCTCGAGCCATTTGAGTAATGCGAGCAATGGCTGATTCTACATCCGCCGGAGCAGTCTGCATAAGGTCTGCCAGCTCATCGACGATGACTACAATAAAGGGCATTTGCTCAGGAATAATGAGTTCCTCTTCTTGAGAGGAGCGATGGGGAACTGCCTGTGCTGTTGGCTCTTCTCCCGGTTCAATTTCTGCTTCTAGAGCGGCAAGTTCTTCTTCGGTTGGTGTGGCTGCTTTTTTCTCCGCTGTTGACCGAGGACGAGCGTTAAAGCCCGTAATATTGCGCACTCCCGTTTTTGCAAAAATTTTATAACGAAGCTCCATTTCTTCAATGACCCAACGCAATGCGAGGAGCACTTTTTTAGGGTCCGTGACCACTGGGGTAACCAAGTGAGGGAGTTTGTTGTAGATTTGCATCTCCACAACTTTCGGATCGATCATGATAAAACGGAGTGTCTCTGGCGTATGTTTGAAAAGGAGACTGGTAATAATCGAATTAATACAAACACTCTTTCCGCTTCCTGTGGCTCCTGCCACCAGGAGATGCGGCATTTGAGCTAAGTCTGCAATGATGGCATTGCCATAAACATCTTTGCCCAGAGCTAGTGGTAGCTTGGCTTTGGAAGAATGCCAGGCCTCACTTTCAAAAAGTTCACCAATGGCAACTTTGACTTTGTCGCTGTTAGCGATTTCGATGCCCACGGTATCTTTGCCAGGGATGGGGGCCAAAATATTGATGCGTTCGGCGCGGGTGGCGCGCGCTAGGTCCCGCTCGAGGTTGACAATACGATCGACTCTCACTCCCTTAGCGGGATAGAGCTCGTAACGCGTAATAGTCGGTCCTTTGGTGATATCCCCAGCGGCTACTTCAATGCTAAATTGAGAGAGTGTTTCAATTAAAATTTTCTGCACAGCTTGCAGTACTGCTGGATCAGTAGGCTTATGATCATGGTGTTGATGTGCCTCCAGTAATGCTAAGTCCGGGAGAGTGTAATTGTCTAAAGTAAGGCCAGATATTGTTTTTTCCAGGGTAGTATTTTCTGCTGGCACCGATTTTGTCTTCATGACTTCTGCGAGAGAGGGCTTTTTGTTAGCGACTGCCGGTATGCTTGCATCAATAATTTTGGGAGGAGGGAAATTACTAGCGAGTAATTTCTCTGTTTCTTCTAAAGAAAAAGTAGAGAGAGTCTCTTGAATCTCTTTTTTCCTGGGCTGGCGAGAAGATGTTTTTTTTGAGGAGGGTTCTGATAGAGGTGGTTTTTTAAAGAGCTGCTTGGTGATCGACTGGAAGAAAATGACGATCCCATTTCCTAAAGAACGAAAAAAATACTTCATGATGACAATGGGATGGAGGCCTGTTGCCAAAATCAAACTGATGAAAGCGACGACGAGAAAAAGAGAGAGCGATCCGACTGTCCCCATCGAATTTTTTCCTAATGTAATTCCCAAAGCATGACCAAACCAACCTCCGGCGCTGGGGAGAGCAAGTGTCTGTTTCCAAGCCGTCGAAAAAATATTGAAATGGTCGAGAAAATCGAGGAAGAAAGCCCAACTCAAGACAAAGATAAAAGCCCAGCCAAATCGAATTCCTAACGGCTTTCTTTCTTCAAAGAAGGTGGTGATGCCAAGTCCTAGTAGCACTGCTGCAATAAAAAAAGAGGCGCCACCAAAAAGAAAAAAGGAGAGCCCTGCTACGATAGCGCCAAAACGGCCCACAAAGTTGAGGGGGATTTTGGAGCTAGAAGAATATTTGGCATAAAAAAGCCATGAGGGGACATCGCGTGGTTCAAAGGAGAGGAGTGCCAATAGCAACAAGATGCCTCCTCCCACGAGCAAGAGGCTGAGCACTTCATTCCAGGTACGATGAGACTTTTTTGACATTCTGCCTATCATCTAAAATTGGAACTCATTTGGCAATAATCCTTCAGTCTTCTTTTTAAAGTTCAGCGCTTATTAAATTAAAGAGTAGGAAACCCCTTTTTCTTTTGATAAAAAAATGATCCGTACGTAAAAAATAAAACCAAATTCAACCTCTCATCCTACTATGAGCAATTTAAACATAAGCTCTGGCATCTCCGAGAAAGCTCTCGCTAATAATTCATTTGTCAAAGTATTAAGGCAAAAAAAACAACCAGAGCAGACTCTAGATGTTTCAAATCTTAAGAATGGTTTTCAGGAGGGAATGATGACCTGCCCTCCTTCTCCTCGTTCTGTAATTCAAGTGCCTTTTTCACGGCCTGAATCGCCAAATTTCTCTGGAAATGCAAACAACTCACTTCCTTTTTTTGCTTCTACAAACTCTCCCTTAAAAGAAACAGCATCCTCATCATCGCAAAAGGCATCAGAGAAGAAATCAACTGATTCAGACCAGGCTGTTACACGTCCTGGTAGTCACACTCTTGACAATGCTGACATTCCTAATGTGAGCAAGCTGTACAAGTTTGTTCCAGCAGATAAACCTCCTAAATCTCCAGAAGGAAGGCCGCTAAATCCAATAGAACAATGGCGTCAAGATCAAGAACAAGCTCAAGTTAATCAAATCGCTGAACAGATGATAAAAGAAGCAAAAGCAAAATACCAAGCGTCTCAAAATAAAGCGGCTAAGCGTGGCGAATAGCTTGTAGAAAATAATTTAACATTTAATCACAACCTCTAGAAATTATCCCATGCGCATTTTTTACAAACTTTTCCTTTTCCTTCTCTTCGTACTTGTCCTTGCGACGTGCGGCATCAATCTCTATTTGCAACGTTCTGGTATTAAAGAGCAGCTTAGTGCTCGAATCCAAGCCAGTAGCGGCATGAGCTGTCAGCTAGGTTCTGTTGTTTTTCTACCATGGAGGGGACTTGCTCTTGAAAAAGTAGTGCTTGAAGATGTTAAAAACAAAAGAACCATTGAGGCTGCTTCTTTTTCGGTGGGCATGCCGACGTTGTTGCGCTTTCTACGCAATAGTTCCGACTGGAATGGGGCTATTCGCATTAGCAACGTGGCTCTCAATAAACGTCCCTTGTTTACCGATTTCTATGGTGCACTTGTCAGAAAAGGGACTGCTTTTAATATGACTCCTTTTTCAGCCAGATTATTGAAAGGAAAACTTACAGGGTCTCTCCTTGTTCCCAATATAGAAGAAGGCGCCTATCAACTGAACCTACAATTTGTTGGAATACCTCTTAAAGAGTGCTTAATGGGAACCACACTTGAAAACAAGATTGTCTCAGGAAGTGTTCAAGGAACCGTTACTCTTTCGGAAGTGCCTGGCAACCCTAACCTGCAAAAAGGTTCAGGAACCTTAGAGCTGGTGTCGACTCAAGTTCAATCTGCAGGTTTTCTGAGCACTTTTAGTGCCTTGTTGCCTTTAGAAGAATTTCAAGTGCTGAAGCTTCAAGAAGCAAAGGCAACTTATAAGATTACTCCAACTCGAATAGTGATCGACTCTCTGAAACTTCATTCTCAAAACCTTATTCTGAAAGCCGTTGGTGCGCTTTCCTTTGATGGATTTTGGAATTTGGATGTGCGATTATTACTCAATCCCCAACTTCAACAGCGTCTTCAATCACTAGTGCCCATTACGCTCGTAGCTGCTGAACCAGGATACCAGGCAATCCCCTTTAGTATCAGCGGATCTACGATGCACATACAGAGCGATTTTTTGAATAAGATCATGATGCAACAAGCAACTAAAGAAGTTGAGGGAGTGCTCCAGAATGTTATCAACAATGCAGGAAAGAACGTTCCTAATATTCCTGTTAATCTCCCTAATATTCCCATTCCACTTCCGTTTCCTATTCATCGCTAACGATGAGTTGAAGTTAGTTCTTAACCTTCAAAAATGGGGTTAGAAAATGGAGTCAGGGTTCGGATATGGACTAATTTTAATTAAAATGAGGTTCAAAAAGTTGAGAGCTATTTTTTGTCCATATTCGAACCCCGTTTTTTGGATTTTTCATCGAGAAGGTCCAAAGCGAAAGATCGTTTCGTTTGGTTTCATCAGGTCTAGGCGATCACGGGCGATGAGCTCGAGATATTCTTTGTCGTGTTGCAAAAGAAAAAGCTCTCGCTCTTTGTGAGTTATGCTTTTTTCTAAATGAGCAAGCTCTTCACGATCTTTTTGCAACGTGTGGCGCATCTGAGAGAGTTTTTTCCATTCAGGATAAAAAGTCAGAAGGACTAGCGCGAAGAGGCCACAGATAATGAGTAGGATGAGGAACCGATTAGCTAACGGGAGAAGTGTATGCTGCTTTTTTCGCTGAGCGGAAGAGCGGCGAGGGAGGGTACGGTTCATCATGCAAACACTGGAAGCCTTCTTTTTCTTTACTTAATGTGAGAAAAAATCCTCAAGGGTGCTTTTTGGGACAAAATTCTTATTTAAAAAATTTGTGCAATTCCATGGGATAGCGGCCAGGGCATTAGTAATAAAATTTAACATGACGTTCAATTTAGGTTTTTTTAACGCTATTACTCAAATCAGAATTGACTGCGTCCTGGTTCTCGCCTTCGCGGGAATGACGGTTAGCTTAGTAGCGACATTAAATCCTAAAAAATAAACACTGTGTTTTTAATGGCACGCCCTAAATGGCAAGCAATCGAGAATTTTAAATCACCACGAAGCGACTCTTTACCCCTCACGCTTCACCCTTTGCTTTTAGAGCTTTCCATAAACCGCATTATCCCCCAAAGCCTCTTCAATTCTCAAAAGCTGATTGTACTTGGCTACACGGTCGGTGCGGCAAAGGGAGCCTGTTTTAATCTGGCCGGCGTTGGTGGCCACAGCGATATCAGCGATGGTGGTGTCTTCTGTTTCTCCAGAGCGGTGGCTGATGACCGAGGTGTAATGGTGTGTTTTGGCAAGCTCGATGGTATCGAGTGTTTCAGTTAAGGACCCAATTTGATTGACTTTTACGAGGATTGAATTGGCGACGCTCATCTCAATTCCTTTGCGTAAGAAATCGACATTGGTGACAAAGAGATCATCGCCGACAATTTGAATTTTATTTCCTAATGCTTCGGTTAGGAGTTTCCAAGTTGCCCAATCATTTTCGGCGCATCCATCTTCGATTGAAATAATCGGATATTTGGCACAGAGCATTTGATAATAAGCAACTAGCTCAGCCCCTGTTCGTTCAGAGCGATCTGATTTTTTGAAAACATAACGTTCTTTAGCAGTGTCATAAAATTCACTGGAAGCAGCGTCCAAGGCAATGAATACCTGGCTTCCAAGCTGGTAACCAGCGTATTCCACTGCTTGGGCAATGACCTCAAGGGCATCTTCTGCAGAGTTTAATTGAGGGGCAAAGCCACCTTCATCGCCGACGGCGGTAGAAAGGTTTCTTTTTTTCAAAACTCCTTTCAAGGCATGGAAAATCTCAGCTCCGCAGCGGAGTGCTTCGCGAAAGGAAGGGAGGCCGCGTGGAATGATCATGAATTCTTGAAAATCAATCGGGGCATCGGAATGTGCTCCTCCATTGAGAATATTCATCATTGGGACGGGAAGGACTTTGGCATTGGGACCGCCAAGGTACTTATAAAGGGGCAATCCAAGCTCTGCTGCTGCGGCATGAGCCGTGGCAAGAGAAACACCCAGAATAGCATTTGCCCCTAGGTTTTTCTTAGTAGGAGTTCCATCAAGTTCTCGTAAAAGTGCATCTATAGTAACTTGCTCCAGAGCATCAGCTCCAAGGAGCTCTTCTGCAATGGTAGTATTGATGTTGGCAACAGCCGTCTGAACTCCTTTGCCGAGGTAACGACTTTTATCCTGATCCCGAAGCTCGACAGCTTCATGTTCTCCAGTGCTGGCACCACTTGGGACAGCAGCCCGCCCTAAAGCACCTCCTGCAAGTTGGATTTCAGTTTCGAGAGTGGGATTGCCTCGAGAGTCAAGGATTTCTCGGGCGTGAATGGAGGTGATGGTGGTGCTACACATGAAAAGTTGAAGTTAAAAGTTGAAGTTGAAGTGTTGAAAATTTCTTTTTGTATTCTTTGTGGTGAATGCTTGGTGAATTCTTTTTTGAAATAAAAGGACGTTTGTAGTCACAAGTGAATCTCAGTTCCATAGCTGGATCACTACGTCATTCCCGCAAAGGCGGGAACGAGCAGGGATGACGCTAACTTTGTAGCGGCACTTCAACTTTCAACTTCAACTGATTCCACAAATGGCTCAATTTTCTCAATCACCATGGCACGATTTTCTTTTTCGTGAGGAAGTAGGATGGTTTCTCCGACTCTGTGACCAAGGAGTGTTTGCCCAATCACCGTTTGATAAGAGATCCAGCGTTTTTCAGGAGCGCCATCCCAAGCACCGAGGATTGAGTAAATTTCTTGTTCGCCAGTTGCTTTGTCTTTGAGGGTGACAATAGTCCCAATAGAAACTGCAGAAGTGTCAGGGTTTTCAAAATTAGTGCCACGAGTATGGTTAAGCATTATTTCTAATTCTGATTTTTGACGTAACAACATAGCCTGTTGTTCTTTGGCAGCTTTGAATTCAAGATTTTCGCGCAAATCACCATACGAGCGGGCTATGGCAATATCAGAAGTATTTTGAGGAATTAACTTAGAAACAAGATGCTCGTATTCTTTTTTACGACGTTCAAGGCTAGCCCAGGAAACAATTAAGTTCTCATCGCGTGCTGGCGTGGCCTCTTTTTCTTGATGCCCTGTAACAAGGGATTCTAACTCGGGATACACTTTCAAAATACGTGCTAAGAACGAGCGGCGATCAAGGTCGCTGAAGACAGGGCTAATCATGATCTTGCGAATAATATCGCGCGCTGTATCGCTATTAGCAGATTTTAAGAGATCCGCAATGAGTTCACGATCTTTAAAAATCAGCTCTTGTAAGCGGGCTCCTTTTTTTCCTTCTCCATGCGAGTCGCGCTCTAAAGAAGAAAGAATCGCTGAGAGAAGATCGCTATTGACTAACTCTGGAAAGGCTGTTGCACGCTCTTCGCAAATCCACGATAGCAGGTCAGAGCTTGCTGAACGCTCTTGAATCAAGCGAGCCAAGATAGAGCCAAAACGATCGCGGCTTTTTTCTCTGGTGAAGAGATGGAAAATCTCATTAATCAATCGTGGTTCTGCGTAGCGCAAAAGTTGACGAGCGTGTTCTTCCCAGTGATCGGAAAAGACCGTTGGGAAAAGCTCTAACACACGGCGGTATTTTACAGGAGGAAGTTCCTTAAGAATAGTTGGGAGTTTTTTAGAGGCCGCAGCATTGTTCAATAATGCTGCAATAGCATCGGATGCTAATCCAAGTGGTTGATGGAATTTGGCCATTTCACTGCGGAGTAAAAGAAGCTCTAATGCCTTCGTCGTGTGTGAGCGCTCTCCTCGTTGTGCGGCTTCTTCAAGTTCGCGGGCTAACTCTTGAAGCTCTTCAGGTGTGAGAGTGTCGTGTTGTAGTACTTTAAGGAGGGCATCGAGCGCAGCGACTTGCTCTTTGGGATGTCGTGCCAGGCGAAACTGTTCTAGCAACCGCTCATGAGGTTCCGTTTTTGTTTCTTGAAGCTCAATAGGAGCTGTTTTTTTTGCAGGAATATGAAAATGACCATCGGCTTTCAATTTTTTCTTGGTGACCTCAAACCATTTTTTAAAAGAAGGAACATCAAAAACAGCAGGGACTAAAATAGCGGCGATTTCTTCTACTGTTCCAGCACCACCATGATCTTGAAGGAGGGAACGCATCAGCTCCACAGGGTCTTTTTTTGCCTCTTCGCGAATCGCTTCAGCATTGGCAGCAATCTTGGCTAGGATATGTTCTTCTGGAATATAAACCAAAGTCTCTGCGGCATACTCCAGCTGCATCGGGTGTCCTTTTTTATTGTGAAAATCAATGAGGACTTGCTCTGTAGAAAGTTGCCACTCTGCAATACGGCCCAAACCCCAGCTGCGATGCTTGCAGTAAGCTCCTGGAGAGAGTTGAAGAAGTTTTTCCGCGGTGGCTTCGTTAATTTTTCCGGCCTCAATAAGGTTAGTTAGTTCGTCAGTCATGGTAGCTGCTGATGCTACCATCCTTGAGATCTTCTGAACAGGAAAAGTTATTCACTGCTAACGAACTCTCTAAAAGCTTTCAGCGCCCGACTCCGATGACTAATCTCATTTTTGAGTGTAGCAGGAAGTTCTCCAAAAGTTTGTGTGTATCCTTCGGGAATAAAAATAGGATCGTATCCAAAGCCACCTATGCCAGAAAGGCTTTCTGTCAGGCTTCCCTCGACACTTCCTTCAAATGTAGCCACTGTTTTTCCTTCTTGGGCAAGAGCAAGGACGCAGCGAAAACGTGCTGTACGCTTGGGAGAGGGAACATGCTCCGTTTTTTTTAAAACAAGATCGAGATTAGCTCTATCGCTAGCACCAATTCCTGCATAGCGTGCAGAGTAGATTCCAGGTTCTCCTGCAAGTGCATCGACTTCTAGTCCGGAGTCATCAGCCAAGACCCAACCAGGAACATGCATCGAAATAGCTTCTGCTTTGAGGATGGCATTGGCTTCAAATGTGGTTCCTGTTTCTTCGACTTCCGGTAAGGTTGGGATGGTATTGACATCCGAAACAATGATGGTGTCGCCAAGCATTGTTTGAATCTCCCGTGTCTTGTGGGCATTGCGGGTAGCGAGGAAGAGGGTGAGAAGTTTTTTCACAAAAAAGTTGAAGGTAACAGTTGAAGTTGAAGCTTTCGAGGCTCTGCGAGCAAGTTGAAATATTATAGTGAAGATGAAAGATATTTCGATTTTTCTTTTGGCAAAAGAATTTATTGTTTAGCGGCATTAGCGGCCCGTTGTTATACTTCAACTTTCAGCTTCAACTTTCCACTTTTTTCCTGTGAATCATAGTTACCCTTTTTCTGAATTTGAACCACGCTGGCAAGGCCATTGGATAAGCTCTAGAGCGTTTCATGCTCGCAATCCTGAGGAAGTTGATTTTGATCCTAAGAAAAAAAAGCGCTACATCCTCGATATGTTTCCCTACCCCAGTGGTGATGGGTTGCATGTAGGGCATCTTGTCGGTTACACCGCAACTGATATTCTTTCTCGCTATTATCGGATGCGTGGTGAGAACGTGCTCCATCCGATGGGATGGGATGCTTTTGGTCTCCCCGCGGAGCAATATGCCATTAAGACTGGACAACATCCTCGTGTTACTACGGAACAAAATATCAATAACTTTCGCCGGCAGCTCCAAACTCTCGGCTTTAGCTACGATTGGGAGCGCGAGGTCAATACGACAGATCCTGACTATTTTCGTTGGACGCAATGGATTTTTCTTCAGCTCTATCACGCTTGGGTTAATCCCGCTAGTAACAAGGTAGAACCAATTTCAACGTATCATGGCGATGATGTCGATGCTGTCAGGCTTGCTTACATTTCTGAGATGCCTGTCAATTGGTGCCCCGCTTTGGGCACGGTTCTCGCTAACGAAGAGGTGGTCGATGGCAAAAGTGACGTTGGTGGTTTTCCTGTAGAGCGACGTCCTATGCGCCAGTGGATGTTTCGTATTACGGCGCTTGCGGATCGTTTGATTGAAGATTTAGAAAAAGTTGCTTGGCCAGAATCGATCAAACAGCTTCAACGCAATTGGATTGGGCGAAGCGAAGGAGCCGAAGTTATTTTTACAATCAAAGAAAATCCCTCTCAAAAAATCACTGTCTTCACGACCCGTGTCGATACGCTCTATGGAACGACTTACCTTGTCTTAGCTCCGGAACATCCGTTGCTTGACCAGCTCCAGCTTTCTCCTGCTATTAAAGAAAATTTAAAAACTTATCGTGAGGGTTGTAGTACCAAGAAAGATCTTGAGCGCACGGACCTTGCTAAGACTAAGACAGGCATTCCTCTTGGTGTGGAGGCCATCAACCCTATCAACGGCGAGACGCTTCCTATCTGGGTTGCCGACTATGTCTTGATGCACTATGGCACAGGAGCCGTGATGGCCGTTCCAGCGCACGATGAACGTGACTACGAATTTGCACAACAATTTCAACTTCCGCTGCGTGTGGTCATAGAGGCAGATTCTGAGCTTGCACTTCCTTTTAGTCTCACTGAGGGAAAAGCAATCAATTCTCCCTTAGTCAATGGATTGGCAGCAGCGGAAGCAAAAGCAATCATCATCAAATGGCTGGAGGCCCATGGTTGGGGCCGCGGAGTGATGCAATACAAATTGCGCGATTGGCTTTTCTCTCGTCAGCGCTATTGGGGAGAACCTTTTCCAATTGTGTGGGAAGAGGGAAAACATCGCGCTCTTTCGCTGGAGGAGTTGCCTGTCAGGCCGCCAGAGATGGAAGATTTTCGCCCGACAGGAACAGCAGAGCCGCCGCTTGCCAAGGCCAAGGAATGGGTTCGTTATTCTGAAAATGCCACTCGCGAGCTCAACACCATGCCTCAATGGGCGGGCTCTTGCTGGTACTATCTTCGTTTTTGTGATCCTCACAACAGGCAGCATTTTATTGGCAAAGAGGCCGAAGCTTATTGGCAAAATGTCGACCTCTACGTTGGCGGCACAGAGCATGCGGTGCTTCATTTGCTCTATGCTCGGTTTTGGCACAAAGCACTTTTTGACTTAGGGTGCCTGACAACAGTTGAGCCTTTCCAACGTCTCGTTAACCAAGGAATGATCTTGGGAAGTGATGGACAAAAAATGTCCAAGAGCCGTGGGAATGTTGTTAATCCTAGCGAGGTCATCAAGCAATATGGTGCGGATGCGGTGCGTCTTTTTGAAATGTTCATGGGGCCATTGGAACATTCTAAGCCATGGAGCACGACAGGAGTGGAGGGGATTTATCGATTCTTGGCGCGTATCTGGCGACTTGCGATGAAAGAACAAGGTCCTGGTGAATGGTCGCTTTCAGAAAATGTGACCGAGACCCCATTGACCTCCGCTCAACAAAAAACCGTCCACGCAACGATTAAAAAAGTGACGAAAGATATCGAGGCCTTGTCCTTTAATACAGCCATTGCGCAGATGATGATTTTTGTGAATGAGTTTACTAGTGCAAAGCTATGCCCCTTAGAGGCTCTTCAAATATTGCTTCAGCTCTTAAGCCCCTTTGCTCCTCATCTTGCCGAAGAGCTGTGGAGTTCTCTTGCTGAAAAATTTCCTTCCTTAAAAACAGTGGCTGTCTTGGCTTCCCAAGCTCCTTGGCCAATATGGCAGGAAGAGTATCTCTGTTTTGAAGAAGTGACCTACGCGGTGCAAGTGAATGGAAAAGTTCGCACACGTCTTACCTTGCCCTCAACGGCTTCGAAAGAGGCTGTAGAAAAGGCTGCGCTTGCAGAGCCGGCATTGCTCTCTCATCTCGAGAATAAGAAGATCGAAAAAGTGATTATTGTTCCGGGACGGTTAGTGAATATTGTTGCAAGCTAAACTTTTTTTTCTTGCTTCTCCTAGAGCGATATGTTCTAAGCGAAGGCTGTTTCAGTGCTTCCGGTAAATTAATAACCAACTATAAACCTACCAAAACCATGGCTCTCTTTAAAGAATTCAAAGTCTTTCTCTCTTACCCACGCAATATGCGTACGTTGCTCATCACAAATTTTGTGTATGCCTCTGTACTACCTGTTATTTGGGCCTTTGTAGGCGTCTACATCATGCGCAATACCAATAATGATGTAGGTCTTGCGATGACTTTTACCATGGCTAATTATACTGGTCTTTTGATTGCGTTTTGTTGCAACGGGTTTCTTTTAAGAATCATTCCTGTCAAATATCTTTATTCTTTGGGAATGCTGATCAGTGGCTTTTCTTTGCTAGTCATGATTTCGCTCAAGGACCTCAATGCCTGTGGGATTGCGATGGCTGGAGGTCTCTTTGGTGTCTCTATGGGATTGTTTTGGGCTAATCGAGATTACCTAGCTCTTGCCAGTACGACTGATGGAAATCGCAATTACTATTATGGATTAGAGAATTCTCTTGGGACGCTTTGCTCCATTGTCGCTCCTATCACGGTTGGTTGGTTCATCGCTGGAAGCCAGCTGTATGGGTGGTTTGGAGGCGATCGCAATCACGCTTATTTTTACGTCGCTATGAGTGCTATCACTCTTGCTTTTGTAGCTTCCTGTATTGTTTGTCAGGGAAAATTTACTAATCCCGAAGCGAGTAAATTCCTTTATTGGAAATATGATCCTCTTTGGTACAAGGTTCTCTGGATGGAAGCGCTTCGTGGGATAGGACAAGGTTTTCTAGTGACGGCGCCAGCAATGCTGGTAGTCAAGCTCATCGGTGGTCAAGAAGGTGCGTTAGGCATGATCAATAGTAGTGGCAATGTTATTTTGATGATTATTTTCTATGGCATTGCACGCCTCACACTTCCCAAGCACCGCATCTGGATTCTCTTCACCGGTCTGGGGCTTTTTGTGATTGGCTGTGCCTCCAATATGATCCTCTTTAGTGCCACTGGAGTTCTTATTTTTGTAGCATGTCAAATTGTTGCCGGAGCATTTATCGAGTGTTCTTTTTCTCCTGTGATGATGCTTGTGATCGATATTCTTTCTAACAAAGAGAAACGGAACAAATATGCTTACCTTATGAACAATGAGTTTGCTCTTTATGTGGGACGCGTTGCAGGTGGTCTCCTCTTTATTGCTGGAGCCTATTATGTTTCGGATATTTTTGCTCTGCGTTACATCCTTTGTCTCGTTGCTGTGATTCAATTTTGCTCTTACTTCTTGTGCAAAAAAGTCTTAGCGACGTGTAAAGTCATGGATGCTGCATTGACAGATCATGAATTACGCACAGAACCGCATTCTATTGCTGATGTGGCTTCGCAAGAGGAGCGCTAGAGCATTTTAAATAAAACTACAGTCATTTTAGAGCATCATTAAAATTTTTGTAGTCGATGCAGTGCCAGGAGCTGAGGCGCACAGCGAGGGAGTGTATAGCCAATAATCGATGGAGCGAGCACCGAAGCGACGACGCAATGCGCGGCTACAGAATTTTTTAATATCCTCTAGCCACATTAGGACAAAAATGAATGTTTCCTCGGTAGGTTCTTTTGATCACTTGCTTTCTTTGGGACATGCCTACGACCTACTCTCTCAAGCAAGTTTGATTTCGAGCAAAACAGAAAGATTCATTTTCAAAAATGGTTCACTTCTGGACAAGCTGTAAGCAATTGAGGGCCGTAGTTACGGTACTTGCTGGAATTTGAACTATTTCAGGATTGTGGTCGATGCGGGCGAAGAGTGTGTTATCTACTGAAGGGGTTCCAAAACAAATTTCCTTAATAGGGAAATCTCCTGCATTTTCATCAGGAGTATTTTCTGAAAGATGGGCAATAAAGCGGAGGGTCATCGCAGCTTTAGAAGCAGGCTCAATACCAGCTGCTTGAAGTTTTGTAGGTGTGGCTATTTCAAAAGAAGTGACCATAACTTGTTCTAGTGTGGAGACCATTTTTTGGATTTCACTTCCTGAAATGATGGAGGGATGCTCTTCCTCTGTGACCCAGTTTTCATGGTTCTCTGGCTGGCGATGCAATTTTAACGCAGTATTTGATTTGATCGCTTCAATGCGATCCACAGTATCAAGATTGATGGTGCAGAGCTGATGTTCTCGCAACATATCTGGCGAGATAAGAAAAGTTTTTTCTAATGCTGCAGGAATTGTAAAGATTGCGTGACGCTCCGAGGAACGAATATAAATAGCTGGGGAGAGGGCCTCCTTGTTGTTCTTTTGCTCTACGCTTTTTCCAAGAGAGAGGGTGACAGGCTTATCCGAGCTTTCTGGAAAAAAAGTGATCGTAGCACGTGGTTCTTCTAGGTCATAAGCAGCGAGATTTCCTTGATCATTGCTAATACGCTCTAAAATGGGGGCTTCGAGCAAAGGCGTTATCCAGGAATTAAGAGCATTGGAAGAGACTAATGCTATAGTCGGTTCTTTCATGTTCCATTGCTCCCCTTGACGTTCGATACACATTTCTCCTAGTTTTTGAGAAAGGGTAATTTTTTTGATGCTATCTAACGCAAGAGCAGTGAGGTGGTGATTTCGAAAAAGATCGTTAGGTCGAAAGGCAATATCGGCAAGTGTTGAGGGAATAATAATGACTTCTTTCTGCGAGCTAAAACGTGCAAAGAGGCGTTTTTCACCTACTGCCTCATTGCCAAAATAGAGAATCTGGTCGGGGCTATTTTTATAATGCAGCAGTAACGAAGATTTGGGATCTTGCAGACCCAGTTTTGGAAGGCTGAGTTGGTTCTTTAATTCTTCTGGAATGAGAATGTCGAGTGGCTTCACTTCCAAGGCAGCTCCTAGCAAGCTCATCACCTCCTCCTTATCAGCTTGATCGGGAGGCGTGGTGTCAATTTCCCATTGATGATCATGAAGTGTTAGCGAGCGCGATTCGTTGCCATCGACCATGACGATGCGAGTAACTTGAGAGGGGTCACCATGAAAGAGAGGCTCGCGTGAAGGATGCTCTTGCTTGGGTTGTAAAAAAACCAAAAGAGTTATAGTAATGAGCGCTAAGCCAAGAAGAATGAGGGTTCCGCGGAGGTTCATAAAAAAAGAGCTAGGGAGTGTTATCAATCATTGTGGTTCTAATTATCTTAGAAAAAGAAAATTAGAAGTGATGAGAGTTTGAGTGTTAGCAGTTTGAGTTTGAGTTAGCTTCGCGCTTCGCGTAAATGATTAAATAAAGCGCGAACCGCCTATTTGACTCAAACTCAAACTACAAATACTCAAATTTACTCGTCTCGCGACAACCGACAACTTTGATCTAATTTCGGCGCTTCCAAAGGATAAGTGAACAAAGCAAAGCCACAATAGAAGGAATCAAAAAGAGTGTCCAAAGTGCAATACGGTTAATGATTTCATCACTAAGATTGAGGGTGAAGTAGGCTTTCATTTTAGCTGTGTTGCCAGCTAAAGAGATGCGGTCAATAAGGCCATTGATAGAACTAGAGAAAAAATCGAGACCAACCTCTTCAATAGAGGGGTCTTTGATGAAGTCGCAATTGCCAACAACGACCATTCGTGCGGCATGAACAGCAACTCGATCATCATGGAGTGCTCCACGGTCAGCCATGGCAGCAATTACAACGGGATAGGCCGTGTCTTTTTCTGCCTGAAAGAGAATCTCTTTTTTTTCTTTTTGGGCGGCATCACTAGAACCAAAAAAGTCATAGAGAGCTTCAATCAAAGGGCGGACTTGGAGGTGACGATCTTCATGATTAGAAGGGGCTAGCGCTAATGATTCTGTCATTCCTAAAAAAAGAATATTAAGGTTAAGAAATTGTTTTGTGAATTCTGACCCAGGAATAAACATCCCGGTGACGTCGTAAAGAGTTGTTGTTCCTATGCCAGAAGAGACGGTACGAACAACGCGATCATGACGTGGGCTAATCCCTGCTTGTTGGAGGACTTTATTTAATAGAGGAGTATCTGCCGTGGGATCGAGTAGTACTAGGAGACGCCCTGAGTGTTCCCAATAATGCCCAAGTGCGGTTGATTCTGCTTCCGAGAGATCAATAGAAGCTCCTGCGATGACTACCAAACCAGCATCTTCAGGGACTTCTAGCGTGCTGCTCAAATTTAAAAGAGCTGGTTGTACATTTTGCCATTGAAGGTAACGTCCAATAATTTCGAGGGGAGGTGATCCTGGAATCATCTCTCCATGACCTTGCAAGAAATAGATTTTTTTTAAGGGAACTTGGCTTAGTCCAATAAGAGCACCATTAAGGACTTGCTCTCCTCGAAAGGCCACGAGGTACTTTTTTCCGTCTCGTTCTTGGTATTCTCCAAGATCTTGAATGGGAATGACGGTGCTATGCTCCAAGTAGTCGATAATCACGACATTTTCATTGGCATTGAATTTATATTTTCCTTGAACTTCACGTGCTCGTGTTAAATTTCTAGCTGGATCGACATATTCTACAGTCAAATTTTCTTGTGCTTTTATTTTGTATTCATTCATCAGCGCTCCCAAGTCGCTATAAAGCTCTGCCTCTTGTAGCAAAGAGGTTGGAGAGCAATAAATGATGATATGGGCTGGTTGTTTAATGCCCATAAAGAGTACGGAACCTTGTTCTGAGAGAGAAAAGCGATGAGAGCGCGAAGCATCTTTAATGCAGTAGTGACTCCAAGAAAAAAAGTTTACTCCAACAAGAATACAAAAAACAGAGAAGGTTTGTAGTACAAGAAGCCATAGAGTTGGCCTTTGAAAAGAAGAGGAGGTTTTCATTGGCGCCATCGTCGTAATTGAAAAACTTGCAGAGTGAAGAAAAGAAAGAAGAGAGTCATGCTAAGGTAAAAAACAAGAGAACGAGTATCAATAATACCGCGTGAAAATGTTTTCATCGTCTCCATGGGGGAAATCAGGGTAATGATTGTATGAACTTCGGAGGTGGTGATGTGTAATAACGGAACCAAGAGTCCGATAAAAAATAAAAAGATCACGCCACAGAAAGAAATCATCCCGGCAATTACTTGGTGTGATGTTAGCGCAGAGGCGAGAGAGCCAACAGCAAGAAAAAGCATTCCTTGGACTAAGAGAATCGCATAAGCTCCGATATAAGAACCATAGGATGCCGCTGCTGTTTGGTGTGCTGAAGGCCAAAAGAGAGCAAAATAGAGCAGGCTAGGTGCCCAGAAAACAACGAATAAAAAAAGAGCACCACAGTATTTAGCCAAGACGACTTGAGTAACTCGTACAGGGGCGGTCATCAAGGCTTCCAGAGTGCCACTACGATATTCTTCTGCAAAAAGGCGCATCGTAATGAGGGAAGGCGTTATTAAAAAGGGTCCCCAAAAAAAGAACGTTCTAAAAAAAATTTCTACAATGGAAGTATTGCTTGGACCATGATTGAGGAAGGCAACACTGCTATAAAAATTAAAACCAGTTAAAAATACGATGGTAACTAAAAGTACCAATGCAAGAGGGGTGTAAAAATAGGTTCCTATTTCCCGTTTCCAAAGAATAAAAAAAGTCCGCATGGTTAGAAGTTGTCCAATAGTTTCTGTTTTTTAACCGGCCCTCTTGTCTTAGACAATACAAATACAATAACTGCCAACGTCATTTCATCTCACAAAGATAAAAACAGAAAAATTATTAACAGGGATAGAAGCGATGGAAGGGATGAAGACAAGAAATTATCTTCCAATAAATTTTGATGGCATTTTTCAAAGTTTTATTTCGCTTTTTTAAAATCTTCTTTTATCCCTTCCATCGCTTCTATCCCTGTTAATTTCTTTCTTATGAAGAATATGTTAGCAGTTACCAAATACAATTCATTAATGCCCTCCTTCATCTCTCATTCTCACCCTCTTTCCGTAGGTACTCTTCATTCCCCTTCCTGTCTTGATCGACTGATGAAAGGGGATTGCTGGGCGCTGATCAACAAACTCGATTTTTTAGAGGTGCGCCTTGATGGCATGAAGAGAGCCCTCCTTCCTCAAAAATGGCCTCGCCCGATGATTGCGACAGCGCGCCATCCTGCTGAAGGTGGGGCAGGAGATTTGCAGTGTCTAGAGCGAAGAGAACTTCTTGAAAAAGCCATTTCATGGGCTTCTGCGATTGATGTGGAGCTCTCTTTCTTTAATGAGTTTGAGGAGACCATAGCGTGGGCTCGTGCGGCAGGAGGTCTCATCATTGCTTCTTTTCACGACTTTGAGAGCGTACCCTCTTTCGCAGAGCTAGAAAAAATGCTTCTGCAAGCGAAAGAAAAGGGAGTTGATGTACTAAAAATAGTGGCGACTCCCCATACGAAAGAAGAGCTGCAGCGTTTGCTCTTATTTCAAAAAAAATCTTTTTCCTCACCCGTGCGCGTCGCCACGATGGGAATGGGAGAGTTAGGAATCCGTTCGCGTTTGCTCCTGGTCGAAGCAGGTTCTGCCTTGATGTATGGATGGGTCTATCATCCTCAGGTTACTGGGCAATGGTCGGCAGAGGAGATGTTGAGCAAGCAATTGATGAGTAATGACTAATGAGTGCCTGTAGCCTTCAGTCCTTCATCTTTTCTCCGCAGGCTAAAAAAATGCTTCCACTTCCTTTATTTCCATTTTTGCTAGCCGAGCAATTTGATCTAGAGGCATGCCGGAGTGATGAAGATTTAAAATCATCTCTCTTTTTCCTTCAGCACGACCTTCTTGGCGACCTTCTTCACGCCCTTTTTGAACGCCTCGTTGCAACCCTTCAGTAAGCCCTTGACTCAAACCATCTCCATAATAAGTTTCAAAGAAACTTTGGAAGTCGCGCATGTTTTCTAGGTAGTTTTCATAATGACGACGCTCTTCTTCGGGAAGTTGGAGGATATCGAGTTGTCGTCCTGCTTCCTGAATTCCCTTGGCTTTGAACTCAGACTTAATCTCTGATTGTTTCAAAGCATACATCCACTCATCAAGGGTGTCTTTGATTTTGAGATCAAATTCTCCCACTTTAAGAACATAATATTCCGGATAAACTCCGGCAATATCATCAATATGATTGGGGTAACGTTCCTTCTCGACTTTCCCTAACAAAAGAACGTCATTCTGATGAATGCCTCTAAACTCTGTTGTGCCGTGATAAATGTAGTCCTGGCCATGGCCGAGATCAAAATAGACGATATTCACAGAAATGACTTTGGGAACTTTTCCATAAGGCTCGCCTGTTTTGAGATGTTCGATGACAACTTTTGAAACGCCATAGAGCATCCGCGAAAGAAAATCCCATTGACGTACGCATTGCACTTCGATGATGACTTTCTCTCCACTTGCTAACCCAGCTAAAAGATCAACACGATTGAGCTTGTCGAGGGCATTCTTTTGATTGGATTCACTTTCTAGCAAAGACTCAATCTTCACATCAGTACGCAGCAACTCGGATAAAAAACCTTCCAGCACTTCAAAATTAGTTTTATTGCGCAAAATATTTTTGATGGCCCAGTCAAAACGAATCAGTTTTTTCGATTTCATAAATGGGTCCAACTATATCAGCAACAAGGAGAAAAATCGAGATGAAAAGCAGGGTGCAGATGCGTTATTTTTATTTTCCCTCCACGTCAACCTTTGTCTCCGTATTATTGTTAGCTTGAGGATTGTTAATTTGTTCAGCTGTTTTTTTCTGAGCCTTAAACAAATTTTCGTCGGTATTCTCTGTGAGCATTTTTTCAGAATCACCCGACTCTTTACGCTCTTTTTTTTCTTTTGCTTCCATCATCGCGCTCACGCGCAGGGGAGTCAGTGCAAGTGCACTTGAGAGCAAAAGGAGGGAAAGTTTTTTCATCGTTGGTTTTTTAGGAAGTGCTGGGATTGGTAAAAAATCTGAGGCTGGCGTTTTTAAATCAACTCAACAACTTGATGCAAGATTTTTTCTAAAAGTAAGTAAAATAAAAATTTTTCTGAAGACAGGAATTTTTTTACTGACAACTTGGAACTGAGAACCGAGAACCTTATCCAGTCGTCACCCTTTACTCTTCATTCTTTATCTTCCATCTCATGCCTGCCATCGATCCTACAGCCATTGTTTCTGCTCAAGCACACCTTGCCGATGATGTTGTTGTGGGGCCTGGGGTAATTGTAGAAGCTGGTGCTATTATTGGTCCCGGATGTCGCTTGTTAGCTCGTTCTATCATTACTGGATGTGTGCAGATGGGAAGCAACAATGAAGTTGGCTATGGGGCTATTCTGGGAGGTGATCCGCAAGTATTGAATAGTGGTTTCACAAAAAAAGGAGCTGTTGTCATTGGCAATGAAAATATTTTTCGAGAATACGTTACTATTCATCGTGCTAGCAAAGAAGGGGAGTACACGATCATTGGGGATAACAATTTTCTTATGGTTGGTGTGCACATTGGCCACAATTCCTCCATAGATAATCATGTTATCATTGCCAATAATTGCCTTATTGCAGGCCATGTGCAGATTCACGATAAAGCGAACCTCGGCGGTGGTGCTGTTTTCCATCAAGGCATTAGCATAGGAACATTGGCGATGGTGCGCGGGGGATCGCGAATGAGCAAAAATATTCCACCTTACCTCATCGCTTATGAAAGTGATGAGGTTTCTAGTCTTAATGTAGTAGGGCTACGGCGCTCAGGAATGAGCAATAATACGCGCAATGAGATAAAAAGAGCTTTCAAACTTCTCTATCATCAAGGGCTGAATGTTTCTCAGGCATTAGAGGCTGCATCAAAAGAAACCTGGTTGCCTGAAGCTCAAGCATTTTTTGAATTTGTAGCGCAATCATCCAAGAGAGGTATTTGTCGTCTTAGGTCTTTAAGAGGCAGAGAGCTTGGTGAGAAAGCGCTAGACTAGTTGGAATCATGGATGTTTCTAAGATTAATAAAACTCTGCCTAGTAGCATTTCTGATGAGATTACTTCTTCTGCAGGAAGGGCATTCGCCCCTCATTCAATTGTTCAGGTAGAATCAAGTCCTTTGGGAAAAGCGTCAGGGCCAACAAGAGCGGCAACACCTCCTCTCACTTATAAAAAACCCCTTAAGGAAGAGCCCGAAGAGAGTCCTTTTAGAACAGTTGAAGTAATCGATGTGTTGGGACGAGAGAGAGATCCTCAGCTAGAGTCTCCAGAGTTTCTTTGGTTTCAAATTGCCGATACTGCCCTTCAAAATGAAAACCTCGATGCAGATATCAGAATAGATGCCCAAGGAAAGAGTGTTTTAGCAGATAAAAATCCAAAAAATCTTCAGCAGTCTCTCATCCCCAATCGCAAAGAAACACTAAAAAATTTACAAGAGCATTTCCGTTTCTATTTTTTTTCAGCAGTGAAAACAATGAGAGAGGAGATAGCGCTGCAGCCAGGAAGTTCGCAGTATGAAGATTTTCAAGAGAAGGCGGAACAGGTCTATTTTGATCAACTCGATCCTCTTTTTGAAAGAGAGTCTCCTAGTAAAACTTCGACAAGTCATTTCATTCAGTCTTTGCATTATGAAACACTGCAGGCTCTCTTCGCACTGAGAGCCGCGTTTGCCTTTCCTTCTCAAGTTCCTCAAATTCATAAAATGAACAATGGAGAGAAAGAGGAGTGGGTTATTCTAGAACCAGCTCCTCCACTTGAAAATATGGCCTTAGCGGGGGGAGGGGTTCGCGGAATGGTCTATCCCTATGTGCTGAAATCGATGCAACAAGCAGGAGTGCTTGCTTCTCTTAAAAGTGTTGCAGGAAGTTCTGCAGGAGCCATTACAATTGCCGCTCTGGCTTGTGGATTGAGCACAGAAGAAATAGAGCACTTGAGTAACTTCCCTATCTTAGAAGCGTTAAGGCCATCTGAAGAATCAGTAAATCAGCAGTTTTCTAATTTTGGTTTTTTTGAAGGAACACGCCTTCCTACCCTTATTGAAAAAGAAGGATTGAAAACGATCTGTCATTTTATTGAGACCAAAAAGAAAGAGTTATCAACAGGAAACAAGCTGACGCCAAAAGAAGCTGGCGATTTAAAAACTCTTTTAAAAATGGAAGAGGAACTTAATGAAAAGCCAATCATTACCTTTGCTCACCTAGCAGTACTGCATCAGATCAATCCTTCTCAATTTAAAAACCTTATCATTACCGGATATAACTCTACGACCAAGAGCATTGAATATTATAATGCAGAAACAACTCCTGATATGTCGGTTGCCCAAGCTGTGCGAATTTCTATGTCGTTACCCATTATTTTTAAACCACCCCTTAATGAAAAAGGAGAGGCGATGTATGATGGGGCCTTGTTCGGCTCTAAGACTCCTGTAGAGGTTTTTTCTGAGGAAGCGCCTGAAAAAACGCTCATGCTTGAATTTGATAACAATGGAAAATTTAATAAGATTGCCCATGCTCCTGAGAAAATAGCTCCTTCGATAAGTAAGCGTATTGGTAGTGCTCTTGCTTCTCTATTCATAGGAGTAAGTACGAATGAGGTAGCCCATCAAGCTAGAATAAAACTGCATGAAAAAGGGCCGGGTGCTTTAGATGTATGGCATGGGCAATTAGGTGGGGAGAGCTTTTTTGCTAAGCCTGAAAAAATTCAACAGGCTCAACTTCAAGCTCAGACGCGCACCTGGGAGTGGTTAGTGCTTCGTCAACATCAGGCCATTCATACAGTGACGGAGGATTTGCACCAATATTTTTCCTTTCAACAAGAGGAAGAATTAAAAAACATCATCGCTGCTTATGCCCAGCAAAATAGCGATTCTCAAGAGCAAGCTCATGAAAAAAGAGAGATTGTTGCCGCGGCCCAAGCGATCTTAAAAGAAAGAGCTTTGTGATGAGTGTAATTAGCAATCTTCTCACCTTTATTCGGTTCTCACATACGCTTTTTGCTCTTCCTTTTGCTTTAGGGGCAATGGTGGTTGCCTCTCACGGGTGGCCTGCCTGTCCTCTTTTTTTACAGATTTTAGCGTGCATGGTATTAGCACGTACCGCAGCAATGAGTTTTAACCGAATTGTTGATTGGGAGATCGACCAACGCAATCCGCGGACAGTGCTACGTCATCAGTTGGTTTCAAAATCAATAGCAATTTTTCTTTGTGGTAGCTCTGCTCTTTTTTTTGTTGGGGTGACAGCATTGATTAATCATCTTTGTTTTGTTTTATCTCCCGTCGCTTTAGGGGTGATTTTTTTCTACTCGTTGACAAAACGCTTTACTCCATTTGCTCAATTTTTTTTAGGACTTGCTCTCGCGGTAGCGCCAGTAGGAGCGTGGATTGCTGTAAGAGGATGTATTGATTTTCCCGTGCTTGTGCTAGCAGCAGGAGTGCTTTGCTGGGTGGCAGGATTTGATATCATCTATGCCACTCAAGATGTAGAGGTTGACCAAAAAGAGCATTTATATTCGATGGTGGTGTGGTTGGGTATTCCAAGCGCTTTACGGCTAGCTCGGTGGCTTCATCTCCTTCTTTTTGTCGCATTGATTGGTTTTGGAATGATGACGCAGCAACATTCTGTTTATTATTATGTTCTGCTCCCAGTTCCTTTCTTGCTTTTCTATGAACATCGTATTGCAACAACAGCAAATATTGACCAAATTAATCGTGCTTTTTTTCATGTGAATATTCTTGTTGGCTTTTTGTTTTTTTTAGCAACGATTATTAGCTAATTATGACCCAAAAAAATCAGCTTACTCAAGAAGAGGCCTTAACTCTTCTACGAGGAAATCCAGAAATCATGAGGCTTCGTGCTCATGAGAAAAGGTGTGCTCACTCTCCTGATGGGACGGCTACCTATCTTGTTATGAGGATCGTTAGTACAACTAACGTTTGTATTGCGAATTGCAGTTATTGCGCTTTTTATCGCAGGCCTCATGATCCCGAGGGGTATGTCCTTACGCAGGAAGAAATTTTTCAAAAATGCGATGCTCTTCTAGCTGCTGGTGGAAGCTTGGTTGCCATGGAGGGAGGTTTTCATCCGAAGCTTAAAATTGACCATTATGAAACCCTCTTTTATGCAATGAGAGAGCGCTATGGCAATGCTTTAGAAATTTATGGACCCACTATTGTCGAGGTCATTTTTATTGCTCGCAATTCCAAAATTTCTTTAGAAGAAGCGTTGCAACGGCTCTGGCAAGCAGGCTTGCGTTGGATCCCTGGTGGGGGTGCCGAAATTTTAACCGATCAATGGCGTCAAGAATTGTCACCTCGTAAATATTCTGTGAAAGAGTATCTCGATGGAATGGAGTTGGCTCAACGCCTCGGTTATGGAACGACAGCGACGATGGTGATTGGATTTGGAGAAACTTGGGAGGATCGCTTAGAGCATTTAGAACAGTTAAGGGCCTTACAGAATAAAACTGGTGGCTTTAAAAGTTTTTTGCTCTGGACCTATCAGCCTGATCATACGGCCTTACGTGGCTCTCGTATTAGTAATGAAGAGTATCTCAAAGCTGTTGCCCTAAGCCGGCTTTACCTTGACAACATTCCAGTGATACGGGCCTCTTTTCTAACACAAGGTGATCAAGGCCCTTTAGCACTCACTTGGGGCGCTTCCGATTTTGATATTGTCTTGGAAGATAAGGTGACGGAGCTAGCAGGAGCTAAAATTGAAAGCAACGTCGAGAAGGTCTTAAATTGGGTGAGGGGAGCTGGAATAACGCCGATTAAGAGAGAACCGTTTGGGCTCTCTTAGCTTTTCTTTTCTTCCAACCAAGAAACATAAGGTATCTGATGAGTATCAGCTACAGCTTTATAAGTGATCTTTCCCTCACAAATATTGAGACCATTACGTAGGTGAGGATCCTCAAGCAATGCCTGATACCATCCCTTTTGCGCAATGGCTAAGGTAAAGGGAAGGGTGGCATTGTTGAGAGCAAAAGTAGATGTTCTAGCCACAGCGCCTGGCATGTTAGCAACGCAGTAGAGAGTGACTTGATCGATGGTGAAGGTGGGATTGTCATGAGTTGTTGCCTTTGCCCCTTCAATGCACCCACCTTGGTCAATTGCTACGTCGACAATGACAGAACCCGATTTCATATTGGAAATCATTTCACGGGAAACAAGGCGTGGGGCGGATGCTCCTGGGACAAGGACCGCGCCAATAACCAGATCGGCATGGGTGACTTGTTCTTCAATCGCATCAAGAGTTGCATAACGTGTTTGAAGTCGCTCCCCAAAGTGAAGGTCCAGTTCGCGCAAGCGTGGTAGAGATTTATCTAGGATTGTAACCTGAGCACCAAGTCCCAGAGCCATTCTGGCAGCATTAGTGCCAACAACACCTCCACCGAGAATGACCACATGAGCCGCAGGAACTCCTGGAACACCGCCTAGTAACATGCCGCTGCCTCCTTGTGTTTTTTGTAAACAATAAGCACCTGCTTGAATCGACATGCGGCCTGCTACTTCACTCATCGGTGTGAGTAGAGGAAGAGCTCCTTGTCGATCGGTCACGGTCTCGTAAGCAATCGCAATACAACCTGATTTTAGGAGGCCTTGTGTCTGCTCAAGATCAGGAGCCAAATGAAGATAAGTAAAGAGTACTTGCCCTGGACGTAAGAGGGCGCATTCCTGAAGTTGCGGTTCTTTTACTTTCACAATCATCTCGGCGCGCGCAAAAATTTCTTCCGCTGTTGGTATGATTTGAGCACCTGCTTTGAGGTACTCTTGGTTGCTTAATCCAATCGCACTACCTGCATTTTCCTGAATCAGGATAGTATGTTGATGGTACACTAATTCGCGAACAGCGCTGGGAGTAAGGCCAACACGATATTCATGGTTTTTAATTTCTTTAGGGACGCCGATAATCATAGATATGTAAGATAAAAGGTGAAGAATGAAGAGTAGAGGGTGTCTTGAAAAGACTAAAATTGGGCATTACGGCGTCGCTCCAGTGCTCGCGTCCTCGAGTATGTCCATAT